>JBBISP010000018.1:0-46526 GCA_037441185.1 Nitrospirota bacterium | reverse complement strand
CAACAGAAAGAAGTTGGCAACCTGGAATCGCCTGACAAGTGCGACAATTGCCACGGAGGCTACAATAAGGCTGTTGAGCCTGCATTTAACTGGCGGGGGAGCATGATGGGAAATGCTGGCCGCGACCCTATCTTCTGGGCGACTCTGGCTATCGCTGAACAGGATTTTGACGGTGCAGGAGACCTTTGCATCCGCTGCCACAGTACTGGCGGTTGGTATGCAGGACGTTCTGTTCCTACTGACGGGTCTGCGCTTACTGCTGGAGACGCTGACGGCGTGGATTGCGACACCTGCCACAAAATGACAAATCCTGACAACTCAGAGCATAAGGGTGTGATGTTCCCGCCATTTATCGCGAACGATGAAAAGACACCGATTACGGGCTACTACGGCTCGGGAATGCTTTCATTATGGGGAGGCAATGAAAAGCTCGGGCCTTACAATGATGCTGCTGCAAGGCATCAGTCAATGCAGTCTAAATTCCACAGGTCTGCGGATTTCTGCGGTTCCTGCCATGATGTATCAAATCCGGCTGTTGGAGATCTGGCGCATAATAGCGGTAAACAGCCGACCGGAGATGCTGTTGTCAGAAGCGGCATACCCAGCTCTGCCGTAGACACAAAGGCAGCCTTTAATAACTTCCCATTCCAGTACGGTATCGTGGAGCGCACCTATAGTGAGCATAAGGCAGGCTTGCTCTCAAAGACCCTCGTCAAAAATTACGCCTCGCTTCCCGCAGACCTTCAGGCCGGCGCTATTAAAGCAGCATACGACAGCGCCAAAGGCGATTATGCGGACGGAACGCCTCGTTTTTTCAGTTGTCAGACTTGCCATCTACGCGCGGTAACAGGACAGGGCTGCAACAAAACAGGAGCGCCATTGCGCACTGACCTGCCGCTTCATGATATGACAGGCGGAAATTACTGGATGCCTGACGCGATACTTCATCAAAATGCAAATGGAACACTGAGACTTGGCGGCGGCTTAACAGCCGTTCAGATTGAGGCAATAAATGCAGGCAAAACAAGGGCTCAGCAGCAGCTCAAGTGGGCAGCTTCGCTCTCAGTGAATGGCAACAACTTAAAGGTTACCAATCTCACTGGTCACAAGCTTATCACAGGCTATCCAGAAGGCAGGCGCATGTGGCTGAATATCAAATGGTATGATAGTGGCAACAGCATACTGCGCGAAGATGGCAGGTACGGCACAATTAATGTCAATATCGGCGGCACATCAGTTCCTGTAAAGACAATTCTGGACCTGGCCGGAACCAACACCAAGATATATGAAGCGCACTATGCGATGACTCAGGAATGGGCTAATCAGTTGCTCAGCCTTGGATATTCTCCAGACATGGCGTTAAGTTATGACCGTATTACAGGCGCTGTAAATAAAAAACTCGGGGAATTAGCTTCCCAGTCCACGGGAACCTATCACAAGACCTTTCACTTTGTCCTGAACAATCATGTGGCTAAAGATAACCGCATTCCTACTTACGGAATGACCTATGATGAGGCAAGAAAACGCAATGCGCTGCCTGTGCCTGCCAATCAGTATGGAAGTCCCGGAACAGGCGGAACTTACAACTACTGGGATATTGTTGCGCTGAACCCTCCAGCAGGAGCGGTTTACGCAACCATTGACCTTTTGTATCAAACAACGAGTTGGGAGTATATACAGTTCCTTTATCTGGCGAATAACAGGACAAATGCCTTTCTTAAGGATGAGGGGATAAACCTTCTTAATACCTGGCTTGCCACCGGCATGTCAGAGCCATTTGTGATGGCTTCCGCGACATGGGGTGCGCCGCCTGCTCCTACATGTGAAACACCCGGCACGCCGCAGAACCTAACAGCAACTGCAGGCAGGCGCAGTGTGACCCTGAACTGGTCAGCAGGCAGTCCAGCGCCTACAACAGGCTATAGGGTATATTATGATCAGGCAGGCAAGCTGCTCTTCAAGGCTAATGTCCCGGCAGGAACTACTACTTACACAGACAGCGGCCTTAGAAGAAACACCAGATACTGCTATCGAGTTACTGCATGGAATGACTGCAATAAAAATGGAATTGTTGACGCAGGTGAGGAAAGCGTGGTAAGCAATCAGGCTTGTGCAACAGCACAATAAAAATAGTATAAGCTTTAACTTGTAATTCCTTATAGCTTGTTACAATGGTTTCCTTATACATCCCCTTTGGCGGGGAATAGATAGAATGAAAGGGAGGGGGAGATTTTACACCCCCTCCTCCCTTTGTGGAAAAAAAGCTTGACATTCAGGACATTATTGGTTATAAATATACCTGTATGAAAAAAAAGAGGTTATCACTAACTAAAATAGGGCATAATATTTTTCTTTTTGTTTTTTGTTTGCTTTGTTTTGCGGGATATGTTTTTATCCTTCCTGCAGATGCTGTTTCAGAACTGAAAAATCAACCAACAGATTCTTTGACTGCCGTTGCAGAACATCCTGTTTCTAATTTATCTTTAGAGGCTGCAGCGCCAAAAGCTATAGAAGAGCATCTTGCAACCAAACCTTCTGACACCGAACCTTACAATGAAGATAAAAATGCACCATTAGACATATCTTATAAATCTAATGATACAGCCATAAAATCAGTAAACAGAAATATAAATCTCTTTAAAGACAGAATTAAAAAATCATTTTCTGTATGGCTCGAAAGGTCAGCAAGGTATATAGAAATAATGAAGGATATCCTAAGGGAAAGGGGGATGCCTGAGGATCTGGTATTTTTGCCTATAGTTGAAAGCGGCTTTAATCCTAATGCCTATTCACCGGCAAAAGCTGCAGGATATTGGCAGTTTATAGCTTCTACTGCAAACAGATATGGATTGATTATTGATTGGTGGCGTGATGAGAGAAAAGACCCTGTTAAATCAACTCATGCTGCTGCATCATACCTTAAAGATTTATATAGCATGTTTGGTTCATGGAAGCTTGCACTTGCAGCCTACAATGCAGGGGAAGGCAGAATTGGAAGGGCGATTAAACGTTCAGGCAGCAATGATTTCTGGTATCTGAAGGAGGCTCAAAAAATACCGAAGGAGACTCAGGAGTATGTCCCAAGATATATTGCTGCAACACTTATAGCCACTGACCCTGAAGAATATGGTTTTTACAATCTTGTATATCATGAGCCATTTGAGTATGAAGAGATTACACTTAACTCTCCTGTAGACATTGAGATAATTGCATTATGCGCTCAAACAACAGTTAAAGAGATAAAAGAATTGAATCCAGAACTGAGGAGATGGAGCACGCCTCCTAATGTTAAAAACTATACCATAAGAATACCGTATGGCAGCAAAGAATTTTTTTTAGAAAACCTTGCAAAAATTCCTGAGAAGAAAAGATTCAGCATAGAAACTTATACGATAAAGAAGGGAGAAACTTTAAAGAAAGTAGCAAAAAAGATAGGTGTGCCTATAAATGTCATACTTGCGCTAAATTCGATGTCAGGCATTGAAAGACTGAAGACAGGGGATGTAATAAAAATACCTCCAAAAGGAAAGTATCATGCTGATATAGGTGATAAATTGTCAGCTAAAAAAGCTTCTTATGCTAAAAAAGCTAAAGCAGCCTCGAAGGGCTCTAAAAAAACTAACAAAATCAAAAGCAAGGTTAAACCTAAAAAGATTTAATTATTCCCCCAGTCTC
Source organism: Nitrospirota bacterium (assembly GCA_037441185.1). GTDB lineage: Bacteria > Nitrospirota > Thermodesulfovibrionia > Thermodesulfovibrionales > Dissulfurispiraceae > JBBISP01. Next base: position 42,851 of record JBBISP010000018.1, on the reverse strand, counting down.
ATTTTTGCTTCATTCAACAGTTCTGATTTAGTGAATTTATTTATAAGTTCTCTATATTTGCTTTTTGCATCTTCATGTTTCCCTGCTAATTCAAGCAATTTACCGGCTTCAAGTAATGCAATATCCTGAAGTGTGCCGTTTTTAATGTTTAAATTTTTTTCAAAAGAAGCAAGCGCATTGTCAATATCTCCTTTTTTGGAATATGCCAGCGCCATTTTGTAATAAGACAGCGACACCATTTTGGGATCAGAGAATTTATTGACAAGATTATTGAGGTTTTTAATTGCTTCATCATAATTGCCGAGCTCATAATTGCAATTTGCCATGTATAAGAGAGTATTGGGTCTCTTTTTTGTTTCATATGATTTTTTAAATAAATCAAGGGCTTTTTGGTACCTCTCAGAAGGTGAGATAAAAGATGTCTGATTATCTCCGTGAAATAGTTTGTAGGCCTCAAATTCAAGTTCTAATGCCTTGGTTGAAGATGTTTTTTGATATACAGTAAAGGCAACTATCGATATTGCTGCAATAAAGAAAATGCCTATAGCATACACCAATGTGCGCTGTCTTTCTTTTAGTTTTTCCCTGATGTCTTCGACAGTTTCTTTAAGTTCTTCTTCCTCTGTATGCGTCTTTTTTAATATGCGTTTCTTAATTATCTTTGGCATTTTCTAACCTCCTTTTATCGCGTTTTCTACGAGTTTTCTTGAATTTTGGAATATAGAATTTATTTTATTGTCATCAATGCCTGCAGACAATAGTATTTGTTTTGCAAACTCCTTTGTAATGAGGTCTGATGGTGAATGGGCATCTGTATTTATTGATAGGGGAATGCCAAATTCTAAAGCCCATTTTGCTACATAACCGTTTGAAAGGCTGTGTCCCCTGCGAGAGGTTATCTCGAGGGTAATCCCTTTCTCCTTAGCAAACAGCAGGTCATCCTGTGTAATCAATCCCGGATGAGCTAAAATATCTGCGCCTGCTTCAATTGCTGCCCTGTTTGTACCTTCTCTAACAGGTTCTACAATAGACTCTCCATGAACAATCACAATTTTTGCACCGAGTCTTCTTGCCTCTTTCACAATATCTGGTATTAATGATGGAGGAACATGGGTTATTTCTGCTCCGGGTATTATCTCGATGGAGATATGGTTCTTTAATGCATTCGCTGCCCTTACAATCCTCGGGATTACCATGTCTATGTTTGAGTAGTCCATGTGGTCTGTAATTGCAATGGCCTCATATCCAATTGCAGCAGCCCTTCTTGCGAGCTCTACTGGGATGAGTTCTCCATCGCTGAATATGCTATGGGTGTGAAGGTCAATCATACTAAGATTTTAAGAATACAGAAAAAGCTGCTAAAAAGTAAAGACATTGCTTTACCTTGGGTCTGCGACATAAAAGTTGGGTATTTACAAAAATGATTCAATTGCCTTATACTCTGTTAGCTGTTAAGCTAACAGGGGGGGGGCAATTATGGAACAAAACATGGCAAGTCTTCAGAGGCACAGGGACGCAGTTCTCAGGAAGTTGGGAGAGATAGGCGATTTCAGGCCTGGAAGTATCGCAGAAGCAGCAGGTTGGTTTCAAGAATATTAACCGACTGGAAATACCCGCTGAGCCTGCCTGCGGTAGGCAGGCCTCATCCTAATCTGCTCAATTCTGCTGTTTATGCTTTCAACAGCATTAGTTGCATAAAGTGGAGGCCTATAGCTCCAAAAGCAGTCAAATGCATAGAAAAGGATTTGGAAGAATTGTTTAATTTCTACAGTTGTCCTAAAGCAATGTGGATCAAACTGAGAACAACAAATGTCATAGAGCGGGCCTTCAGGGAGGTGAGGAGAAGAACAATGCCTATGAGTTGTTTCAATCATGACCAGAGCATAGAAAGAATCGTCTATGCAGTGCTGAATCATCTTAACGAACAATGGGGAAAAAAACCCTTAAAGGAATTTACACAAAAAAATTGACATTACAATCATCATTCAGGATTTGACAATCAGGCTATAATATGAGATATTTAAATATTAGCAGAAAAACATGAGTGACAGGAGGTATTTGTGAAAAAAATAACTATATTTGTTTTAATCCTGTTTCTGACAGCAGGCATTGTGTATGCAAAAGATTTTACGGTTAAGAAAAAAGCAGGGGAATATAATGTGGAGGTAAAGATTGATAAAAACCCTCCTGTTGTAGGCAATAATAACATCAAGGTGGAGATCGAAGATGCTGATAGAAAATATATCACTGATGCAAAGGTGAAAATTGAATATTCAATGCCTGCAATGCCCGGCATGCCGCCGATGAATTATAAGACTGATGCAGAATTAAAAGGTAACGAGTATAAGGCAACAATGAACTTTTCTATGTCTGGCCCCTGGAATATTGCTGTGAAAATTATCAGAGGCGGAAAAACAACAACAATGAAATTCAATATAGATGTGCGTTAAAAGAAAAATATTTTTTGTTTTTCTTTTGCTATTCACTGTTTACTATTCACTATTCACTAGAGTTGCCTTTGCCGAAGAGGTAAATCTTCAAGCGCTCATTGACAAGGCATTGAAAAACAATCCAGAAATCCTTGCGTCTGAATCAAAGGCATTGGCTTATAAATTCAGAATACCTCAAACAAAAAGCCTTCCTGATCCGATGTTCATGTTTGGATACCAGAATGAGGGGACAAGGAATTTATATACCTTTGGGGATGAAATGGCAGTTGATTCCCAATGGATGTTCTCTGTTTCCCAGATGTTTTCTTTTCCGGGGAAACTTGATATAAAGGGGGAAATGGCTGCAAGCGATGCCGAAACCCAGGCAGCGGCTTCTGAAGGCATAAAATTAAGGGCCATTTTAAGGGTAAAAGAGCTATATTATGATCTTTTCCTTGTTTATAAGAACATCGATCTAATTAAAGAAAGGACTATGCTGTTCTCTATGATTGAGGATGCGGCAATTGCCCGTTATTCATCAGGCATGGCTCCGCAGCAGGAGGTCATAATGGCACAGACAGAGAAGTATATGCTCCTTGAAAGAGAAGAGATGGAAAAACAGAGGATACAGTCTTTAGAGGCAATGCTTAACAGCGCTGTTGGCAGGGATGTCAATTTACCTATAGGCAGACCTGCGGAACTGTCACGCACTGTATTCCCTTACAGCATTAATGAACTGATCATGATATCAAATGAGAACTCCCCTGATATTAAAGCAAGGAGAAAAATGATTGCAGCAGCAGAGGCAAGAGTTCATATGGCAAAAAGGGAATATTATCCTGATTTCACAATAAATGCAAGTTATTTTGCAAGGAGTTCCAGATTCCCTGATATGTGGAGCCTTACAACTGCTGTTAATATCCCTCTATTTTATAAAACAAAACAGAGACAGGCAGTTCTTGAGGCAGAGGCATCTCTATCAGAGGCTAAGTATGAAATTGAAGCTACTAAACTAATGTTATCTTCAGCCATAAGGGACAACTATTCCATGTTCAAGACTTCAGAAAAATTAATGGAACTTTATAAAAAAGGATTGATACCAAAGACATATCAGGACTTTGAATCCAGCCTTGCCGGTTATGTTGCAGGCAGGATTGAGGCGATAACTGTTATAAGCAGGCTCAAGTACCTCATAGAACTTGAGGCTCTTTATCTGGCGCAGCTTGTAGCAAGGGAAAAGGCAGTAGCAAGAATTGAGGCGATAGCAGGAATAAAGAGTCAAGAGTCAGAGGTCAAGAGTCAGGAGTCGAAAAAATGAAAAGGAAGAATCTAATTATTTTTGTTGCATTAATTTTAGTGGCAGGTCTTCTATTTTATTTTTCGAAGGTAATATCCCTGAGCACTTTTTTTAAAACCGAAAGGGCAGAATCCGTAAAAGCACAGTCATCCGAACATCAAGGTCGTACAGAAAGAGACATGCAGCAGCAAGAGGCAGCGCAGGAGCAAATATTCGAAGAACCCCCCACTGTAGAAATACCTCTTGATAAACAGCAATTGATAGGGGTAAAAACAGTTGAAGTATCTGTAAAACCTTTGCAGAAGAGTATCAGGACGGTGGGGCGAATTGAATACGATGAGCGCAGATTATACACAGTCAATACAAAATTTGAAGGCTGGATAGAGAAATTATACATTGATTATACAGGCAGATATGTGAAAAAGGGAGAGCCTCTTGCAGAGATTTACAGTCCAGAGCTTATTGCAACTCAGCAGGAGTTTCTAAATGCAATGAAATGGACGCAATCAGCAGTCAGCAATCAGCAGTCAGCAATAGGCGATATGCTTGCAAAAGATGCAGGGTCTATTTTTGAGGCTGCAAAGCAAAGATTAAGGCTATGGGATATAACAGATGAACAGATAAGAAAAATAGAGGAAACTGGAAAATTGTTAAGAACGCTCACCATATATAGTCCTGTTGGCGGTTATATCATGCAGAAAATGGCATTGCAGGGAATGCGGGTAATGCCTGGTGAAAAACTCTTTGATGTTGCTGATTTATCCACAGTATGGATAATTGCGGATGTATATGAATATGAATTGCCGTTAATAAAGACAGGACAGAAGGCAGATATAAGCCTCAGTTATTTTCCGGGCAGAGAATTTTCATCAGTAATTGAGTATGTCTATCCAGCGCTTGCAAACGAAACAAGGACTGCAAAGGTGAGATTTACAATACCGAATCCGAGCGCCCAATTTAAGCCGCAGATGTTTACTAATGTAGAGATAAAGGTCAACATAGGCAGAAAACTTGTTGTGCCTGAAGATGCAGTTATCGACACAGGAATAAGGCAGATAGTCTATGTTGATAAGGGAGGGGGATATTTTGAGCCTCGCGAGATCATAACAGGTTTGAGGGGAGACGGCATGATAGAGGTTATAAAAGGATTGAAGGCTGGAGAAAGGGTGGTTTCAGCAGCAAGCTTTCTCGTAGATTCAGAGGCTCAGTTAAAAGGGATAAAGCCTTTGGGACGACATCAGCATTAAAATCAGTATCAGTGATTAGTGTCAGTGAATGAGGAAATACTGACGCTGACACTTGACACTAAACGCTATTGCAATGATAGAAAAAATTATAGAATACAGCGGCCGCAACAGATTTATCGTATTTTTGATGGTTATAATGCTTTCTGCCTGGGGGATATGGTCAATACTAAAAACCCCACTCGATGCGATCCCTGATTTAAGCGATACACAGGTAATTATTTATACAGAATGGACAGGCAGGAGTCCTGATCTTGTGGAAGATCAGATAACCTATCCTATTGCATCAGCACTTCTTGCTGCCCCTGGCGTCAGGGTTACAAGGGGATATTCATATTTTGGATATTCTTTTGTGTATGTGATATTTGAGGATGGCACTGACATTTACTGGGCAAGAAGCAGGGTTTTGGAATATTTAAGCAGACTGTCAGGAACGCTTCCAGCAGGCATCACTCCAACATTAGGACCTGATGCAACAGGTGTTGGATGGGTTTACCAATATGCCCTTATTGATAAGACCGGGAAACATAATCTTGCTGAACTGCGTAGCATTCAGGACTGGTTTTTGAGATATGCGATAGAGTCTGTAGAAGGAGTAGCAGAAGTTGCCCCAATTGGTGGGTTTGTTAAGGAATATCAAATAATTATTGACCCTATAAAACTTACAGCATATAATCTGCCTTTAATGACCGTTGCAGAAGCTGTAAGAGGAGGAAACAGGGATGTCGGCGGCAGATCAATAGAGATAAGCGGAAGGGAATTCATGGTGAGGGGCAGAGGGTATGTAAAAACAATAAAAGACATGGAAGACATAACTATTGCCTCTGACAGCAGAGGGGCGCCAATACTTGTAAGGGATATTGGAAAAGTATCCCTTGTCCCTGCAATGAGAAGGGGTGTTGGTGAGCTTGATGGAGAAGGAGAGGCAGTAGGCGGAATCGTTGTGATGCGCTATGGACAGCATGCCCTCAATGTTATAGACAGAGTTAAAAAAAAGATAGATGAACTAAGGCCGTCTCTGCCTGAAGGGGTAGAGATAATTGCCACCTATGACAGATCAAAATTGATCCACAGGGCGATTTCTGTTCTTCGGGATAAATTAATAGAGGAAATAATCATTGTGCTTTTAGTTACCGCAATATTCCTTTTTCATATAAGATCATCATTTGTTGTGATAATAACCTTGCCTACGGCAGTAATAATGTCATTCATACTAATGAAGCAATTCGGCATTACATCCAATATCATGTCCCTTGCAGGCATTGCAATAGCAATCGGAGCTATGGTTGACGCATCTATCGTAATGGCAGAAAATGCACATAAACAACTTGAGCATTTTCCCGAAAAGGACAGGGTAGATGTTATTATTGATGCTGCAAAACAGGTCGGAAAGCCTCTTTTTTTCTCTCTGCTCATAATTACAGTCTCTTTTATGCCTGTATTTACCCTCGAAGCACAGGAGGGCAGACTATTTAAACCCCTTGCCTTTACAAAGACATTTGCCATGCTCTTTGCATCTCTTCTGTCAATCACATTAGCCCCAGCCCTTATGGTGCTTTTTATAAAGGGAAAGATTTCAGCAGAATCTAAAAATCCAATCAGCAGGATATTGATATTTATTTACAAACCAGTGGTAAAGCTTGTCCTGAAATTTAGATGGCTGACAGTGATATTCGCAATCGCGGCAGTTATTGCGACTATTCCTATCTATAAGAAATTAGGCTCTGAGTTTATGCCAGCATTGAATGAAGGCACTATTTTTTTCATGCCGACAACTCTTCCCGGCATATCCACTCAGGAAGCTGTAAAAAGCCTTCAGATTCAGAATAAGATAATAAAGCGATTTCCAGAGGTAGAAAGGGTCTTCGGCAAAGTAGGCAAGGCAGAGACAGCCACAGACCCTGCGCCGCTTGAGATGGCCGAAACAGTCGTCATGCTTAAGCCTGAAGACCAATGGAGGGAAGGAGTTACATGGGACAGTCTGATTGATGAGATGAACATGGCCATGGAAGTGCCCGGATGGACGAATGCATGGACAATGCCTATAAAAGCGCGCATTGACATGTTAGCTACCGGAATAAGGACGCCCGTAGGCATAAAGATATTTGGCCCTGACCTTGCCGAAATAGAAAATATTGGCACACAAATAGAAAAAGCGCTTGCAGGAGTGCAAGGGACGAGGAGCGTCTTTGCCGAGCGTTCAGGCGGCGGCTACTATCTTGATTTTGAGATAAAGAGACAGGAAATAGCCCGGTATGGGCTGAAGGTGGAAGATATAAACGATGCAATAGAAACCGCCATCGGCGGGATGGCGATTACAACAACTATAGAAGGACGGGAAAGATATCCTGTAAGCATACGGTATGCAAGGGATTTAAGGACAGATGTGAATGCGCTGAAAAGAGTGCTTGTGCCTGTTATGACAGGCAATAGTCTGACGGCTATGGACAATAGGCAGACTCCAATAGCTTCGTCCGCCTCGTCTATAGCCTACGGCCCTTCGCCCGTAGCCTTACCTCATGTGCCATTGGGACAGCTTGTTGATATAAGGATGCGGCCTGGCCCGGCATCTATAAAAAATGAGAGAGGCTTTCTCGTCGCATATGTATATGTTGATATCAGCGGAAGAGATGTAGGAAGCTATGTAGAGGAGGCAAAGAAAGCTGTTGAATACAATGTGAAAATACCTGCCGGCTATAGTATCGCATGGAGCGGACAATATGAATATATGCAGAGGGTAAAAGAAAAACTTAAGATTGTTATTCCACTGACACTAACGCTAATATTCATACTGCTTTATCTGAACTTCAGATCAGTTGCAGAATCCCTCATAGTGATGTTATCTGTGCCATTTTCACTCGTAGGGAGCTTCCTACTGCTTCATCTGCTGGGATACAATCTCTCCATTGCAGTGTGGGTAGGAATCATAGCCCTTGCTGGAGTTGCAGCAGAGACAGGGGTTGTGATGATAGTATATCTTGATGAGGCATATAATAAAAAAGTTGCAGCAGGACAGATGAACACAATGAAAGATCTTTATGATGCTGTGATGGAGGGAGCAGTGCAAAGGGTGAGGCCTAAAATAATGACTGTTTTAACCACAATAGTTGGTCTCCTACCACTTATGTGGGCAGCAGGCCCTGGCGCTGATGTTGGCAAAAGGATAGCAGCTCCAATGGTGGGAGGCATGGTAACATCTACAATTCTAACCCTCGTGATAATACCTGCTGTTTATATGTTGTGGAAGGGAAGCAGGCTGGAGAAAAGATAGCGTCAGGTTGCAGAGTTAGAAAAACATATGATAAAGTTTCAATATAACTGCTAAACTTGATGTCATGATTTGTGAGAACTGCAAAATCATTATTCCTGATTCTGCTGCGGCCTGCCCAAGGTGCGGGATTTATTTGCAGGCAGAAGATTTGTTCGCAGAAACTGCAAAGGCAGAAAAACAAAAGACTATGCTCATCTGTCCCAAGTGCGGCGCAGCGCATACATTAACTGCTCAATTCTGTAGGAATGACGGGACAGCGCTTAGAGAATCGTTTTCTAAAAAAGAGGAATCTGAACAAACTAATAAAGAGATGAATGACAATAAAGCATTTGATGCATCTAAAAACAAACAGGGCGTAAAAAAGCATTCTATAACATGGAGATGGGCATCTGCTTTAGCGTTTGCGTTTTTATTAGCAGGCATTGGGATTTATTCGTATTTTTCGGTTAATAAAGGACTTAAAACAGATAATCTAAATGTTATATCCAATAATAATATTAATAAGTCTGACAATGGACAATCCTATCTAAATGGCAGCATAGTGCAGAACCAAAATAGCGAAAACTTGTTGCTATCAACGTCTAAAATGGAAAAGTCATATATTGATATAGCAAGGCTTGAAGTAGAAATAAACAGGGCATTAAGAAAAAAGGGTATATACGGTATTTATGTGGAGGTGGATACAGATTTGGTTGCTTCATTAACTGGCGGCTTCATTACCAAAAAGGATAGAGATAAGGCATTAAACCTTATAGCCTCTTACAAAGAACTATCAGGAATTAAAGAGATTATAACTGATCATACAGCAAGTCCGCAGGTTAACATTGCTAAACTCGGCAGTCAGATAAATAATGCATTAAGAGATGCAGGAATAAGAGGTGTTGTTGTTGAGGTCGATAATGTCTTGCATGTGAAATTAAAAGGCGCTGTCAGCAGTGAAGAAGAGAAAAATAAGGCATTTGAGATTGTAGGGCTTTTTAAGGAGGCTAAAAAAATTAAAGATTTAATTTTCATAGTAGAGAGCTGAGGCTAACTTCTAAAAATGGCCATAAATTTTATAATTTTTACATTTGTTTTTTTCAGCCTTCTTATTTCTGGGTGTGCGCCCCAGAAAAAGGTTTATGTCAAAGAAGACGCAGAGAGCAGGCAATTTGAAAGACTTATAGGATCAAGGAAAGCTGCTATTGAGAGATATGGGTATAAGGGCATCGAAGAAAATATCATCGCAGAATCCCCTGTAATCACTCCTGCCTATGTAAAGCCCGGAGAATTAATCAGGCAGGAATTGCAGTTTATCCTTCTGTCTCAGCATATAGAAGACCGATTTATTGTTTTAGAAACAGTTCTAATTTCAATCGGGAAGGAATCTGTCGAACTACTAAATCGGGAAACGGAAAAAGAACAAGGGATTCATTTATCTGTAGTCCAAATCACTCTTCCAAAAGATCTAAAGCCAGGAGAATACACACTCATAACTACTATAAGTTCAGGTGAGACAAAGAAAACCGTCACAGGCAGCTTCAGCGTAAAAAGATAAATTATGGGAGATTATATTATGAAGATTTTAAAAACCGGAAAAGAGACAGCAGCATTCCTTAAACTTCTCAGGAAAAGGGCTTCTGGCATCAGCCCTAAAATAGAAAAGGCAGTAAAAGATATACTTGATGATGTGAGAGAAAATGGAGACGCTGCAATAAAAAGATACACGCATAAATTTGACCAGCATGTCCTGCCATTGAAGCTTAAGGCATCTGAGATTAGAAGATATGCAAAAATGGCGGATAAAAATATAATAAAGGCGCTCCAAATATCTGCAAAAAGAATACAGAATTTCCACGAAAGGCAAAAAGAGGAATCATGGTTATTCAAAAAAAACGGGGCGCTTCTTGGCCAGATAATCAGACCAATCGAGAGGGCAGGTATTTATGTGCCGGGAGGAAAGGCTTCATACCCTTCAACTGTATTGATGAATGTCATTCCAGCGCAAGTAGCAGGGGTTAAAGAAATAACACTATGTGTTCCTACTCCTAATGGAGAGATTAATCCCTATGTTATGGCTGCTATCGAACTGCTCGGCGTTAAGGATGTTTATAGAATTGGAGGGGCTCAGGCAGTAGGCGCAATGGCATACGGGACAAAGAGCATTAAAAAAGTAGATAAGATTGTTGGTCCAGGAAATATCTATGTTACACTTGCAAAAAAGATGGTCTTTGGCGAGGTTGGCATAGACATGATTGCAGGACCGAGCGAGATATTGATAATTGCTGATAACGCAGCAAATCCAGCTTTTATAGCCGCTGATATATTAAGCCAGGCAGAGCATGATGAGATGGCCTCCAGCATACTGATAACGGATTCAGAAATCCTTGCAGGAAAGGTTATTCAGGAGGTAGGCAATCAACTGAAGCATTTAAAAAGAAAAGAGATAGCCAAAAAGTCATTAACTAAATTTGGAGCGATAATAAAAACAAAGAATATTTCTAAAGCCATAAGCATAGCAAATCAGATTGCCCCTGAGCACCTTGAGATAATGACAAAAGAACCAGAAAAATATGTTGATTCCATTAAAAATGCTGGCGCAATATTTTTGGGGCAATGGACTCCTGAGCCACTGGGAGATTATTCAGCAGGGCCTAATCATACACTTCCAACTAGTGGGACTGCAAGATTTTCATCTCCATTAGGTGTTTATGACTTCGTAAAAAGGACGAGTTTATTGATGTTTGAAAAAAATGGTTTTAATAAATTAGCAGATACTGTAGAGGCGATTGCTGATATAGAAGGTCTTGAGGCGCACGCAAATACCATAAGGATCAGAAGGGGAGCTGGGCACTCAAATTCATCATAGCTTCGTAGAGCCTGTTAGATGCAAGGACGACGCCTGCATGAGAAATAATTTCCCGTGCTTTCTTATCAAGTGGCTTATAACCAATGCCTATGACATAGTGTTTATTACTCATCATTGTCCTGGGTCCTCAAAATATATGTCTCCATTATCCAGCCGTTATTCTTTTTTGCCTCATTCCTTGTCCTTATAATCTCATCGAGGACATCCTTTAATCTGCCGGAAATGAGAATCTCTTCTTCTGTTCCGAGGTATCCCCCCCAGTAAATATGGAGGTCTGCATCCGCAAAGTTTCTGTAAGTTAGATAATTATCCAGCAGCACTACAGTATTTTTAACATCGTCCGGATGAATCTCTTTCAGCCTCCTGCCGGTAGTTATAAAGATACTCTCGCCAATGAAATTCAGGGGAATCTTATGCCTTGCTGTCAATACCTGCATACTTGTTATTCCTGGTATAACTTCAAATTCGAAATCTACCCATCCTTCCTTTAGGATATAATTGAGTATTTCTATATGGCCGTCATAAAGGGAAGGATCGCCCCAGATGAGAATGGCGCCTGTTTCACCATCAGCTATCTCCTGCTTTATTAAGTTGGATATAATCTCTGCCTTTTGTTTTCTCCATGAGGCGACCCTTTCTTTGTATGCCTCTAATTCCCTGCCTCCTTTTTTTCTTTCAGGAATCGTTACTGTCATGACCCTGTAGCTTCCATCGGGCAGATACCTTTGTAATATCTCCTTCCTGATTTTAACAAGGTCTTTGTTTTTTTCAGACTCCTTCTCAAGGATAAAAAAGGCATTCACCTTTTTAAATGTATTTATAGCCTGAATCGTGAGATGTTCAGGATTGCCAGTGCCTATGCCGATAAGATATATTTTTTTCACTTTATCCTCTTTTTGTCGATCTGCTCTGGTTAGTGTTCAATACCCCGTCTCGCTTTTACGCCCCTTTTGTAGTAATGCTTTATTTCTTTCATTTCTGTTACAAGGTCTGCCATTTCTATAATTCTTTCATCAGCATATCTGCCTGTAAGTATAAGTTCTACATTAGCAGGCTTCTTTTCAATCAAATCCAGAATATCATCAATGCTTAATAATCCACGATGTGTTGCAACATTTATCTCGTCCAGTATAACTATGTCATAAGTCTTGGATAAGATTACATCTTTCACCTCTTTAAATCCTCTTTGCGCTGCATCGATCTCTGATTTCGTAGGCCTTCCTTCCTTTAGGAATCCTGTTCCATATTGTTTGACAGTAATGAGGTCTTTAAACCTATCCAGTGCCTTGTGTTCGCTGCATCTCCTTTTCTTAATAAACTGCGCAATGAATACCTTGAGTCCTGCGCCTGCTGCCCTTAATGCAAGACCAATGGCTGCTGTAGTTTTACCCTTGCTGTTGCCGGTATAAACCTGTATATAACCTCTACGCATATAGCCTCGCTATCTCCCTTCTTGCCTCACCAATGGTGAGAGGGATCCGCTCAAAGGGCATTTTGTCTTCATGTTTCAGTTTGTAAATCAACTCAGCAATTTGTGGAAGCCTCAATTTTACATTTGACATATCCTCTGGTGCTGTGAATACATCCTCTGGAATACCTCCCCTTACAATATACCCCTTGCTTAAAATATAAAGCCTGTCGAGGAATAATGGTACGAGATCAACACTGTGTGTAGCCATGACAATGGTTACACCGTTGTCCTTGTTCAGCTTTGTGAGGAGATTCATCATTTTATACTCTCCCATCGGGTCTAATCCAGCAGTTGGCTCGTCAAGGAGCAGTATCTCATGCCCCATAGCAAGAAGCCCTGCAATGCATGCCCTTTTCTTCTGCCCAAAGCTGAGATTGTGAATGGACTTTTTTGCATATCCATCCATCTCCACATATTTAAGGGCATTATTAGCTCTGTTAATAACCTCATCTTCTGAGAATCCCATATTTATAGGTCCGAATGCCACATCTTCAAACACAGTAGCAGCAAAAAGCTGGTCGTCAGGGTTTTGAAAGACAAGACCAGCCTTTCTATATATCTCTTTTGGAGATAGTTTTTTAATATTAGCTCCATCAAGGAGAATATTTCCCTCAAAGTCCTTAAGCAGTCCGTCCATTATCTTTAATAATGTTGTTTTCCCCGAACCGTTTGAACCCAGTATGCCGATGAATTCTCCTCTCTTTATCTCAAGGCTTATGTCAGACAGGGCTGTAGTACCGTCAGGATATTTAAATGAGTTAATATTCACCGACAGTCTTATATCCTGCGTCTGTCCTCTGTCTTCTGTGTTCTGTCTTCTGTTCATATCTTCCATATAAATCCCATTGCAGTTATGAATAGTGCTGAGACAATAATCTCAGCCGTTTTGAAGGGCTTGTGTTTTAACAGTGGGATATTGCCGTCATAGCCCCTCTGTATCATCGATACCGTGATATTGTGGCTGTGCTCAAATGCCTTGAGCATCAGGGATCCGGCGAGGGTGCCGAATGATCCGAGTCCGCGCCTTATGTTTGAGTAACCGAGGCGGTTTTTTTGTGCATTATAAATGACCATTGCATCTTCAAAGAGAACAAAGATATATCTATACGCAAACATCAATACCTCTATAAAACCTTTTGGAACCCTCATCCATGAAAGTCCTGCGATAAATTCCGTAAACGGCGTAGAAAATCCCATTACAGCAACAATGGAGACAGCACCCATGATCCTGCTTGCGATCATTAACCCGTCTATGAGTCCGTCTTTATATCCTGTTAAAGTGAGAAGTGAGAAGTGAGAGGTAGGAAGCGAGATGGAGAAAAGGACATCCTTTCCGGAAAAGAACAATTTCAAAAATAGTATTATTGATGCAATGAAGATCGGCTCTGAAAATCTTAACAAAAATACCTTCAACGGTATCCTCATCCACATACAGAGAAAGAGGCATAGAGAGGTCACAAACAATGGAAGGGCAAAGCCCTTATAGCTCAAGACCATTATAAGAATGGAAAGGCTGACAAGGATCTTTACCCTTGCATCGATTTTTGAAAGGATATGTTCTTTTTTGAAATATTCAGAAAATAGTTCCATGCCTCTATTTGTTTCCAACCCCCATATTCCCCCCTTTATTAAAGGGGGGAGCAAGGGGGGTTACTGACTTCTGGCTTCTGACCTCAGTCAATGTCCTCCAATAGTATCCTGCTGCAAATCCACCTATTGCACCTGCTAGGAGAAAAACAAAGAGCAGAAGGTCTCCCTGATCTGTGTTTATCAATGGTTCTTTTGCCTCCCTGCCATGTTCCTTTGCAAACTTTTCTACCACTGATTCATCGACACCAGTCCATTTCTCAGATGCAAAAACAACAGTGAATACTGAACAGTGAATAGTGAACAGTAAGAAAACAATCAAGAAAATTTGAAATTTGAAATTTGAAATTTGAAATCTCATGCTGTCACCTCCTCTGCTCTGATTACCCGCATCTTTACAAGAAGATCAGGACGCTTTTTATAAAGCAGCATAACCATTCCTGCTGTCATTGCGCCTTCGAGTATGCCGAGCGGCAACTGGGTTGGTATAAATGCGATAACAATTTTTGAAAAGAGGGGAAAAAACGGAGAGTCTCCCTTTATGCCCAATGCAATCTGAACAGATGTTGTCAGGTATGTTGCCCAGTCAGCAAGCAGTCCTGCCATAAAACCTGCAATAGTAATGCTGCCTCTTAGTCGTCTGATAATCGCAAATGTCAAATAGCCGGCTATTGAACCTGCAATGCCCATTGATACTATGTTTGCACCTAATGTTGTTAGTCCTCCATGGGCGAGAAAAAGGGCATGAATGAGCAAAGCTACTGACGCAATTACAGAACTTATCCATGGACCTACAAGTATTCCAGAAATGCCGGTTCCTGCCGGATGTGAACATGTTCCTACTGCAGGGACAGGGATAGGCATCAGTGATATTATAAATACGACTGCTGCTATCAGACCCACAAGAGGTTTAAACGAAATATCTTTTGCAGAAATTTTTCCAAGCCTGTAAATACCATATCCTACAAAAGGCATTGCAACAGCAAACCACAGCACCGCCCACTTAAGCGGCAATATTCCCTCTGAAATGTGCATTGCGTAGGCATCAGAGGCAGTGAATAGTGAATAGTAAATAGTGAACAGTGATAAAAAAAATTGAAATTTGGAATTTAAAATTTGAAATTTCATTTCTCCTCCTTCGACATTTTTAATAATGCATTTATAATTGCAACTGCCACAGGCGTGCCACCCTTTCTGCTAAGGTTTGTTATAAACGGAAATTTTTGCATTGCAAGCAGAGCCTTTGATTCCACTGCTTTTACAAAGCCTACAGGAACACCAACGACGAGTGGTAAAGAGTTCAGAGTTCGGAGCTTGGAGTTCGGAGTTGAAAAAAGTTCAATTGTCTTTAATAAGGCAGTCGGCGCGTTGCCGATGGCGATGATGCCTATGTTATTATTCTCTTTCAATGCCTTTTCAATAGCTATTTCAGAACGGGTCTTTCCTGTCTCCTTTGAAAGCCTGACAACATCTTCATCATTGATACTGCAGATTATCTTTCCACCATACGGTTCAAGCCATCTTTTGATAATTCCTGTCCTTACCATCTCTACATCCGTAAGGATGTCCTTGCCTGCTTTTATTGCATCTATTCCTGTCCTTATGGCATCTGGATGAAATATCAGCGCATTTCTGAATTCAAAATCAGCGGTGGCATGTATCACTCTTTTTATAATAGGCAATTGCTCCGAAGGCACATCGCTTAAATCTAATTCCTCTGAAATTATTTCGAAGCTTCTTTTCTCTATGTCCTCTGGTTTTAATCCATTTGCTGTATGTATTCTCTCCATTACCACATGGACTAATTTTTCGTGGATGCCGAGGGGCTCTGTATAAATAAATTCCCTGTCAGGATACATATCTTTTGCCTCTTCTATTATTTCAGGAATGTCTTTTGTCACATGCATTCCGCTGCTTAAAAAATAGGGATGGATAATTATCCTTTTGGCCCCGCTCAGAACACACTCCTTGATTGCATCAGCAATCCCAGGCTCTGCGAACTGAAGGTATGCGACCTTTACACAGTTGTTGTTGCATTTTGGATGAATTGCGTTGTGCAATAGCCTGCCTGGGATTTCGATGTTATTTGCATCTTTTTTAGGGCTTCCGTGTCCTATAAGTATTATGTTTTCCATCAGCACTCCTTTATAAAATTTACAAAACTCTTTGCAATATTGTTACTGCTGCCAAAATGTATATGAATATAACTTGCAAGGGTATTTTTGAATCTATATCCTTCGTTTTGAAGATTCTGGCCAGTATTATCGAACAGTGAATAACAGGTAGCTGGGTCCAAAGGTTGAAGGCTGAAGGCTGAAGGCTTTATCTCCGAATAATGAAATTCATGTCCTTTCAGTCTGTCTCCTTTTTTGCCGTGTATGCAGTCTTCTTTCAATTGGATTTCTCTATAACCCAAATGAGATCTTCCTTTTTTCATCTTTGTTTCGAATGGAAATACACCAGCCATTTTAAAGAAGTTACCATCAAAATCATGGATTCCCTGAGATAAATACATCAAGCCTCCGCATTCTGCATACATTGGCTTTCCTGAGTCAGCCCAATTATAAATGGCCTGAAGCATCGATTGATTTTTCGATAGTTCCCCGGCATAAAGCTCAGGATAGCCACCGCCGATGTATATGGCATCGGCTTCAGGGATAGCTTGATTATAAAGAGGGCTGAATTTTATTATCTCCGCACCTGCTTCTTTCAATAGATCCAGATTATCCTCGTAATAGAAACAGAATGCCTTATCGTAAGCGATGGCGATAGTTGTTTTGCTGTTATTGCGGACTGTCCGCAATCCTCTTCCCCCGGCAAGCGGGGATGACAAAACCTTAGTATCGGCAACTAATTCAACAATCTTTTTAATGTCAATGCCCCCTAAAACCGCATCTGCAAGCCTCTTGATTTTTCCCTCGTCAATAGGTTTCTCCTCCGCCGCCATCAACCCAAGATGTCTGTGTGGAATCTCGAAATCTAAATCCCTCTGCAGGTATCCTAAAACTTCAACACCGCGAATACTATTTTTAAGCCTTCTGAAATGCCTTTCAGATGCCACCCGATTAAAGATTATGCCTTTAATTAAATTTTGATTTTTATATTCCATAAAGCCTTTCACAACCGCACCTGCGCTTTCTGCCATTCCATAGGCATCTACAATTAGAACAACAGGCAAATTAAGCGCATTTGCCAATCTCTCTGTATTAAAGTCTCCATCATACATGCCCATAACGCCTTCTACAACTGCTATATCAACATCTTTAGAATGCTTGCAAAAACATGCCTTCACATAATCCTCGCCGCACATCCACAAATCAAGATTTCTTGATGGCCTGCCTGTGATCAATCTATGGAGCCCTGTGTCTATGAAGTCAGGGCCTGCCTTGAATGACTGAACAGTAAGTCCTTTCTTCTTCAAGGCTGCAAGCACACCTAAAGTAATCGTTGTCTTGCCGCAACTGCTGTGTGTGCCTGCTATTACTACGCCCGGCATATATACGCAAGCTCCTTAAGCAACTTCATATTTTCCTTGTTTGATTTTACCGCAATCCTTATATATGAACCATCGAGTCCCGTGAAATTGGAACAATCCCTTACTATTATTCCTTTATTTTTAAGAAATGAGATTATCTTTTGAGCATTGTCATGCTTAATTAAATAAAAATTTGCAGAAGATGGAAAATAAGTGATGCCCATCGATTTAAAGCCGTCTTCCAACACCTTCTTCTCATTATGCATTACCTTGTATGTTTGATTTTTATATCTTTCATCATTTATTGCAGCAATTCCTGCGGTCTGTGCAATGGTATTTACTGTCCATGGCTCTTTATGCCTTTTAACAGCGTCAAAAATATTCTGTGGAAATATGCCGTAGCCAATCCTTATACCTGAAAGGGCATAGAATTTTGTCATAGACCTCAGCACAATAAGATATGGATTGTTTTGAACCTCTTTAACTACAGATTCTTCAGGCACAAAATCTATAAATGCCTCGTCAACGACGAGGTAACATCTAAGTTCTCTTGCAGCCTCTGCGATTTTTAGCGCTTCCTCTTTTTTTATCATTCTGCCCGTAGGATTGTTCGGGTTACAAAGAAATGCCATTTTTGAATTTTGAATTTTACATTTTGAATTAAATGAAAATCTTTCCAGCATCAATATAAATTTATCAGGGTCTATATCAAAATTGTTCTCCTCTTTTAACTTATAACTCGCAAATCTTGACCCACAACTCTGACATGCCCGCTCATATTCAGAAAATGTCGGCATTGGTATTAGAACCTTTTCAGGTCTTAATGCCCTGACAATAAGATATATGAGTTCTGTGCTGCCATTGCCGCACAAGATGTATTGAGGATCTATATCCAGATGCTTTGCAATCTCCTTCTTCAGATGTCTTGCATCTGGATCAGGGTAGTGGCACAGGTATTTGATATTATCCTTTATTTTTTCAATTGCACTTTTGGGGACACCGAGGGGATTTATTGATGCGCTGAAATCAATGACTTTATTCATCTTGATATTCTTTTCTTCAATAAGTCTGTAGATATTCCCTCCGTGCGGCTCTAAATTTTTCTTCTGGCCATTCATCCTGTAATCCTTATATAGAGAATAATTACGGCAATGCCTGTTCCAATCAGCGATGACACCTTGATTATATCCATCGCCTTTTCAGAGGCAATCAAGTAGTTTCCCGTTTTTTCTATCCCGATGTAAGGCTTCTGTATCTCGATGCCGTTGTATGTTGAGGGTCCTCCTAATTTTACACCCAATGCGCCTGCAATGGCAGCCTCGGGTATGCCTGCATTAGGGCTTAAGTGCTTTCTTCCGTCACTAATCATAATGCGTAATGCATGATGCGTAATGCGTGATGCGTGGGAAGGACATTTAAATATTGTAATAAAGAAGATAGATATTACAATTAATGCACCCGAAATCCGTGCAGGTATATAATTGGCAATGTCATCGAGGCGCGCTGCTGCCCAGCCGAAGTCTTTGTATTTATCATTTTTATACCCGACCATAGAATCAAGCGTGTTTATTGCCTTGTATGCCATTGCAAGGGGAAGACCGCCGATTGCGAGATAAAACAGGGGAGCGATAATGCCGTCTGAAAGGTTTTCCGATAAGGTCTCTATGGTTGCCTTTAATATCCCCTTCTCGGAAAGGTTTCCGGTATCGCGTCCGACAATCATTCCCAGATTGCTTTTTGCTGACTCTATATCTTTATTTTTTACAGATTCGATTACAATCCTTGCGGAATTGATTAATTCTCTGACAGCAATTGTGGTGGATGTGAGATAGACAGGTAGGAAGTAGGAAGTAAGAAGTAAGAAGTAAGAAGATTTAGAATAATTCGATAAAATGTGAACTATAAATAATGTAATTAAAAAAGTGGGAATGACAATTGTAATTACGAGAATAATACCTTTAAGCCTGTCTGTTGTTTCTGACTTCTTGCTTCTTACTTCTGACCTTCTCAGTAATGTCTCTGTTTTGGCAATGGCACCTCCTATAATCCTTACAGGATGGGGCAGCCATCTGGGATCGCCAATGGCTAAATCAAGCAGGAATGCCAATATTAATACCAAAGGCTGAAGGTTAAAGGCTGAAGACTGAATTATTTCTATCATAACTTAGCAATCCTCTTTATAAAATCCATATCTATGTTTTCTTTTATAATGTTTGCGAAATTATTGATTGCCCTGTCTTTGATCTCTGAATATCTCACAGTCAAATCTAAAGGTGAGAGATTTTTTTGCATTCTTACATTATTTATAATTGCCCTTCTAAACAAATCATTTTCGAATATGCCGTGAAGATAAGTCCCCCAGCAGTTGTTGTTTATTGAACCATCGAAAACATCCGTAATGCGTGATGCGTGATGCGTGATGCGTGAAATCTTAAATAGTCCAATGTCGCCGCTGCTCACCCCCATATGAATTTCATAGCCATTTAATTTTGTACTTTCAAAACTCCAAACTCCGAACTCTGAATTCCAAACCAGTTCAGCTTCTACCCGTGATGTTACCTTTGTTTTTTTAAATGCCGTTTCTATATTCAGAAGCCCGATGCCGTCAATCTCTTTGCAGATGTTTTCTACACAATGAGGATCGTAAATCTTTCTGCCGAGCATCTGGTATCCGCCGCAGATGCCTATAATTTGGATTCCCTTTTTATAAGCCTTCTTGATGCTCTCGTCAAGATGTATTTCCTTCAAGAACAGCAAGTCTTTCACAGTATTTTTTGTTCCAGGTATGATGACAATATCAGCGTTTTCTATATCTGCTGGATTATTTGAATACACAAGCTCCGCATCAGGCTCATACGAGAATGGATCGAAGTCTGTAAAGTTTGATATGTATTGCAGCTTGACGATTACTATCTTTATTTTTCCATAATTTGAAATTTGAAATTTGAAATTTGAGATTTTGGATAGCGCCAACCCATCCTCCTCAGGCAATCCAATATCTTTTATATAAGGCAATACCCCTATTACAGGTTTTCCAGTCTTATCCTTTATCATTTCAAGTCCGGGCTTCAGTATCTCCAAATCTCCACGAAATTTGTTAATAATAAATGCCTTGATGTGCCTGCTGTCTCGACCAAGCAATTTTATGGTTCCGTAGAGTGATGCGAAAACCCCTCCTTTATCTATGTCGCCCACTAATATCACCGGCGCTTTTGCATGTTTGGCCATTGACATATTCACAATATCTACATCCATGAGGTTTATCTCTGCAGGGCTCCCTGCGCCTTCCATGATTATGAAATCATATTTTTTTGAAAGTCTTTCAAAGGATTCTTTAACAGCTCTCCATGCTGTTTTCTTGAATGCATAATATTCTTTTGCCTTCATTGTGGAATGTACTTTCCCATGAATAATCACCTGAGATCCCACATCTCCTGATGCCTTAAGCAATATAGGGTTCATATCAACCATAGGCTCTATCCTTGCTGCTTCTGCTTGTAATGCCTGTGCCCTTCCTATTTCTCCACCTTCAAGAGTTATATATGAATTAAGCGCCATGTTCTGCGCCTTGAAAGGAGCTGTATTGATGCCCATATCTTTGAAAATTCTGCAGAGGGCAGCTACAATCAGGCTTTTACCTACTCCAGAGCCTGTTCCCTGTAACATCAATGCCTTAGCCATAAAGACAGTGAATAATAAACAGTGAAGAGTGAATAGTGAAAAACATAAAATAAAAGCTGGTCACTTTAATTCGATTCCTCCATTAATAAGTTTTACTACAGGATATTTATCATGAAACTCTATGATATTTACCGCTGCAAAGTCCTGCTCTATTCTGAATATATTCTCAAGTGGAATCCCCATGACATGGCAAAGTATTACCCTGTTTACTCCACCATGTGCCACGATAGCGATGTGAGCGGGATCATCATCTAATATTCTATCCAGTGCAACTACCACCCTATCCCTGACCTCAAGCGTGCTTTCCCCTCCAATAGGACTAAATTTGAGTGGATTGCCTGCCCATGCCTCGAATTCCACTGGATATTTCTCTTTTATTTCATTAAATGACATGCCTTCCCATATGCCAAAGCTTCTTTCCCTGAGTTCAGGAATTACAATTGGAGCGAGTCCAAATTTCTTAGCGATTATCTCGGCGCTTTTCAATGCCCTGCTCAATGGCGAACAGTAAACTGCATTAAATAACCCGCTATAGGTCATACAAGACTTATAAGACCTATTCAAGTATTCTGCAAGCTGCTCCACCTGTCTTTGCCCGTCCTCAGAAAGCGGCACATCGATACTGCCCTTATATCGTTTTACATCTGAACCTTCAGTTGCCCCGTGTCTTAATAAATAGACAGTCTTGACCATATTATCACCGTTAATAAAAATATTATTTCTGTTATCTCACTCACAGCACCTAGGATGTCTCCGGTAAGCCCGCCGATTTTTTTATTGAAAAACACCACCGATGCCCTCACAAATAAATACAATATTATTAGCAGGGCAGGATAAAAAATATAATAAAGCTGCGGCATATAGCTGCTGAAAAAGATTGGCAGCAAGGCAATTACAAATAGAAGCGTCAAACTCGAAGCAGCAAGCTCTTTTGATCCTATATTGCCTGTAAAAATTCTACCGAGACCGTCCTGTCTTGCTGATGTCCCGTAGTACATGGATAAAACCATAGTCCATTTTGACATAAGCGGCATAAGTAAAAGAGAAGAATAATAAGCAAAATATTGGAAATGAGAGAGATTTTGCAAAGAAAGATACTTTAAGCCGAGAGCGCAGATAATTGCTGTTACACCTGCTGGTCCTGATGCAGAGTCCTTCATCGCAGAAAGCCTTTTTTTTATGTCCTCATCCTTGCTGCCGGATGATTTCACAGCAATTGCATCAAATGTGTCAGAAAGTCCGTCGAGGTGGAAACCTCCATTTGAAATAATAAGTAAAAGCAAAAGCAGGCCTATTACAAGGTCGTGGTGAAAAAAAATGCCAAATCCAAAATCTGCTATTACCAACATTATTCCCTGAAAAAGACCGACCACAACAAAAAATGATGCGCTTTGGGCTATATCTGGTTCGCTCGCAGCCAAGTTCTTCTTGACAGGTATTATAGTCAAAAACTGAATTGCAAGAAGTAATTTTTTCATAGAAAAATCAAACTGTAAAAAAGATATTTTTAATTTTGTATTTCATTCGATACTCCTGCCTCTCCAAAGGTTGCCATTTCTTTATATATCTTTAGTCCTGCCTCTATCATTAGCATTGTCAGTGCTGCTCCTGTCCCTTCGCCAAGCCTTAAATCAAGATCAAGTATAGGTTTAAGTCCCATTTTATCGAGCATTGTCTTGTGTCCTATCTCAACTGAGTTATGGGCAGCGAACATATAGTCCTTTGTTTTAGGCTCAATGCAGTATGCTATTAATGCCCCTGCTGTGGAGATGAATCCATCAATGACAACCGGGATTTTATTTGCCGAAGCGCCAAGCACAAGTCCAGCTATGCCTCCGATTTCTGCGCCGCCAACTTTTGCAAGAACATCTATCGCATCCTCTGGATTTGGCTTGTTCAATTTTATGCCTTTTTCTATTATTTCAATCTTTCTTTTTAATGACTCATCAGTTATTCCTGTGCCCTTGCCAGTAACCTCTGAGACAGGCTTTCCTGTAAGTACTGATGCAATAGCGCTCGATGGCGTGGTATTCCCTATCCCCATCTCTCCTGTGCCGAATATCTTATAGCCCTTTTTTGCATATCCATTTGCAAGCTCGATTCCTACATCTATGCATCTTATTGCCTCATCCCTTGTCATTGCAGGGCTTTTTGTGAAGTTTTTGGTTCCTTTTATCACCTTCATGTTTACCAGGCCTTTAATCTCTTCAAAATCGTGGTCAACACCAATGTCTATAACAACAACCTCTGCTCCTGCATGCCTTGCAAGGACATTGATGCCTGCACCACCCCTCAGGAAATTAAATACCATCTGCGACGTAACCTCTTTGGGATAGGCTGATACGCCATCTTCTGTAACTCCGTGGTCTCCTGCGAAAGTGAAGATGCCCTTTTTATCCAGAACCGGATTTTTGTTTTCGGTAATGGCGACAAATCTCCGTGCAAACTCCTCAAGCCTTCCGAGGCTTCCGAGGGGCTTTGTGAGATTGTCGAGGTGCTTTTGAGCCAGGCCATACCATTCTTCATTTACTGACTTGATATTTTTTAGTGTTGCATTGAGTAAATCCATCTGCCTTCTCCTACTTTATTTTTAAAGGTATTCCTGCGGTCACAAGATATACTTCGTCTGCTATGACTGACATCTTTTGGTTTAAATAGCCTGATAAATCTCTGAATCTTCTTGATAATGCATTGTCAGGGACGATTCCAAGACCGACCTCGTTCGAAACAGTGAATAGTGAACAGTGAATAGTGGATAAGGAAGAAATAAAAGACTCTATTTCTGCTTCAACATTCTTATTATTAAGCATCAGATTCGAAAGCCATAGTGTCAGGCAGTCAAGAAGAATTATATCATAGCTTTTATGAATGTCAGGTATCAGTGTCGAGATATTCAGAGGCTCTTCAAAGGTTTCCCATTCTCCTAAACGTTCTTCTTTATGCTTTTCTATGCGATCCTTCATCTCATCGTCCATAGCCTGTGCAGTTGCTATGTAAGCTTTTCTGCCTTGGTATAGAGATGCCCTTTCTAAAGCAAATTTGCTTTTCCCGCTTCTTGAACCGCCTATAATAAATGTTATCAACTCAACACTCCTTAAATAAAAAATCCTCATGGCAAATGCCATGAGGATTGCACCCTGTTTCGCTTCATCCCCTCCTTCATCCGCGTGAAGGCTTATACAGTGAATGGTGAATAGTCGTTAGTGAATAGTATTTAGTTAAAGACCTATCCACTATTCACTATTCACTATCGGTTACAGGCAGGTCTTCTGGCTTCCGGGTATTTTCTATAGTTTGGCCTACTCGCCGGCCTTCCCATCCTGCGGATAGTGGCTCATTGGCTTTCGTCCCCGGTTACAGCGGCGGGACCGCTCCCGAATTAAATAACCTCACGGGATTCCCTATTAAGCCTTTCGGCGCCTGACAGCATTTATTGTATACGGACAGATGATATAAATGTCAAATGCAGAAAGAATATGAAGGATACATTAAAGCTTATAAGTAATATTTCTGACTCGCGCCAAAAACTATTTTTATATCATATCATTATTAATCAGCAGTAAAAATCAAAACTATGATGCTATAATAAAAAATATGTTCCGTAATATTTACCTTGATATTCTTAGCAATATTTCTGATGGCGTTTATTATGTAAACATCAATAGAGAGATAGAGTACTGGAATAAGGGCGCTGAAATTCTTACAGGATATACATTTGAAGAGGTGAAGGGGAAAAAATACGATGAGGTCATATCTTTCATTAATGAATCAGAAACAAAATTGTCTGCCTATGAATACCCCTCAACTCTTTGTCTGCAGTCAGGCAGAAGCGCGGTAAAAAGCCTTTATCTGGTAGATAAAAATAAGAAGAAAAGATATATAGAAGAGACTGTTTCTCCTGTTTTCAGAGGAGATAAATTAATCGGGGCCGTCTCTGTTTTAAAAGACCTGACGAGGGTATTTTCTGCTGTGGAGGCGTATTTAAAAAAACAATTTAGAGACAGATTGATCCCCATATGCGCATGGTGCAAGAAGATAAAGATCAATGAAGATTTTTGGGAGCAAATAGAGACATATCTCACTAATTCTGGATTTGGTGTTTTTACACACGGCATGTGTCCTGATTGTGCAGACAAGATATTTGAAAAAAAGGTGTATCTTGAAAGTTACCAAAATATTTGTAAGGCAATAAGCTCAAGCCTTTCGCTGAATGAAGTATTGAGCCTCATAGTCACAAATGCTGTTAAGATTATGAATGTGAAAGCGAGCATGCTGAGGCTTTTAAACAAAAAGAACCAGAAATTAGAAGTGGCTGCATATTATGGGCTGAGCAAAGAATATGTAAATAAAGGCCCTGTCGACTATGACAAAAGCATTTCTGATGCATTGGAGGGTAAAGCAGTCTCTATCTATGACATTACCTCTGATTCAGATGCAAAATATCGCAAGGAGGCAGAGCAAGAGGGAATAAGGAGCATACTTTCGATTCCTGTTAAGCTTAAAAAAGAGGTTATCGGTATTTTGAGGATGTATACTGCAGAGCCTGTGAAGTATAAAGATGAGGATCTGAAATTTATGACGGCTATCGCAGAGCAAGCTGCTATAGCAATAGTGAATGCAAGGACATTTGAGGCTACTGTATCAAGGGCAAAAGAATATCTAAGGGTCTTCCAAGAGGTGACGAAGGCAATTAGTTCAACACTGCGTTTAAATGAGGTGCTTGGCCTTATAGCAAAGAAAATTCCCGAAGCAATGAACCTTAGAGCTGCTACTATAAGGTTGGTAGATGAAACAGAACAAAAACTGGAACTGGTAGCAGCTTATGGGTTAAGTCAAAAATATCTTAAAAAAGGACCTGTAGATATGGAGGATAATGTAAAAATCGCCCTTCAGAGCGGCCCTGTCTTTATATATGATGTAAGCTCTGATCCCAGGGTTATTTATCAAAAAGAGGCAGTACAAGAGGGGCTTAAAAGCATGCTGACGATTCCTATAAATGTACGGAATAAAGTGATAGGTATTCTTAGGCTTTTTACAGATATGCCGCGTCGCTTCTCAGATGAGGATATTACATTTGCATGCTCTTTGGCAGAGGTATGCGGCACAGCTATTGAGAATGCAAGGATGTATGAACAACTTCATAAAACGAAAAACATATAAGAGCAAAAGCAACTTTCTTGAAAATAGGGAAGACTTTATCGCTGTTGAAAAGAGACTTAAGGTTTCTGTCAATGGCAAAGAGGTCTTAAGCCTCTACTGCACGCCATCTATGATAAGAGAGTTGGTTGTTGGCATATTTATGACAGAAGACATTATCAAAGGAGGATGGTGCGCAGAGAGGATGTCTATTGAGTATGGAGAGGATATCATAGTAGACATTCCTGCTGAGGGTGAGGTTTCAACTAATGGAGCAGTTATAACAACGGGCTGTATCGGAGGCATTACATTTCCAAAGAGGATGTCTCTTCAAAAAATAGAGGATAGTTTTCAGATAAAAATGGCTGAGTTAAAAGATCTGTTCAGAAGATTCCAGAATGCATCAGAGCTTTACAAAATAACAGGATGCGTGCACAGTGCAGGGCTTAGTGATGGCCGTGCAATACTCTGCCTTGCAGAAGACATTGGAAGGCACAATGCAGTTGATAAGGTTATTGGTTATGCGATACTCGAAAATATTCCATTTGAAGGTAAAATAATGCTCGCAAGCGGAAGATTATCTTCAGAGATCGTATCAAAATGCGCAAAATGGGCAATACCAATAGTTGCGAGCAGAACATCTCCCACAAGCCTTGCATTGGATATCGCTGAAAAAAGCGGTGTGACTGTTGTTGGTTTTATAAGGGCTGACAGGCTTAATGTCTATACCCATTCTTTCAGGATTGCCGCATAGCAAAACTCAAGCTTTAATCTTCAAAGGTCACCCTGAGTAGTTCTTCGATTGTGGTTATTCCATCCATTACCTTTTTTATGCCGCTCTGGCGCAATGTGGACATCCCAAGCCTTATAGCTTCCTTTTTAATGTCCGAGGCTGAAGCGCCCTGAAGAATGAGTTCCTTAATCTCATCTTTTACAGACATGACCTCATAGAGCGCTATTCTACCTTTGTAGCCTGTGTTATTGCATTCAGGGCATCCTGTTCCCATATAACACTTTACATTCTTAAGTTTACCAGGAGTGAACCCAATTTTTAAGAGAGCTGTCTCAGAAACTGCCTGCTCTGCCTTGCAGTTCTGACAAATTTTTCTTGCCAGCCTCTGCGCTATTATTAAAATAACAGATGCTGATACAAGAAATGGCTCTACGCCCATATTTATTAACCTTGTTATAGTGCTCGGCGCATCATTAGTATGTAGGGTGCTCAAAACCAGATGTCCTGTAAGCGCAGCTTTTACAGCTATCTCTGCTGTCTCAAAATCCCTTATCTCTCCAACCATAATGATATCAGGGTCCTGCCTCAGAAATGATCTTAGTGCCGATGCAAAAGTGAGTCCGATGTCCTCCTTTATCTGAACCTGATTTATTCCAAAAAAGTTATACTCAACAGGATCTTCCGCAGTCATTATATTAACGCCGGCTTTGTTCAGCTGGGAAAGAGCCGAATAGAGTGTAGTTGTCTTGCCGCTTCCTGTGGGGCCTGTTACGAGCAGCATGCCATATGGCTTTTCAATCGCCTCCAGAAAGTCCTGAATAGGTTTTTCATCAAATCCAAGCTTTGTAAGGTCTAACTGAAGATTTGATTTATCCAGCAGCCTCATAACAACCTTCTCGCCAAAGAGCGTCGGCAGCGTAGAGACCCTGAAATCTATTTCCCTTTTATCCCCAAATTTCATTTTTATCCTTCCGTCCTGAGGCAGTCTTCGCTCTGATATGTCGAGATTGGATATTATCTTCATTCTTGAGGTAAGGGCATTTTTTATTTTCACAGGCAGTTTCAAAACAGGATGCAGTACTCCGTCTATCCTGTATCTCACTCTCAGAACATCTTCAGAAGGCTCTATATGTATATCACTGGCATGAGATTTTACGGCATTCATTAGAATTCCGTTTGCCAATTTCACTATTGGCGCATCTATTTCTTTAAGCAAGTCCTTATCTTCTTTTTCTTCTACGACAGTTATGCCTTCAAGGGCGCTTCCTATCACCTTATTGAGGTCTTCAATCTCCATAAAGTTTTTTTCAGTCTTGCCTTTATCTACAGATACCTTCGCCTTTTTATTAGTGTAATGTTTTTCAATAGCATCTATAATTGCAGCCTCTGCAGCTACATGCACAGATACCTTCATCCCTGAAAGAAACCTTACATCATCTATTGCAAGATTATTGGAAGGATCCGCAATGGCTATTCTTAAGCCTGCTCCATCCCTTGAAATGGGAATGAGATGGTATTTCTTTGCTGTTTCATACGGGACAATCTTCAGTAAAGATGTGTCAATTTTGTGTTCAGAAAGATTTATAGCAGGCGCATTATACTGCCTGCTTAAAAATGTGATAAGGCTTTCTTCGTTCAGGTATCCTAATTTCAGGAGGGTAGAGCCAAGCCTTATTCCTTCAAGCTTCTGGAGACGGACAGCGTCTTCTAACTGTTTTTCAGTTATAAGGTTTGCTTTTAATAAAAGTTGGCCGAGTAAGGATGTTCCTACAGTCATTTAATTAAAGATACTTTAAAAAAAAGGCTTAAGTCAAATATCGAATTAAAGAGATTATTGACATTGGTTTGGTCGGCGAGGTTGAGTCAGTTGATCCAGAGATACTGAACTCCCTTGAACGTGATGGGTTTATACCTGTTATCTCGCCTGTCGGAGTTGGAAGCAAAGGCGAGGCATTTAATATTAATGCTGATTATGTTGCATCTGCCGTTGCCTCTGCTTTAAAGGCTGAAAAGCTCATACTGCTTACGGATGTGCCGGGGATAAAGGATAAAAAAGATAATGTAATATCTTCTGAAACAAAAAGGGCATTAAAAAGCTTATTGATAAAGGCATTGTCTCAGGGGGTATGCTTCCAAAGGTCCAGGCATGCACCCGCGCACTGGATGGCGGAGTGAAAAAGACACATATTGTTGACGACAGGATTCCACACTGTCTATTGCTTGAGATATTTACAAAAGAGGGGATAGGGACGGAGATAGTAAGCAGAAGACAGTAAGCAGTAAAGTGCCTACTGCCTACTGAAAAAAAGCTCTCACAATTTTCAGATTTCTTGGATCGTCCCCTTCGCTTTTCTTAGGAGTTTCGAGGATCAGTGGAATGTTTTTGAATGCAGGATGTTTTATAAACCTTCTCAATCCTTCCCTGCCAATGCCACCTTTCCCTATGTGCTCATGCCTGTCAACATGGGAACTGTGGCCTTTTTTTGAATCATTGAGATGGATGAGTTTTACGCTCTCAATTCCGAGATAGCCCCTTATTTCACCCACAAGCCCTTCTATGCCATTTTCGCTTGTTATATCATACCCGGCTGCAAAGGCATGGCATGTATCAATGCAGACCCCGCCGATTAAAGCGCTATTTACATTATCAATTATCTCTGCAAGGTCTTTCATATGAGATGATATATCGCCTCTCTCTCCGGCGGTATTTTCGAGCAAGAGTTTTGATATCCATATCTTCTTTCTTGCGACTCTTTTAAGTGCCTCTATTGCCCTTTTGCGTCCGACTTCTCCTGAATCCTGTGATGCGCTCCCTGTATGAAGTACCACGTAATCGGCATATAATGAATCCGCCAAATCCATCTCCTGAATCAGCAGATTTATTGATTTCTCAAGGATGTCATTGCTTGAGGCAGCAAGATTTATGAGATAAGATGTGTGAATGAAAATCGGATTTATATCGTATGTTTTTCGCAGTTCTTTAAATCTTGAAATTGAATCTGACGGTATTTTTTTCACAAGCCATTGCCTTGGATTATGAGAAAATATCTGGACGGTATTGCAGCCCAGAGCCTTTGCCCTCTCAAGGGAGAGATGAACTCCGCCTGCTATCGATGTATGAACCCCGAGCCTTCGTTCTTTCATTGTTGTTGGCAT
Organism: Nitrospirota bacterium; assembly: GCA_037441185.1. Lineage (GTDB taxonomy): Bacteria > Nitrospirota > Thermodesulfovibrionia > Thermodesulfovibrionales > Dissulfurispiraceae > JBBISP01. The sequence goes on along the minus strand of JBBISP010000018.1, from coordinate 12,523 downwards.
CGTTCCTGGCATGGTTACCGCTAATTATAGCACCCTGAGTCCATTTCTGATACAATTTGACTATGGAAAGGGACATGCTCAATGAAGTGATAGAAGTTGAAAGGGATATTATGGAAAGGCTTTTGGCGGAAAAGAGAAAGGCCGAGGAGTGGGTCGATGAGGTCAAGAAAAAAGCAGAGAAAAATATTCTTTCAGCGGATGAGAAAATAAAAAACTTATTCGAGCAGGCAATAAAAAATGTGAGGCTGGATGCTGAAAGAAAGGCACACGAGATAATTGCCGATGCTGATGCAAAGGCGGAGAGGCTCACTGCAATCAGCGACGAATTCCTGATAAAAATCATCCGGACACATATTGTCAGGATATTGCCAAACATATGATAGTTAGGATGTCAAAGGTCGAGATAGCCGGGCCAAAGGGCATGCTGCAGGGTGTACTTTCCATGCTGCAGGAGTCGGGCATATTCCAGATAGAGCCAACCACACTTGGGTTTGTAAAAAAGGTGGAAGAAAGATATATCAGACCTTTTCTTCCTGATGAGCGTTCTTTGTCAGAGAGGCTTTTTCTCGAAGACCTTAAGGCTAAGATTGGCGAACTATTTTCCTATTTGCCGCATGTTTCTGTCAGAAAAAGCTATATTGAGCCGCGTTCCATTATCGATACCGTTGCTGAGAATCTTAAAAGGCATTTAACAACCTGCAGAGGGCTTTCACAAAAAAAAGAGGCATTGCGAAAAGAATCTGACGAAATCAGCAGGCATAAGATATTTCTCGATGCGATCGAATCCATTCTTAAAGACATTGAGAAGGCGACTGATATTGACTTTATAGGGCTTACCATAAGGGATATCAGCGCTGTAGAAGACTTAAAGACACTGCTGTCAAGGCTGTTGGAAGACAGGTTTGAGTTGCTGACAGCCACGGCATCTGACGGTTCTCTCATCGGTCTGATAATCGCCGAAAAGGGGTTATTGGAAAAGATCAGGAGATTGCTCAGCGATGAACGCATCCCTGAATTCACCTTTCCGCCTTATCTCAGCAGCCTGTCCTTCCTTGAGAAGTTTGCCTTCTTAAAAGAAAGGATTGCCGGTCTTAACTCGGAGATCAAGGCACTGGATAAGGAACTGGAAAGGTTTGCCGCAAGGTGGATGCCTATATACAAGAGGGTTGTGGAATGGCTGGATGAAAGGCTCTCACTCCTGAGAACAACGGCATCTGTATTTGAGACAAGGATGTGTTTTTTTGTATGCGGATGGATGCCATCCGGGAATGTTAGCAATATCAGAAGACAATTGATAGATGCCTTTGAGGGAAAGGTGGTAATCGAGGAAAAAGATATACGCGAGGAGGACATTGAAAGGGTACCGGTTTTTATCAAAAACCCGGCATATTTTCAGCCATTTGAACTATTTGTAAGGCTGCTTCCGCTGCCTAAGTATGCATCTTACGACCCCACGCCGTTCATAGGCGTATTCTTCCCTTTGTTTTTCGGGATGATCCTCGGTGATGCCGGTTACGGAATCATACTGGCGATGCTTGCCTTATTTTTGGCGAAGAGGTTTAGAAAAAGAAAAAATATTCAGGATGCCTCAAGGATACTCCTTATATCTTCCATATATGCAATTTTTTTCGGAATCCTCTATGGCGAGTTTTTCGGGGAGCTCCCCAAAATACTTTTTGGTATCGAGCCCATCTGCATTGAAAGGCGTACAGCGGTTATCCCTGTCCTGTATTTTGCAGTGACCGTAGGAGTCGTTCATATAATTTTAGGCCTGTTCTTAGGGGTAATCGCTGCATTTAAGAAAAAGACAAAGAGGGAGGCGTTGTACAGACTTTTGAACATCATTGTAATACTCTGCATAATGGCTTTAATTGCGGTTTTTTTCGACATTTTCCCTGACCTGTTTGCAAAGCCTGTTGTTATAGCGATACTGATTCTCACACCGCTTTTGTTTTTTACAGGCGGTTTGCTTGCTCCTTTTGAACTTCTTAAGAACATCGGCAATATAATCTCATATGCGAGGATAATGGCTATTGGACTTACTTCTGTACTTCTTGCATTTGTGGCCAATAGCTTTACAGGGATAGCAGGAAACATTGTTGTCGGAGTTGTGGTGGCAGGACTCCTTCATCTCATAAATATAATCCTCGGGGTCTTTTCCCCCACGATTCACGCATTGAGGCTTCATTATGTGGAATTCTTCAGCAAGTTCATCGAACCCGGCGGCAGGAGATTTGAGCCGCTTAAAAAGTAAAAGGAGGATACACGATGGAAAAGGTATTGATAGCATTAGCAGCAGCCCTTGCAATAGGTCTCACTGCAATTGCGACTGCATGGGCGCAGTCGAGGATCGGATCAGCAGGAGCTGGCACACTTGCAGAAAAACCGGAGCTCAGCGGCACGATTATTATTCTTCTTGCTATTCCGGAGACGATGGTTATTTTAGGCTTTGTAGTGGCCACGATGATATTGCTGATGATTAAGTAATATGGGTTATAAAGAGTTGATAGAAGCCCTTCGAAGGGAAGGAGATGAAAAAGCCCGGGCAATATGGCAGGAAGCTGAGGCAGATGCCGAGAAGATAAGGGCGGATGCCTCTGAAAGGATTAAGAGGATGCAGGAGGAATACAGCCTGATGCAGTCATCCACAATTAAGGATCAGATAGAGCCCATTCTTTCAGAGGCGAGACAAAAGGCGGATGCTATCAGACTTGCTGCAGAAAAGGATATGTCAGTGCGTCTTTATCATCTCACGGTATCTATTCTCAATAATTTAAGGGATGAGGGATATTCGGATGTATTTTTTTCGCTTGTTAAGGAACTGCCTTTTTGCAAATGGGAAATGGTTAAGGTTAATCCAGAGGATGAAAAGATTGCGAAGGAATACTTTCCAGAAGCACAAATAATAGCAGACAGCAGCATTACCGGCGGGCTGGAAGTACAGGCAAAAGACAGGAAGATTCGTATTTCAAACACCTTCGAAAAACGGCTTGAGAGGGCGTGGATGGAGATACTGCCGGGATTGATGAGGGATATTTATGGAAATCTTTGAGGGGATTGAAAACAGGGGCTATCCAACAGATTATCTCCTCTCGAGGGTAAGGAACAGGAGGATGCTTTATAAAAATTTCATAGCCGGCGAATCACCAGTTGAGATATGGAGACACTTATCGAGGGAATATCGATGGATATATATCCAGATGAATGGAACATTAAGAAGTATATTCCGGCGGTTTTTTATTTATTCAGAACTCAGGACCATTTTTATGTGTCTCAGATATAAAAAAGGAGAATATGAAAAAATCAAAGAACTCTTATGCTTCAGTCTTCTTTCAGATGATCTCAAGGAATTATTGAGAGGAGATCCTGATATGATGACTGCAATCAAAGGTATAGAAGACGCCTTTTTATCCATTTCAGATAGATTCGGAGGACTAAAGGAGATGTTCATGAAAGACGGACTTAGAGGTCTTGAGCAGGGATCAACGAATGTCTATCTTGAGAATACAATCGACTCGAAACTCCATCATACTATAAGGGATTTTTTCGTTTATATCATCGACTCTAAGAATATTATAGCTGTTTATAAACACATAAGATGGAAAATGCATGATTATCCGTCATTCATCAATGGAGGCAGCGTCAAAGAGGCAAGGCTCAGAAGGATATTCGAGAGGCAGGATATTTCGGGAATCGCAAGCCTTGTTCAAAAACTGACCGGAATAATTACGGATGCCGTAAATATAGAGAATTCCCTGCTTAAAGGAATAAGCCGTTTTTTAAGGAAAACTGCAAAAGACCCTTTATGCATAGGGGTTATACTCGATCATCTCTGGGGATGTTATGTAGAAACAGTTGAAACGGGTATCACTCTTTATGGCCATAATCCGTAATCGTATATGGCAAATATGCCTCAAAGCCTTTAATAATGCGATGAGATTGCCATATAGCCTGTTTTTCTGTTGAATGGATAGGTGATGCTGAAGTTGCCATTAAACAGCGGGAGGGTTCGGCATAAGGTATCGCTATTAAAGGCTTTTCGGCATACCCGCCATATATGTTATAAGAGGTATTTAAAGGTGAAAAAAATAGTCTTCATAACTCCGAAAGATGCAGAATACGGTTTCAGCCTTACAGGTGTAACGCAGTATGCAGTTGCAGAAAGAGAGACAGAGGATGCACTCAAAAAGGCGTTGGGGGAACCGGATGCAGGGGTTATTATGATTGACGAACGGTTGACCAAAGACATTGACGAGAAGGAAATGCAGGAGATGGAAAAAAAGTGGTATGGAGTCCTTCTTATTCTACCCGCGCCCGAAAAGCCCATTGTTGAAATAGAAGATTATGCCCTGAGGCTTATAAAAAGAGCGCTATGGTATCATGTGAGGCTCAGATAATGACGGGAAGGATAAAAGGCATATCAGGTCCGACAGTGAGCGTTGAGATGGCAGGGCTGAAACTCTATGACAGGGTTTATGTCGGGCATGCCATGCTTACCGGCGAAGCCGTTAGGCTTGAAAAGGACATAACAGTTGTTCAGGTGTATGAAGATACAAGAGGTCTCGGCATAGGTGAACCAGTAAAAGGAGCAGGCATGCCCCTTACTGTGAGATTAGGGCCTGGACTTCTCTCAGGGATGTTTGACGGACTGCAGAGACCTTTAAAGAGATTGAGAGATGACATGGGGCCGTTTATCACCGGAGGCAGAGAGATATATGCCATAGACTATATGAAAAAGTGGAGATTTAATCCCATTAAGAAAAAAGGCGAAGAAATAAAAACCGGAGAGATGCTCGGATACATCGAGGAGGGTGCATTCAAGCATTTTATACATTCAAACCACAGCGGCAGGATTAAATGGATAACAGAGGGCGATTGCAGTCTGAATGAAGCAATCGGAGAATTGGAAGACGGCAGCATGCTTTTGGGATGCCATGAATGGCCTGTGAGAATGCCGAGGCCGTATAAGAGGAAACTCTCTCCTTCAGAACCACTGATAACAGGCCAGCGCTGCATTGACTTCCTCTTCCCCATTGCAAGGGGAGGGACTGTTATCATGCCCGGTGGATTCGGCACAGGCAAAACAATACTTGAGCAGTCCATCGCAAAGTTTGCCGATGTGGACATAGTTGTCTATGTTGGATGCGGCGAGAGAGGAAACGAGATGGCGGAATTGATAGAGGATTTTTCGAACCTCACAGACCCGTGGACAGGAAAGGCTTTGATGGAGAGGACAATCCTTGTTGTTAACACATCCAATATGCCTGTGGCAGCGAGGGAGGCGTCCATTTATACTGCTGTCACAATGGCAGAATATTACAGGGATATGGGCTATCATGTGCTGCTCCTTGCAGACAGCCTTTCGAGATGGGCAGAGGCATTGAGGGAGATATCATCATCCCTTGAGGAAATGCCAGGGGAGGAGGGCTATCCAACCTATCTTGCTTCGAGGCTGTCAGGTTTTTTTGAAAGGGCAGGTGTTGTTGAAACATTGAACGGCAAGGTCGGCTCTCTCAGTATGGTGCTTTCTGTATCTCCTCCTGGCGGCGACTTTACAGAGCCTGTCACGCAGGCATGTTTGAGGACAGCAGGTGCATTCTTGATGCTCGATACATCCCTTGCACACAGGAGGCACTTCCCTGCAATAAACTATTTCCAGAGCTATTCCCTTTATGCAAAAGAGATAATCCCAAATTTCAAAGAACGGGTATCTTTACAATGGGAGGAATTAATGCACCGATGCAGAGAGATGCTCCAAAGAGAAGATGCATTGAGGGAGGTTGCCGAGATTGTAGGGATCGAAGGGCTTCAGGATGCTGACAGGCTTTTGATGAAGACAGCGGAGATGATAAGGCTGCAATTCCTCTGCCAGAATGCATACACAGATGACGCTTTTTCACCTCCTGAAAAAACGGTTTCAAAGATTGCAGATATCTTCAAATTTTATGACCATGCAGAAGAGAGACTTAAACAGGGAGTGCCCCTCGATGAGGTGTTGAAATCATGAGGCTTTCAGATCACATATACAGGACTATTTCATCCATCAGGGGCCCGCTTTTGCTTGTAGAGAATGTGTTTAGTGCAAGGATGGGCGAGGTGGTGAGAATCCTGTCTCCCGGCGACAGGGAGATGGACGGAGAGGTTTTAAAGATAGAAGGAGATACAGTGCTCATACAGGTTTATGGTGAAACAAGGGGGCTTGATATGGAAAACTCCTCTGTTGTTTTTACGGACTCAATTAAAAAAGCGCCTCTATCCCTCGATATTTTTGGCCGTATATTTAACGGCTCTTGTGTGCCGATAGACGGCTTGCCCATGTTCATACCCGAAAAATTAGCGCCTGTAACAGGATTTCCAATGAATCCATCTGCAAGGGCAAGGCCAGAGGAGTTTATAGAGACAGGGTTTTCTGCCATTGACGGGCTTAATACCCTTGTGAAAGGTCAGAAGCTCCCCATATTCTCATGCGCGGGATTGCCTTCAAAAGAATTGGCTGCCGGGATTTTAAAAAATGCAGCCACCCCCCTTTATCCCCCCTTATCAAGGGGGGAATTAAAGGGGGGTGAATTCGTTGTTATTTTTGTTGCTATCGGACTTACTTATCACGAGTATTCTTTTTACAGGAACATTCTCGAAGAAATGAAAATGAAATTTGTAGCCTTTGTGAATATGGCTTACGAGCCTGTGATGGAAAGGCTTCTTGCGCCGAGGTTCGGGCTTACCGTTGCCGAATACCTCGCCTTTGAAAAGGGATTCGATGTCCTTGCAGTGATAACGGATATGACAAATTACTGTGATGCCTTGCGGGAAATCTCAACTGCGAGGGAGGAATTGCCAGGAAGGAGGGGCTATCCGGGCTATATGTATTCTGACCTTGCATCCATTTATGAACGGGCAGGGAGGATCAAGAATATGAAAGGCTCTGTAACCATTCTGCCTGTGGTGACAATGCCTGAAGATGACATTACACATCCAATTCCAGACCTTACAGGCTATATCACAGAAGGCCAGATTGTTTTAAGCAGAGAGCTTCACCAGAAGGGAATTTTCCCGCCTGTGGATGTGCTTCCGAGCCTATCAAGGCTCATGCAGAGAGGGATCGGCGGAGGACATACGCGTGAAGATCACAGAAAGATTGCAAACCTCCTCTACAAATACTATGCAAAGGGTCGTGACATGAGGAGGCTTGAGGCGATAGTAGGCAGAGAAGGGATGGCAGAGGATGACAGAAGGATGCTAGATTTTGCGGATGCATTTGAAAGGGAATTTGTGCATCAGGGGATGATAAGGAGAGGTATAAATGAAACCCTCGATGCAGGTATAAATCTTTTAAAGAATTTTCACCTTGAACTGAAATGATACAACACACAAGAACAAATCTTTTGCTCCTCAAAGAGAAGTCCCGGTCTATTGAAGAGAGCGTAGGAATTCTCAAGGCAAGGAGGCAGGCATTGATACAGGAGTTTCTCGATACTGTCATGCCATTTATCAGATCGAGGGATGAGATCAGAAATATCTATGGAAAGGCTATTGAGGAGCTTTCATTGAGCCTCGGACACGAGGGGAAGGACAATATAGGGTCCATCACTTTTGCAGCAAAAAGAGATATAGGTATTGAGATAAAAGAAAGAAGCATATGGGGTTTAAGATACAGGGATGTTGTAACGTACGAGACAGCAGTGAGAATGCCCGATGAGAGGGGATATGATTATCTCTCCACAACGCCGCATCTCGAGGAGTGCATTAATGGCTTTGAAAAGATTTTGGAGTCAATGCTAGAGCTTGCAGCCTTTGAAAGCAAATTAAAAAGACTCGGAGATGAGATTTTAAAGACAACAAGAAAGATAAGGGTTCTTGAGGAGCGTGTCCTGCCAGATTTGAAAAACCGGATTAGGACTATAGCGCAATATTTAGGCGAAAGGGAGAGAGAATCGTATTATCGCCTGAAGGTCTTTAAAAACAGGAATTCGCCTTCTTTTAAAATCTGACATGTGATAATATACTTTAGGTAAAAAACTATGAAGACATGGACACATCCAGGGGGAAAGCTAAGAGAACTCGGCGCTGAATCATTAACCGATGCAGAGCTTTTATCAATTCTTATTTCAACAGGCACAAAAGGAAAATCTGCAGAAGACATAGCAAAGGAAATTCTTGATAAATTCGGCTCATTCAAGGGAATGGCAAATCAGCCATTAGAGAAGTTTCTTCAGTTCAAAGGGCTTGGAGATGTAAAGATTATCAGGATTGCCGCTGCCTTTGAGATTGCGAGAAGGATTGTTAATCAGGTGCTAAAGGAAAAATGAAGAAAACAAAACTCACAGAAAAACCTTCCAGAATTCCTGATATTTCAGAACAGAGCATATCTCAAAAATTCAAAGAATATACAGAGCAAATCTCTCAATTAAACACAGAGTCAGCAAAGGCTCAGAGGTTTCTTATTCTTTTAAAGGATGTCTTCGGTGATGTAAGCGCAGGGTTTGCAGAAGACTATCTGCGCGGCGTTGAAAAATATGTCAGCATAAAACAAAAAGACATAATCCTTAAAGGAAGGATTGATACCCTTTATGGGAACCTGATAATAGAGTTTGAAAAAGACCTCAGAAAAAACCTTAATGATGCACAGGAGCAGTTAAAACGCTATACTTCTTATCTGCTCCAATCAGGAGAGAAGGCAAGTTATCTCTGCCTTGCCACAGATGGGGTTTTATTCTATTTTTACCTGCCCAAAATAAAGGACACCGACACAATAGAGCTTGAAGAAATCGAGAAAATAGACCTGACAAAAACAGAGCCTTATCAGGCTTATTTTTATCTTGACAGGTATTTCTTCAGAAAGACAAAGCTTCATCCCAGGACCGAGGAAATAGTCAGGGACTTTGGAATAAAAAGCCCTGCATTCAAATACTGCCTTAATACCTTTGAGCGAAAATGGAGTTTTATAAAAGACAGATCCGATTTTAAGGTTGTATATGACAACTGGGAAAAGTATCTGAGGGTTACCTATGGAAGCCTCATTGGTAGCGAGGAACTCTTTCTCAGGCATTCATACCTTGCAGTATTCACAAAGCTCATTGTCTATATGCGTCTTTCGGGAAGCGAAGGTGTCCCTTCCTCAGAAGAGATTATCAAAATACTTGACGGAGAATATTTTAATGAACAGGGGATTGACAACTTCCTTGAAGAGGACTTCTTTTCATGGATTGTGAGAGAACAGACAAAAGAGACAGGGCTTGATATTTCGAGGAAACTCATAAATCAACTGACGAATTACAACCTTAGAGAGCTCTCAGAGGATATATTGAAATCCCTTTATCAGGAGCTCGTTGACCCTGAAACAAGGCATGACCTTGGAGAATACTATACCCCTGACTGGCTTGCACAGAGAATGGTGGAGCATATCCTCAAAGACAATCCCTCTGCCTCTGTTCTTGACCCTTCATGCGGTTCGGGCACATTTCTTTATATGGTTATCAGGCATAAAAGGCATGTATTTGGGATAAAACAGGAAACCCTTGAACATATCATGAAAAGCGTTGTCGGTATAGACATTCATCCCCTCGCAATTATCACAGCAAAGACCAACTATCTGCTTGCCCTCGGAGACCTGCTTAAAAAGAGGGGTTCAATGAGGGTACAGGTTCCGGTTTATCTTGCGGATTCTATACATCCGCCTGAAGAAAAGCTTGAGCATAGCCTTTTGACCCGTGTTCCAAGTCATCAAACAAAGATAGACGGCAAGATTGCATATATTCCAGATACCATAATCCATGAACCGTCAATATACGACCATGTGATAGAAGCCACAAAAGAGTTTGCAAAACACTTTGCAGGCAAAGAAGCTTCCCTTGAATCGTATGAAAATTTCATGATACAGCACATACCGCAATTGCACGACAAAAATACCATTGACATGCTCTTTTATACTGCAATAGCAATGAAGGAGCTTATAGAGGAAGAAAAGGACAGCATCTGGGCATATGTCATGAAAAATATGTATAAGCCCTTATTCCTGAAAGATAAGTTTGATGTTATCATCGGCAACCCTCCGTGGCTCAGCTACCGTTATGTGGACAAAGGCGAATACCAGAAGTTCCTGAAGGAAATGATCGTTGAGAAATACAAGCTCTTAGGCGGCGTGTCCGCAGGCGAAAAGCTGAAGGTAAAGGCTGAGCTCATGACACACATGGAGCTTGCCACGCTGTTTTTCCTGAGAACTGCCGATCTTTATCTCAAAGATAAAGGCATAATTGGCTTTGTAATGCCAAGAAGTCTCTTTACAGCAGACCAGCATAATACCTTCAGGCGACAGCAATATTCGATAAATCTCGGCCTTACAGAAATTTGGGATATGGAAAAAGTGAAGCCCTTATTTAATGTGCCGACCTGTGTATTTATTGCGAAAAAAGGTATAAAAACAGCACCACCGTATAAAGCAGAATTTATATCAGGAAGTCTCGATAGAAAAAACGCAGGGCTTCATGAGGCTGAAAAATCATTGCAGGTTGCAGAAGAAAGCCTTTATGTGAGCGCCAAAGGCGAGAGGAGTTATCTGTCAATATCAGAGGAAGGATATGTGGAGCATGGGCGGAGCCCTTATCATGCGTTGTTTAGAAATGGAGCTACAATTTATCCGCGTAATTTATGGTTTGTTGATATAAAGCCGCACACAAAGCTTGGATTTAATACATCCGCTCCATATGTGGAAACATCTGATGCATCTGAAAGGATGGCAAAAGAAGAGTACAAAGGGGTAGTGTTGAAGGGTAATATCGAAAAAGAATTCCTTTATGCCACGCTTCTGCCATCCGATATTGTGCCATTCTCACATCTCGATTTCAGAATCATTGTATTACCACTTGTTCGGAAATATGATGAATATTCAATCATTAAAGAAACCGATGCAAGTAAAAAGGGATTTATCCATCTCTCAAAATGGCTGCATAAGGCTCAAAAGATATGGGAAGAAAAAAGAGGAGAAAAGGCGGAGAAGATGGATGTTGTTGACTGGCTTGATTATAGGCATAAACTGACCGAACAAAGGGAGGCAAAATATAAGGTTCTATATGCAACGTCCGCAACCTATCTCTGTAGTTGTGTCGTTAAGAAAAAAATAATTGAGCTTGATATTGCTGGTCAGACCTTTGAGCTTCAAGACTTTATGGTAGATCATAAAGCATTCTATCTCGAAACAGCTAAAAAGGCAGAAGCCTATTACCTTTGCTCAATCTTAAATTCCCCTATTGTGGACGGACTCGTAAAGCCTATGCAAAGTCGTGGACTTTTCGGGCCACGAGATATCCACAAAAAAGTCTGGGAACTCCCAATCCCGGAATTCGATCCGTCTAATGAGAAACATATAGAGCTTGCACGCCTCGGCGAGGAATGCGCCAAGAAGGTCTCAAAACTCCTCTCAAAAGGCATCCCTCAAAAATCCATTGGTAATCTAAGAAAGATGATAAAGACAGAGTTAAAAGAGGAGATTAAGGAGATTGATAGGATTGTGAGGGGGATTTTGAAGGTATAAAAATTTACATCGAAAAAGAAAAATGACCGGCAGGGCCATTATATATAAGTATGCAACGTGATAAGACATCCCGCCCTATTAAAGCAAGAATGCCTTGATTGCGAAGTTCGCTTCCTAAAACAGAACTGAAGTTAAAAATTATCGGTGTTCCAATAAAAGAAAGTTTGACTGGAAACAATTCTTGCTGCGTGCTTCCTTGAGGTGTGAAAACATTGCTTATGCCGACAGGTTGAATCCCCAGACTTTGAATGATAGAGACATCAACGGCTGTAATTGAAGCACCGGTGTCTATAAGACCCATGCCTGTTATGGGTGCAGGTACCGGCAGATTATTGTCCGTTAAGTATTGTGCAAGCTCATCTGGGACAGACAATTCTACTTGCATAATAGGCCCAGAATGTGCCAACCCAATGGGAGATGGTCTTATTTGTGAAGGATTTACAGGGTTTTGTTCAAAGGCAAAATGATTATGAATAGGCACGAATAATCCCTAAGGTCAATGCCGGGAGTTTCTCCAGTCTCTCAACTCTCTCTATTTTCTTAATGAGGAAGGGCTTATTACCAAAGAGCTTTACTCCCTCCCTGTATGCCTCGACTTCCTCTGTAAAAGTGCCATATAATTTACGATCCTTAACCAGGGCATAATGTCCCTCATAGTGTTGAAGCCATTCTTCAAGCATTGAGTTAAAGTATTCTATTTCTTCTTTTAAGGCTGTCTCTTTTATAGTGGTTGCCATAAGTTTTTCCCCTTTTAAAACATCCTATTAAATTATCGGATTTTATCATAATTATTTCAAGTCCGTTATATAGTATCCGAAATAGACTATGCATACAATATCTTGTTTCAAATTTATAAAAATTATTCTGCGGCCGAGCATTCTGGATAATGCATTTAAAAAGGTAAATTGTAGCTTTCCATATCGGAAAATATAACTATCTGAAAAATGGTAGCGTAAAATGTTCTGTGTAAAATCTTGAAGCATAAAAGCATAAGGG
>JBBISP010000017.1:0-48966 GCA_037441185.1 Nitrospirota bacterium | reverse complement strand
AATTTTTTACGGTTTTTTAGAATATTTGTCGAGACCTCGTAGTCCCATTTGGCATGAGCAATAGACGCCATTCTCATAAATTCGTACATCCTTCTCGGAAAACTCATATTTTTATAACCTCCTCAGTTTAGTCGTCAGTATTTAGTGAATAGTTTTTAGTTTTATAAGGAAGTCTTTTCTATTCACTATTCACTGTTTTTACCGTATTCTTTCAAATTCGGTCTGAAATTTATATCTGTCGCTTCTTCCCCGGAACCTTGTGTATGCCACCGGACTGCCATCAGAACTTAGAAAAAGTCTGTGCACAACAAGAATGGCGACTCCTTTTCTCATTTCAAGTCTTTTCGCCATATCCATATCAGCATGAGAGATCTCTATCGTCTGGATTATCTTAAAAATCTTCTTTACGCCCTTATCCTGTAGAACAGAATATAAAGAGCTGTTAGTGAAGTCAATGCTTTCTATCTCAGGGATAAAATGATAAGGCACAAATGATTCTTCAAGGCAGGCAGTCTTGCCGTTTACTATTCTTTTATTAAGGACATAATAAAGCTTATCATCAGTTTTCAGAAAATCCTTCGCATCCAGAAAAGTCTTTTTAATGCCCCTGAACAGCACTTTCTTCTCAACATTTACCTCTTCACCGAACATCTCCTCAGTAAGCCTGGTCTTCATCGCAAGACAGCCCTCAGGCAGGATGCCTGTTACAAAAGTCCCCTTGCCCTGGTACTTCATCAGATAGCCTTCAGAAGAAAGATTATTTATAGCCTGCCTTACGGTAATCTTGCTAACATTGTATTTTTTGCATAGATCCTCTTCGCTTGGTATTCTTTGACCCGCATGCCACTTCCCCGAGTTTATCAGGTCCAGAAATATCCTCATGAGCTGGATATAGAGCTTTTCCCGTGTAAATCTGTCCACTGTTTTGTTATTTTGCAGTGCTTCATCGCGTGCCATATCGATATAATATTATAATGATATTATATTGTCAAGGAAAAAATTGAAGGTCACCCTTAAAAGAGTTGAGAAGATAAAAATAAGGGGGTTTAGCAATCGTAGTGATTATAAGTTTAGGGAATATGCCTTATCTAAAAAATCTGACGCCATCTTAATGGCTTCTTCGGATTCTTCCTGCGTGAAAGGGATTTCAGGGTAATAATCAGCCTCTTCCCTCATCTTCATGAGTCTGCCTATTGCTTTGCCTACGGAAAGATCAAACTCCCCGGTTTTTATGTAATATAGACCAAACATCCTCTCTACGCCTTCATGTGTCTTCGGAGATATGCCTTTCAAAAGCAGCAGCGCCTTTGCAGCATGATATATTGTGTAATAGGCAGATACAACGCCTTTGAAGTAAAAACCCTTTTCATGCAATACCGATGCTGCATTTAACTCCTCAGCAGCCCTTCGTATCTCCTCTTTTGAGCGAAGAATGCCTTCTTCTTTGTCTATTCTCTCGACCATAATGTAACCCCTTCCTTCTTAACCTGTCTCAAGAAATACGACTCTTTCGACCGAAAATCAGATTCGCTTATAAAAACAACCGACGCTATCACATCGTGTTGCACTTCGATTTCATATATCGCATCATAAATCTCGGACCTCTTTTCCCTGGGCAGTGCAGAGTCTGCGATAAAAAGCAAATCTATATCGGACTCCTCCTCATAGTCGCCCCGTGCTTTTGAGCCATAAAGTATAATCTCTTTTATCATTGGATACATTAAAGAAATCTTATTAACAATTCCTTCAAGCGCCTTTTGTTCATTATAGTTGAGGTACCGCTGTCTGCTTATGTTTACTGTCATAGCATTCATGGTTATGATTATAACACACTTATACTAATGTAAAATTCGCTTCTCTTATGGAAAATATTATCTCGTCTAAATGCCCCTGCCCCTTTGTTTCTACGGTAAATATCACCATGGTCTTCCCAATTAGCACATCCTGAGAAAGCCTGTCATGGACGACATTCAGGATATTGCCTCTCTGCGCAGCAATAATGCCTGTGATTTTATGCAGGCTGCCAGGCACATCGTCCACAACGACCTTAAAAACGCCTATCCTTCCGCTCGAAACAAGGCCCTTATGGATTATCCTGTCAATAAGCGTGAAATCAATATTGCCTCCGCTCACAACCAAAACTATCCTTTTGCCCTTGAATTTCTCTTTATGTTCTATTAAAGCTGCAAGCGAAACAGCGCCTGCCCCTTCAACAACGAGCTTTTTCCTTTCAAGAAATAAAAGCACTGACATGGCAATGGATTCTTCGCTGACCTCGATAATATCATCCACATATCTCTGCATGATCTCAAATGTTTTATCCCCGATTCTTCCAACGGCTATACCGTCTGCGAGGGTGGGCTGTGGAATTCTTTCGGCAATCTCGTTTGTATGAAAGGAGTCATATGCAGATGTGGCAGATACTGTCTGAATTCCTATAACTTCTGTATTTGGAGAAAGTTCTTTAACCGCAATGGATATGCCAGAGATAAGCCCTCCGCCTCCGACAGGCACAAGGACAGCATCTATATCCTGTAATTCGTTTATGATCTCAAGCCCTGTGGTTCCCTGGCCTGCTATTATATCCTCATCATCGAATGCATGGATGAATGTGTAGTCCTTCTGAGAAATTGCATAATTCAGGGCATCGCTAAAAGTCTCGCCATGCAAGACGACTTCTGCGCCATATCCCTTTGTAGCTTCCTGTTTGACAATGGAGGCAACCAGAGGCATAACAATCTTCGTCTTTATTCCAAGACAACCAGCAGCAAAGGCAACGCCCTGTGCATGATTTCCCATTGATGCAGCTATAACCTTATCAGCCTTAACTTTAATCAATTTATTGAATGCTCCCCTGACCTTAAAAGAGCCAGTCTTTTGGAGATTTTCAGCCTTTATATAAACCTCTGCGTCAAACATCTTGATGAATGAATTGGAATATACCAGAGGGGTTTTGTGAATATATGGAGAAATAGATCTCCGTGCATCCTGAATCGATGCCAGAATTGATGAAAGGTCGATATTAGTCATAACGATTTCATAATTAAATCATAAATTAAAATATAAGTCCATAAAAATTGATCATTATTTAAGGCTTTGAGTTGCATACCTGCTATCCAAGATTATGGATTATAGTTGCTTGACAACATAGTCAACCTTAATGTAAAGTTTTTGTAAACGATGAAAAAAATTTTTGTAATTATTGTTTTTCTTATCCTTACATTTTCAGTTCCTGCTCATGGATATGATAAAAATACGGTATATATAGGGATTGTTCCCTTCTATTCTCCTGAAAAGATTTGGTCCTCCTACAAGCCTTTAATAGACTATCTGAACAAAACTACAGACATAAACTGGGAGTTAAAGTTTTTTAAAAATCATGAAGCAATCATAAAGGGCATCTGTTTGGATGAGGTATCCATTGCCTTTTTAGGTCCTGTGCCGCTTGGCAGGGCATATGAAATGTGCAGTGTAAAAGTATTATTAGTGGCATTGGGGAAAGATGGAAATGCGCACTATAGGTCAATAATAATAACCAGCAATCCACGCATAAAATCGCTGGAAGATATTAAAGGAAAACCCTTCGCTTTTTTTAAAAATTCTACAGCAGCTTATGTTCTTCCGAGAAAAATGCTTGAAGAAGGAGGTATAAGCATGGGAGATATTAAGCCTGTTTTTTATAGCGGGCAGGACGATATAATCAAAGCATTATTAAATCAAGAGGTGGCATCAGGAGGAGTAAAAGAGTCTTTATACGAAAAGTTCAAATCATTTAATTTAAAAGCATTAAAGGCTTCAGATCCGCTTCCAAACTTTGCATTCTGTGCTTCTCCGAATATTAGCAGGAAGATATCGGAAAAGTTCGCGAACTCACTTTTGAAACTAAAGCCAATTACTAGTAAAAAAGACAAAAACATTGTAAAAGGTTGGGATGATGAAATAAGGCATGGATTTGTATTACCTTCTGACAATTATTTAAAGGATGTGTTAAAACTTCAGGAATGGGATAAAAAATATAAAAATTAAAGCAATTAAAAAATATAGCCGATAATAATATTCAGCAGGAGGTATCGGTAAATGATAAAAAGGCTTATTATAAATTTAGTCTTTCTTGCCTTTTTAACTAATCTTTTTATTTCAAATGCATATTCAGAAGAAAAAGCATATATTTCTGTTGTTCCATTTCATGCGCCTGAGAAGATATGGCATCTGTATAGCCATTTTATCGATTATCTAAATAAAAATACAGATATAAAATGGGAATTAAAAATTTATCCAAATCACGATGCGATAAAAGAGGCATTATGCAGCAACGAAATATCAATAGCCCTTTTTGGTCCAATTTTAGCTTATAAGACTTATCAAGAATGCAGCGCATCTCCATTAATAGCAGCCTTAAATGAAAATGGGAGAATAAATTTTAAAATAGCAATCGTCTCTGTTGATCCAAAAATCAAATCACTTAAAGATTTAAAAGGCCATAAAGTAGGTTTATTTAAGCCAAAAACAGTTGCAAATTGGGTCACAAGGAAGATGCTTGATGATGAAGGACTTAATGAAGGCAATCTGGAATTCGTAATATTTCAGAATCTTGAAAGAATATCAAATGAGATTTTAACTGGGTCTATTAAAGCAGGCGGCATAAGAGAGACTACTTTAAAAACTCTTAAAAATTTAAATCTTAATACACTTAAAGTATCTGATTCTATGCCTGGATTTGTTTTTATGGCTTCACCAAAGATTTCCGATGATATTAGAAAAAAATTCACAAATGCCCTTTTGAAACTTAAACCTCTCAAAAATAAAAAGGATATGTCAACTACACAGGAGTGGGATGAAGTAATCAAATATGGATTTTCATTGCCTCCAAAGGATTATATGCAAGAAGTCGAAAAATTTTATATATTATATAACAAATATACACAATGAAACTTGACAGAAAGAGTTTACGCTTTAAAATAACATTCCCTATATTTATTATAAGCGCTGGTCTATTTCTATTCATTTTACTAACCTCAAATAAACTTATTGACAGCGCCATCAAAGAATATCAGTCCCTGTTTGTAACAAGACAATCTTTTGAGATCAAAAAAATCTTTGAACGAGCAATAACAGAGCTTACGGCAACAAAACTTGTAAGGCATGAAACCGTGGTTAATGCAAAGAAATTGGATGTCTCAGAGGAGATAAAGCTATATTGGTCAAATAATAATTTTGAAGGAGTCATAAAAACAACCGATGAAATAATTTATTCCTCAATTAAAGATATTCCCGAAAATACTTTAATATCACAAATTAAGAATAAGGAGCGTTTCTTTTTTGATTACAAAAACAGGCACTTGCATGGTTTTATAGTTAACTTTCCTGCATGGGACTGGCAGGTTATTACATTGGCTGAACCAGAAATCAGTGAGGCCCAAAAGCAAATGCATTTGTTCCTTCCTTTGATTTTTTTTGGATTTATAACAATCATAGGGGGTGTCTTTTTTGTTCTGCATAAAAAACTCAGCGGGCCTATTGATAGCATAATTAGGGATATTAGAAATTCTAATGAAATAGCTCAAACTGGCATAACCGAAATTGACATGATTGGCTCATCGATTAACAATGCCTTCGAAAAACTGAATAACAAGACAGCGCAGTGTATGACACTTCATGATATAGCAATCTCTATTTATGAACAATCTTCTATAGATCAGACGCTTAATTTAATCCTTGACAAAGCCAGCCAATTGATAAATGCAGAGCTTGGTGCCATTGCCCTTTACGATGACAATGGAAGATTCAAAAGACTCATCACCCGGGGCGTAACAATAAATATGAAGGACTCCCTCCCTGAAGGCAAGGGCATACTGGAGTTTTTGAGGTTATCCCTTACACCTGTTCGCATAGACAATATATCTGAGCATCCTGCATTCAGCGGCTCATTTCCAGAAGGACATCCTATTGTAAAAAATTTTTTAGCATACCCAATATTTTCTTCAAAAGGCAAACCTTTTGGAGCATTATACTTTGGAAACAACGAAGGAGGTTTTTCAGAGGAAGATGAAATATTATTAAAAGCGATCTCTGTAGATGCTTCGATAGCTGTCAATAGGGCAGAGAATTTAAGAAATCTTCAAAGATTTCAAAAGATTATAGACTCTGCCTTTGATGTAATTGTAGTTACTGATGCAAAAGGATACATCATATATGCAAACCATGCATTCGAAACAGTTACAGGCTATCTGAGAAAAGATGCCATAGGTAAAAAACCAAATATATTAAAAAGCGGCTACCATGATGAAGGCTTTTATAAAAATCTCTGGAATACTATCACTGCAGGAAATGTCTGGCAAGGAGAATTTGCAAACAGGAAAAAAAGCGGTGAGATATACTATGAGTCAGCGGCAATATTTCCTATTTACTTTGAAGAAGAGACTTGTTTCGTAGCCATAAAAAGGGATATTACAAAGGAAAAAAAGCTCTATGAACAGCTCTTAAGGGCGCAGAAAATGGAAGCAATCGGAACCCTTGCTGGCGGAATAGCCCATGACTTTAATAACCTCCTGACAGCAATACTTGGCTACTCTGAAATTATGATGGGTATGGCAAAAGAGGGAGATCAATTCCACAAACCTGCAACAATTATAAACAATGCTGCCCAAAAGGGCGCTGAATTAGCAAAGAAGATCCTTATGATAACCAGAAAGGAGAAAATGGAGACAAGGACTGTTAATGTAAATGAAATCATTAATACCTCTATGGAACTCCTTCAGCGAAGCATTCCAAAAAACATCGAGATTATTATGAATCTTAAAAATAACATCCCTAATATCATGGCAGACTCCACACAAATGCAGCAGGTGATAATGAATCTTGCTGTAAATGCCAGAGATGCAATGCCTGATGGAGGAAAGCTAATAATCGAGACCTCCATTGTTGGCGCTGAAAACGGAGCTGCCAACGGCATCATTGCAGACAAAAGCGGGTTTATAAAATTATCCATCTCAGACACTGGAGTAGGCATGGATAAAAATACTCAGAGGAATGTATTCGACCCATTTTTTACTACAAAAGAAATAGGAAAGGGAACAGGGCTCGGACTATACATCGTCCACTCAATAATAGCCAATCACAACGGCTATATAAATCTTTACAGCGAGTCGGACAAGGGAACAAGATTCAATATATACTTGCCCATTACAAAAGATAAAGTGATTGAAAAATCAAAGCAAGACATGGACATCAAAGGTACAGAGACGATACTGGTAATAGACGATAATACTGACATAAGAGACTTGTGCGTAGATATGCTTACGCCCCTCGGCTATACTGTCTTAACAGCAGAAAGCGGAAGCGAGGGCATAAACATATTCAGGAGCAGGAAAGACAATATATCATTAGTCATCTTAGACATGATAATGCCTAAAATGGAAGGCAGTGAGGTATTTCAAGCGCTGAAGACAATAAAATCAGATGTAAAGATTATACTCTGCTCAGGGTATAGCAGCAATGGTTTTGCTGGCATTGACAAACTGTTGAAAAGCGGCGCAAATAAATTTATACAAAAGCCATTCACGCGCCATTCAATCGCCCATGCCATAAAGAAGGCGCTGTCGGAATAGAAAAAAAAGGAGACTTTTAAATGGCAGAGATTACTTTAAAAATCGAGGGCATGAGCTGTCAGCACTGCGTGATGAGGGTGAAAAAGGCCATCGATGCAGTCGTGGGCATTACAAAGTCCGATGTGGCTGTAGGCAATGCCGCTATTCAGTTTGACGAATCAAAGGCAAAGAAGGAAGATATTATAGCGGCAGTCGAAAAAGCAGGATATAAAGTAGTAGGCTAATACCTAACCTGAGCGATTTTATATGTCAGGCACTATTTAGTTTATAGCTAATGGCTGATAGCTCATAGCAGCAAACTAAAAACTATGAGCCATGAACTATGAACTATGAGCTGTTTAGTGCGGGGTTAAAGTCTTTTCACAGCACCTGACATATATTTCTATAACAGAATCGCTTAACTTAGGTAATATTATGCTCTCAACTGTCCTTTTGTTTTGTCAAGGATATAATCAACCAGCGACTTGTGCATGGCATCGATCTCATCGTCCTTCAGTGTCCTGTCCGATGCCCTGTACCTCACATTAAACGCAATGCTCTTTTTGCCTTCAGGAATATTTTCCCCCTGATAGACATCAAAGACATAAATATCCTCAATAAGGTCCGAAGAATACGATTTTAGCCATTTCATGAGCATCGCTGCTTCAAGTAAGGAATCTACTATTATCGCCGTATCCCTTTCTATGTATGGATACCTTGGCAGCGGTCTGTATTTCACCACCTGCATTGCATACGGGATTATGCTGTCTATGTCTATCTCCATCACAATAACAGAAGGCTTATGTGCCTTTATATCGAGAGAATCCACAATAGCAGGAGAAAGGACGCCAACATATCCTATTTTACTGTCCATTATGAATATGTCTGCAGACTGCCCGGGATGCAAAAAGGGCTCCGATGACCTGACAAATGAGTAGTCATAAATCTTGAGGTCGTTGAGAATAGCTTCGATAACACCTTTGACGATATAAAAATCCGGCGTATCATCCCTGTACAATGCCTTGCTTTTCTCCTTGTAATAAAGGGCGGCAAGATGTTCACACTCAATTGGAAGGATAGAGGCTGAAGATAGCTCATGGCTCATGGCTGATAGCTCATGGTCTTTTTTTCTATGAGCGATGAGCGATGAGCGATGAGCTAAGCTGACTTCTGACTTCTGGCTGATAAACACCCTTGCTATCTCGAATAATCTCAATTCCCTGTTGCCGTGTGATACATTGTGAATCAGATCTTTTATAAATGCCGGCATCAGAGTTGTCCTCATAAATGACTCTTCTATTTTCAACGGATTCTTTATCTGCACGAGATTTCTTCTTTCATCATCTTCGCCGATTCCAAGCAGATCGATGTCCTGCAAGCCCGTGAAGCTGTAGTTGATTACCTCTGTAAAGCTTGATTTTAATAATGATTGTTTAATGTTGTCTTTAATCTTTGACTCTTGACTCTTGACTCTTGACTCCTGACTCATTATGGTTGCCTTTGGCAGTTGTGCAGGGATCCTGTCGTAGCCGTAAATCCTCGCAACCTCTTCTATAACATCAATCTCCTTCTTTATCTCCCTTCTGTATGCCGGTGGCTTTATCTTCAGGCTGTTTGCCAACTTTTTCATCTCGAAACCCAATCCATCGAGACAATCTATAATCTCTTCTTTGGTCAGCTTCAATCCGAGTGTCTCATTAACTTTATTGTATCTGACATTTATCTCATCAGGTTTGTATCTCTTTGGATAAATATCTATCTTTCCGCAAATCGTGCCGCCTGCCACTTCTCTCATTAGATATGCTGCCCTGTCAAGCGCCTTCTTAAGCATCTTTATATCCGTTCCCCTTTCGAACCTGTAAGAGGATTCTGTCTTCAACCCGAGGGCCTTCGATGTCCTTCTCACAGACACCGGCTCGAAATAGGCGCTCTCGATAAATATGTCCATGGTGGAATCTGCAACCTCTGTTTCCATGCCGCCCATAACGCCGGCAATTGCTATCGGTCTTTCAGCATCCCATATAAGCAAAGAGTCCTCAGGCATTTCACGCTCGATGCCATCCAGTGTCTTAAGCTTGATCCTTGCCCCTTGTCCCTTGACCCTATTAGAAGTGCCAACTATAATGCGGCGGCCTTTAATCGTTTTAAGGTCAAAGGCATGGAGGGGATGACCCAATTCCAGAAGCACATAGTTCGTGACATCCACAATATTATTGATCGACCTTATGCTGCACTTTTCGAGCCTTTTCTTCAGCCACTCAGGTGAAGGGCCTATTTTGAGATTCCTCACAACCCTTCCTGCATACCTGTGGCAGAGATCAACATTAACAATATCAACATTAAAATCAAGCTCCCCGGTTTCTGCAAGGACATCGTGCTCAGGAAATACAAGAGGGGTTTTATATGCGGCAGAAAGCTCCCGCGCAATACCGATAATGCTCAGACAGTCAGGCCTGTTTGGAGTGACATTTACCTCAAAGACAACATCACTGTCCACCTGCTCGACAGTCTCCACCTCAAGGCCTATCATGGTAAGCCTGTGGGCAACCTCATGAGGCGACTCCTTAATGTCGATAAATTCTTTTAACCATTCAAAAGGGACGCGCATAAATACCTCGAAATATAGCTCATAGCAAAAGACCATGAGCCATGAGCCATGAACTATGAGCCATTATTTAAAATTGTTTTAGAAACCTGATATCGTTCTCGTAAAATAATCTTATATCGTCTATGGAATACTTGAGCATGGCAATCCTCTCTATTCCCATGCCGAATGCGAAACCCGAATACTCTTCCGGATCATATCCCACATATTCGAAGACCCTCGGATTAACCATTCCTGCACCTAAGATTTCGAGCCATCCAGAGCCCTTGCAGACCCTGCACCCGGCGCCGTTACAGAGTATGCATCCAATATCAACCTCTGCCGAAGGCTCTGTGAATGGAAAAAAGCTCGGCCTGAAGCGCACCGGCGTATCTGCGCCGAACATCTGATGGAGGAACGCCTTAAGAACTCCCTTGAGATTGCTGAATGTTATCCCCCTATCCACCATCAGGCCTTCCACCTGATGAAACATGGGTGTATGGGTTATATCTGCATCGCACCTGTAAACCTTGCCGGGAGCGATAAACCTCACAGGCGGCTTCCTTTTCTCCATAACCCTTACCTGGACAGGAGAGGTATGGGTTCTCAGAACGATGTCATCGCTTATGTAAAATGTATCCTGCATGTCCCTTGCAGGGTGGTCTTTGGGAATATTCAGTGCCTCGAAGTTATAGTAATCCAGTTCAACCTCCGGTCCTTCCTCAACGCTGAAACCCATCTTGACAAAGATATCCGTTACCTCCGAAAGGACTTTATTTATGGGATGTGGGCTGCCAAAGGAAATGAACTTACCGTTCAATGTAATATCGAGGGACTCTGAAAGCAGTTGTCTCTTTAATTCTTCTTGCTTTAATCGGGACTCCTGCAAATCGAGTTCTGTTTCGATGAATTGTTTTATTTCGTTTACCTTTTTGCCGTGTGACGGCCTCTCTTCTGGAGGGACTTTTGAAAGGGATTTCAGTTCAGAGGTTATAATCCCCTTTTTGCCGAGATATTTGACCCTGAGACTGGATAAGTCGGCAAGATTTTTTACGGACTTCAGTTCTTCAAGGAATGTCTGTTTCAGGTCTTCCATATAGCTCATAGCTGATGGCTCATGGTTGATAGCTCATGAAAAAGTAAAAAATAAAAGATAAAAATTAAAAGATAATGAATTCCATTATTTTTAATTTTGCTTTTTAATCTTTAATCTTAATGAGCTATGAGCCATGAGCTAATTAACCTTTTACTTGATTTGCCAGTTCGCTGAAGGCTTTGGGATCATTATATGCCAGATCGGCAAGGGCCCTTCTGTTTAAGGTAATGTTTGCCTTTTTCAACCCGTTCATAAACTGGCTGTAAGACATACCGAGGGACCTGACAGCGGCATTGATCCTTGCAATCCATAATGCCCTGAATTCACGCTTTTTAAGCCTTCTATCTTTATAGGCTGCGAGGAGACCCTTGTCAACAACCTGGGCAGCGACCTTGTAAACACGGTGCCTTCCACCGTACTGGCCTTTTGCCTTAGCAAGAACCTTTTTATGATATCTTCTTGTTTTAAAACCACCCTTTGCCCTTGGCATTGTATCCTCCTAATTTTTAAAAAGTAACAAGTCAAATATAAATAAAAATTTCTTAAAAATTTATTATTTTTAAAACATATAAGGCAACAGCTTTTTAACATTATCGTGCTGCACATCAGGCACCAAGCAGCTTTTCCTAAGGCTCCTCATCCTCTTGGAAGATTTGCCGGTAAGCAGATGTCCTTTATATGCCTTATATCTTTTTATTTTTCCGCTGCCTGTTACCTTAAACCTTTTAGCAGCGCCTCTGTGTGTCTTAATCTTTGGCATTTTTATCCTCCTTATTAAGTCGTTGGTGAATAGTCGTTAGTGAATAGGCCTTTAAGGAAGTTTCTGTTCACTATTCACTGTCTTATTTATTTGCTGCTCGGCGCTATCACCATTGTAATGCTTTTGCCTTCCTGTTTTGGAGGCTGTTCAATCTGAAATTTGCCTGTAAGTGATTCTATTATTTTGTTAAACAGATTCATTCCAAGTTCAGGTCTTACAATTTCTCTTCCTCTGAAAAACATAGTAACCTTGGCTTTATCTCCATCATCCAGAAATCTCCTAATATTTTTGACTTTCAACTGGAGATCATGGTCTGTTATCTGCGGCCTTATTTTTACTTCTTTTACATCTATTGTTTTTCGCGCAGTATGTTTTTTAGACATCTGATACTTGTATTTGCCATAATCCATAATCCTGCAAACAGGCGGCGCGGCATTCGGGGCGACTTCAACAAGATCATAACCCCTCTCCCTTGCTTTCTGGATCGCCTCCCTTACAGGAATAACGCCAAGTTGTTGACCTTCCTCATCTATAAGTCTGACTTCCTTTGCCCTGATGCCTTCATTTACCCTAACACTATCCTTGCTTATACTATCACCTCCATTATTTAAGCAAATAGTATACAGCAAACAGCACACATAAGAAAATAGATATTTACTGTTTGCTGTCTATCTCTTTTTTAATTATGCCTATAAACTCCTCTATTGTGAACGGCCCGATGTTTTCGCCGTTTCTCTTCCTGACCGTTATTTTATTTTCAGCAATTTCCTTGTCGCCTATTATAACAAGATACGGAATTTTTTTTACAGTTGCTTCTCTTATCTTGTATCCTATTTTTTCATTCTCAAGAACAATCTCAACTCTTATATCGGATTCTCTAAGTGCTTTATATATTTCTTTTGCATAACCATCGTGTCTTTCAGCTATGGTCAGTACCGATACCTGAACAGGTGAAAGCCACAAAGGAAATGCGCCTGCATAATGCTCCACAAGTATTCCAAAAAACCTTTCAAGTGATCCCATCAATGCCCTGTGAATCATTATCGGCCTGTGATCCTTGCCATCGCTTCCTCTGTATATTACATCAAATCTTTCAGGATTGTTGAAATCCACCTGAATAGTGCTGCACTGCCACGACCTGTTGAGTGAATCTTTTATCTTTATGTCTATCTTAGGTCCGTAAAATACACCCTCTCCATAATCTACCTGATAAGATAAACCCTTTTTGTCAAGCGCCTGTTTAAGAGCATTTGTCGCACTTTCCCAGTTGTCAAGTGTTCCCACATATTTTTCAGGACGGGTTGATAAATAAATATCATAGGAGCCAAATCCAAATGTCCTTAAAATAAATAGAGTAAAATCTAAAATATTCAGAATCTCATCCTCTATCTGGTCTTCTCTGCAGAATATGTGGGCGTCATCCTGTGTAAAGCCCCTTACCCTTAAGAGTCCGTGAAGCACGCCTGAACGTTCATATCTATAAACAGTGCCTAATTCTGCATATCTGATCGGCAGTTCCCTGTAACTTCTCAAACAGCTCTTATAAATGCTTATATGAAACGGGCAGTTCATGGGTTTCAACTCATAATCTATTCCCTCAATTTCCATTGGTGAATACATGTTTTCCCTGTAGAAATCCCAGTGGCCGCTCCTCCGCCATAGATTTAGTTTTGCGATATGCGGCGTATAAAGAATTTTATAATCAGCCTTTAAATGCTCGTTTCTCCAGAAGTCCTCGATGGTCTTTCTTATAATCGCACCATTAGGATGCCACAGTATAAGCCCTGGACCTATCTCATCGCTCAAACTGAAAAGATCAAGTTCCCTGCCTAATTTTCTGTGGTCTCTCTTTTTGACCTCTTCAAGGAAAGTAAGGTATGCATTTAAATCTTCTTTATTGTCAAATGCAGTTCCATAAATCCTCTGGAGCATCTTATTTTTTTCATCTCCTCGCCAGTATGCGCCGGCAATGCTTAAGAGCTTAAATGCCTTTAACATCCCCGTCTTTGTCAGATGAGGGCCTCTGCAGAGATCTACGAACCCGTCTTCTTCATATATGGATACAAAATCATCATCTATTTCCTGAAGGAGTTCAACCTTGTAATCTTCGCCCATCTTTTTGAAAAGCTCCATTGCCTCTGTCTTCGAAATATCTCTGCGGACAAAAGGGTTGTTCCTTTTGATAATCTCTTTCATCCTCTTTTCTATCTTTTCCAGATCCTCGGGAGTAAAAGGAACATCTCTATCGATGTCATAATAAAAGCCCTCTTCGGTTGCAGGGCCTATGGCAAGCTTTGCACCAGGAAAAAGGTCTTTTATGGCATGAGCCATTATATGGGATGCGCTGTGACGAAGAATCTCCAAATCCTCTTTATTAATGACAAACCTCCTTTAAAAATTTTCGGCTTGTATAATAACCGATTTGTATTTATATATTCAATTGCAGTAAATTATTAATATAAACTCTGTTTTGCTGTTTTGGAGAGACATTGGAAAATTTATTAAAACTTCTCATTGCAGCAGCCATGGGTGGGCTTATCGGAATAGAGAGACAGATTGAAGGTCAGAATGCTGGCTTCAGAACCCTGCTTCTTGTATGCCTCGGCTCATGCCTGTTTACTATTGCTTCTGTCCATATTTATCAGGTTTATGGCGCATACACTGATCCCGGAAGAATTGCAGCACAAATTGTGGTTGGCATTGGTTTTTTAGGAGCAGGCGCAATATTAAGGCATGGAAATTACATCAGAGGATTAACCACTGCTGCATCCCTATGGATGGTCAGCGCAATCGGCATGGCAGTGGGATTCGGGGAGTATTTGCTGGCTGGATTTACCACAATCCTTGTTCTCATCAATCTTGTAATCCTGAAAAATATTGAAAATATACTTCCGACCAATCGTTACTGCAGTCTAATAATTAGAACAAAAGGAACAGAGGAGTTAAAATTAGAAGATATGATCAAAAGTTACAATATACAAATTATAAGGACAACATTCAGATTTATAAAAGAGCAAGATCTAATAGAACAGGAAATATCTATCAGGTATAAAGATTACGAACAATTGGAAAGGTTCAAAAGAGAAATCAGAGGAATTCCTAACCTCATAGAAATTAGCGTCTCCTGAAATTTTTTCATCTTTCCTTTTTTTTGTTTTGTCCTCAGCTTGACATAAATTAGCGCTATGCACTAAATTACATATTTATGAGAAGGCCGTTTATAGCAGCAAACTGGAAAATGAACAAAACAATTGAGGAAACCAAATCTTTCCTTAATGAGTTTATTTCGCTCATTAAAGATATAAAGGATGTCGACATTGTCATTGCGCCGCCATTTACATCACTTTCTACAGCAGCATCAATGCTAAAAGATACCAATATCAAGTTGTCTTCTCAGAATATCTTTTATGAGGAAAAAGGAGCTTATACAGGCGAAATATCGCCTGTTATGCTTGCTGATATTGGATGCAGGTATGTAATAATTGGCCATTCTGAAAGGCGTCAGTATTTTTATGAAACAGACGAGATCGTAAACAAAAAAATAAGGGCGGCAAAGAGACATAATCTCGATGTAATTATGTGCATCGGAGAATCCCTCGAAGAAAGGGAGGCAGGAAAAACCTTTGATGTTTTAAAAAGAGAGATAGAAGAAGGATTAAAAGATATATTATCTGATGGCATTGTTATTGCCTATGAACCTATATGGGCAATAGGAACTGGAAAGACAGCCACAACAGAGCAGGCACAGGAGGCCCATAAATATATCCGTGAAAGACTCGCTTCCCTTTACGGTGATAAGGCAAATGGAATCAGGATACTCTATGGCGGAAGCGTAATACCTGACAATATAGATTCCCTTATGGCATGCAATGATGTTGACGGCGCCCTTGTAGGAGGCGCAAGCCTCAAGGCAGACAGTTTTGCAAAGATTGTAAAATTTAAAAGATAAACGGAGGACATTTATGACAACAATAATAATACTTTTCCACATACTTGCATCCATATTTTTAATAGCCGTCGTGCTCCTTCAAAGCGGAAAAGGCGCTCAGATGGGGGCAGCCTTTGGAGGTTCAAGCCAGACACTCTTTGGCAGCAGAGGGGCAGCAACATTTTTAAACAAACTAACAACAATTGCTGCTGTTGTTTTCATGCTCACATCGCTAACACTGACAGTAGTGACAACAAAAACAACATCTATTATAAAGCAGACATCTCCGTCAGAGCAGCAAAAGGCAATACCGCAGCAAATACCGCAGCAGCCAGCACAACCGCTGATGCCGCAGCAACCAGTTACAAAGTAAGAAGTGAGAAGCAAAAAGAGATTATTCTTTTTTTTCACTTCTTACTTCTTACTTCTTAGTTCTTACTTCTTAGTCGGCTGCGCTAAAGAACCAGAAATTAAATACCCAAACACCATTACTGTAGGTTTTCTGGCAGATGCAAAAAGACTCCTTCCTCTTTTAGCCTCAGACAGCGCATCAGGCGAGATAAGCGGACACATATTCAACGGCCTTACAAAATACGACAAAAATATAAAGATAATCGGAGACCTTGCAGAATCATGGGATGTAAGTCCTGACGGGCTAAGAATAACATTTAATCTCAGAAGAGGCGTAAAATGGCATGACAGTGTTGAATTCACATCTGACGATGTTATTTTCACTTACCATACCGTCATTAATCCAAATATTCCAACACCATACAGCGGCAATTACGGACCTGTAGAAAAAGTAGAAGCTATTGACAAATACACTGTTAGAGTAGTTTATAAAGAGCCGTATGCGCCTGCTCTTGAATCATGGGGAATGGGAATAATTCCAAAGCATGTCCTTGAAGGAAAAGATCTGACCTCCCCTGAAGTAAACCGCAATCCCATAGGCACAGGGCATTATAAGCTCAAGGAGTGGGTCACGGGTCAGAAAATAGTCCTTGAGGCATTTGATGACTACTTTGAAGAAAGGCCGAATATTGATAAATTTTTAGCCCGTATAATACCTGACACAGCCACCATGTTTTTAGAGTTAAAATTTGGCGGCATTGATTATATGGGACTCACACCGCCGCAGTATAAACTTCAAGCTCAAACAGACTTCTTTAAAAAAAATTTCCAGAAGTTTAAATATCCTGCCTTTGGCTATACATACCTTGGATACAATCTTCTAAACCCGATGTTTTCAGACAAAAGAGTAAGGCAGGCAATCTCCTATGCTATAAACAAAAAAGAGGTTATAGCAGGTGTTCTAATGGGCTATGGCGCTTCTTGCACAGGACCATTCCCACCTGAATCGTGGGCATATAATCCTCAGGCAAAGGATTATGAATATAATCCGGACAAAGCGATTATGCTGCTTTCAGAGGCAGGATGGAAAAAGAATCCTGAAGGTATACTACAAAAAAATGGCCAGAAGTTTTTATTTACTGTCCTTGTGAATCAGGGAAATGAAGCAAGACTTAAAACCGCACAGATAATTAAAGAACAGCTAAAAAATATCGGCATCGAGATGAATATAAAGGTTTTGGAATGGCAGGCTCTGCTTCATGAATTCATAAATAAAAAGAGATTTGAGGCAATTATTATGGGATGGGCGCTGTCAAGGGATCCTGATATTTATGACATCTGGCATTCTTCAAAAACAAAAGAGGGCGAATTTAATTTCATATCGTATAAAAATGAAGAAATTGATAAATTACTTATCGCCGGCAGGCAAACCTTTGATATAGAAAAAAGAAAAAAAATATACCAAAAAATTCATGCAATGCTTGCAGAGGAGCAGCCTGTAACCTTTCTTTTTGTGCCTGATGCCCTTCCTGTGCTTCATAAAAGATTCAAGGGCGTTGAAAAGGCTCCGCTCGGCATCTGGTATAATTTCATACACTGGCATGTGCCCAAAAATAAAGCTGAATGGTAAAGGGTAGTTTGTAAATTTCAACATCCCATGTTTATAATACATTATGCGTTTTAAAGCAATCCTCATCATTTCGATTCTTATCATCGGTTTTCTGGCAGGCGGTTATTTAGCTGTTGCAAACGGAGTGCCTCCAATTTCAGAGTTAAAGAAATACCGAGCCACAGACGGGACAAGGGTATATTCAGACAATGATGCCTTAATTGGCGAATTTAAGGTGGAAAAAGGCATATATGTCCCTTTAGACAATATCCCCGCACATCTCAAAAACGCTGTAATTGCTGTAGAGGATTCAAGATTCTGGCAGCACAAAGGCATTGATTATATCGGAATTGGAAGGGCATTGGTTAAAGATATCATGTCTGCAAGCCTCAAAGAAGGAGGAAGCACTATTACCCAGCAGCTCACAAAAATAATGTTTTTAACCCCTGAAAAAACCATCCAGAGAAAACTGAGAGAGGCGCAGCTTGCAATAAAACTCGAAAAAGAATTATCAAAAAAAGAGATACTTGAATTATATTTTAATAAGGTTTACTTTGGCCACGGCGCCTATGGTGTTGAAATGGCATCAAGGCTTTATTTCGGGAAGCCTGTCAGCCAGATAACCCTTCCTGAAGCAGCGCTTCTCGCTGGCCTTATAAAAGCTCCAAACACCTATTCTCCATATAATAATCTTGTAAGGGCAAAAGAGCGGCAGGAAACAGCGCTGGGAAGGATGGAAGCAGAAGGCTACATTAAACCATCAGAAAGAGAAGCTCTAAAAAAACAGCCTATTAACCTGTCATCTTTAAGGACAACTACAGATTCTTATAACTATTTTCTGGAATATATAAGGCAGCAGCTTGAGCAAAAATACGGAGTCGAAATGGTTTATAAAGGCGGGTTAAAGGTATATACAACCCTAAATAAAAATGCACAGATTTATGCTCAAAAAGCGCTGCAGGAAGGACTCCGAGAAGTTGACAAAAGAAGAGGATGGAGAGGCGCTATAGGATACAAGGAAGATATAAGCAAATATGTTAAGGCATCAAAAACATCCTTTTCAGCATCCATAGGTGATATATCCACAGGCGTGGTTCTATCAGTAAGCCCAAAAGAGGCAATAATTAATGCAAGGGGTATCACAGGAAAATTGATGCTTGCTGATTCCCTCTGGGCGAGCAATGTAATTGACAGGCAATCAGGAAAAATACGAACCATAAAAGATTTCAAACTGACCAGTATTCTTAAAAAAGGCGACATAATATGGGTGAAATTTAAGACCATATCAGGAAATAATATTATATTCAGTCTTGAGCAAGACCCTGATGTAGAAGGCTCAATAGTGGCTATTGAACCTGAAACAGGATTTATTAGGGTAATTGTTGGAGGCTTTAACTTCACTAAAAGTGAATTCAATCGTGCAGTCTATGCAAAAAGGCAGCCCGGCTCTGCAATCAAGCCATTGATATATGCTGCAGCTCTTGAATATGGCTTTACTCCGGCATCCATTATAAACGACGAACCTGTATCTTACCAGGGAGGACCTGATGACGTATGGAGGCCTGAAAATTACGATCGTAAATATTACGGGCCTACAACATTAAGAGAGGCTCTTGCATACTCAAGAAATGTAGTTACAGTAAAACTTGTGGATGCTGTTGGCATTGACAAGATAATATCATTTATAAAGAACATTGGCATCAATGCCGAAATACCGAGAGAACTAACAATAGCGCTCGGCTCTATAAGTGTAACCCCTCTCGAATTGGCAACAGCCTATTCAACCTTTGCAAACAATGGCGTTAAGATAACACCTATAGCCATAAAGTATGTCACAGATTCAAAAGGCGCTGTCCTTGAGAGCAATTATCCAGAAAGGGTTGAAGCAATAAGCCCTCAGACATCATTTTTGATAACATCAATCATGAAGGATGTTATAAACTACGGCACAGGCATGAGGGCAAATATAGGCAGGCCTGCTGCAGGCAAGACAGGCACAAGCAATGATTATAAAGATGCGTGGTTTGTCGGCTATACACCCCAGATCGTTGGGTGTGTATGGGTTGGTTTTGACGACATGAGGAGATCTCTTGGACCAGGAGAGGTTGGCGGAAGGGCGGCAGCGCCAATATGGGCAAACCTTATGAAAAATATGCTTTCAAATGAGTCTCCAGAAGACTTTACCATGTCTGAAGGAGTAATAAGATTATCAATAGACCCAAAAACAGGCTCTTTGTCACATGATGAAACTACAGGATTTTTTGAGTATTTCAGGGAAGGAACCGAGCCAAAGGGATACAGCAAAATCCCATCAAAAGTAGAACGAATTACACCGGCCAGCGATTATGACTAACAAAAATTCAAAGCCCTGGTTAAATTTAGCCAATCTTCAACTTGCTCTTTCTATTCATATATACTATACACTCTTCGCAGAGCTTGTTATTGTCTTTTTTACATATAGATTTGTTAAGCTCCCAACAAGGCTTTGAGTTATGAATAAATGCCGTGCAGTTGTTCTTTATTTCTTCAGGGCATTCTGTAATCTCCCAGCACGGAGCGTAATCGAGAAGTTTTTTTATTCCCTCAATGCTTATCTTTTTTACATGAATAAGATCCCTTATGCATTCTATCCATTTTAAGTCGTTTTCAGAATAGTATCTATTCTTGTTGCGTCTTGTCGGAGTAATAAGACCATGCTTTTCGTAAAGCCTTAATGTTTGATCTGTAACTCCTATTAATTCAGCTATTATACTAATAGGATAAAGCGGCATATTCTTTTTACCCATTGTCTTATCAATTGTTTTCATATAATCTCCTATTAATTTTAATTTTAATTTATTTAAATTTAACAATAAATTTTGAAGAAATTATGAATTTTTTCCACTTGAGATACTGCGACCCTCAACTCATCGGCAAATAGATTCTGAAATTAGCGCCTTTCCCAACCTGGCTTTTGACCTCTATCTTTCCATTCATTACATCAATGAGTTCTTTTACTATTGCAAGCCCAAGCCCTAATCCTTCTGAATCTTTGAATTGAACTCTGTAAAAACGGTTAAAGATATATTGGATATCGTTTTCTGGAATACCCTTGCCAGTATCATTTATCTCTATAAATGCAAAACCATTTTTTGTGCCGTAATCAATCCAAACCTCACCTTTTTCTGTATATTTTAGAGAATTGGACAGTATGTTAAGCATTATTATTTCTAATTTTTCTACATCTGTATTAAATATTAAACCTTCTTTTTCTCTGACCTTTAGTTCTATCCCTTTATCTTTAAATGCCGGCAGCATCTCATAAACTAATTCAGAGATAAACTCTTTAAGGTCTATTTCTACTCCTTCTTTTTTTGTGAAAAAGCTTGCCTCTGCTGTTGTAATGTCCTCTATTCCCTTTATAAGCCTTATAAGTTTATTTGTCTCATTTTTTATATTTTCTATAGCATGCTGGTCTTCTATTATTTTGTCTTCTACAGCCTCTATCTGTGTTTTTATAATAGTTAAAGGTGTTCTTAACTCATGCGCGATATTAAACATAAGGTGTTTTCGCAATTTTTCTCCCCTTCGAAGAGATTCTGCCATATTATCAAAACTTTCAGCCAGGCTGCCAATTTCGTCATTTCCTTTTGCTTCTATTTTCACATCAAAATCTCCTTTTGCTATTTTCTCCGCAGCTATCCTTAATTTAATTATTGGTTTTGACAGGTATTGGCTTAAAAGCATGGCTATAATTAAAGAACCACAGCCTGCTATTAATACTGATACTATAAGAAAGTTTTTTAACCTTTTTTTAAATATGTATTCCTTTTTTTGTATGTCTTCTTTAAAATAGGGTCTTGATAGGAGTTTCCCATTTTTTTTATCTTCCACAAGAATGTCATGACTTTCAAACTCCCCTGTTGTTATATGCGTGTGAAAATGTTCATGCATATGCTTTTTCATAGAATCAGGCAGGGATCGAAGAACCTCTTCAGATGTGATAATCTCTCGATTGTTTATATCAAGAATTTTTATATCAAGACCAATCATCATTGCCCAGTGAATTGATTCAGTTAACAGCCTTTTGTCCCATCTTCCATCAGAATAGCTGCTTTCTACTGATGCCTTTACCCAGTAAAATAGGTCTTCTTTTATACCTTTTACATAGTTGTCAAAATCTTTGATTATAAACCAATTAAATATAAAGCTTGAAAGCAAGG
The DNA here is from genome assembly GCA_037441185.1 of Nitrospirota bacterium. Taxonomy (GTDB): domain Bacteria; phylum Nitrospirota; class Thermodesulfovibrionia; order Thermodesulfovibrionales; family Dissulfurispiraceae; genus JBBISP01. The sequence continues at coordinate 26,850 of JBBISP010000017.1, read as the reverse complement.
CAGAAAAGATTACGATTATAAAGGCTAAGAATATTTTAGTTTTCATCTTTTATCCCTATAAATTTATATCCAACGCCATAGATAGTCTTTATAAAAACAGGTTTGCGCGGATCATTCTCCATTTTATGTCTTATGTTTTTTATATGAGCATCAATAACCCTATCATATCCCTCGAAGTCATAGCCTTGCACAAAATTAATTATTTGCAGCCTGCTAAAGACCATTTGTGGTTTTTCAGCGAGAAGGAGAAGTATTCGAAATTCAGTTGTTGTAAGAAGGATATTCTCCCCATTCTTTATAACTTCCATGAAGGATGTATTTATTTTAAGGAGTCCATTATTAAAAGAGAGGACTTTTTTTTCGCTTTTTTTTATTCTCCTTAAGTGCGCTCTCACTCTTGCCACGAACTCCCGAGGGCTAAAGGGTTTTATAACATAATCATCAGCGCCGAGCCCGAGACCTTTTACCCTTTCATCTTCAGAGCTTTTTGCAGTAAGCATAATTATTGGCACATCAGAGAATTCTCTTATAGAGCCGCATATTGTTTCTCCATCAATGTCAGGAAGCATTAAATCCAGAATTATAAGATCAAAGTTATTTCTTATCTTTTGGACAGCATCCTTTCCTGTATTTACGACTGTGACATTGAAACCATCTCTTTCAAGGTATGACCTTAAAATATCCGCTATTTTTTTTTCATCCTCTACAATAAGTATCTTTTCATCTGCCATACCGTTTATTAAAACCGCTCCTCCCTAATTTTAAAATAATCATTTTACATAAATTTTCTCAAATGTTTTCTTGCAAATTCTATCTCCTCTTGCTTTGTTTGAAGCCTTTTCATTAATTTTTCATCAAGTATTTTTCTCAGTATTTTCGAATATTCTGGCCCGGGCAAAATGCCAACAGCTTTAAGATCATCGCCTTTTATAATTGGCTTAACATTCCTTAACTCTATGAGGAATTGTGATATAGCCTTTTTCTTTTCAGTATCCTTTATTAATGCCATGCTGAAAAGAATAATTTCTATGTCGCGTCCTGTTAATAAATGATATACAGCTACAGGGTCATCAGGTCTTAAACATCTCATTATTTCTTGCGAAGACTGAAAACCCTTTAATATCTTTCTCTCCATTTTCTGTGTTACAGAAAGCCTGCTGAGGGCTGGTTCTCTTTCTTCATTTTTTAATTTATACAAAAGAGCCATAATATAAAGCATTCCTCTGTCATATTTCTCTTTTAAAAAAAGCAGTTCAAACCATGTTATGGTGTCATGAACTGCCTGCAAAAGGGCTTCAAGGTCAGGAGAAAATGAAAGACTGGGATGTATAACCTTCAGCAGATCATAATCTCCGAGCCTCTTTAATGCCTTAATTGGATTAGTTTCATTGAGTGTGAGCATCAGCTCATCATAAAGCCGTGTTCCTGAAAGCTTTTCAAATATATTCATCCTGATGGCTGATTTTATGAGATTCTCTGTGTGTTTTGTCAGCTTAAAGCCAAACCTCTCAGAAAACCTTATTGCCCTGAATGCCCTTGTCGGATCTTCAATAAAACTCAGATTATGAAGCACCCTGATTGCCTTATCTTTTAAATCCCTTTGGCCTCCGAAAAAATCTATAAGTAGACCAAAATCCTTTTTATTTAGTTTAATTGCAAGGGTGTTTATAGTAAAATCGCGCCTGTATAAGTCCTTTTTTATTGATGAGACCTCAACCATTGGCAGTGCAGCAGGCGATTCATAATACTCTGTCCTTGCAGTCGCTACATCTATTTTTAGCAGCGAATAACGAGCAACGAGCAACGAGTCTTCTGGCAGTATTACCTGAGCTGTGCCGAATCTATGATGCGCCTTTACCTTTGCGCCGATATTTCCCCCAAGTTTTTTTGCAAATGCGATGCCATCCCCTTCTACCACAATATCTATATCAAAATTTTCCTCTCCCCTCAGAATATCCCTGACACAGCCTCCGACAAGATACGCTCCAAATCCAAGTTTATCAGCCTCATCTCCAGCCATTTTAAGAAATTCATATAAATTGTCAGGGATGCTGTTCTTTAAAATTCCTGAAATATTTCTTCCAAGTCCCTGCAGAGCTTCACCAGCAGCCGCCCTTGTAGAAATTCTACTCTTTCTCAGAAAGTCCTCATAAATTGCTCTCAATATATCTGTTCTTGTAATTGCGCCTATTATTTTATCGCCGTCCAAAACAGGGACAAACCTCTGATTCTGCTCAATCATAGATCTTTCAACCTCTGAAACAGGCGTGTCATAAGAAACTGTGATTGCATCAGTAGTTGCAAAATCCTCGCATCTGCTTTTTCCAAAAGAATGAAAAATCGCCTTTTCGGTAACCTCCCTCGTCAGTATGCCTATATATCTTTCATCTTTAACAACAGGAAGCACATTGACGCCGTATCTTGTCATCATCTCTTCTGCCTCTTTTATCCTGCTTCTGCTGTCAATAACAATAACCGGAGTTGTCATCACATCCCTTGCTGCCTTCAGCGGCCTTACATTTCTGTTTAAGGCTTTAATAAGCCTCTCCTCAAGTATCTCAAAAGGCAGATCCTTTACAGTTGCAGATGCTGCAGTAGGATGCCCTCCTCCTCCAAACTCAGATAAAACCTGAGAGGCATCAAGTTCAGCAGCCTTGCTTCTGGCAACCATGAGTATTTTGTCTGCCATGCCTATTAAAAGAACAATCGCATCCGTGTCTTCCATATCCATTATCTTATGCGCAAGATGCGCAACATCGCTAAATCCTTCCATTGTTCCTTTCCCTATCTTTACCCTCACACCATGAATAACAACTTCTCTAAGAGACTGGATCAGTTCATTCAGAAGCGCAAACTCCTCCCTGCTTAACTCTATTTTCAGAAAATCAGAAACAATGTTAAGATTAGCCCCCCTCTTTAAAAGATATGCTGCTGCTAAAAGGTCCCTCGGTGTTGTAGATGTAAATGTAAGCGAGCCTGTCTCCTCATATATGCCGAGACAGAGTATGGTGGCTTCTATAGGAGTTATTGGTATGGCCTTTTTTTGTATTATCTCCGCAAATATTGTAGATACTGCTCCCACATGCTCTATAACCTCAACCTCTCCTCTTATATCAGACTTATCGATAGGATGGTGGTCATAAATATGTATCTTCACATCAGGCATTGAAAGGAGTTCTCCGAAACGACCTATTCTGTCAGCATGTTTTGTATCTATTATAATAAGCCTCCGGACATCATTTAAAGATATGTCTTTAATCTTTTTAATATCTACAGGATGAAATGCATCAACAAAATCCCTCACTTTTTTTTCAAGAGAACCCGGAAATACGATTGCAGCATCAGGATATATTTTTTTTGCAGCAATTGCGGATGCAAGGGCATCGAAGTCAGCATTTATATGAGAGGTGATAATGTCCATAAGATAGAATACCATAGTATTCAAGCGTCTGCATTTTCTGATAAACTTTATGATATGAAAACAACTGTCCCGCAAATAACATTTCCCTTCATATACTCTTTGATGCTTCATACTGTATTTATTACAATCTTATTGTTACTGTCTCCGCCTTTATACAGGATAAGCAGCGACTTTCCATTTGTTAATGTCAGACTCTATTCATCTTTTCTTTCCATCGATAAAAACAAATCCATAAATAAGGCTTTACAGAAAAGCGCTGCTTTTAATGAAACTAAGATCAGACAGAATTTGCACAGCAAATCTTCGTTAGAAAAAAAAGAGAGTTTTGAAAATAAAAAGGCTGCAGAAAAAGCAGAAGGCAGTGATAATGCTTCAAAGTTAGAGCAATTTGCAAAAGAACAAATAGAGCCAGAGAAACCCACAGCGCCTTTTACAAAGGAATCCGTAAAAGAAGACAGAAAAGATGAACTATCTGAGGATATAGATATCGCAGAGACTAAGAGCAGCGCAGAAGAATTAAAACAAAAGGAGGATCCCCCTGCAGAACCTAAAGCGAATATGAAGGAAGAAAGTGAACCGAAAAACGAAGATCCTATAAAAACTGCCCGCATCCAACAGGATGATGCCCCAATGACAGAAAAAGCAATTGACAGCTTATTCGATAATGAAGGGGTTGACAATAAAATTGACAATAAAGAAGTGGGGCTGCTTGAGAAAAAACCCGAAGAAATCCATCCTCAATCATTCACATCTTTACAGGATAAAAAGGCAGAAGTTAAAACTACAGTTAAAGAAAAATGGACTGATAGTTCAGGCAAGGATAGAGAAAATAAACTGCTTAAACAAAAAAATCTTGATTTAAAAAAAGATACTGCGCCTTTGCAATCCATAACTCAAGAAATTGAAGACAAAGCCATCGATAAAATCTTTAAAGCTCAAGAGAGCGAAACAATTTCAGATTTGCCGGAAACAAAGGGGATAATATTGCCCGAACCTTATGGAGACTTAAAGCTCGAAATAAAAATTGAGGAAGGTTTAATAAATAATATTAAAACAACCGTTGCATACAGAGAGTTTCTTAAAAAACAGAGAAACAGGCCTCTAAAAAAATCAGAGATAAACTATATCAGAGTCGAACCAAAAATAATCAATAGTGGGAATAACATTATGACGATTATTGTCGAAGCTGCAGGTGAAGGAATTTATAACTTTATGATAGAATCTGACAATAAACCCTTAAAAGTAACCCTTACAGTTAAGCTCTATGAAAAAAGCGCAAAACAAAAGTCAAAGACCCTCGGCACAATGACTGTCGATGATAAGATTACGGCTAAGATACTCATGCCTGAAGGTATTCTTTGGGATGATGATTCCTATTTCAGCGGCTATATGGAGGACTCTGAAAGTATAACCAAGTTCAATGCAGACAGCGGGCTTGTCTGGAAGGAATATAAAAAATAATAAGGAGAAGTTTATGCAAGAACTAATAAGAGAGGAACTAATAGGAGAGCGGCTTATGCAGCAGGGTATGCTGACAGAAGAGCAGCTCGGCAAGGCTCTGGAGCGACAAAAAATATACGGCGGCAGAATAGGCACCAATCTCGTTGCCCTTAAGTTTATCTCAAGAGACATGCTCGATTCCTTTTTAAAGCCTTCTCCGACAATGCCAAAATCCGTTGAAGATACAGGTCTGCCGCAGAATATTATAACAGACCTTATCCTGAAGACCATCCTGAGCATGGGAGAATTCACTATTCCTGATGTTGCATCAAGGGTTAAGCTGCCCATATCCATTGTTGATCAGATGATTCAACTGCTTAGAAAAGAGCGTTTAGTAGAGGTCAAGGGAGCTGCTCAGTATACAAGAATAAGTTATCAGTTTGTCATAACTTCTCAAGGCCGCAGCATGGCTCTCGAACTCATGGACATCTGTCAGTATGTCGGCCATGCTCCTGTCTGTTATGATGATTATGTAAGAGTAGTCTTACAACAGACAGTAAAGAATTTTGATGTAAAAGAGAGTGATATAAAAAATGCCTTCTCTCATCTGACAATCAACGAAAATACATTAAAAAGAATAGGCCCTGCTGTTACATCAGGAAAATCAATGTTTCTCTACGGCCCTCCCGGAAACGGCAAAACAACTATAGCGCAAACAATTGGCAGCATCTTTAAAGAAGACATCTACATACCTTATGCCCTATATGTCGGCGGACAGATAATCAGCATATATGACCCTGTAACTCATGAGGCTGTTAAAAACGCATCGACTGACGGTGTTGACCAGCGGTGGCTGCAGATAAAACGGCCAATCATAATGGTAGGCGGAGAATTAACACTCGGAATGCTCGAACTTAACTTTAATTCCATATCCAAATTCTATGAGGCGCCCATTCAGATGAAGGCAAATAATGGAATGCTCGTAGTGGATGACTTTGGAAGGCAATTAGTGCATCCAAAGGATTTGCTTAACAGGTGGATTGTCCCTCTGGACAGAAGAATTGATTATATGAAACTCCATACAGGCATGAGCTTTGAGATGCCATTTGATCAACTTATTATATTCAGCACAAACATAGATCCAAAAAACCTTGTTGATGAGGCGTTTATGCGAAGGATAAGATATAAGATATATATAGGCTATCCTTCAGAAGAAGAGTATAAAAAGATATTCAAGCAGATCTGCGACTTCAATAAGATAGACTTCAGAGAGGATATTTTTGACTATCTTATGAAGAAATATAAAAAGAGCGGGATAAAGCTCTGCGCTGCCCATCCGAGAGATATTATAGGTCAGATAACAGACTTTTCGCACTATTACAACACCCCGCCTGTGCTCACAGAGGAGACCATAGACATGGGCTGGAACAACTTCATTGTAGAGTTATGATCTCAATAATAATACCTTCATACAATGAAGAAAACCGCATCATCTCTACCCTTCTGAGAGTTTATGATTACATGAAAAGCAGAGGCGCTGATTTTGAGATTATTGTTGTTGATGATGGAAGCTCTGACAATACAAAGCAGGTGATTGCAGCCATCTCTGAGAAGATGCCTGCTATAAGATTGATAAGCTATACACCAAATATGGGCAAGGGCTTTGCTGTGAGAAAAGGCGTGCTCTCATCAAAAGGAGACATTGTGCTTATTTCTGATGCAGACCTTTCAACACCAATTGAGGAGATAGAAAAACTCCTTCCGCTGATTGATATTTCTTCAGGCGGCTCATGCGCTGCAGCCATAGGTTCGAGGGCTCTTTCTGAAAGCATGATCATTGTGAGACAGCCCTGGTGGAGGCAAGCAATGGGCAAGGCATTCAACAAAATAGTGAGGCTGCTTGTAATCGATGGGTTTGTTGATACGCAATGCGGATTTAAACTCTTTGACGGCAAGGCAGCCAGAAATATATTCAGCAGAGCAAAGGTGAACAGGTTTGCATATGATGTAGAGGCGCTTTTAATTGCCAAAAAGATGGGATTTACAATAAAAGAGGTTCCAATCAAATGGCTCAATTCAGCGCAATCAAAGGTAAGGCCTCTAATTGATTCGCTTCAGATGCTTAAGGACATTGTCAGGATAAGACTATTTGCAATTAAAAAAAACTTGACAATATAAATAATTGTGTTATACTTTTTTATAAAGTTAAACATTACTATATTGATACCCTTAAATAAGGAGGTGATATCGAGGAGAGGATAATTTAGCTTTAGCATCAGAATTTTTCTGATACAACTTAGATGTAACCATTAAGGAGGGAAAAATGGTAGAGAAAATCATGGACATGTATTACAGGGCAGTATCTTATCTAAAAACAGAAAAAGGACAGACACTCGTTGAGTATGCGCTTCTTTTAGTCCTGATAGCAATTGTTGTAATCGCTATGCTGCGCGGTACAGGTGGAAATGTAAATAGAGCTTTCTCAACGATCAATAGTGCATTAGCGCCTTAGAGTAAAAAAACAAAAGGGTCTCCGGATATAAATCCGGAGACCTGAACCAAAGGTTTTAAAATGATTTTAATTTATCGCTGGATATGGAGCAATCATGAAACATATTAAGGCATTAATCTCAGATCATAAAGGTCAGACCCTTGCTGAATATAGCTGGGTGCTGGTATTAATCGCGGTGTTACTTGTGCTTATGCTTACTGCCACAGGCAGTCAGGTCGAAAATAAATACAGTCAGATAAACAGCTCTGTTGATGATGCTGTGAATAGATAGAGATAGATGGAGACTGATAGAGATAAGGTGAATAGGAAGGGGATAAATAAAAGAGGCACATACATGAAAAATATTAAAAACAAAAATGGCACGATGCTGATAGAGACAGCTTTAGTTCTTGTGATTTTATTAGTAATTCTTTTAGGCATTACAGAATTTGCAAGGGCATGGTTTACAAAAAATTCACTTAAAAATGCTGTCAGGCAAGGGGCAAGGGTAGCTGTCGTGACTCCTGCTGCCAGTTTGACTACATCATTTCAATGCGCATCAAGCACGACTTGCCCTAATGCAAATGTATTAACAAATGCTGTATGTTGTCAGCCAGGAGTAAAGCCAAAGACAGGCGAACCAGCTATAAATGTAACCTTAGAATGCAGAGACGCATCCAATGCTATAGTTGCTTGTTCTGCTGTAGCTCCTAACGGCACTGTGCGAGTACAGGCTATTTTAAATAATCCTAATTTTTATGTTATCGGAGGCGGCATTTGGCCATGGCCAAAGAGTTTAAATCTCATTGTTGCCGCTTCGATGAGATATGAATAATAAATATTAATTGGCTCTTTCTCATATTGAATGGGTAGTCTTAACTTCCCCTCTAAAAAGAGGGGTAGGGGTGTGTTTAAAATGAAAAGAGACGAGATAAAGGAACAGAGGTTAAATGAGATGGGGATAAGAGTTTTGAGATTCAAAGACGAGGACGTAATGAATAATACGGAAGGAGTTATAGCACACACCCCTTAATCCCCTCTTAATAGAGGGGAAATAGGGCAGATAATATTTACCCATTTGAAATGAGAAAGAACCTATTAATTTGAAATTACGAATTATGAATTAGGAAAATAGAAAAATAAAATGCACATTAGAAAGCTGATTGATAGTAGCTTTATTTAGATAAAGGGTGTTTTAAAATTAAAAAAATAGAAAAGGAGGGTTTATGGCAGCAAAACCGAGAACAGTCTTAATTGTAGGCGTTATTGCAGTAGTCATTGCAGTAGTCGCAAGCGTATCTCTTTATAATTATCTTAAGGGGCAAGAAGCAAGAGTAAAAGAGGCAGTGGCAACAGAAAGAATCGTTGTTGCATCAGAGGAAATACCTATAGGCAGCGCTATTGGTGCAGCTAAATTAAAGCTTGCTGACTGGCCAAAGGCAAATGTGCCGATAGGCGCATTTTCATCTACTGAGCAGGTAGTTGGAAGGGTAGCAATTGAGAGGCATCTGCCTGGTGATCCAATTATTGAGGCAAGACTTATCCCTAAGGAGGGCGCTCCTGGCATTTTGACCTATAAAATACCCGAAGGTCACAGGGCAATGACGGTGGCTGTTGATCAGGTAGCAGGCGTTGCTGGCTTTATAACACCTGGCAGCAAGGTAGATGTTGTTCTTACTATAATTCCTCCTGGAGGAACGCAGCCTGTCAGCAAAATCATCCCTACCCTTCAGAATATCCCTGTGCTTGCTATCGGGCAGATAATCGAGCAGAAGGAAGGCCAGCCTGTTGTTGTGCCTACAGTAACTATGGATGTTGCTCCTGCACAGGCAGAAGAACTCGCCATAGCCAGCACTCAAGGAAGGCTTCAGCTTGTTTTAAGAAGGGCTGGCGATGCTGATATGCCAAAGACAACTGGAGCTACAGTCACTAAAGTGCTTACAGGCGTCCAACCCACAGCAGCGCCTGTTGTCAAATTAGCAGCTAAGGCTCCTAAGAAAGCTCCTGCTGAAATAAAACCTGTTGAGGTAAAACCTGTTGAGGTAAAACCAACGCCTCCGCCTCCTGTTACTGTTGAGGTCATAAAAGGAACGAGTAGAACTACAGAGCAATTCAAAACAGAATCAAATAAATAAGGAGGGGATTTTATGAAAATTTTAAGGTCTTTTATATTTTCTGTATTTTTAGTTTCTTTATCATTCAGCCTAACTTATGCCAGTGTTCTAACTGAGGTTGTTATTAACAAAAGCACACTCATAAATCTTAAAAAACCTATTGAAAGGGTATCAATAGCAAAAAACGAAGTGGCTGATGTGCTTGTAATATCTCCTACACAATTACAAATAAATGGCATTTCAATGGGATCCACAACCCTTATTGTATGGGAAAAAGACCAAAAGCCAACTTTTTTTGATGTCAAGGTTATACCTGATATAAATGAAATTGAAGCTCGCATAAAAGCTATTGCTCCGAAAGATGATGTGAATGTTGCTTATGCTAATGATCATGTGCTTCTTTCAGGAACAGTGGCAAATGAACAGATGATTAACAAAATACTTGCAGCAGCAAGCGCATATGCAAAAGAAGGAACAGCAATTAAAACCATAAGGTATTCAGCAGGTCTTACAGAAACTGTCGAGACCCCTAATTTTAAGGTTTTAAATTATATAACCCTAAAAGAAGCCCAGCAGGTATTGCTTGAGGTAAGAGTGGCAGCAATAGACAGGGGTAAGCTCAAAGAGCTTGGATTAAGTTCATTTATTGAAGGCACCTTTTTGGGAGGCGACAACCAGCATGGTTTTATTTCATTTCCGGGTTCCACAGTTGTTGACGATGGACTTATTGCAAGGTTCGAAAATTTTGAAATGCCTGATCTAAGACCACAGATAGGGATAACACATTTTCCGAGCGGGGCAGCGGTATTTTTGAGAGCTCTTGAGACTAAAGATCTTGCGAAGATACTTGCAGAGCCAAATCTTGTTGTAAGAAGCGGCGAAAAAGGCAATTTCCATGCAGGCAGGAAGGTGCCTGTTCAGGTCGTTACAGGCACACCGCCAACCCCTTCGATTGAATATAGAGATGTTGGCATACGGCTTAATTTTGCGCCTGAAGTGCTTGATAATGGGGTGATACGGCTTAAAATAGACCCGGCAGAGGTGAGCAATATTGTGAGATTTCTTACAACTGCACAGGGCCTGATAGCTCCAGAGATTGATGCAAGAACCGTTAATACAAGCGTTGACCTCAGGGATGGAGAAAGTCTTATCCTTGCAGGCCTTTTATCAGAAGAGATGAAAAAGAACATTAATAAAATCCCTCTTCTTGGAGATATACCAATCTTGGGAGCGCTGTTTAGAAGCACAACAGACGAACTCGATAAAAAAGAACTGGCGTTTTTTATAACACCAAGACTTGTTAAGCCTATTGCTCCTGGTGTAAAAACCGAACTTCCGGCTGAAAAGCCTTTAACGTCAAAAGAAGAAAATGAGTATCAGTGGATACCTATGCCAAAAAAGGCTGAATAAAAGAAAAGGGGCGGAGGATTCAAGAGTGCGCGTGTTTAAGCCCTTGAATCCTCATATTTTTTTAAATCTTTAGAGCGCAAATGATTTGATGCTGTCTTAACCTTGGGAGGTGTTTGTATTTATGAAGCTTTTTAAAAAAGATATGCTCTCAAATAACAAAGGCATTACCCTTATTATGATGGCGTTGATGCTCGCACTTCTTTTAGCCCTTGCAGCGCTTGCTATTGATATTGGATATATGTATGTCGTAAAAAACGAGCTTCAGGTAGCAGCAGATGCGGCGTCGCTGGCCGGGGCGGCATTGGCAACTGGAGAGATTGATAATACAGCTATTAATCCAAATGCTTTATTACAAACTTCAGCAAGGCAGGCCGCTTGGAGATTTGCATGCAGAAATAGAGCAGCGGGATCTAATGTTTATCTTGTAACAAATAATCCAGCGGATTGTAATACTACCAGTCCGCCTTCAAATCTTAACAACGCAAACTCTGCAACTGGCGATATAATTGTTGGACACTGGCGATCTACTGCTCCAGGCACCGTCTACTGTGCAACTGGATGGGAAACGCTTGGAAATGGCTATTTTTGCCGTGCAAATGGCAGCACAGGATTTGCAATAAATGCAGTTAAAACAGTGCCAAGAAGGACTGCTGCTGGAAGCGGTTATGGTATGGGACCTGTTAGGCTCTTTCTTGGTGGAGTATTAAGAGCGCTTCCACAAGGCGCTGCTGATTGGCGCTTCATGAGTGCAAGGGCAGAGGCGATAGCTTCAAGGCCTCCGAGGGCACAAATTCCTATTGTCATTTGTCTTGACACATGCACCCCCGGGATTGTAAGCCCAGATGGTACACTTTTATACTGGGCACCTTATCCCAGAGAAGTAACTCCAGGCAATGTGGGAATAGCATGGACATCTTTTAATCCATCATCACAACAGATGGAGAATGATGAGATTAATGCAATTACTTGCGGTAAAGAAATAAATGCCTGCGGACTAACTATCTACACATCAAATGGAAATATTAATTCTTTACAAAGGCAGTTGAGATGCGCCTTTAAGAATCCCCTTTACGAAAGTTTGAATAAAACCTGCTCAGACGGAAATTGTGACAGCATTCTTGATACTGTTACTTCATGGACAGTTTTAATAGCTATTGTGCAGTCTCCGAATGGCTGTCCTACAGGAGATCAGCCAGCTCCGGATACTGTTGTTTCATATGGACGAATGACGATTACGGAAGTTTATGCTTCTGGAGGCGGCGGAACAAATGAATGCGCCTGTAGAGCTTATGATGCGCCAGTCCTTACAGGATCCGAGCCAAATGCTATTAGGGTTACCAGCATTCAATGTCTTGCTTGCCCCGCTACAGAATTTATTGGAAGCACGCCAGTATTGGTGAAGTAAAAACGCTACGAAGAATATAAACAAGGGATATACACGGGACGGTTCTATTTAATTGTGTGTAAGGGAAAATAGGGACAGCGACTGTTTTTAGGAAATAAATTGAGACAAGCTAAAAATGATGGGGCTATGTTGAAACTAATAGAGATAAAAAGTGAGATAATAAAATTTATTAATGAACTTAGAAATTGTAGATAAGGAAACACATAGTAAGGGAGAGATTTATAAAGTAAAATTTAAAGAGGAGATTATAAGAATTCTTATCCTTTCCCATGCATCGGAAAGGATAAGCAAATGGGGGCTTAAAGAGGAAATGGTAGTTGAAACACTTATTATGCCGGAGGAAGTATTATTGGGCCATAGAAATAGATTTATTGCCCATAAAAGATACGACAACCATTTAGTCCGTGCTGTCTATGAATATGAAGGAGAAGTGCCCATATTACTTACGGTATATTTCCCATTTGCTGATCGCTACTTTAAAGGAGGATATATTTATGAAGATAAAATATTCAAAGGACGCTGATATCTTGATGATCGAACTCAGAGACGGAACACCTGTTGATTCGATAGATTTAAATGAAGGAGTTATTCTTCATCTGGATGATAAGAGGCTGCCTCTTGAAATTGAGATATTAGATGCTTCAAAAATTGCGATGCTTAAAGAAATTAGCGTAATGACTCCTATTGAGACTGCTGCTTAAGAACAGTAATAAACGGGACGGTTCTATGCTAATTGAGCGAGAATAGCAGAGATAGGTTGAGAGATAGATAGAATAGATAGGGGAAAATGAAATTTATATGGACTATACATGCAATTGATAGGCAGAAGGAGTGGGAGAAGAACTTAGGCATTACACGACAGAAAGTGGAGGATTTAGTGAGTGATCCGGAACAAATTGTCCCCGGAGATATGGGAGTGCTTGTTTCACAAACAAAGATTCATGGTGGTCTCTTGAGAGTTCCTTTTATTGAGATCGGTATGGATAGAAAGATCATAACTGTTTATTGGACGAGTAAGGTTGAAAGATATTGGAGGGATGAAGCATGAGGTTGAGATATGATTCTGACGCTGATGTGCTTATATTGATTCTCAGAGATATTCCACCTGTAGATGCTGTCGAGGAACCAGGCGGTGTTATTGTTAGCTATGGAGAGGATAAAGAGCCAGTAAGCGTAGAATTTCTTAATGCCTCGGCAAGACAGCTTATTAGAGGCGATGAGGTTAGTATAACTTTACAGACTAAAAGCGCAGCTTAAGTAGGAAAAATAGGGACAGCGACTGTCTTTGAGTGACAGTGGTGTCAGGTTTTGCCAATTGACACGGGAAAAAGAATAAACGGCATGGTTTGATTTATTGTTAAGAAAATTGAGACAGATAAAGATAAGGTTGAGATATAAGGCCATTAATGTCACTCACAATGAATGAAAGTTCGTGATATTATTAAAGTTATAGAGGCCGATAATTGGCATATGGTTGCAGTAAAAGGCAGCCATCGACAGTATAAGCACCCGGCAAAACCTGGCAGAGTAACAATTGCCGGTCATCCTAATGACGATTTGGCGCCTGGCACTTTAAATAGCATTTTAAAACAGGCAAAGCTAAAGGAGGCAAAGTAAAAGCATGCATCGTTTCCTTGTTGTCATTGAAAAGGCAAACAGAAATTATTCAGCATATTCGCCTGATTTGCCAGGCTGTATAGCTACTGGAGCTACAAGAGAAGAGACCGAGCAGAACATGCATGAGGCCATTCAAATGCATGTTCGCGGGTTGCTTGAGGATGGCTTGCCAGTGCCAGAGTCCCACTCATTCGCAGAATATGTTGCTGTTTGAGTAAAAACCGGTTTTTATTTTGCTTTTTTGATTAAAGACTATAATGGTAATTAAAATAAGCAATCATGCACGAGAACAAATGATAGAAAGAGGCGCAAGTGAAGATGAGGTAATAATGGCCATTGAAAAAGGAGAAGTTGAGCCGGCAAGGAAAGGGAGAAATGTTTGAATAAAACAATAGGGACAGCGACTGTTTTTAAGGAGATAAAGCTGAGGTTATGCAAAAAAAGCTTGCAAATGAATTAATTTAGGTTATAATGTATAAAACCTTATTTTAGCAGGATTGATAAAAGATAAAAAAACATATTATGTATAAAGGAGAACTTAAGAGATGCCTCCAGCGATTTCGATTGTAATTATTGACACTGATCCAGATTCTATCAGCAATATTCAGCAATACTTAAAAAACATGGGAAACCATGTATCTATTGAGGGAGTTTCCCAGAGTTTTGAGAAGGGATATGAGATTATCCACAAAAAAAGGCCGATGGTCGTTATTATGGATGTTTCTGCTGATGACATAGAGACCTCTATAGAAAGGATTAATCTTATACTCAGCAGATTTCCTCAGGTATCCATTTTTGCCACATGCAGCGATAAATCTGCAGATACTATACTAAAGGTTATGAGGGCTGGAGTAACCGAATACCTTTTAAGACCTGTTTCTGATATTGATCTCACTGCAGCCCTTCAGAAGCTCGGCAGATTGTGGATAACCAAGCCCGGTATCCATGCAGAGACAGGCCGCGTTTACACCCTTTTCAGCCCAAAGGGAGGGGTCGGCAATACAACTATAGCGATAAATCTTGCGGTAAATATATTTGAGGCAACAAACGAGCCTACAATTATAGTTGATCTGGACTTAAACGCAGGGGATGTCACCACATTCCTGAATCTTAAACCATCTTACACCATAAGCGATGTCACAACAAACCTTGCCCGTCTTGATAAAGCCTTTTTGCAGGGAGCTATCACAAAGCATAATTCAGGCGTCTATGTTCTTGCAGAGCCACAAAAGATAGCCGAAAGCCTTTCTATTTCTGGCGGAGAGATAAAACGTGTATTGAGCCTTTTAAAAACAATGTTCAAGCATATAATCATTGATACAGAGCCAGCTTTCAACGAAAGGACACTTACTGCTATTGAGATGTCTGATATTGTTCTTATTACTTTTGTATTGAGCCTTCCTGGCATAAAAAATATACAGAGATGCCTTAATTATTTAGATGGCATTGGATACAAGAAAGACAAAGTAAAGCTCATTGCCAACAGATATATGAAAAAGGGGGATATAAAGATAGAAGACGCTGAAAAAGTCCTTAATCATCCTATATCATGGCATATACCCAATGAATATTTCAGCGCAATGGCATCCATTAATAAGGGCATTCCTTTAAGCGTCTCTGAGCCAAAATTAAGACTTAATCTGGCTATAAAAGAACTGGCAAATGCTATTGCCCCGGTAAGAAAATAAGGAGGGTTTAAAATGGAAGAAAAAATATCAAAGCTTGATATGTATCAAAGCCTTAAGTCAAAGATTCATAGAAGACTAATCGAACGCATAGACCTATCAAATATTGATCTAATAGACTCTTCGCGTCTAAGCATGGAAATCGGCCATGCAGTAGAATCCCTCCTTGAGGATGAGAGCATCCCCCTTAGTCAGGCTGAAAGAGACAGTCTGATAGTAGATATCCAGCACGAGACCTTTGGACTTGGTCCGCTTGAACTCCTTCTTTCTGACCCAGATATATCAGATATACTCGTTAACAGATATAATCAGGTATATGTTGAAAGGTTTGGAAAACTCTATAAGCAAGATGTAACATTCAGAGATAACAACCATCTCCTTCAAATCATAGACCGCATAGTTTCAAAGGTTGGGCGGCGTGTAGATGAATCATCTCCTTATGTCGATGCAAGGCTTCCTGACGGTTCAAGAGTTAATGCTATAATTCCACCATTAGCGCTTGATGGGCCATCTCTTTCGATCAGAAGGTTTGGCGTTGAGCCGCTAAAGATGGCCGATATACTTACCTTCGGAACTCTCACAAAAGAAATGGCAACAATACTGGAAGGATGCGTAAAGATAAGGCTAAATATCCTCATTTCAGGTGGAACAGGAACAGGAAAAACTACCTTGTTAAATGTTCTTTCTGAATTTGTTTCTCATGATGAAAGGATAATCACTATAGAAGATTCGGCTGAGCTGCATCTAAAACAAGAACATGTAGTAAGGCTCGAGACTCGTCCGCCAAACATAGAAGGAAAGGGAGAGATTACCCAAAGAAATCTTTTAAGGAATGCGCTTAGAATGAGGCCAGACAGGATAATGATTGGTGAGGTAAGAGGCGGTGAGGCTCTGGATATGCTGCAGGCTATGAATACAGGGCATGACGGCTCTTTATCTACGATACATGCAAACACTACCAGAGATGCATTAGCAAGGCTTGAGACAATGGTACTAATGGCAGGTATGGATCTGCCAGAAAGGGCTATTAGAGAGCAAATGTCCTCTGCGCTAAATTTAATTATACAACTATCAAGATTTGCTGATGGAACAAGAAAGATTATCAGCGTATCAGAGATAACAGGCATGGAGGGAAATACTATCGTCATGCAGGATATATTTGTATTTAAGAGAACAGGAGTAGCGCCTGATGGAAGAATATTAGGGGAGTTTATTCCCACAGGTGTGAGGCCGAAGTTTATAGATAAATTTAAGGTTTCAGGGATAACGGTCCCTGCGCACATATTTGAGGGGGTATCCTCATGACACTGCCAATCATCACCCTACTCTTCTTTTTTGCAATCTCTCTCGGGCTGATAGCCTTTTACATGGGCTATATTACTGTAAAGACTTCTCCTTACTATGCGGCTAAAAAACGGCTAAGAGAGCTTGCCATTAAGTCTGATGAAAAACTTTCTTCTGATCTATCAATAGAGATATTAAAGGAAATGTCACCTGTCGATAAATTCCTATCCAGATTCAAACTTATCAGAAAGCTCAATGATCTTATAGATCAAGCAGGCCTCAACATAGATACCAAGTTTTTTATCATGATCATGATAATCTCTGCTTTGTTTGGTCTTGTTATAGGGATAGCTCTGCAGAGGGGAATAGTCTTCCCTTTGCTCTTTTTTGTTATTGGCATCAGCATACCACTGCTCTATCTACACAAAAAAAAGATAGACAGAAGTAATGCCTTTACCGAGCAGCTTCCAAATTCCCTCGATATGATAGCCCGTTCACTAAGAGCAGGCCATTCCCTTTCATCAGCTATTCAGATAGTCGGCAGCGAATCACCAGAACCAACTGCAGGTCTTTTTAAAGCTGTTTATGAAGAACAGACTCTTGGACTTTCTCTAATCGATGCCCTTACCAGGATGCTGGAACGGATGCCAAGCATGGACCTAAGGCTTTTTGTAACATCAGTCAGCATTCATAAAGAGGTTGGCGGAAACCTGGCAGAAATGCTTGAGAAGCTCGGAAATACTATAAGAGAAAGGATTAGGATTAAAAGACAGATCAAGGTTTATACAGCACAGGGCAGGCTTTCGGGATATATACTTGCAGCCCTGCCTATATTTATGGCTGTTATGCTTTATTTTATTGCTCCAGATTATATAATGGAACTTGTGGAGGTTACAACTGGCAGATATGCTATAGGCATTGCAGTAACCGCACAGATTATTGGTTTCCTTGTTATTAGAAGACTTATAAATATAAAAATATGAATCAGAAAAAATTTAATTTTAAGGAGTAGGTATGCCATTATATCTTCTTATAGCCTTAGTATTTTTTGCAACAGCATCTATCCTTTTCTTCCTGATGTATATGCTTATTCCAAAAAAAACAGTCCTTGAAGACAGACTTGAGAGCCTCGTTGCAACAGTTCAAGAAGAATTATCGATTTTAGAAAAGCCATTGACACCATGGCAGAAATTCCTCGCCAGATTGGGAGCGATTCCTCTGAGACCTCAAGAGTACGGCAAATATGTCAGGATGTTAATTGCCGCAGGCATAAGAAGAGAGAAGTTTCCTGTATTTATGGGAATCAAGATATTACTGGCCATCGCTCTGCCCTTGGCTTATCTTGTATTTTATGGCCTGCATTTTGAAAAGGAACCGACAATGCGAATGCTTATGAGCGTAGGTTTTGCTATTGTAGGTTTTCTGTCTCCAAGCTACTGGCTCAGAAATAGGGTAAAAAAACGCCAGACCACAATATTTCACGACCTTCCAGATATCCTTGATTTATTGACTGTATGCGTTGAAGCAGGCATGAGCATGGATGCAGCTATGATTAAAGTCACTGAAGACACTCATTTTAAGAAGAGTCCTTTAATAACCGAGATGAAGATAGCGATCAGGGAAATAAGGGCTGGAAAGCCGAAAAGTGAGGCGATGAGGGACATGGGTGAAAAGACGATGGTAGCAGACCTTAAGGCTTTTGCCGCAATGCTTATCCAGACAGAAAAACTGGGCACCAGCCTTGCGCAGGCATTGAAGGTGCATGCTGATTCTTTAAGGACAATAAGAAGACAGAAGGCAGAAGAGGCTGCTGCAAAGATAGCGATAAAAATGCTCTTTCCTTTGGTATTTTTTATATTTCCTGCCCTGCTTGTTGTAATTCTTGGCCCTGGTGTTATAAGGATAATCAAGACATTTGCTGATTTTTAAAAAAGGAGGTGAGTTAAATTATATGAATATTGATACTGTATTATTAATAGTAATAGCTGTGGAATTGGCATTAATTTATGTGAAACTCGGTAAAAAGTAGGAACTTTATTATGTCAACCTAAGGCTAAGGATATGGTGTGCTTTGATCCTTAGCCTTTATTTTTATGGAAATAATTAACATTACAAAAAAAAAGGAACTTGCTGATAATTTGACAGTAGCAACTGGCATCCTGAAAAGGATGAAGGGGCTTCTTGGTAGGGATTCTCTTGCTAAAGGAGAGGCATTATTGATTAAACCATGCAAGAGCATACATACCATTGGAATGAAATTTTCGATAGATGTTATATTTCTTGATAAGACAAATCACATCATAGCTATTAAGAAAAACTTACAGCCAAATAGACTGACATCTTTATATTTCAAAGCAGCGAGTGTTCTCGAACTGCCGTGTGGTATAATTGACGATACACTCACAGACATTGGGGATGAAATAGCCTTTATCAACAAGTAATGAGTTATAGAAAAGAATATTACAAATTGGTAGAAAGACTGAAGGAAATTGCTATTGATTTCTATGGAGATAAGCTTATAAGCTCTGAAGAAGACGCGATTAAGGCTATAGAAGGAGCAAAAAGGGTTGTAGATGCGGCATCGAGGGTGATAAAACTTCAAAATTAAATGAAAAATAGCGACTCAACAGAGAATGGAAAAAATACTTTCTACCTACCATTAATCATTTTTTTCGTAACAATTATTACACGAATCCCCTTTACAAGCAAATTTCTATACCATTTGGATTCTGTCCATTTCGCGCTGGCACTCGAAAAATATGATATAACCACCCATCAGCCTCATCCTCCCGGATATTTTCTTTATGTAATGCTGGGCAGGCTGCTAAATCTGTTTATAGGTGATGCAAATACTGTATTTGTGACTATCAGCATAATCTTTAGTGGTCTGACAGTAGTGGCGATATATTATCTCGGCAAGGAAATGTTTGATAGAAAAACTGGAATTATTGCAGCTTTATTCGCCATTGCAAGCCCCAATATGTGGTTTCATGGCGAGGTGGCTCTAACATACATTGTAGAGGCTTTTTTCAGCGCCCTTATAGCCTTCCTTTGCTGGAGGATTTATAAAGGAGAGCATAAGTACCTATGGTTATCAGTTATTGTTCTTGGTATAGCCGGCGGCATCAGACAGAATACCCTCGTTTTTCTGTTCCCGCTATGGCTTTTTTCTATAAAAGGCATGCCACTAAAGAAAATTATTGCATCCTTTGCATTGCTTGGCATTGTTTGTCTTTCATGGTTCATACCAATGATTCAGATGGCCGGAGGCTATGAAGTTTACAGAGAAGCCTTCAGAGAGCTATGGCTATTTAATACAGGGTATGAATCTGTTTTTGATAAAGGGCTGCCGAGATTGAAATTATTTTCACTTATTGTGTTTCGTAATACCTTATATGGTCTTGGAGCAGGGATATTAATTTTGGGGCTTGCTGCGTATTCCATCGCAAGGCACAAAAGACTAAAAACTATAGACAATTCTAAGACATTGTTCTTTGCCATCTGGATATTACCGTCTTTTATGTTTTATCTCTTTATTTTTATACATCCGGCAAATCCGGGCTATGTGTTGATATTCATTCCTGCGCTCTTACTTTTGACCGCTGCATCTGTTAGTTATATGGCTAAAGAATTATTAAAAATAAATGGGAGAGATTATTTTAATAAAATAACTGTTTTCATTATTTCAATAAATACCTTAGTTTTCTTGTTTTCCAATCATATTGTTTCCTATAATTTTATTAAGAATCATGACAGAGACTTAAAAATAATGCTGAATGAGTTTAAAGCTTTTGATCCTCTGAAAACAGCTTTTTTTGCTTTGCCATATGTTTATTATGGCTACAGACATATCATGTATTATTTGCCCCAGTACAGGGTTTATCAGGTAGACGTAAGAGTTGCACCCACAGGTGAGATAAGAAAGACATGGTGGAGCATAAACAAAGAAACATTTTTAACAGATAAGATAGTTTTGCCAAAGAATATAGAAAATTTTTCGACCTTTATAATTTCCGACTCTCCCCAAATAACACATCGCATGCAAGGCATATCAATAAAGAAACTTGAACCGACAAACATGTATATTATATCTGGACATATATCGCTGGTTAGAGAAATTTTCCCTGAATTGAAGGCCGTGTTACAACAATGAACTGCTTAAAATAAAATTTGTTAAAAAAATGCTGATAGATAATAAACACATAGCAGAGACTTCAGACGATAAGAAAACAGTTAAGGTTATTGCTTTTAATCTCTTTATATTTGTATTTGCAGTTTATCTTTTAACTGCATCTGTTTTGGTTCAGCGTGAATTGGACTTTCAGCCGGGATGAGATAAACTATCTTACACGGAGGAAAGTTTATGAGAAAGAAACGACACAATTACATAGCCAAGGAAAAGGTATTCATCCTGAAGCGTCATTTAGTGGAGCGGGTTTCGGTATCTGATTTATGCGATGAATACCAGTTGCAGCCAAAGGTCTTTTATGTATGGCAGCAACAATTTTTTGAAAACGGAGCGGCGGCTTTCAACCGCAACGGTAATGAACGTGCCGCCAAGCTCAAAGGGGAGCAGCGCATCCGGCAGCTTGAAGATAAGCTTAGACGGAAACACGAAGTGCTTTCAGAGCTAATGGAGGAGCATGTAAAGCTAAAAAAAGAACTTGGGGAACTCTAAAGGGCGGCTGGGTTCCCCATGATACGCGTGACGCCGTTGTTGATTTTACAAAGATGTGGAGTGATAAGGTGGAACTGCCGATAAAGCGATTTATAACATGGCTATCGGTGCTATTACCCTTTCTTAACCTTCACTCTGAGTCCCTTGACATCCTCAACCATTACTTTTTCATCCATGTGTATCACATCTGCGGAATATGCAGACCAGAGTTCTCCATGAACAATGATCATACCGCCATCAGGTGTAATTTCCGTCTTTGCAATTCCTTCCATACCTATAAGTCCTTCTGTACCTGTAACAGGTTTCCTTTTATATGCCTTATATGCAAGCCTGAAGGTGACGGCAAAAAATATCGCTGTCACAATGGCTGCTGGCAACACTACTGAAAAGGAAAGTTTGAGCGCTGGCAGGGGAGACTCAAAAAGCATGAGAGAGCCAAGGACAAATGATATTATCCCTCCTATAGAAAGAAGGCCGTAAGATGTTATCATGACTTCAAGAACGAAAAGGATTATGCCAAGTATAATTAATAAAAGGCCAGCATAATTTACAGGAAGAGTCTGAAATGCGTAAAAGGCAAGGATAAGGCATATTGCGCCGAATACTCCTGGAAATATGGCGCCTGGGTTGGTTAATTCAAAAAATATTCCGTAGAAACCAAGAAGCAAGAGCATATAAGCAATGGTAGGATCGCTTATGAGGTTTAATATCTTATGCCTAAGCCCAGGTTCATGCTTGATGATTTTAGCATTAGCGGTTTTCAATGTCTTTTCTTCAGCGGCAGTCTTTACTTTTTTTCCGTCTATTGCTGAAAGCAGCGCATTTATATCCTTTGCTATGAGATCTATAATATTATTTTTCAATGCTTCTGTCTCTGTTGCAGAAATGCTTTTTCTTACAGCATCCTCCGCCCACTGAATATTCCTTCCACGTTGCGCTGCTATAGATTTTATATATGCTGCGGCGTCATGGACGGCTTTCTCTACTACAGCCTTGTCCATCTTTTCTCCAATAGCAACAGGATGCGCAGCGCCTATATTTGTGCCTGGTGACATTGCTGCTATATGCGCTGCCATTGTTATAAAAACCCCTGCTGACGCTGCCCTTGCACCGCTTGGAGAGACATAGACCACAACAGGCACGTTGCTTCCGATAATATCTTTTACTATAGTTCTCATTGATGTATCAAGCCCGCCGGGGGTGTCAAGTTCGATAATCAATGCCTCTGCATTAATCTCAAATGCCTTTCTAATAGACTTACCTATGTACTCTGCTGCAACAGGATTGATAACACCGTCAACAGTGATGACAACTACCTCAGATTTTTTGTTTTCAGCAGAATGGGATAAAAAAGCTGTAAACAAAACAATCGAGAGGATCGCAACTGTAAGAAATGCAGATTTTTTATGCATAAAAAAATTATAACACAAAACGATGACTCGTTTTGTATATTTCATGGGGGCAAATACTACACTACCCTGAAAACATTTTTAACATATAGTATAATAGGACATAAATTTTATTAATGGAGGCAGAAATGATAAACATTTATTATGACAAAGACGCAAACTTGGCAGTTTTGAAAAAGAAAAAGATTGTGATAATGGGATATGGTAGTCAAGGACATGCCCATGCAAACAATCTGAAAGACAGCGGGATGGATGTGACCATTGGACTTAGAAAAGGATTAAGCTGGGATAAGGCAGTTGCTGCAGGGTTTAATGTAATGACACCTTCAGAGGCATCTAAGATAGCGGATATAATAATGATACTTCTTCCTGATGAATTTCAGGCATATGTATATGATCTCGAAATATCTCCTAATATGAAAAAGGGAGTATATCTTGCCTTTGCGCATGGTTTTAACATTCACTTCAATCAGATAGTGCCGCCACCTGATGCCAATGTGTTTATGGCTGCTCCAAAAGGCCCAGGACATCTTGTGAGGTCAGAATACACAAAGGGAAGCGGTGTCCCATGCCTTATAGCGATACATCAGGACCCATCAAAGAATACAAAGGATATCGCACTTGCATATGCCTCAGCTATCGGCGGAGGCAGGGCAGGGATTATAGAGACTAATTTTAAAGAAGAGACAGAAACAGATCTCTTTGGCGAGCAAGCAGTTCTCTGCGGCGGAATTACTTCTTTGATTCAGACAGGATTTGAAACACTTGTGGAGGCAGGATATGCGCCTGAAATGGCATATTTTGAGTGTCTGCATGAGGTAAAACTTATTGTAGACCTTATTTACGAAGGTGGCATCTCCAATATGAGATATTCCATAAGCAATACCGCTCAATACGGAGACCTTACAAGAGGCCCACGCGTTATTACCGATGAGACCAAAAAAGAGATGAAAAAGATATTAGGAGAGATACAGGACGGCGTTTTTGCAAAAGAGTGGATGCTTGAGTGCAGGGCAAATAAGCCTGTGTTTAACGCGCTCACAAGAAAAGGCGAAGAGCATCAGATAGAAGAAGTCGGCGGAAAGCTTCGCGCAATGATGCCATGGCTTAAAAAAGGCAAGCTGGTAGATAAGACCAAGGCTTAAGCATATCCGAACCCGCTGCGCGCTATGTGCAGTGGGTTCTCCAAAGCCCGGTGTTGGAACGAGTTGCCGAAAAGCTGAATGCTATGCAGGAATAGCAGCGTACGCAATAATATTGATTGCTTAGCGCTGCGTTTTTTGATTAAATGTCAAATTAAAGACCCTGCCCTGCTCATAATTCCATTATTTCAGGAAGAGGTAGGCCGTTGCCTTTTTCAGCGGACTCAGCCAAGTTTTTGAAACCGAGAACATCTATAAAGGCTATAAATTTTTCTTCAAATTTCATTTCTTCGATTCTATACCGCTAAAATTCAGCGAGGCGGCAATACCGCATTCGCTGGATTTAATTGTTAGTGGAAGTGTCCTATACAGTTTCGTATTGAAAGACTTTTAATTGTTCGGGTTTTATTCTGACGCTGAGATTTAGTATTTCGACACCCACTACTTTGCCATCCGCATTGAAGTCTAGAATCACACCCGGCTGCACCTCCTCTGATTCTACGATGGACGATTCATCCAATCTAAAGTAAAGAGCATCGCTTTCTTTGTCTACTTTTAATCTCATTTTTGCCTCCTTGCCCTGCGGTCAAAAAATACTGTAACCACTTTCTTTGGTGAAACACAAGGGTTTACAACTACATGCAGAATTCGCCCCTCATGTTCTGGAATACTTTATAAAATAATGGGCATTGTTATCTTCCCCTATATTTTCCCAATCAGGTTTATCAATAGTCTGCCATGCCCATTCTTCTGGAATCTCCCGTTCTTTCAACATGTCTTGGGTATGTGCAGATAATTCAAAGTCCATACTTTTTTGCGATATATGAGGCTCTCTCGTAGTATTCTCTCTCCATTAATTTATCATAAATTCGCTCTATTGCATTATGGAGTATTTTATCGTCCAATCCGTGTTCTTTCTATAATATATTTAATACTGTTAATGCTATTATCTACGATATCGCAAATATTCGGGTTAGATAGAATGTTATCTATATGCGCAATCGCTGCTTTTTTGGCTTTTGTCAATTCCATGTTTTTTAACCTCAATCTTATTTTATCAGTTAGGGTGTATTCCTGCTATTTTTTATATAGCTAACGACTGAACTGTGCGGTGGCTATTAGCCATCCGCACGAGTGATTTGTTATGTGTTACTTTGTTATTGTTTCCACGATGGATATATCTTTTTTTATCCATTCATTTACTATCGTCCCAACATCGACACCTTTTTTCTTTGAGAATTTTCTTAGCACTTCCATCATGTCAGGCTCGATGTAAATAGGCAGATATAATTCTGCGTCTGGACGATAAAATTTGCCTCTCTCACCTTTTGAAAAATCGTATTCCTTTTTCATTTGTTTTCCTCCCGATACTGTTTTGTCTCTTTTCTCATTGCCTTGCGGGCAGAAATAATTCTAATTCTGCAACACGCGGCATCCAACTGCTGAAAGATATGCACTACAACCAGTAAAATACCATTCCTATCAATTCCGATTGTAGCCCATCTGTCTTCATCTTCGCTATGCTCAGTGTCAAAGACACTTATCATTCTTGGATCAAGAAAAATAGTGGATGCCTGCTCAAAACTGACTCCGTGTTTTTTCAGATTTACTTTTGCCTTATTGGGATTCCAATCAAAATAGTAACGCACTCTTTAACTCCTGCATATATATTATACACATAACGCCTGGGGTAAGCTGCTGGCCCACCCGGGCTCTTGTCAATAAGTGTGTAAAAAGTCATCAGGCGGCCATCCTTTCCAGCAAATCTGTTTCCTCATTCATTATGCCATCGACAAAAGTTTTCCCCCTGTAAACATCGGGCAATAACCAATGCCCATTTAAGGTACAGAAATTCCTCTCTGCTACTCTCAACAGCTTCTAGATCATTGCCGTGGCATTCTGGACTTTCTTAAAGCGCTTCGCTGCATCAGTCCGCAGCCTGACCGAACTGAACGGGGACTCACGCGATCCCATGCAGTGAAATGTTAGGCTTTATATCTCTTTCCACTTCATGAAAACTCTTCTATTCAGAGAGGAAAATGAAATAAAAACATCACTGAAATAACCAGAATGTTGGCTTTTATTTATTTTGTTTGTATTATTTTTTATTTCCTCAATTGTTGATTTGTCAAACCAAGAATGGTTTATGCACAATATCAAAAAGCCAGAGCCATATTTTTCATAATACGTTTTGTAGGTTTTTTTTGAAAGCTTCTGTTCAAGTATTCTTATAAAGTTTTTTGCAAGGCTCTTATCCATATCTACAAAAGGACCTGGGCCAACAGCTTTACGTGTCTCACCAGGTGTAGCATAGGAATATAAGTCACGAGCATATTTATCAGTCCAGAAGACATCTCCGACTTCAACCCAACGAGTTCGTCGTATAGAACGAATTACTGCGTCCGGTGGATTAGGCTCAGCGATTACTTTATAACAAGTCCCGCGCTTTGCGTTAAGCCAACCAAGGAAATCCTTTACAACTGCCCGCTCATGCGATTGCTGTATATGCTTTCGTTTATTCATTGCCTTATCTCATGCTCAACGGCCGAGTTGAGCTGCGGCTGTTGCTGTCAGTCTCGAACGGATTGTTCCCCCGCGCGAGTCAGCGCGCGAGGGGACTTTAATATTTTTTTCATACAATACAATCCGAGAGAGATACAGCTCAACTCTGTCGTTCCCGACGCGCGCAGCGCGGCGGGAACGCTTAAACTGTGCGGTGGCTATCAGCCATCCGCACGAGTGATTTGTTATGCT
>JBBISP010000016.1:0-52870 GCA_037441185.1 Nitrospirota bacterium | reverse complement strand
CTTTCATCCCCCTTAAATTAAGGGGGAAAGAGGGGGTTAAGAGGGGGCGTTAAAATCGTGTCCGTGACCGCAAAGCGGCGGGATGCCAGAGATGGCTCCCGCCGTTTTTTTGTTTGAAAAATTTATTTTATTGTGATACTTTATATTCATGCAGGCAAATGAGTTTATTTTTACGGGGATCATCTTTAAAGAGGCAGACCGATATACATCGCTCTGTCCTGAGCTTGATGTAGCATCAGAAGGCGGCGCTGCCGATGAGGCATCAACTAATTTACTTGAGGCGATAACACTTTATTTAGAGACTGCTGTTGAGGCAAATCTTCCTTACCTTCGCCCGATTCCGCCACAGGAAGATCCAAGAATGACCAGCCCTGAATCTGTTGTAAAAATTTTCAATTTAAGAGTAGATTTCCAAATAAGGGCCTATGCCTAAACTTCCTGCTGTAAAGCCACATGAGATAATCAGATTTATGTGCTATACTTTATTTACGGAGGTCAATATGATAGTTATTAAGTTTAAAAGCCGTGAAGATAAAATCAATGGTTACTATCTCCTTGCATTGAAAGGCATTGTTCGTGGACTTCGCAGCGACCTGTTTGAGATAAATAATTTTATGCTGAAGTATCTTGATGAAGAAGGGATTCAATACGAAATAGTGAAAGAGGATATCCTGAGTGAGACTGAAAAGATACGAAATACTCCTGCCATTGCTTTATAATGACGGCTCAAATATCGAGAAGGAAAAATTTCTAACTACCAATGAAGAACTTGTAGAGAGATTCGGCGCGACTACTACAGATTCAACAAGGATAGTTGGTCGTTGGATTTATCAGAATCAGCTTTATGAGGATAAATTGATAAGGATTATCATTGATGTTCCTGAATCAGAGGATAGCGAAACATTTTTTAGACGATATAAAGAGGTGTTAAAGGAAAGATTTAAACAGATAGACATATGGATTACGAGTTATGAGATTGATGTGATTTAATAAGAATCAGGACAATGCCTATGAAGCATAGTGACTGTTAAGTCGGCGGGCTGCCAGAAATGGTGCCCATTAAATTGAAAATAGAGCCTTTAGCTTGCTTTTAAATCCCTTTGTCTCTTCAACTCTGTCTCCACTTATCTTTGCAAATTCTTCAAGAAGTTCTTTCTGCCTGGACGTGAGTTTTTTAGGGACATCTATATAAATGCTTACTATCTGATCCCCTTTCTGATTGCCTCCGAGGCTCGGTAATCCCTTGCCCTTCAGATGAAATGATTTTCCTGAAGGCGCGCCTGGTGGAATTTTTAGTTTGGCATGCCCATTGAGCGTTGGAACTTCTATCTCGCCGCCAAAAACAGCCTTTGGAAATGATACTGGAATCTGGCAGTAGATATTCATGCCGTCCCTTTTAAAAAATGGATGCTCATCAATATTTATCACTACATATAAATCACCTGGAGGGCCGCCATAGCTTCCGAAATCACCTTCGCCGCTTAGTCTCAAGCGCGAGCTATTATCAACTCCTGCCGGTATCTTTACTGATATTTCCCTCTGAACCCTGACCTTGCCGTTTCCTTTGCAATTTTTGCAGGGGTTGGTTATTATCTTTCCTGCGCCATGGCATTTGCCGCATGTTTTTGAAACACTGAAAAAACCCTGTTGAAATCTTATATGCCCTGTGCCTTTGCAATTAGGGCATGTGGTTGCAGATGTGCCTGGCTCAGCGCCATTTCCATGGCATACATCGCAGGACTGCCATCTTGGAACTTTTATTGTTTTCTCAGAGCCAAAGGCTGCATCTTCAAGGGATATGTTAAGATTGTATCTTAAATCAGAACCCTTTGTTGGCCTTGCCTTTTTTGCGCCTCCGAATGCTCCGAAGAAGTCATCAAATACATCTTCAAATATATCCGCAAAACCGCCAAATCCTGCTCCTGCGCCAAATCCTCCAAAACCTGCGCCAGCGCCAATGCCTTCGGCTGTGCCGTATCTGTCGTAATTGGCGCGCTTTTCAGCATCACTGAGGCATGTATATGCCTCGTTTATTTCTTTGAATTTCTCTTCTGCTGTCTTGTCTCCCTGATTTCTGTCAGGATGGTATTTTAAGGCTAACTGCCGGAATGCCTTTTTAATCTCATCCTGTGCGGCATCCCGGCTGACTCCGAGAGTTTTATAATAATCTTTCATTATTTATTCTTTTCCACATCCTCAAATTCAGCTTCAACCACTTCTTCCTCTGGAGATTTGGCTTTGGACTCTGCCCCTGCACCGGCCTGCTGTTCCTGAGCTGCCTTATATACATGCTCAGCAATCTTGTGGGATGCCTTTGTGAGCTCCTCTATCGCTGTCTTAATTTCTGCAGGGTCATTGCTTGTATCCTTTGCCTTCCTGCATTTTTCAATTGCAGCCTCTATATCCTTTTTCTCTGCCTCTGTTAGCTTGTCACCGTATTCCTTAACAGATTTTTCAACAGAATAAATAAGGGTGTCTGCATTATTGCGAGCC
Source organism: Nitrospirota bacterium (assembly GCA_037441185.1). Taxonomy (GTDB): domain Bacteria; phylum Nitrospirota; class Thermodesulfovibrionia; order Thermodesulfovibrionales; family Dissulfurispiraceae; genus JBBISP01. The sequence goes on along the minus strand of JBBISP010000016.1, from coordinate 50,377 downwards.
TCTGCAAGCTCCTTCTTTCTATGGTCTTCTGCTGCGTGTTCTTCTGCATCACGCATCATCCTCTTTATCTCTTCATCTGTAAGACCGCTGGATGCAGTAATCCTTATGGACTGCTCCTTTCCTGTGCCGAGATCTTTTGCAGAGACATGAAGTATGCCGTTTGCATCAATATCAAATGTAACATCTATCTGAGGCAAACCTCTTGGCGCTGGTGGAATTCCGACAAGTTCAAACACCCCGAGCAGTTTGTTGTCTGAAGCCATTTCCCTCTCTCCCTGATGCACTTTAATAGTAACAGCAGGCTGATTATCTGATGCAGTAGAGAATATCTGGGATTTCTTTGTGGGTATTGTTGTATTTCTCTCTATCATCTTTGTGAATATGCCGCCCAGTGTTTCGATGCCAAGGGACAGAGGAGTTACATCAAGAAGAAGGACTTCTTTCACTTCACCCTTTAAAACTGCGGCCTGTATAGCAGCTCCAACTGCAACAACTTCATCTGGATTAACACCCTTATGAGGCTCTTTTCCAAAGTATTCCTGCACCACTTGCTGCACCTTTGGCGTTCTTGTCTGACCGCCAACGAGTATCACTTCATCTATATTGCCTGTTGAAAAACCTGCATCCGAGAGCGCCATTTTGCAAGGCTCTATAGTTTTTTGAACAAGGTCATTAGTAAGCTGCTCAAGCTTAGCCCTTGAGAGCTTCATCAACAGATGCTTTGGCCCTGTGGCATCTGCAGTTATAAATGGCAGGTTTATCTCTGTTTCCATTGCTGTAGAAAGCTCTATTTTAGCCCTTTCACCGGCTTCCTTCAGTCTCTGCAGCGCCATTTTGTCTTGTTTGAGGTCTATTCCCTGCTCTTTTTTAAATTCCTCCGCCATCCAGTCGATTATTCTCAGGTCAAAGTCATCGCCGCCTAAATATGTGTCGCCGTTTGTTGATCTGACCTCTATAACACCTTCGCCTATTTCGAGTACAGAAATATCAAATGTACCGCCGCCGAGGTCGTAAACAACAACCTTTTCTTCCTTCTTTTTCTCAAGTCCGTAGGCAAGGGCTGCTGCAGTCGGCTCATTTATTATCCTAAGGACATTCAGTCCTGCTATCTGTCCTGCGTCCTTTGTCGCCTGTCTCTGGCTGTCGTCAAAATATGCAGGGACAGTAATGACCGCTTCTGTAACGGTTTCGCCGAGATAGTCTTCTGCTGCCTGCTTCAGCTTCTGCAGTATCATGGCAGATATCTCAGGCGGGGAATATGCCTTCCCCCTTGCTTCCACATGGGCATCTCCGTTTGGAGCTTCAACTATATGATACGGAAGCCTCTTTTTTGCATGGTCAACCTGCGGTGAATTATATTTTCTTCCCATCAATCTCTTTATTGAAAATACAGTATTTTCAGGATTTGTGACAGCCTGCCTCTTTGCTATCTGTCCTACGAGCCTTTCACCCTTTTCTGTGAATGCAACAACAGAAGGCGTTGTCCTGTTTCCCTCCTGATTGGGTATTACTACCGGCTCTCCGCCGACTACAACTGCAACAACCGAGTTTGTGGTGCCGAGATCTATTCCTATTGCCTTTCCCATCTCTTCCTCCTATTTATCTTCAATTTTTTCACTATTCACTATTCACTATTCACTGTCTTTTTTGATACCACCACAATGGATGGTCTTAAAACCTTTTCGTTGTAAAGGTATCCTTTTCTAAGTTCCTCCACCACTGTATTGTTGTCAATGTCTTGCCTTTCAACCTGAGACATTGCATGGTGGTATGCGGGATCAAATGTTTTGCCGAGCGCATCTATGGATTTGAGCCCGAATTTTTCGAGTATTCGCGCAAATTCTCTGAATGTATTCTCCACGCCCTTTATCAGGGATTCTGAGTTTGCTTCTGATGAATGCCTTATTGCCATCTCAAGATTATCCAGTGCCGGCAGAAGCTCATAGACCAGAGACTCGTTGGAATACTTTATAAGCTCTTCCCTGTCCTTTTGCACCTTTTTCTTGTAATTTTCGAATTCAGCATAAATCCTAAGATATTTATCTTTTGCCTCTGCAAGTTCTGCCTGTATTGTTTCAAATGCCTCCTGTGTTTTGTCTTCAACCTCCAGTGAAACTCCTATCTCTTCAGGTTTTTTTGTTTCTTCTTTTTCTTCTATCATGCTGCCTCCGCCTATTAATCAAATGTCCTGCTTATGCATTTCGCAATGGTATCCACCATATATATAGCCTTTGAATAATCCATTCTTGTAGGCCCTATCACAGCAATAACACCCATAGGCCTGTCTTTTTCCTTACATGTAGAGGCAACGACACTGAGATTCTTCAATTCATCAACAGGGTTCTCGCTGCCTATTAATACTTGCACTCCTTCAGCGTCTGAAATCTGCTCAAGGAGTTTCAATATCATGTGCTTGTCCTTTATAGCCCTCGATATTTCCCTTATCCTCGATATATTAGAAAAATCAGGAAGGTTCATCACATCATAAAGTCCTGATACAAAGATATCTTCTTCTGTAAAGGATATTGCCTGCTCATACAGCTTTATTGCCCTTTCTATGAGTTTGTCCCAGACAGCTTTTTCGCGGCTTATGCTTTTTAAAAGCATATTCTTTATTTCCTCGATAGTGCGGCCTGAGTATTCAGAATTAAGATAATCAGCAATCCTGTTGAGATCCTCCTGACTGAGCATTGCATCCACTGAGAGTATGTTGTTTTTTATAACCCCTTCATCGGTCAATAAAATTGCAGCGACCGTGCCGGGCCTGTATCTGATAAAGTCTATCCTGTTAAATGTAGTGTTTTCAGGCTTTGGAGGCATAACAACCCCTATATAATTTGACATTTCAGACAGGGTAGCTGTCGCTTCCATAAACATAATGTTAATGTTATTCCTTATATTTTCTAATTTTCTGGCAAAACGGCGCTTGATTTCTTCAAAAACCTCATCCTGACTTTTTGCTTCTTCAATATTTCTGAGAGAATCTACATAAAATCTGTAGCCTTTGTCTGTCGGAACCCTGCCTGCTGATATATGCGGCTGTTTCAAAAAGCCAAGTTCTTCAAGGTCTGCCATGATATTTCTTATAGTAGCAGGCGAACAGCCAAATGAATATTTTTTTGTGACAAATCTCGAGCCAACAGGTTCAGGGCTGTTTATGTAGCTCTGGACAACAGCAAATAGGACATGCCTGCTTCTTTCATTCAACATTTGCAATGATACCTTCTCAGTCATTTTAGCACTCTCGAAGTTAGAGTGCTAATAATTTAACAACTAATCAGCAATTGTGTCAAGAACACTACCACCGAAGCTTTCTCTGCATCAGCTTCTCATACATCTTGGGAGGCAAGAATGCCTGCTGGTGTATTTCCTCGCTGTAGTATCTCGTGTCAATATTAAATTCCCTTCTCATCTGCCTTAAGTCATGCTTTTTAGATGCTGCTGAGAATGTCCACCAGTTGCCTGCATATGTTGCTATCGAAGCAGTATAAAGGTCAACAATCGGAAATATAAGTTTCATTGACTCCTGGACTTCTATTAAGAGGTCTTTATGAAAATGGAGGGATTCTGAAAGGGTTACAAATATTCCATCATCTGCAAGGGAGTCCTTGACAGATTTGAAGAATTCAACCGTAAAAAGGCTTTTTGCAAAGCCGACTATATCTGTTGAATCCACTATCACAACATCAATGTCTCCTTCCCTTCCCTTTACAAACTCAGCTCCATCCATACATTTTATCTCAACGCGCTTGTCGTCAACTCCGCATGCCACTGTAGGAAAGAATTTCTTAGATACATTAATTACCTCTTCATCTATCTCAATGAAATAGACCTTTTCTACAGAGTCATGTTTTAAAACCTCTCTTACAGTGCCGCCGTCTCCTCCGCCTATGACTATGATATTTTTGGGATTTGGATGTGCATACATAACAGGATGCACGAGCATCTCGTGATAGAAGAACTCATCCCGCTCAGTTATCTGGATAACTTCGTCAAGTATAAGCATCTTGCCAAAATATGGGTTTTCAATAACCATTATCTCTTGAAACGGACTTTTGCTTTTGTAAAGCACCTTTTCAACATCATATAAATATTGAATGGGCGCATACGGGTCTTTCTCAAAATATTTGATCATCTTTGCTCCTCCTTTATATTAAGATAGTTTTTGGTATCGAAAATCCGTTAAATTCGGATGCATACGAAATTGTGTATGCACCGCTCGAAAGTATTAGTATTCTGTTTCCAATCTCAGGCTCAGGAAGTTCTACCTCTTTGTCTATTACATCAAAACTGTCGCAGCTCGGCCCTGCAATTGTCCATGTCTTTAGCTCTCCTCTTCTGCCCACAACATAACTATATTTAATCCCGCCGATGCTTTCCATTAGTCCGTTAAAAACACCAACATCAATATAAAGCCAATTTTCGTCTCCCCGTGCTGCCTTGCCTATAACAGTTGAGACAAATATTCCTGCATCCCCTACAACAGCCCTTCCAGGCTCTATGAATATATCTATATCCTCTTGGAATTTCTGGTATATGACCTTATTAACCTTTTTCTCTATGGTCTCGACATCTACAACATTCTTTGTGTAGCGAATAGGATAGCCTCCGCCGATATTAAGCATGCGCAGCTTTATCCCGTTTTGCTCCGCAATATCCCAGAGATTCCTTGCCTTGTCGACTGCTGAATTCCAGTTATAAATATTGTTGCACTGCGAGCCGACATGGAAGGTAATGCCAACAGGATTGAGTCCCTTTGCCTTCGCATAGATGAGAAGGTCTGAAGCATAATCAAGTTCGACCCCAAATTTTTTGCTTAAAGGCCATTCGCTTCCCTCATTCGGAACGGTCAGCCTTATATATACATTACAGCCCGGGACATATCTCGCAAGTTTTTCGACCTCTACTACAGAGTCATAGGCAAAATAATTGATCCCGTAATCTACTGCATATTCAAGAAATTTAAAGGTCTTTATTGGATTGCTCGTAATAATCCTTTCAGGCTCGACTCCAAGAGAGGCTAATATCTGCAGTTCCCCTTCTGATGCGATCTCAAAGCCTGTGCCGAGGGAGTTTAAAAACCTCAAAACCTCTATATCAGGATTTGCCTTAACAGCATAAAAGACCTTTGAATTTTTAATATTCTTGCCTATTACAGAGACCTTTTCCTTTATAACTTCCTTATCAAGAAGCAGATACGGAGGAAGTTCATCGCTTAAGGCTATGTAATTAAGCACCTTATCCCATGTTGATTTCGCAACAAAATCAGAAGGTATTTCCATTGCTTACCCCAGGTTTAAAATATGAGCAACTATTATAACAATTTTCGGAGATTATACGAATAATTTTTTCATATAAATCAGATACTCGATATTCCCTTTCTGTCCAGGAATCGGAGACGGGATAATTCCAATAGTTTTAAGTCCTAATGATTCGAGGCTCTCCTTTACATAATTCACAGCCCTTAACCTTTTTGCCTCATCTTTAACAATGCCACCTTTGTCCACCTCTTCTTTTCCAACCTCAAACTGCGGTTTTATGAGGGCTATAATCTCTCCGCTCTCTTTCAGAAATCTTTGAATATTAGGAACAACCTTTTCAAGGGAAATGAATGAAACATCGATGGTTGCAATGTCTATTTCATCAGGAATCTTCTCTCTCTGAAGATAACGTATGTTCGTCTTCTCAATTAGCACGACCCTCGTATCCTGCCTAAGCTTCCATGCAAGCTGTCCATAACCCACATCAATGCAATAAATTTTTTTAGCCCCATTTTGAAGCATGCAGTCTGTAAATCCGCCTGTTGAAGATCCTGCATCCATTGCGATTTTATCTTTCAGCGATATATTGAAATGCTTGATTGCTGCCTCAAGCTTAAGGCCGCCGCGGCTGACATACGGGATGTCTTCACCCTTTAATTCAATATTTGCATCTGCATCAATCATCGAGCCTGCCTTAGTAACAGCGATGCCGTTAACAAAGACCCTGCCTTCCATAACAAGCGCCTGCGCGCGCTCACGGCTCGGCGCAATGCCTCTGTCAACAAGGATTTTATCGAGACGGGATTTCATAAGATTCTTTCAAAAATGCCAGCGCGGTTTTATATATCCCTTTTTTGTCAAGACCGTATTGTTTTCTCAGGATGCCCTGAGAGCCATGTTCAACAAATTCATCATCTATTCCAACCCTCTTTACCGCAATATCATTCAATCCAGCCTTATTTAGAAATTCAAGCACTGCAGAGCCAAAGCCGCCTGCAACTAAATTTTCTTCTATGGTGATTATCCTCTTTATCCTCTCTGACAGCGATATTATTAGTCCCTCATCGAGAGGCTTTATGAATCTAGCATTTATAACACAAGCATTTATGCCGTCTCCCTGCAGCATCTCTGCAGCCTTCAATGATGGATGCACTGCATCGCCAACAGCAATGATTGCTACATCATCGCCTTCCATCAAAATTTCTGCTCTTCCCATTTCTATTTTATCCTCTGAACCTCTTATCTTCTTGACCTCTGTCTTTCCCCTGGGATACCTTATAGCTGAAGGACCATTATGTTCGACAGCAAACTTGAGCATGGCTTTTAATTCATATCCATCTTTTGGGGCCATAAATAATAGATTTGGAATGTGTCTTAAAAATGATATATCAAACAGGCCCTGATGTGTTGCGCCGTCTTCGCCCACGATGCCTGCCCTATCTATAGCAAATACAACAGGCATGTTTTGGAGGCAGACATCGTGGATAATCTCATCATATGCCCTCTGAAGAAATGTAGAGTATATTGCTGCAACAGGCTTCAGTCCCTGTATTGCGAGGCCTGCTGCGAAAGTGACTGCATGGGATTCTGCTATGCCCACATCATAAAATCTGTCAGGAAATCTCTCTGCAAATGCGGAAAGTCCGGTTCCCTCCTTCATTGCAGCAGTTATAGCCACAACCCTTTTGTCAGATTCTGCAATTTCTATAAGTGCATTTCCGAATACATCGCTGTAAGATAGTAACGACCGTTGTCCGTTGTCCGTGTCCGTTGTCCGTGACGGTTCACGGTCACGGTTCACGAGTTGGATTCCTGTATCTGTCTCAAATGGACCAACGCCATGATATATGCATGGGTCTTCCTCTGAAAACTTGTATCCCTTGCCCTTTTTGGTTACAACATGGATTAATGTTGGCTCATTGGCATCCTTGATGTTGTTTAATGTCTCGATAAGCAGTGGTATGTTGTGGCCGTCAATAGTCCCAAGATAATTAAAGCCTAAATCTTCAAACAATCCGCCGGGAAGGAAAAATCCCTTCATGCTTCCTTCTGCTTTTTCTGCAATTTTTGCAACGGTTTCTCCTATCTTTGGAATGCCCTCCAGAAAAGCCTTTGTCTCTTTTTTAAATTTTTTGTAAAAGGTGCCTGTCAAGACCTTATTAAGATAATTTGAAAGCGCACCAACATTAGAAGATATGGACATTTCATTGTCATTGAGGATTACGATAAGGTCTTTTTTCAGGTGCCCTGCATGATTAAGTCCTTCAAACGCCAGGCCTGATGTCAAAGCTCCATCGCCTATAACTGCAATGACCTTACTTGTAATTTGAGATTTGAGATTTGAAATTTGAAATTTTTTAATGATGTCCCTTGCCTCAAGTATGCCGAGTGCAGCAGATATAGATGTGGAACTATGGCCTGTGCCAAATACATCATGCGGGCTTTCTGAAATCTTTGGAAATCCTGATATTCCTTTGTATTGTCTAATGGTATGAAAATCTTTGTATCTTCCTGTTAAAAGCTTATGGGGATATGACTGATGCCCCACATCCCACACAATCTTGTCTTCAGGGGAATTAAAGACATAATGAAGGGCGATGGTTAATTCAACAACTCCAAGGTTAGATGATAAATGTCCACCATTTATTGAAACCCTTTTAATGATTATATTGCGCAGTTCCTCGGCAAGGGCGTTCAGGTCTTCTGCTTTGAGGGATTTTAAGTCTTGAGGAGATTTTATGTTTTCTATCAGCATTTTGTTAAAAGTAATTACCCATTTAATAATAACAGGTATGCGTGCGGGAAAAAGATTTACAAGCGCCACCGATGTAAGACATTTGTTCATCCGGAAGACAATCGTTCTTTAGTGGATAAAGAACTGCATATTTATTAAAACCCAATCGTGCATTTGTAAAGCTTTTTACCGTATGCATACCTGCTAACTTTTCCTCTCAAGCAAATACTGTGCAATCGCCCTCAATGGCTCTGCCTTTTCATCAAATATCTCTAATGCTCTAATTGCGCTTTTAACCAATTCCCTTGCCTTTTCTTTAGAATTCTCTATGCCGTAAAGCCTTGGATAAGTCATCTTTTTCTTTTTTTCATCAGATCCCTTAGGCTTTCCGATTACATCTGTCTCTCCTTCCACATCAAGTATATCATCAACTATCTGAAAGGCTAATCCTATATCTTCACCATACTTCGTAAGCCCAAATAATTTTTCTGCACTGCAGTCTGCTAGTATGCCTCCTGAGCGGACAGAGGCTGTTATAAGCGCAGCGGTTTTGTGGCTATGGATGAAAGATAGTGTTTCTGCATCTGGCTCTGAATTCTCTGATAATAAATCCTGCGCCTGACCTCCAACCATTCCGTGCGCACCTGCTGCCATAGCAATTTCACGAATTACCTTTAAGATTGCATCGGGTGAAAACTGACAGGCACTTTGGATATTGTTAGATAACAAATAAAATGCCTCTGTTAACAAGCCATCCCCTGCTAAAATAGCCATGCCTTCGCCAAAAACCTTATGGTTTGTAGGTTTGCCTCGTCTTAAGTCGTCATTGTCCATCGCAGGCAGGTCGTCATGTATAAGCGAGTATGTATGTATAAATTCAAGCGCAGAGACATATGGAACAATATCCTTATCAACCCCTCCGCATGCCTCATAAGCTGCAATACAGAGAACAGGCCTTATTCTTTTGCCTCCTGCTGAAAGAGAATAAACCATTGATTTCTGAAGCACATCAGGAATTTGCAGGCTGTTGAAGTAATTTTTTATAAATGCATCAATTATTTGACTTTTGGCATTTAGATAGGTCTTTATATCCATGATTGTTTTTCAATCTCTCCAGAAAGGTCTGCTAAATACTCAGAGAAAGGTTATCATGCCTGATCTGAAAAATGCAATTCAATGCTTGCTTATTTTAGTTTAAAGCATGAATATTCCTTATTGCCTCTTTCACAATCTCTCTGACATTTGCGTCATCGTCATGCTCTGCGCATAAAAGAAATGGCAGGGCATCTTTGTGTTTTATTATATCAAGGAGATTTGCCCCATCCCCGCGCACCACAGTGTCTTCGTCTTTTAAAAGCTGCGCAATATCAGGGATTAGCCTTACAAGAGACTCACGATTCTGCTTTATCAATTCCTCTACAAGCGCTGTAGCGCCAAGCCTTACACGCACTCTTTTGTCTTTAATCATATCGATTATCAGAAGCCAAAGGCTCTCGTCATGCTTGAACATATCAATGATATTTTCGAGAAAGCCCTTTTCCATGTAATTAATTATCATTGCCTTTAATTCATTATCTATCATTTTCTTTTTAATTTTAATTATCAATGCCAGTCGTATCTTCTCTTCTTCCGATTGAAGATATATTTCTCAGCAGAAAGCGCTGCAATACATCCATGAGCAGCGGCAACCACAATCTGTCTAATCTCTGTGCATGTCACATCTCCTGCGCTAAAGACCCCTTGGATGTTAGTCTCCATCATCTTGTTTGTAGATATGCACCCATCCTCAGTGATCTCAATGGATCCCTGCAGAAAGTCAATTATAGGCCTGCTTCCATGAAGATATACAAAAACCCCTTGCGCCTCTATAGCGTTTTCATTTCCATCTGCATCCCTAATCCATACCCTTTCCACAATCTCGCTGCCTTCAATGGATGACACTGAATGTCCTAAAAAAAACTTGATATTTTTCATCTTCAAAGCTGGATAGTCGTCGTCCACCCTGAGTTTTTTTGATGGAGATAAAAGATAAACAGTCTCTGCAAACTTTGCCAGATACCCGGCCTCTTTTGCTGCCTCTTCTGAGTCTCCTAAAACGCAGACAGTCTTTCCTTTAAAAAACGCAGCATCGCATACAGCGCAATAGCTCACACCTCTGCCTAAAAATTCTGCCTCTCCTTTTATTGTCGGCTTTCTTCCCATAGAGCCTGTTGCTATGATAACGGTTTTCCCTTCATATGTCTTTTCCATTGTAAATACCTGTTTTATTTCTTTTTCAAGGGAGACGCTGATAACCTGAGCCTCGATATGCTCTGCGCCAAAATCAATAGCCTGCCTATGGAATATGCCAAGCAGATCTTTTCCTGTCATTGGCTGACAGATTCCAGGATAATTCTCAATCAAACTCGCAAAGGCGAGGGCTCCTGCTGTTGATGACTTATCAAGCACAACTGTTTTTAATTTTGCCCTTGATGCATACTGTGCAGCGCTTAATCCAGCAGGGCCTCCGCCGATTATAATTACATCATACAAATCTGACATAAGACCTCCAAAAAAAACACTCTATATAAAGATTATTGATATTATACCTCATTGCATTGAAGAAGACTTGTTTTTTTCTTTCATCTCTAAAATAGACATAGAACTCCCCAAAATAATAATAAAAAAGGGGAGGCAAAGCCCTCCCCTTTTTAACTTTAAATCTGCTTCTGATTTTTTTGATGAAAAGAAATTTCTGAAAAGATTTGTTATCATAATGCTATCAACCCAAATAATGCATTTACAAGGAGGCATGAGCGTCCAAAAGTCTTTCTAAATCGCAATTTGGTTTATTTGAATAGTTATGTTCGTGGGGATATTTTTATACTTTAATTTATGTTTCCCATATCTTACAAAGGTGGCGATGAGAAAGCCATTTATCCGCCCATGCCTCCTTGTTTTAATGTTCAACTGTATTTTTTGGATCAACCGCATATGAAGCGGCTAATCTTGCATAGGATAGAGAAAGAAACTGCGCTTGAATATTTAAAAACTGCTGAATTGCTCGAACTCGGCGAGCAGGCTGACAGTATCCGCAAATGCCTTCACCCGGAAGGCATTGTCACATTCATTGTTGACCGCAATATCAACTACACAAATGTATGCATAAACAAGTGCAGGTTCTGCGCTTTTTACCGCGATGCCGAAAGTCCGGATGCCTATGTGCTTACAAAAGACGAGATATTTGAAAAGATAGAAGAGACTATTGCGCTGGGCGGCACTCAGATACTTCTTCAGGGAGGCATTCATCCTGATCTTGGAATCGATTACTATACAGATCTGCTTAAATCAATTAAGGATCGTTATGCGGTAAATGTGCACGGCTTTTCTCCGCCTGAAATATCTTATCTTTCTGAAATGCACAATCTCACCATAAGGGAGACTCTTTTAATGCTGAGACAGGCAGGTCTCGATTCGATGCCCGGAGGGGGAGCAGAAATATTATCCGACAGGGTAAGAGAAATCTTGAGCCCTAAGAAGATAAAGTCATCGCAATGGCTTATGGTTATGGAAGAGGCGCATAAAATCGGCATGAAAACAACTGCTACTATGATGTTTGGCAGCATCGAAGAGCCTGAAGATATAATAAAACATTTAGATGCCATTCGAAGACTTCAGGACAAAACAGGAGGCTTTACTGCATTTATTCCTTGGTCATTTCAGCCGGGCAACACAGAATTGATTCAAGATTCAAGATTCAAAATTCAAAATTCTTCTACTGCTGTTGATTATTTGAGGGTGCTTGCTTTGTCGAGGATTTATCTTGATAATATCAAAAATATTCAGGCATCATGGGTTACGCAGGGACTGAAAATGGCTCAGATCGCTTTACGATTCGGAGCCAATGACTTTGGCTCTACGATGATTGAGGAGAATGTTGTTAGGGCAGCAGGAGTAAGTTACACGATCTCAAAAGAGGACATTATACAGGCGATAAAGAGCGCAGGATTTAAGGCTGCTCAGAGAGATACCTATTACAATATAATTAGGCTTTTTTTAGATCTAAGTTAAGCGATTTTAACTTGTAATTCCCTATAGCTTGCTGCGGGGAGATTCATTTGGCAGAAAAGTTCAAAAATGAAGGCATTATATCTTCACTAAAGGGTGACACTCTCAAGAGTGTTACCCTAAATGAATGTTACAGAGTATTTTGATTGAAATAAGAGCAACAGGCTGAAAAATGCCTTTGGGTTGCCTCATTCGTGGTGTTGGTATTTTCTATATCGAAATTTGGGTGTGATCTAATCATTGAAAAAATAAGGAATATTGCTGTATCATTAAAAAACTATGCCTGAAAACAAAGAGATAAATGCCGCTTTAGAAAAACGCAGGGAAGAGATAGATGGAATTGACGCGGAAATACTTGAGCTTTTAAACAAAAGGGCTAATATAGCAATAGAAATAGCTAATATAAAAAGAAAAGCCAATCTCAAGTTTTATTCTCCTGAACGCGAAAGGGCAATCCTTGAACAAATTGCCGCACTTAACAAAGGACCTTTTCCTAATGATGCATTGAAGATTATCTTCAGAGAGATCATATCTGCATCTCTTTCCCTTGAAGAGCCAATTAAAGTGGCATATTTAGGCCCTGAGGGCACTTTCACAAATCTCGCTGCGCTGAGACACTTTGGTTCTTCTGCGATGTATGTCCCTGTTGACAGCATAAAGGCTGTTTTTGATGCGGCAGAGAGCGTAAGGGTAAACTATGGAGTCGTTCCTGTAGAGAATTCCAATGAAGGCGTTGTCAGCTATACCCTTGATATGTTTATGGACTGTGACCTCAAGATATCAGCGGAAATAATGTTAGAGGTGTCTCACAATCTCCTCTCAAAAAGTGGAGACAAAATAAAGATAAAAAAAATCTATTCCCATCCGCAGGCTACTGCACAGTGTAGAGGCTGGCTTGAATCAATCATGCCCAATGTGCCGATACTTGAATCAACGAGCACTGCGAGGGCAGCAGAGATTGCTTCGCAGGACGAAGAAGCCGCTGCTATTGCGAGCGAGCTTGCTGCGAGGGTTTATGATCTACAGTTTGTTGAGAGGCATATAGAGGACAACAAGAACAACTATACGAGGTTTCTGGTGATAGCCAAGGATTATCCATCAAAATCAGGGAAGGATAAGACATCAATATTGTTTTCTGTAAAAGACAGGTCTGGAGCGCTTTATGATGTGCTGCTTCCATTCAGAAAATCGAAGATAAACCTCACGAAAATAGAATCGAGGCCTTCAAAGAGGAGGGCATGGGAGTACATCTTCTTTGTTGACATGGAAGGACATGTGGAAGACAAGAAAGTAAAAAAGGCGATAGATGACATAAAGGATATATGCCTTTATCTGAAGCATCTCGGCTCTTATCCTATTGATGAAAGGATCGAAAGGCAATAGTCCTGTGAAAGCTATAAAGCCGATAGAATATGTGTCAAAAATAAAGCCGTATGTGCCAGGGAAGCCTGTACAGGAACTGCAGCGTGAATTGGGAATAAAAGACAGCATAAAATTGGCATCAAACGAAAATCCTCTTGGCGCTTCAAATAAGGCAGTGGATGCCTTAAAGGAATTTTTAAACAATGGTCATGAACTAAGCCGCTATCCTGATGGCAGTGGTTATTATCTTAAAAATGCCCTCGTAAAAAAATTATCAGAGCAGCGGAACATAAGAGCATCAGAGCGCATAATAACTTCAGACAATATTATTTTAGGCAACGGCTCAAATGAGCTGATTGACATTGCTGTCAAGACATTTATGGGTATTAGAAATGAGGCTATAATGGCAACTCCTTCATTTGTTGTCTATTCAATGGCAGTTCAGTCTGTGGGCGGCGCTCCAATAGAGATTCCGCTTCTTGACTTCAGGCATGACCTTGCGGCAATGGCAGATGCAATAACAGAAAAAACAAAGATTATCTTTATTGCTAATCCCAACAATCCCACAGGCACAATCAATAAAAGGGATGAATTTGAAGAATTTATGAAAAGAGTTCCTGAAGATGTGCTGGTGATTATCGATGAAGCATACTATGAATATGTGCAAGACCCTGATTATCCTGATACTATGAAATATTTCGTGGATGGAAGAGCTATTCTTATCCTCAGGACATTTTCAAAGGCATATGGCATTGCAGGCCTTAGAATAGGATATGGCATTGCTAAAGAAGAAATAATAACAGAGATGAATAAAATCAGAGAGCCATTTAACACTAATGCCATGGCTCAGTTAGCAGCAATGAATGCATTAACAGATGATGATCATTTGGCAATGACAATAGAAATAAATGAACAGGGAAAGAGATTTCTCTATAAAAATTTCAATGAATTAGGGTTTAAATATATACCTACTGAGGCAAATTTTATCTATATGCCTTTGAATATTGAATCAAAAGATATTTATAACAGCCTTTTAAAAAAAGGAGTGATTATAAGACCTGTCGGGCCAAAGGAAATAAGGGTTACTATTGGATTGCCAGAGGAGAATAAGCGCTTCATTGAGGCATTAAAGACAGTGAATAGTGAATAGTGAATAGTTTTTAGGATTTTTTACTATTTACTATTCACTATTCACTATTCACTAAAATAGAGGAGGACATTATGGATATTATAGTATTAAAGCCTGATACCAAAGAACAAGATGTCAGGCATATTCTTAAAAAGCTTGAAAGCAAAGGACTAAAAGCAAATGTGTCTGCGGGGACGGAGAGGACTATTATTGGCGTTATTGGTGATACTTCAAAAATAACAGAGGACGAAGAAGATGCTATTAAGGCAATGGCCTGTGTAGAAAATGTAGTGAGGATACTTAAGCCATATAAACTTGCGAGCCGCGATTTTAAGAAAGAAAACACAGAGATAAATGTGCGCGGCAATATCATCGGCGGCAAAAGGATTCATGTAATGGCAGGGCCATGTGCTGTAGAAAATAAAACTATAATGATGAATATTGCAGAAAAGGTGAAGGATGCAGGTGCGACTTTCTTAAGAGGCGGCGCATATAAACCAAGAACATCTCCGTATTCATTTCAAGGTCTCGGCGAAGAAGGTCTTCAATATCTTGCATCTGCAAGGGAAAAAACAGGACTGCCTGTTATTACAGAAATAATGGATCCTCGGGATATGGATGTAATTATGGAATATACAGATATAATTCAAATAGGCGCAAGAAATATGCAAAACTTCAGGCTCCTTCTTGAAGTTGGTTCTGCAAATAAGCCTGTACTGCTGAAAAGAGGGTTGTCTTCAACGATAAAGGAATGGCTGATGTCTGCTGAATACATAATGTCACGCGGTAATCAGGAAGTAATGCTTTGTGAAAGAGGCATAAGAACATTTGAGACAGTAACAAGAAATACCCTCGATTTAAGCGCAGTGCCGATATTGAAGCAGTTAACCCATCTTCCCATCGTGGTTGACCCCAGCCATGGAGTTGGGAGGTGGGATCTGGTTGCGCCAATGGCAAAGGCAGCTATTGCTGCTGGCGCTGATGCCCTTATAATAGAGGTTCACACAAATCCTGAAGAGGCGCTTTCTGACGGGGAGCAATCATTAAGGCCCGATATATTTGCAGAACTGATGAAGGAACTGAAACCTATAGCTCAGGCAGTTGGAAGAGAAATATAAAGACAGTGAAAAGTGAAAAAAAAATATTTTTTAATAAAGTATCCATTATTGGCGTCGGTCTTATTGGCGCCTCTTTTGCGCTTGCCTTAAAGGAAAAAGGTTTATGCAAGACGATATGCGGATATGGCAGAAGAGAAGAAAATCTAAAAAGAGCAAAGGAAAAGGGGATAATAGACGATTACAGCCTTGATTTAAAGAATGCATGCGAAGACTCTGACCTTATACTCCTTGCCACATCTGTTGGCGTATTCAAAGACATTGCTCAGAATATAAAGGGTTATTTAAAAAAGGATGCCCTTGTGACTGATGTGGGAAGCGTAAAAGGCAGGCTCGTCTATGATCTGGAATTTCTTATGCCGGATGGGGTCCATTACATTGGCTCTCATCCTATTGCCGGCAGCGATAAATCAGGAATTGATGATGCAAAGGCAGATTTATTCAAAAATGCAAGGTGTATCGTTACGCCTACCGAAAAAACCGACGAATCGGCTAAAGAAAAAATCATGTTGATATGGGAGGCAGTCGACGCAAAAGTAGAAGGGATGGATCCATTTACTCATGATGAGATATATGCAGTAGTCAGTCATTTTCCTCATATTATTGCCTATGAGATTGTAAATACAGTTGGAGATATAGATTCTAAATATATAGCTTATGCAGGCAAGGGTTTTAAAGACACAACAAGGATTGCGCTGAGTTCTCCTGAATTGTGGAGGGATATCTCAATATCCAATAAGGAAAATCTTATTAAATTGATTGGTATTTTTAGAAAGAATCTCGACAAGATAGAAAGCTTGTTGCTGTCGGAAGACGCTGCTGATATAGAGGAAGAATTTTTAAGGGCGCAAACATTAAGGAAACAATTGAAATAAGATGAATCGCATAGAACTGAAAAAGCCGAAAGCCTTAAAAGGCGAGATAATTCCACCTCCTGACAAATCCATTTCCCACCGGGCAGTGATGTTTGCATCTATCGCAAATGGCAAAAGCATTGTCAAAAATTTTTTGAAGGCAGAAGACCCCATAAGCACCATGAATGCATTTCGTTCAATGGGAATCGGGATACAAGAGAAAACAGGCAATGAACTTATAATTAACGGCAAAGGACTATACGGTTTAAGAGAGCCATTTAATGTCATAGACTGCGGGAATTCAGGAACTACTGTGAGACTCATATCAGGGATGCTCTCAGGAAATCCCTTTTTCTCTGTTCTTACAGGAGACGATTCTTTAAAGCAGAGGCCTATGGCAAGGGTTATAAATCCTTTAAAAGAGATGGGAGCAGAAATCACTGCAAGAGATAACGACAGATACCTTCCAATTGCGATTAAGGGCAAAACCCTCAGGCCTATAGATTACACAATGCCTGTGGCATCTGCACAGGTAAAATCATGTCTTATCCTCGCAGGACTTTATGCAGAGGGCATAACAACGATTCGAGAGCCGCAAAAATCCCGTGACCATACAGAGAGGATGCTAAAGGCAATGGGTGCGGAAATAGAAATAGTCAGGAGTCAAGAGTCAGGAGTCAAGAGTCAGGAAATAATTAAAGTTCAAGGGATGGGGAATAAAAAATTAAATCCTATTGATATAACAGTTCCATCTGATTTCTCATCTGCTGCATTTTTCATCGCAGGGGCATTGATTGTCCCCGATTCAGAAATCCTTATCAAAAACGTTTGTGTAAATCCAACAAGAATAGGTTTGCTCGGTGTGATTAAAAATATGGGTGGAGATGTAAGGGTCGAAAATATGAGGGATATCTCCGGAGAACCTGTTGCTGATATATATTGCAAAAGTGCAAGCAGTTTAAAGGCAGTTAAAATCAGCGGTGATATTATGCCTTCTCTGATAGATGAATTCCCAATACTTTGCGTTCTCGCAACACAGGCAGATGGAGTTACCGAGATACGAGGCGCAGAGGAGTTAAGGGTCAAGGAGTCGGACAGAATTAAGGCAATAGCAACGGAACTGAAAAAATTAGGAGTTGAGTTTGAGGAATATCCTGACGGCATTTCAATTAAAGGCAAGACATCTCTGAAGGGCACTGTAGTAGAGAGCTATCATGACCACAGGATAGCCATGTCCCTCGCAATTGCTGCACTTGCAGCAGAAGGCACAACAACCATCAATAACTCATCCTGCGTTGACATATCATTCCCCGGATTTTTTGAAGAATTGAAGAGAATAACACGCTAAAGTTTTGAAAACACTGATCCCAGTTGAGATAATCAAGGAAAAATCGTATTGATAAAGGCTTTGAAGCTGTGCATGCCTTTCTTGATTGCGAATTTTGGCCGAAGCATGTCTGTCTTACATAAATCTCTCAATTTGGGTTAGAATATCTCTAATTTATGTGTAAGGTAATCGCAATAGACGGGCCTTCAGGGGCTGGCAAGAGCACCGTATCTAAACTTATCGCGGAGAAACTTGGTTTTCAGTTTCTCGATACAGGTGCATTATATCGGGCTGCAGCCCTTCATCTGAAGAGAAAAGGTCTTGATGAAAACAGCACGGATGAGGAAATTGCAAATACATTGAAAGGTGTGGAAATAGCATTTATAGATGGGAAGGTTTTTTTAAAGGACGCTTCACGCATTACGCATGACGCATCACGCGATTTTGGCGAGGATGTCTCAGAGGAGATAAGGACAACAGAGGCAGGGCATTATGCATCTGTTTTTTCTGCAAAAAAAGCTGTGAGGGACTTCCTTTTACAGACACAGAGAGATGCAGCAATAAACAATAATATTGTCGCAGAAGGCAGGGACATGACGACTGTCGTATTTCCCTATGCATGGAAAAAATTCTTCCTCGATGCCTCTGAAGAGGGAAGGGCAAAGAGACGTTATCTTCAGTTAAAGGAAAAAGGCATGGAAATAACAATGGATGAGGCATTGAGAGATGTGCAGGAGAGGGATAAAAGGGACAGCAGCAGGGACATTGCTCCGCTTAAAAGGGCTGACGATGTTATTTATATAGATACAACAGATTTGAGCTTTGATGAAGTGATTAAAATAATATTGGAGGGGATGGAGAAGATAGCAAGAGATTGAATCTTTAGCATAGATTTTGTATCCTATTAATTTAAATTACCATGAAAAACGGTCTTAAAATAATTATCGCTAAAAGGGCAGGCTTCTGCTTTGGTGTAAAAAGGGCTGTTGACATGGGCTTTGATGCTGCTCAAAAGAACGACGGTGTATACACGCTTGGCCCAATAATCCATAACCCGCAGGTGATAGAGAAGCTGAAGTCAGAAGGCGTACAGCTCACAGACGATATAGACAACCCGAAGATAAAAACCATTATAATAAGGACTCACGGCGTCCAGCAGGAAGTATCGGACAAACTGTCCAAAAAGGGATATAAGGTAGTGGATGCCACATGTCCCTTTGTGAAAAAGGCGCAGAAATATGCTAAACTCCTGAAGGAAGACGGGTATCAGGTCCTTATTATTGGTGATAAGGATCATCCGGAGGTTAAGGGCTTGATGAGCTATGCCGGTGAAGATGTGGTCGTTGTTAATAAAGACGCCGGCTTGCCCCACCTTAAAAGCAGGGTTGGATTTGTTGTGCAGACAACGCAGCCTACGGATGTTCTGGAAAAGTTTGTTTCTGACGCAGTTAAGAGGGTGAAGGAATTAAAGGTATTTAATACCATTTGCAACTCTACTGCTTTGAGGCTTAAAGAGACTAAAGCAATGGCTAAAAAGACAGAGGCAATGATTGTTGTTGGCGGGAAAAACAGCGCAAATACAACACAACTTGCCCAATTATGCATATCCATGTCTATACCAACATACCATATTGAAACAGCTTCTGAGATAGAGGATAAATGGTTTTTAAATGCCGCTAAAGTAGGAATAACCGCAGGGGCATCAACCCCTGATTGGATTATAAAAGAGGTCGAAAAAAGAATTAAAGATATAGGAGGAAAGGGTTAGCGATGGATGCGCAGAAAAACGAAGAAAAAAATGAGTTAGAAAAATTTTATGCAGAGACACTGCACAGGGTTGAACGAGGAGGGATTGCTAAAGGTAAGATTATTGATATAAAGAGCGATGCTGTGGTTATTGATGTCGGCTATAAGTCTGAAGGTATAATCCCTGCTTCAGAGTTTACAGAAGAAGAGATTGCGCAGTTTAAAAAAGGGGATATTGTCGAAGTATTTGTAGAAAGGATAAATGACCGGGAAGGAATTGTTATTCTTTCAAGGGAAAGGGCATTGAAGATAATAGCATGGGATATGCTTACTACAGCTTTCAGAAGCAATTCAATAATAGAAGGAAGGGTTATTGCAAAAACAAAGGGAGGATTGTCTGTAGATATAAAAGGAATCAAGGCATTTCTGCCGTCATCTCAGGTGGACATAAGATTAGTTAAAAACCTGGACTCCTACATAGGACAGACCATACCGCTGAAGATACTTAAGATGACGCCTCAAAAAGGCGGCGAGCAGATTTCCGGGGCCTCTATTGTTGTATCCAAAAGGGCAATTGCTGAAGAAGAAAGAAATATAAAAAGAGCGGAAACCCTGAAGGTTTTAAAAGAGGGAGCTTTGATGAAGGGCATTGTTAAAAACATTACTGACTATGGAGCATTTGTTGATCTCGGCGGAATTGACGGACTTCTTCATATATCAGATATGTCATGGAGGAGGGTTCATCACCCTTCTGAGTTTTTCTCGACAGGAGATGAAAAGGAATTTATCGTTCTTAAGTACGAAGAGGCTGCAGGAAAAGTTACACTGGGATATAAGCAGAAAAAAACGGACCCATGGCTGTCTGTAGATGAAAGATATAAGCAGGGAATGAGGGTTAAGGGAAAGATTGTTAATATAACAGACTACGGTATCTTTGTTGAGGTCGAAGAAGGACTCGAAGGGCTTATACATATCTCAGAGCTTGATTGGGCTGTTAAGCCTAAACACCCTTCAAAATATGCCTCTGTCGGCGATGAAATAGAAGCCATAATAGCAACCGTAAATAAGGATGACAGGAGATTATCCCTTAGCATTAAACAGTTGAAGCCAAAGCCTTGGGATCTTGTAAGCGAACGTTACCATGTCGGACAGAGAATAACAGGAAGGGTAAAAACCCTTACAGATTTTGGCGCATTTGTGAGGGTACAGGAGGGTGTTGATGGACTTATACATATTTCAGACATGTCATGGACAAAACATATAAAACATCCGTCAGAGGTATTGAAAAAGGGCCAAAAAATTGAAGCTGAGGTGTTAAGCCTCGAGCCTGATAAAGAAAGGATGTCCCTTGGATTAAAGCAATTAACGCCTGACCCATGGGAGGAAGAGATCCCGGCGACATTTAAACTGGGAGATGAATTTAAGGGCAAGGTTCTCAGGATTACTGATTTTGGGATTTTTGTAGAACTCCATAGCGATATTGAAGGGCTGGTGTATTCATCTGAAATTGATTCATCTAAGGAGGTCAAGGAAGGAGATGAAATAATGGTAAGGATTATAAAGGTCAATGCAGAAGAAAGAAAAATAGGCCTCAGTATGAAACATATGAAAACGGTGCAGGAACAATGAAAATTAAAAAGACCTGCATTTATATAATAGTTTTTTTTATAGCGCTGATTGCGCTTAGCGCATTATTAACCCTTTTTACAAATGATGTATCATTGCGTGAAAAAGTGGCGCTGGTGAGAGTTGAAGGCCCGATATTTCAGTCTAAAAAAACCGTTGATGAAATAAAAGATTATGCAAAAAACAGGGCAATAAAGGCTATAGTTTTGAGGGTTGACAGCCCTGGTGGTGGTGTTGTCGCCTCCCAAGAAATATACGAAGCGGTTAAAAAGGCTGCTGCCAAGAAACCGGTGGTAGCATCCATGGGCGCTGCAGCAGCTTCAGGAGGTTATTATATAGCTGCTCCTGCGAGCAGGATTATTGCAAACCCAGGCACAATAACAGGCTCGATAGGCGTAATAATGGAGATTCCAAATATTAAAGGACTTATGGATAAGATTGGAGTGAAGTCAGAGGTAATAAAAAGCGGCAAATATAAGGACTTAGCATCTGCATTCAGGGATATAGGCAATGAAGAGAGAGAAATACTTCAAGGCTTAATGGATGATGTGCATGAACAGTTTATTCAGGCAGTATCAGAAGGCAGAAGGATAGCGATTGATGATGTTAAAAAAATAGCAGATGGCAGGGCGTTCTCGGGCCGTCAGGCATTAAAAGTAGGGCTTGTGGATGAACTCGGCGACCTTGATTATGCTATTAAAACTGCAGCAAAGATGGCAGGGATAAAGGGCGAGCCCGAGGTTGTGACAAAAAAAGAAATATCTCCTTTTTTAGATATTCTTCAGGGGAAAATGCCAGATGCATGGTCAAAGATTATTCCTTCAGTAGAATTGAAATATTTGTATATTCCGTAAGGAGGAATTTATGACAAAATCAGCTTTGATAGAGACAGTAACAGAAAGAGTTGAAGGACTGACAAAAAATCAAGTAGAAATAATTATTAATACAATCTTTGATGGAATGAAAGAAGCCATTGCAAGAGGAGAAAAAATAGAGATAAGGGGTTTTGGAAATTTCAAGCTTAATCAAAAAAATGCAAAGATAGCAAGAAATCCGAGGACAGGGGAAAAGGTTCAGGTGCCTGCCAAAAAGACAGTGCATTTCAAGGTTGGCAAGCCATTTCACAATGCACTCAATGAAAAGAAAGGTTAAGGTCAAGATTAAGGCTGAGAAAAATATCTATGCTCACCTTGACCGCAACCTGTTGTTATGAATCGCAGAGACTTTCTGAAGAAGATGATAAAGGCTTTTTTTACAGTCATAACTGCTACAGTATTTTCTTCTCTTATTTATATCTATCCGTCTAAAATCAGAAAAAAAGAACTTCAATATATTTATATTATGGATGAAGATGAACTGCCGCGGAGAGGCGTCAGGAGGGTGGAATTTAATGTAGAGATAGACGATCGTATTATTGCTAACCGCGCATTTATTGCGATCAATGATTACGGACTGACTGCTTTTTCTTCTGTCTGCACCCATTTAGGATGTCTTGTTAACTGGGATAATAATAAAAGTGAATTCTTGTGTCCATGTCATGGAGGCAAATTTGATATAAATGGAACTGTTATTGCAGGGCCTCCTCCAATGCCCTTGACGAGGCTTCCGTTGGAGATTAAAGATGGGAAGGTGTATGTGGGGATTAAGGTGTAGAACAGCAGGGATGCGCGCGCATCCCTGCTGATTAGATATTCAACTGTGCTTTTTGGAAATATGGGTAAAATTTTTGACTGGATAGATAGCCGTTTTGGTGTAAAAGAGCCTCATAAGAGGTTTATGAGGAGACCTCTGCCTGAAAATATCAATTATTCATACTGCCTTGGAGGAATGGCATTCACATATTTTTTGATACTCGTATTTACTGGAATGCTGCTTTCTATATATTATGTGCCTTCTGAAAAAGAGGCATTTAGAAGCATAGTGAATATTACAGATAAAGTGCCGCTTGGATGGCTGATAAGAAGCCTTCATAGGTGGTCTGCAAATCTACTTATCATATTCATAATCTTACATGCCATAAGGGTCTTTGTTTGCAAGGCATACAGATCTCCGCGTGAACTTAACTGGATGGCAGGAGTATTGAGCTTTGTAATAGCAATGGCATCGGGTTTTACAGGCTATTTGCTTCCGTGGGATCAGAAGGCATACTGGGCAACAGAGGTCGGCACCTCGATGTTTAAAACAGCGCCTTTTATCGGAGATTATTTGATGTATATGGTGAGAGGTGGACTGGATATAAACGGAACAACCCTTATTAGGTTTTATAGCCTCCATATCCTTTATCTGCCTGTGTCTATGGCAGTGATTTTATGGGCGCATTTCCATATGGTAAAAAGACAGGGAATCTCTGGAGGATTATAAGTTGGCAAGCGAGAATAAACAGAGGAAAGAGAAAAATTTTTATCCGGATTATATTTCAGAGACAATCCTTGCAGTGCTTATTTGCATAGAGATTCTGATAATTCTGGCGCTGCTTTATCCGCCTGCAATTGGCAGGCAGATAGATTTTACAAGGCCTTTTCAGCCCCTTCCTGAATGGTATTTCCTCTGGCTCTACCAACTTGTGAGATATTTTCCGGGACAAAGTGCTTTCATAGGAACGATGGTAATTCCTATTTCTGCCATAATTTTGCTTCTTCTTATTCCTTATATTGACAGGGGCAGATATGGAAGATTAAAGGCAATTGCAGTAGGCATTGCCCTTATGCTGATGTTTATAATTCTTACATATCTGTCCCAAATAAATTTATGATGCTCATTAAACGGATTATTTTGTACACAACGGCCCATGTTATAATTTCAGATGATTGATATACTCAAAATAGCCCTTGTATTTACAGCAATTCTCGTATTTTTAAGACTCAAGTGGAATATAGGGTATGTTTTACTGCTTGCGTCAGGGCTTTTGTCCTTGCTTTATTTAATGCCTGCTGCAGCCATAATATCAACTATAAAATCTACAGTCACAGATGCTGTTACCATAAAGCTTTTTTTTGCCCTTACACTCATAAGAATGCTCGAAATGATCTTAAGGGAAAAACAGGTGCTCGCAAAGATGATGGAGGCATCACGAAACCTTTTAAAAAAGAAAAAGGCTGTTATAATATCTATGCCAATGCTTATTGGACTGCTGCCATCATTAGGAGGAGCTTATTTTTCTGCTCCGATGGTTGATGAATCAACAAAGGGCATAAAAATATCAGCAGAAGAAAAAGGATTTATAAACTACTGGTTCAGGCATCCATGGGAATACATATTGCCTCTTTATCCAGGAATCCTGCTTGCATCAGCCATAACTATGCTTGAACTTCGAAGCCTGATTCTCGCAAATATGCCGTATGCTGTACTTATATTAATCACAGGTTTTCTTTTCAGCATGAGGAATATTCATAGCAAGAAGATAGAAATTAGCAGCAAGAGAACAGAAAAAAGTGAGAAGCTAAAATTATTTTGGAGCTTTCTGCCGCTGATATTCATTTTGATAATGGTAATGGTTTTTCATATCGAACTTCATTATACCCTTGGGATAACAGTATTAATGCTCTTTGCATTTTATAAATTTGGCCTTAGAGATATATTTAGAACATTTCGTTATGGTTTTACATTAGATGTAATTATTATTGTATTTGGCACAATGCTTTTTAAATTTACAATGGAAAATTCAGGCGCAGTAGTTCATTTAAGCAATTATTTCAAAGATATGGGAATCCCCTTACTTCCAATTCTTTTTGCACTCCCATTTATAAGCGGACTTCTTACAGGTCTGACCGTAGGCTTTGTTGGAAGCACCTTTCCACTTATCTTAAGCATTGCAGGAGGATCACATCTAAATCAAATAGCATTTGCATTTGCATCTGGATTTGTAGGAGTATTGCTTTCGCCTGTCCACCTCTGTTTTGTTCTTACAAGAGAGTATTTTAAAGCAGATATTTCTGGAATCTATAAAAAAACCATCCCCAGTTGCATGATAATCATGTCAGGGGCGCTTGTGGTCTACTTTATTTTATAGCAGAAGAAATAGCGTTATTTCTAATCTTCATTTTCTTTATCATTTTCCTGCTCTTTGATAAATTCGAGGAGTTTTTTCATAGCATCTATTTGCTTCAATCTTCTATTTCTTCCTGAAAATCTTATTACATCTTCTATAAAATCAGGCGATTCGGGCAATTCTGCGTTATAAACACCTCTTTTGGTAATCTTATATCCTTCAGCCTCTGTGCTGATATGATTTTTTGAGGCAATTATCTTTCTTGCTATCAGGTATCCGCTCTTTGCATTCAAAAGGTCAACCGCAGATCTCAAATATTTTATTGAGATAGTCCAGTTTTCTAAAGAGGACTCTATTTCAGAATGTATTAAAACCTCTCTGATTTTATTTGTATTTATATTTATTTCTATGATGGGAAGCTCTCTGGAGATATTCCATAGGCTGTCCACAATGTCCTGAGCAGGTGTTTTATTTGAAATTGGCAGTTTTACATAAAAAGCCCTTATTTCTCTATGCAATTCCATGCTTTATTATAACATTACACCATGCTTTTGGATTTTTTGCAAAAATACATAAAATTTGCTACAGTTAAATTGAAATAAGTATTTTATGAATAGAAGAGAATTTATAAAATCATCGGCTATAACAATAGCCGGGCTTTCAATGCCTGTTGGTATTAATAATTTCATTGATACTCTTGAAGCCTCAGAAAAGGCAGATCTTATTGTTGTCAAAGGGGCATCCCCCTCAAGTATTACAAGAGCAGCAATTGAGGCTATGGGTGGGATGAAAAAATTTATATCGAGAGGGGATATTGTTGTAATCAAACCTAATATGGCATGGGATAGAACCCCTGAGTATGCAGCAAATACGAATCCTGAGGTAGTTGCGACTGTTGTTAATTTATGCTATCAGGCAGGCGCAAAAAAGGTGAGGGTTTTTGACAGGACAGTAAATGATCCAAGAAGATGTTATGTGCAAAGCGGCATTGCGGATGCTGCACGCGCTCAGGGCGCAGAGGTAAGCTATGTTGATGAGAGAAAGTTTAAAGAAATGAACATAAAAGGCGAGGCAATAAAATCCTGGCCGCTTTATACTGATGTCTTTGAGGCAGACAAGATAATAAACATTCCTGTAGCAAAACATCACAGCCTTGCAAAACTAACAATAGCAATAAAAAACTGGATGGGTGTGATGGGCGGAGCAAGAGGGCAAATACACCAAAAACTCGATGAGAGCCTTGCTGACCTTGCGATGTTTATTAGACCGACACTTACCATTGTTGATGCAGTTCGTATTCTTAAAGCAAATGGTCCTCAGGGAGGAAATCTTGATGATGTGAAAAAAATGGATACTGTGATTGCTGGCGTTGATCAGGTTGCGGTTGATTCTTTTGGCGCTACGCTTTTTGGCATGAAGGGAAGTGATTTAGGATATGTAAAGATTGCAGATAAAAGAGGTATTGGCATAATGGATATTTCAAAATTAAAGATCAGAAAAATAAATTTATAAAGGCTGATCGATGCAAAGGCTTCGCAGGCTATCGCAAGGTTTATTTTTACTGCTGTTCTTTTTCCTATTTCTTCAAACAGAGTCAAAGGGTAGAGATGAACTTGGTTATCCTGTAAAGATATTTCTCGACTTTGATCCGCTTATTTTTATAACTACATTTCTCTCAGCACATGCTGTTGAAAAGGCATTTTATCTTTCTGTTATTACAATAGGCATCACAATAATTTTTGGCAGGGTATTCTGCGGCTGGATATGTCCTTTAGGGACGCTAAATAATATTATAGGCTCACTAAAAAGTCGCACTCAGATAGTCGCTAAAGACTGGCACAAAAACAAATATTATATTTTAATCTTCCTGCTAATATCATCTATTTTTTCACTACAACTTGTAGGGATTATGGATCCGATTTCTCTCATCATCAGGTCTTTTTCTATAAGCGTGTATCCTTTGTTTAATTATGGAACAAGGGCTGTATTTGATGGCATATACAATCTTCAGATTAAAGGCATTACTGATGTATCTGAATTTGTATATTCCATTTTAAAAAAGGGGATTATCGCCTTTCAACAGCCTTTTTATTATCAGAGCGCCTTTATAGGTATTCTATTTTTTGCAATGCTTGGACTTAATCTAATCGAAAAAAGATTCTGGTGTAAATACCTCTGTCCTCTCGGCGCATTTTTAGGAATTATTTCAAGATTTTCAATCCTCAAAAGGTCTGTGAGCGAGGGGTGCACTTCATGCGGTGCGTGTGCTGGTGTCTGTCAGGGAAATGCAGATCCTGATAAAAAAGATAAATGGAGAGATACAGAATGTTTCTATTGCTACAACTGTGATGATGTATGTCCGCAAAATGCGGTGAGTTTTAGCTTTTTCAGGAAAAGGGCTTCTGCATCCATGGATCTCGGGAGAAGACAGGTCATTACATCTCTTGCATCAGGCATTGTTGCAGTTCCTCTTTTTAGGGTAAATCCGCTATCACGACCTGATTCTGTAAATCAAAGACTGATAAGACCTCCTGGGGCGACCGAAGAAAAAGAATTTCTAAAAAAATGCGTAAAATGCGGTGAATGCATGAAGGTATGTATAACAAATGGACTTCAGCCGACATTTTTAGAGGCAGGGCTTGAGGGAATATGGTCGCCAATGCTTGTGCCGAAAATAGGATATTGTGAATACAGATGCACATTGTGCGGACAGGTCTGCCCGACAGGAGCAATAAAGAGATTGACCGTTGAAGAAAAGGTCAAAACCAAAATAGGCCTTGCCATGATCGACAAAGGGAGATGTTTGCCGTGGGCCCATGCTATGCCATGTATTGTATGCGAAGAGGTATGTCCAACGCCAAAGAAAGCGATATGGTTTCAGAAGGCTGTTGTTAAAGACAGAAACGAGAAAAATGTGGTAGTGCATCAGCCGATAGTTGACCTTGAGTTATGCATTGGCTGCGGTATCTGTGAGACAAAATGTCCTGTGATTGACAGACCTGCAATTTATGTGACCAGCATTGGTGAGTCAAGGTCAAAGGTAAATCAGGTATTGATGGATTGAAAGTTATAAAAATTCTTCACATGCCCATCCCATCTTTATTTTAGGGGGTCTCATACATATTGGAAAGGACAGTTATATAATGATATAATAAAGCAAATCTTATAAAGCGGAGGTAGATATGTTCACAAAAAAGAAGGCGATGGCTGTTTTGATGATTTTTGTATTATTAACATTAACTATGACTGCTTCATGCGCAAAATATCATTATGAGGGAGCAGGTGTAGGCGCTGCAGTAGGAGGCATTGCAGGAGCGCTCCTTGACAGAAAGAATCCATGGAGAGGAGGCGTTATTGGCGCGGTTTTAGGTGGAGTAGCAGGCGCCACTGTTACTGATATTTCTGCGCGTGGCTCAAGGGAGGCTGCTACAGCAGGAAAGCCTGTTGAGTATAGAACAGAAGATGGCAGGGGTGTATATCGTGCAGAGCCTGCAAGTGATTATTATCGGCCTGATGAGCATACAAAATGCAGAAAGGTTCGTGAAAGGGTTTGGGAAAATGATAAATTGATTAAAGACGCGGTAAAAGAGATTTGTGAAAGCGAAAAGTTTGAAAGGAGATATTAATTTAAATGCTTAACTTTTAAGCCTTGCTATCTTTTGATATGATAGCAAGGCTTTTTTGCGCAATGGGAATTTTCATGAGGGAAAGACTTATACAGATGATTTACGAAAGGGCTTTTAAATACAGCGAAGATCCGATATTCAGGCTTGTTTCTGGACGCATGAGCAATTATTATTTCAACTGCAAGACTGTGACATTGCAGCCAGAAGGCATGTATCTAATCGGAAATATCATTTTTGAGATGCTTAAGGATTTTGATGTTAATGGAATTGGAGGACTTACGCTCGGAGCAGATCCAATTGCCTGTGCGGTCGCATATGCTTCCTATTTAAAAGGAAAGCCGATTGAGGCATTTGTAATAAGAAAAAGCGCAAAGTCACACGGCACAATGCAGTGGATCGAAGGAAATGTAAAAACAGGCGACAGTATTGTTATTGTCGATGATGTGATTACAACCGGCAAGTCAACGATAGAGGCGATAATGAGGGCAAAGGAGGCAGGGCTTAATATAGTTAAGGTAATAGCTCTTGTGGACAGGCAGGAAGGCGGATACGAAAATATAGTCGAAGCGCTGAAAGATATTAAGGCTGATTACAAACTCATTGAATCCGTGGTAACAAGGGATGATGTGATGGCATTGTATAAGCGACTCTAATAAGTAACAATATCATGGTAAGTTGGCATTACCCCGATATTATGCGATCTCAAGAAAGAATCTTTGAACATTTCCAGCAGCCTTAATAATATCCGATTTATTTAGCGGCGCTGCTGTTCTGTTCTCGATAATATTGCTTATTCCCCTTATTTCTGCAACCTGAATTCTTGATAATGCACATATATGGGCAATGGCAGCTCCTTCCATGTTTTCGCATATTGCTTTGAATCTTTTTTCTATCAGAATGCCTTTTTCTAATACTCCTGTGCATGCTGAGACAGTGACAAAATTGCCTTTTTTGACATCCCTGAAGTTTGGAGGAATAAACATCGGAAATTCATTGTAATACTCTTTTTGATTAATGACGGCTAAAGGGAGTTTCAAATTGTCCATTGTGCAAAAAAAGTCAGGTTCTGAGCTTTTGACTGCTGACTTTATTATCAGCCCTTCATCACCATATATCTCTTTTACTGCTATAGCTATGTCTCCAATATTTAATTCAGATGAAGGATAAGCTCCTGCAACGCCTATGTTAAATATAAAATCCGTTTTGAATCTTTCTAAAAGAAGCGCTGTTGCATGAGCAGCATTAGTCTTGCCAATGCCGCATATGCAGACTACTGCCTCAGTATTCTTTAAGATACCTTGATAGAATGACTTCCCTTGTATGGAGAGCCTCTTTTTGTGTTCAAGCTGTCCTATAACCAGATCGGCTTCTATCTCTGTTGAAGCTATGATGCCTAATGATTTCAATCAATGATCTCTTTTGACGGTTCTTTTTCTTCAAGGATGTATCTTACTTTTACATTTATATCCTTCCTTAGTGAATTATAGACTGAGCAATACTTTTCATGCGAAAGCGCTATTGCACGCTCTACTTTTTGGGGATCTAAGTTTTTGCCTGCAATGTTTAGTATCATCTCTATTGCCTTGAAATATTGAGGCGGTGTCTGATTCCTATCTCCTATAATATCCATCTTGAAATGAGCAATTTCAGATCTCATCTTTTGAAGGAACATTACAACATCAATGCCCATGCATCCTGCAAGACTCAAAAGCAATGCATCTGTCGGCTTGCATCCCCACTGCACATTAGCGTCAAATTCTATCTCATAGCCTTCATTGGTCCTGCCTGTGAAAATAAGATCTCTGTCCCATGACAGCGTGGCCTTGACAATCGGAGCAACTTTTTCTTTATAGCCTTTTAAAGATTCGTCTAAAGACTCATTTTTATCTTCAACCATATATTAAATGTTTCTCCTTTAGATTATTTCTAAAAATTTTATTAAATCAAGCAATATATAGTCAAGATTTTATGGTAAAATTGAAGCATTATGCAGGGTATAACTACAGATTTTCTTGTTATCGGCAGCGGTATTGCTGGTTTAAGGGCAGCTATAGAGCTTGCAGAGAACGGCAGTGTTGTAATTATCACGAAAGATGTTCCGACAGAAAGTAGCACTGAATATGCACAAGGAGGCGTTGCTGTTGCACTCAGCGATGAAGATGAAGTAGGAATTCATTTTGAAGACACTATAAAAGCAGGAGACGGCATTTGCAGGGAAGATGCTGTGAAGGCGCTTGTTGAGGAAGGCCCTGAAAGAATTCGTGAGCTTATAGAATGGGGTGCAGAATTTGACAAAGAGGGAATGAAGCTCTCTTTTACAATAGAAGGAGCCCATTCCAGGCGCAGGATTCTCCATGCCCATGGAGACTCCACAGGCAAGGAACTTGAGAGGGTGCTTATAAATAAGGTTAAATCATTCAAAAATATCCGCAGGCTTCAATTCTGCAGCGCAATTGACCTTATTGTTGAAGATGAAAGATGCTTTGGCGTGTATGCATTGAAAAATGGCAACAATATTTCAGTTTATGCAAAGACAACAATACTCGCAACAGGCGGTGCAGGACAGGTATTTTCAAGAACAACAAATCCTGCTGTTGCAACTGGCGATGGAATGGCCATTGCTTTTAGGGCAGGAGCAATCCTTGAAGACATGGAGTTTGTGCAATTTCATCCAACAGTTCTCTTTGCGCCGGCAGCGCCGCAGTTTCTTTTGAGCGAGGCGATGAGGGGAGAAGGCGCGGTTTTAAAAAATATCTTTAAAGAGCCTTTTATGAGGCATTATCATGCTGATGCAGAGCTTGCCCCGAGGGATGTGGTCTCACGGGCGATTATATCTGAAATGGTAAGGACAAACAGCAGCCATGTTTATCTTGATCTGACTATTCGTGATTCAGAATTTATAAAGAAGAGGTTTCCGAGGATTTATTCCACATGCCTTCAATATGATATAGATATAACAAAGGATTTAATACCTGTCTCGCCGGCAGCGCATTATATGATGGGAGGAATTAAGACAGATATTAACGGAGCTGCAAATATAAGCGGGCTGTATGCAGCAGGGGAGGTTGCATGCACAGGCGTACATGGCGCAAACAGGCTTGCAAGCAATAGCCTTCTTGAAGGGCTTGTGTATGGGTGCAGGGCAGGAGTTGCGGCAGCCGAGTTCGGAGTTCAGATATCGGAGTTAAGAGCAAAAGAAGATTTAAGAGCCCTAAGCTCTAAACTCATCACTCTAAAGTCTCAGGGATTTGATCTGGAAGAGGTGAGGACTTCATTAAGAAGGATTATGTGGGAAAAGGTCGGCATAATAAGATGCGGAGTGTCACTTAATGAGGCAAAAGAAAAGCTTTTAGAGTGGAAATATATTCTGGATATGGACTTTCATTCAAGGCGAGGGCTTGAATTAAAAAATATGCTGACAGTCGCATTTATGATTACAGAGGCAGCGCTTCAAAGAAAAGGCAGCATTGGCGCACATTACAGAACAGATTTTAAAGAAAGAGGAGACGACTGGCAGACGCATAGAACTATTAGCAGGCAGGATCTGGATTTAAGATAAGCACAAAAAGAATAAGAAGAATAAAAAATCATGGAGTGATATTATGCGTAAAGCAAAAATCGTCTGCACAATAGGCCCTGCATCCAGCGACAAAAAGATAATCCGCGAATTGATCAAAAGCGGCATGGATGTTGCGAGGTTAAACTTCTCTCATGGAGATTATCAGGCGCATAAGAATGTTGCCGCTGTTGTACGCGAGGAGGCGCTGAAGCAGAAAAAGGTTGTAGCTATACTTCAGGATTTACAGGGAATAAAGATAAGGCTGAGTGATATAGAAGGCGGAAGCGTTTTCTTAAAGACAGGCTCTGAAGTTTTCCTCTATCCAGGCAAGGAGATCAGCGATAATAAAAATCTATTTGTATCATACCCCGCGCTCTTAAAAGATGTTAAAGAAGGAGATAAGCTATTTATTGATGACGGAATAATAAAGCTTAAAGTTGTAGATAAGGCAAAAAAAGCTTTAAAGGCAAAGGTTATTGAGGGAGGAGTCTTAAAATCACGAAAGGGAGTTAATCTGCCTTTTACAAACATATCTTTCCCGTCATTTACAGAAAAGGATAGAAAAGATCTCGAATTTGGACTTAAAATGAATGTTGATTATGTTGCCATATCCTTTGTAAGAACGGCAGAAGACATTGAGCTTGTGCATGAATGGGCAAAAATAAAAAAGCTAAATCTTCCGCCCTTGATAGCAAAGATAGAAAAGCCAGAGGCTCTCGAAAACATCAATGAGATTATGGAGATTGTTGATGGAATTATGGTTGCAAGGGGAGACCTCGGTGTAGAGATGCCTACAGAGAAGGTGCCTATTATCCAGAAAATGCTTATAGACCTTGCAAATAAAAATGGCAAATTAGTAATTACAGCCACGCAGATGCTCGAGTCAATGACTCAGCATACAAGACCTACAAGGGCTGAAGCCACTGATGTTGCCAATGCAGTGCTTGACGGCACAGATGCCTTGATGCTCTCAGCAGAAACAACAACGGGTATGTATCCTGTTGAGTCGGTAAAAATGATGGATATGATTATAAAATATACAGAAGAAAACCTGGGAGGTAAAATTCAGCCGTATTATCAAATAGGGAAAACCTTTCCTGAAGCTATTGCAGACGGCGCATGCAAAGCAGCCCATGATACAGGCGCAAAGGCTATAGTTGTTTTTACACATTCAGGATTTACTGCAAAGCTTATCTCTAAGCTCAGGCCTGATGTGCCTTTAATGGCATTTACGCCTGATGAAGCGATTTTAAGAAGGCTGCCTCTTTATTGGGGAACTACTGCTAAGCTGATGAAAAAACGGGATGTTGAAATTCTTGATGCAGAATTTATGGCAGAGGTCGAAAAATCACTCATCAAAGAACGCATGATTAAAAAGGGTGACAGCATTGTATTTGTTGCAAGCTCTCCATTTTTAGGAAAGCCGAATATTATCAGACTACATAGACTCTAAAAATAGAAATAGAAAATGGAAAGATATTAATCAATTTTGATATACTCAACAAAGATAGTTCAGTAGTTGGAGGGTTAATGGAAAAATATAGATTCAACACCATAGAAGAATCTCTTAAAGATATAGCGGAGGGCAAGATAGTCATACTTGTGGATGATGAAGACAGGGAAAATGAAGGAGATCTTTGCATGGCTGCAGAAAAAGTCACTCCAGAGGCAATAAATTTTATGGCAAAATATGGACGAGGGCTTATCTGCTTATCACTGACGCTGCAAAGGGTTGAGGAACTAAAGCTTCCGATGATGACAGATGATAATACCTCATCCTTCGGCACTGCCTTCACTGTATCTATAGAAGCAAAAAGGGGAGTTACAACAGGAATATCAGCTCATGACAGGGCAGTCACAATACTTACCGCCATAAATCCTCAAACAAAGGCAGAAGATATAGCAAGGCCGGGGCATGTCTTCCCTCTCAGGGCAAAACCAGGAGGCGTCCTGCAGAGGGCAGGGCAGACAGAGGGATCTGTTGACCTTGCAAGGCTTGCAGGGCTATATCCAGCAGGTGTTATATGCGAGATAATGAATGACGATGGAACAATGGCAAGGGTTCCTGATCTTATGGAATTTGCAAAGAAACATAATATGAAGATAATAACAGTAAAGGATCTTATTCAATACAGAATGCGGACAGAAAGGTTTATAAAAAGGGTTGCTACTGTCCAGATGCCTACGGATTTTGGCGGAGATTTTACAGCTATAGCATACACAAATGATGTTGACCGCAATATAAATATAGCGCTTGTTAAGGGTGAAATCAAGCCTGAAGATGCTGTTTTGGTAAGGGTGCATTCTGAATGTCTGACTGGAGATGTATTTGGCTCAAAGAGATGCGATTGCGGCGACCAGCTTCACAAGGCAATGGAGATGATAAAAAAAGAAGGCAAAGGCGTTATTCTTTATATGCGGCAAGAAGGAAGGGGAATAGGGATTGCAAACAAATTAAAGGCATATGAGCTTCAGGATAAAGGACTTGATACAGTAGAAGCAAATATTCAGCTCGGATTTAAGCCTGACCTAAGAGACTATGGAATTGGCGCGCAGATACTTGTAGACATTGGCGTCAGAAAGATGAGGCTTATGACTAATAATCCCAAAAAGATCGTAGGACTTGAAGGCTACGGGCTTAAGATTGTAGAAAGGTTGTCCATAGAATCAAAGCCTCACGATAAAAACATTGTTTACCTGAAAACTAAGAAAAAGAAGCTGGGACATATGCTCGAAAATGTTTAAGATAGTAACGAGCGGCGAGAAGTTCAACCTCTGACAGTTTCAGTCTTTTGCTTGTTACTGCCTTTATTACGCGCCTGAGAGGATTCGAACCTCCGACCCTCGGCTCCGGAGGCCGATGCTCTAATCCACTGAGCTACAGGCGCACTATTGGCTCATAGTTTATGGCTCATAGCTCATAGTTTAAGTATAGTATTTTTATGAGCCATCAGCCCACAGCTATGAGCTAATTTTGGGGTGGGCGACGGGGCTCGAACCCGCAACCACTGGAGCCACAGTCCAGCGCTCTGCCATTGAGCTACGCCCACCATTAACAACAGTGTTTAGTGAATAGTGAATAGTTAATAGTAAGAAATTAATAGATAAAAATCGATTTTACTAACTACTATTCACTGACAACTATTCGCTGCAAATTCGCATAGCGAATTTGCTTGGCGCGCCTGAAGGGATTCGAACCCCTGGCCCACTGCTTAGAAGGCAGTTGCTCTATCCAACTGAGCTACAGGCGCTGGTCGGGGCGAGAGGATTCGAACCTCCGACCCCCTGCTCCCAAGGCAGGTGCGCTAGCCAGACTGCGCTACGCCCCGTAAATTTTAAGAATACTAAAATACCTTAATAAAAGTCAATTTTTCCAATAGACCGATAGTCCTTTTTGTATCGTAAATGTTAAAATAATAATATTTATTTTTGGGAGGTAAGGATGTTAAGCATGAAGCATATTGAGCCGATAAGGCTTTCACTCGATGCAAAATTTAAGTTTAGATGTCATAAAGGCATAGGCTGTTTTACAAGGTGCTGCAGCAATATAGAAATTATGCTGACACCTTATGATATAGTCAGATTAAAGAACAGGCTGGGCTTAACAACAGGGGAGTTTTTAAACAACTACACTTATATAGAAATAGACGAAAAAACTTCTCACCCATTTGTATTTCTTAAAATGAATGAAAATGCAGAAAGAAAGTGCCCATTTGTGAAGTCTGAAGGATGCACTATATATTCTGATAGGCCGGCAAACTGCAGATACTATCCTGTCGGGCAGGCATCTTTGAAAAAAATGGACGATAAAATCAACGAACCTATTACAGAGGAATTCTATTTCCTTATTAAAGAGCCACACTGTTTTGGCTTCAGCGAAGATTCGGAATGGACCATAAAAAACTGGAGAGATGATCAGGGAGTGGATGTTTATGACGATATGAACAGAGACTGGAAAGAGATACTTTTCAGAAAAAACCTTCCAGGACATTCACTCGATGACAAAAAGCAGAAGGCATTTTATATGGCCTGCTATGATCTGGACAGATTCAGGAGATTTGTTTTTGAAAGCAAATTTCTTCAGATGTTTGATGTTGATGAAAAAACCTTGCAAAAGATCAAAAATGATGAAATAGAGTTGATGAAGTTTGGTTTTGCCTATACAAAATATATCTTGATGATGGAAGAAACTCTGAAAACAAAAAAATAAATTTATAACACTCCAAAACACCATCACTCCAGTTTATATTTTGCTTTCAATTGTCCGCAGGCAGCAAGTATATCCAGACCCTTGCTTTTTCTTATAATTGCAGTAATATTGCCTTTAAGAAGAATTTTCTGGAAGTTTAATACCCTTTCATCATCAGGCCTCTTAAATTCAGAATCTGAATATGGATTAAATGGCATAAGATTAACCTTTGAAGGTATTGATTTTAGAAGCCTTACAAGCCTTTTAGCATCCTCTAAAGTGTCGTTTATATCCTTAAGCATCACATATTCGAAGGTAATCCTCCTGCCTTTAGGAAGTGGAAACTTACTGCATGCATCAAGAAGCATCTTAATAGGGTATGTTTTATTTATCGGCATTATATAATTTCTTGTCTCATCAGTAGTTGCATTAAGGGATATGGCAAGGTTTACCATAGGAGCTTTTTTGCTGAGTTCTAAAATCTTAGATACAATGCCTGCTGTTGATAATGTAATTCTTTTCGGTGATATCTTCATCAGCTCAACTGCTCTCCATAATGCCTCAACAACATTATCAAAATTCGCCAGAGGCTCTCCCATGCCCATAAGGACGATATTTGTAAGTCTTGCGGGCATTAAAAGCCTGCTCACAAAGATTATCTGATCAATAATTTCATATGTCTTTAGATTTTTTTTAAGCCCCAGCTTCCCTGTAAGGCAAAATTTGCAGCCCATTGCACAGCCGACCTGTGATGAGATGCAGAGCGTTAGACGGTCTTCATCAGGGATAAGAACACTCTCTATGGTCTCTCCATCCTCAAGTCTGAAAAGGAATTTCTTTGTGCCGTCTTTTGATGTTTGTCTGTCAAGCAGTTCAATATTGCTTATATATGCCTTCTTAGAAAGATTTTCTCTCAGGTCTTTTGAAAGTTCTGTAATGTCTTCGATAGAGTTGACATATTTTTCATATATCCAGCGAAGAATCTGTCTTGCTCTGAATGGAGGAAGACCTGATTCTTTAATGAATGATTCCAGTTCCTGCTTTGATAAGGCTTTGAGATTGATTTTTTTCATTAGCTTGCATATTTTTTATGTCCCCATCTGCCAACTCTGGAGATATTTCTTTTGTTCAGAGGTAAGGGTGTCTATCTTTATGCCCATTGCTTTTAGTTTTAATTTTGCAATCTCTTTATCAATCTGCTCAGGGACGCTGTAAACCGTTTTTTGGAGCTTTTTTGCATTCTTTACCATATACTCAGCGCACAATGCCTGGTTTGCAAAGCTCATGTCCATAACAGCCGAAGGATGTCCTTCAGCAGCAGCAAGGTTAATGAGCCTTCCTTCTGCAAGCAGATAAATCCTCTTTCCATTTTTAAGCGTAAACTCTTCAACAAAATCCCTGATAATACGTTTTGACTTTGATATTTTGCTTAGGCTTTCAATATCTATCTCAACATTAAAGTGTCCTGTATTGCATACTATTGCTCCATCCTTCATTAACTGGAAACAGTCCTTTGAAATCACATTTATATTGCCAGTTGCAGTTACGAATATGTCTCCTATTTTTGAAGCATCTTTAATAGACATCACCTCATAGCCGTCCATTGTGGCCTCAAGGGCTTTCAAGGGGTCAACCTCTATAATTATGACCCTTGCGCCATGCCCCTTTGCTCTCATAGCAACTCCCCTGCCGCACCAGCCGTATCCTGCCACAACAAACACAGAGCCAGCTATTAATCTGTTTGTTGCCCTAATTATTCCGTCCATTGTGCTTTGTCCAGTTCCATAGCGGTTGTCAAAGAGATGCTTTGTATATGCATCATTAACAGCAATTATTGGATATTGAAGGGCATTGTCTTTAGCCATTGCCTTGAGTCTGATAACCCCAGTGGTGGTTTCCTCAGTGCCGCCTATAACATCTTTAAGCAATGACCTCTCTTCTTTATGAAGTATTGAAACAAGGTCTGCTCCATCATCCATTGTTATGTGAGGCTTTATCAAAAGAGCATCCTTTATGTGTCTGTAATATGTCTTTGTATCTTCGCCTTTTATAGCAAAGACATATATCCCTGAATTCTTTACAAGGGATGCTGCAACATCATCTTGTGTGCTTAAAGGATTTGATGCGCACAGTGTAACCTCTGCGCCTCCAGCCTTAAGAGTCTCCACAAGGGCGGCAGTCTCTGTTGTGACATGAAGGCAAGCAGCGAGCCGTATTCCTTTGAGCGGCTTTTCACGCCTGAATCTTTCTGTAATGCCTTTTAGCACAGGCATTTCTTGTGCAGCCCACTCAATCCGGAGACTACCCTTTTTTGCAAGCTCAAGGTCTTTAACAGCGTGCTTTATCATTATCCCT
This sequence comes from Nitrospirota bacterium, assembly GCA_037441185.1. Lineage (GTDB taxonomy): Bacteria > Nitrospirota > Thermodesulfovibrionia > Thermodesulfovibrionales > Dissulfurispiraceae > JBBISP01. The sequence continues at coordinate 11,459 of JBBISP010000016.1, read as the reverse complement.
CCAATTATATTCCTATCTCTTTTTTAAGCGTCTCTGCCATATCGGTTTTTTCCCATGTAAAGTCCTCGTCATTTCTGCCAAAATGTCCATAAGCAGCAGTCTTTTTAAATATAGGTCTCTTGAGGTTGAGCTTTTCGATTATCCCTTTGGGAGTTAAGTCAAAATTCTTTTTAATCAAAGATACAACCTTAGCATCCTCGATCTTGCCTGTTCCGAAGGTATCGACAAATATCGATACTGGTTCAGGAATTCCTATTGCATAAGCAATCTGAACCTCAATCCTGGCAGCAATGCCTGCTGCAACAATATTCTTTGCTATATATCTCGACATATATGAGCCTGAGCGGTCTACCTTTGTCGGGTCTTTGCCTGAGAAGCATCCTCCGCCGTGACTTCCAACGCCGCCGTAAGTGTCAACTATTATCTTTCTTCCTGTCAGCCCTGTATCGCCCATCGGGCCGCCGATGACAAATCTTCCTGTAGGATTAATATGATATGTGATATTCTCCTCATCAAGCAGTTCTTGCGGGATAACAGGCTTTACAATTTTTTCGATTATATCTTCTCGCATTTCTTTAAGTGTAATGTCAGGACTGTGCTGTGAAGACACAACGATTGTATTAACCCTGAAAGGTTTCCCATCTTTGTATTCAATTGTTACCTGCGATTTGCCGTCAGGCCTTAAATAGCCTAAAATATCCTTTTTCCTTGCCTCTGTAAGTCTCATCGCAAGTTTATGCGCAAGCATTATTGGCATGGGCATTAATTCAGGGGTTTCATTGCATGCAAAGCCGAACATTAGACCCTGATCCCCTGCTCCTCCTGGGTCAACACCCATTGCTATATCTGATGACTGCTCATGAATGGATGTTATAACCGCACATGTCTCGTAATCAAAACCATATTTTGCCCTTGTATATCCAATGTCTTTTATCGTTTCACGAACTATGGTTGGAATTTCAACATAACAAGTGGTTGTTATTTCTCCGGCAACAAAAGCAAGACCTGTTGTAACTATAGTCTCGCATGCAACCCTTGAAGCAGGGTCTTTGCTTATGATTGCATCAAGTATTGCATCGGATATCTGATCTGCAATCTTGTCAGGGTGTCCTTCTGTTACAGATTCAGAAGTAAAAAAATAGTTTTTTCCGTTTCCCATGTTTTACCTCCATAATTTAGTTGATGGTTCATAGCTCATAGTTCATAGCTCATAGTTCATAGCTCATAGTTCATAGCTCATAGTTTTTTGCTATCAGCTATGAGCTAATTTTTATCAGTTCTTCTGCTATCTGCACTGCATTTAGCGCTGCGCCTTTTCTCAGATTGTCAGAAACAATCCACATATTTATTCCAGTGTCTATTGACTCATCCTCTCTTATTCTTCCTACATATACAGGGTCTTTGCCAGCTACATCTATGGGAAGTGGATACACATTTTTTTCGGGAGCGTCAAAAACAACAACACCAGACGCTTTTGAAAGTATAGCTCTCGCCTCATTGGACGTTATCTTTTTCTCTGTTTCAATATTTATAGACTCCGAATGCCCCCTGAAAACAGGCACCCTTACAGTTGTGGCTGTAACCCTGATAGAATTATCCCCCATTATCTTCTTGGTCTCATGAACCATCTTCATCTCTTCTTTCGTGTACCCATTGTCAAGAAACTTATCAATATGAGGCAGCACATTAAAGGCTATCTGATGAGGATAGACATTTTTCTGAATTTCTTTGAAGCTCAAAATATCGCTTGTCTGCTGCAGCAGTTCATCCATTGCTTTTTTGCCTGTTCCTGAGACTGCCTGAAATGTTGTCACAACAACCCTTTTTATTTTTGCAGCATCATGTATTGGCTTAAGTGCGACAACCATCTGAATAGTTGAGCAGTTCGGATTTGCAATAATTCCCTTATGCCACTTAATGTCATGCGCATTAACCTCAGGGACCACCAGAGGAACTTCTGTGTCCATTCTCCACTGGCTTGAATTGTCTATAACAATACATTCTGATTTTGCTGCAATCGGAGCCCATGTTTTTGACCTCTCTGCGCCGGCAGAAAAAAGCGCAATATCAATGCCATTAAAAGAATCCTCTTTTAGTGCCTCCACAGGTATTTCGCTGCCTGCAAACTGCAGTGTCTTTCCCTCTGAACGTTCTGATGCAAAGAGCCTGAGTTTTTCGACAGGGAAATTTCTCGCCTCCAATGTAACAATCATCTCATTGCCTACTGCTCCTGTTGCGCCAACAACAGCAACTACATACTTATTTTTCTTTTTTAACATCTTCTTGCTCCTTTATTTTATAAGTGTAATTGTCCAGAATTTCATCACTCCAATACTCCAATTCTTTACTCCCTTATCTCTGATGCATATTTGGAGACTAAGTCTCCAACCTCTGTTGTTGAAAGTCCCATCTGGCCTGCTGCAAGACTTTTAAGATGTTTTTCTGTTATTTGCATAACAGCATTTTCTATTGTCCTGCCTGCTTTTTCTTCTCCAAGATGTTCAAGCATCAGCGCTCCTGCACATATGGCTGCCAGAGGATTGATGATATTTTTCCCTTTGTATTTTGGCGCAGAGCCTCCTATTGGCTCAAACATTGAGGTCCCTGTGGGATTGATATTTCCACCTGCTGCAATACCCATTCCGCCCTGTATCATTGCGCCGAGGTCTGTGATTATGTCTCCAAACATGTTGTCTGTGACAATTACATCAAACCATTCAGGATTTTTCACAAACCACATGGTTATTGCATCAACATGGGCATAATCCACCTTAATTTCAGGATACTCCTTAGCAACCTCATAAAAAGTCCTTTCCCATAAATCAAAGGCGTATGTAAGGACATTGGTCTTACCGCAGAGAGTGAGCTTGTTCATCTTGTTTCTTTTTTTGCAGTATTCGAAGGCATATCTAATGCATCTTTCAACGCCCTTTCTCGTGTTTATAGATTCCTGAACAGCAATCTCATCAGGAGTCCCTTTTTTCAAGACTCCTCCTGCGCCTGCATAGAGTCCTTCGGTGTTTTCCCTTACGACAACGAAATCTATGTCTTCGGGCTTTTTATCTTTCAGCGGGCACTCAACGCCAGGGTAAAGCTTTACAGGCCTCAGATTTATATACTGGTCAAGCTCAAATCTAAGTCTTAAAAGTATCCCTTTTTCGAGGATTCCTGGTTTTACATCAGGATGTCCAATTGCTCCAAGATAGATTGCATCATATTTTTTTAGTTCATCAACTGCTCCATCTGACAATGTTTCGCCTGTTCTTAAATATCTATCGCCTCCGAAATCGTAATGATGGAGGTTCAATTTAAAACCAAATCGCTCTGATGCTGAAGTAAGAACCTTAATTCCCTCAGCTATTACCTCGGGGCCTGTGCCGTCACCTGGTATTATTGCAATGTTATATATCTTGCTCATGCCGCGACTCCTTTGAGTTTTTTCTTTGTCCATTCAATTAAGCCTCCAGCAGATATCAATTCCTGCATGAATAGAGGAATCGGCTTTGCTTTATATTGTTCGTTTTTTGTCAGATTTCTTATAATTCCGCTGCCCGCATCGATCTCCACCATGTCGCCTTCTTTTATATTTTCTGATGCCTCATCAGATTCAAATATAGGAAGCCCGATGTTAAAAGAATTGCGATAGAATATCCTTGCAAAACTCTTTGCAATAACCGCCTGAATGCCTGCAGCCTTTATTGCAATTGGAGCATGCTCCCTCGATGAGCCGCAGCCGAAATTTTTCCCTGCAATGATTATGTCTCCTGCCCTTACCTTATTTGGAAATTCCTTATCAGCATCCTCCATGACATGCCTTGCAAGTTCTTTAGGATCTGATGTGGTTAAATATCTTGCAGGGATAATCGCATCTGTATCTATATCATCTCCAAATCTCCAGACCTTTCCTTTTATTATCATAAGAACCTCCAAAAAATTTCCTTTCGAGCTAATTATTATAAACTTTTATTATAATATTTTCCATGAATAAAGTAATCATACTCCTCGGCCCTACAGGTGTTGGCAAGACATCAGCTTCCATTGCCATGGCAAAACACCTAAACACAGAAATCATAAGCTCAGACTCTATGCAGATATATAAATACATGGACATCGGAACAGCCAAGCCGTCCAAAAAGGAAAGGCAGATGGTAAGGCATCACATGATAGATATTGTAGAACCGTGGGATTTATACAGCGCTGGGGAGTATATAAAAGCAGTCCAGCCTTTAATCGAAAGACTTCACGGGGAAGGCAAAATCCCGATTGTTGTAGGCGGCACAGGTCTTTATATAAAGGCAATAACAAGAGGAATATTTAATGGCCCTTCTGCTGACTGGAATATAAGAAATGAGCTTCTAAATAAAGAACAAGCAAAACCAGGATTTCTGTACGAATATCTTAAAGAGGTTGACCCAATAGCTGCCTCTGAGATTATGACTGCTGATACAAGAAGGGTTGTCAGGGCTATTGAGGTATGCCTAAAAAGCAACAGGACAATAACAGAGCTCCGCCAGTCTTTTACCAAGCCATTGCCCTATGAATTTATAAAAATCGGCATTACAAGGGAAAGAAAAGAGCTTTACAGGATGATCGAGCAAAGAGTTGATAAGATGATTGAACAAGGGCTTGTTGATGAGGTCAGGCAAGTATTGGAATTAATACGCTCCATCACTCCATTACTCCATTACTCCAATTTATCATCCATGCAGGCAATAGGCTATAAAGAAATAGCAATGTATCTTAACAGCGAAATAAGCATTGATGAGGCTATTAATCTTATTAAAACTCGCTCAAGAAACTATGCAAAGCGTCAGTTTACATGGTTTAAAAAAGAAGAAGGTATTAAATGGATAGATGTAACAGGCCTTTATGAGCCTTATGAAATATTCCCCCTTATATATCAGTCAAACAAAATAAGGTAGGAAAGGCGGTTTGTTGACAAGGTTTCTTTAAAATGAGTAATATTTTATTAGAGATTAAATAGTGTCTGTCCATAAACCCAATAATTTTGTTATGCCTGCATAGGCAGGTATCCATTTCTTTTTAAAACTGGATTCCCGACTAAGAACTTCGGGAATGACGGATAGAAGAACCGACTTTAGGGACAGACTTTAAACACAAGGAGAATAAGATGTTTGAAAAATTTACAGAAAGAGGAAGAAAGATAATAATATATGCCAAAGAAGAAGCTGAAAGAAGAAATAATGATTATTTGGGCACAGAGCATCTTCTTCTGGCTGTCTTGAGAGAAGAAGACAGTATTCCAATAATAATTCTTAAAAAGATGGGATTATCTATAGATGAGATAAGATTCGAAGTGGAGAAAAACCTTCCTCAAGGCAGCAATCTTTTGACATTCGGAGATGTGCCTTTTACACCGAGGGCCAAAAAAGTGCTTGAGCTTGCGATAGAAGAGGCAAGGCTTTTAGGTCATAACTACATCGGAAGCGAACACCTTCTTTTAGGTCTTATCAGAGAAGACGAAGGGATTGCCGGCAAGATTCTCAGAAACCTCGGCGCAAATCTGCTCGGCGCTAGACAGTTGACCATTAATCTCGCTATAAAGCCCCAATTTCAGCAGGCTCAGCAAAAAGAGCGCAGAAAGACGAATACCCCTGCACTTGATGAGTTTGGCAGGGATATAACATTATTAGCAGTTGAAGGCAAGCTTGACCCTGTTATCGGCAGGGAAGATGAGATTGAACGTGTGCTTCAGGTTCTTGGAAGAAGGCTTAAAAATAATCCTGCCATAATAGGCGAGCCTGGAGTGGGTAAAACTGCCATTGTAGAGGGTCTCGCACAGAAAATAGTCATGGGCGATGTTCCTGACAGCCTTATAGGGAAAAGAATAATATCCCTTGATCTCGGTTCTCTTATTGCAGGCACAAAATATAGAGGACAGTTTGAAGAAAGGCTCAAGGCTGTGATGCGGGAAATACTGCAGTCAGAGAAAAATATAATACTCTTTGTTGATGAGTTCCATACCCTTATTGGAGCTGGAGCAGCGGAAGGCTCTGTAGATGCATCCAATATGCTCAAACCTGCTCTTTCAAGGGGAGAACTTCAATGCATTGGCGCAACCACGCCTGATGAATACAGAAAATATATTGAAAAAGACGGCGCCCTTGAAAGAAGATTTCAACCTATATATGTTCAGCCTCCATCAGAAGATACAACTATCGAGATATTAAAAGGATTAAGGCCGAAATATGAAAACCATCATAAAGTTAAAATAACCGATGAAGCTATCGTCGCAGCAGCAATGCTCTCTGACAGGTATATAACAGACAGGTACCTGCCTGATAAGGCGATAGATGTAGTTGATGAAACAGGCTCAAGACTTAGGCTCAAAAGATCAATAATCCCTCAAGAAATAAGAGATATGGAGACAGAGATCATTCAGCTTGCAAAGGAAAAAAGCCTCTATGTAAAACTTCATGACATTGAAAAAGCACAGGCGATAAGAGCGCAGGAAGATAGGTTGAAAAAACAATATGATGCCCAATATAAAAGATGGAAAGATTCTCTTAACAAGGAAGTTCCATTTGTAGATGAAGATGATATTTCATATACTATTTCAAAAATGACAGGGATTCCTCTTTATAAGCTCGAAGAGACAGAATCCGAAAAACTACTGAATATGGAAGAGATTCTTCACATGAGGATAATTGGTCAGAATGATGCTATCAAAGCAGTATCAAAGGCAGTACGGAGATCAAGGGCAGGACTGAAGAGCAAAAACAGGCCTATAGGTTCATTCTTTTTCCTTGGTCCAACAGGCGTAGGAAAGACAGAGCTTGCAAAAGCAATGGCAGAACTCATGTTTAATGATACGGCCGCTCTTATTAAGCTTGATATGTCGGAGTATATGGAAAGATTTAATGTATCACGATTAACAGGCGCTCCTCCGGGCTATGTAGGCTATGATGAGGGAGGACAATTAACAGAGAAGGTTCGCAAAAGGCCTTATTCTGTGGTCCTTTTTGACGAAATAGAAAAAGCTCATCAGGATGTCTTTAATATTTTGCTTCAGATACTTGATGAGGGTGTGCTTACAGACAGCTTGGGAAGAAAGGTAGATTTCAGGAATACTATTATAATTATGACTTCAAATCTTGGCGCAAGGATTATAGAAAAGGCAACACCGCTTGGATTTTATCGCGCATCATCTGATGACTCATATTTGAAGATGAAAGACAGCGTTATGTCTGAATTGAAAAAAACATTTAATCCTGAGTTTCTTAACCGTGTGGATGAGACTGTGGTATTCCATCCTTTGGAGAAGGAGCATTTATTGTTAATAATTGACCTTCTGATAGCAGAAACAAATAAAAAGCTTTCAGAGTATGCATTGACAATAGATGTTTCTTTAGAGGTCAAGGAATGGCTGCTAAACAAATACTATCAGCCTTCGTATGGCGCAAGACCTATGAGGCGAGCTATTTATCGAGAAATAGAAGACCATCTCTCCGAAGAATTGATTAAGGGTAGATTTAAAAATACACCTATAATTAAGGTGATTCTGGAAGACAATAAGCCTGCATTTATCGAAGCAGAAGATTCGATGCTGGTATCTGTAAATTAATATGAATAAGAAGAGTATTGTTTTATTGGCAATTTTTGCTGTCGGCATTGCAGTCGTGCTTTTTCTTGCAAAGAGCGGGGAGCCGCCAAAGAAACAGACCGCTGTTGTCGGACTTGATGCCCCTATGTTTGAACTTAAGGATGTTGAAGGCAGAACATGGAAACTCTCTGACCTTAAAGGAAGGGTTGTTCTTGTTAATTTCTGGGCATCATGGTGTGAGACATGCAAAGAGGAAAAACCCTATTTCCGTGATCTTATCAATAAATTTGAAGATAATCTGGTATATCTTTCAGTGCTTTATAATGATGATCCGGCAGATGCAAAGAAATATATGAAGAACAGCGGATTTGATTTTCCCATGCTGATTGACGATAAAAAAATCGCATTAAAGTATGGATTGACAGGCGTGCCTGAGACTTTTATTATTGATAAAAAAGGAATACTCTCCAAGAAAATTATTGGAGCCGTCCATTGGGATCTGCCAGGTTTTATTGCAGCGGTAGAAAAATTAACAATTGAATAATTGATGGGAAACCCGAGGTATCCTGATAAAGCGCTTCTTTTTACAGGCATCCTGTATTCGAATGAGGATTATTATATCAAGGCATATAAATCATTGGAAGATAGCTTTGGTGGAATTGCTATGGAGGGACCGCCGCTAATATGGGATTATTCTGAGCATTACAGAGAAGAGTTAGGTAAGCCCATTTACAGAAGATTTTTGTTTTTTAACAACCTCTTGGAACAAGAAAAGCTTTCTCAAATAAAACTGGCAACAAATAAGATAGAGCATGTTCTTTCTGAAAACGGAAAGAGAACCGTAAACCTTGACCCGGGATATCTGACTCCTGCAAAGATAGTTCTTGCCTCAACAAAGGACTATTCCCACAGATTATATCTTGGCAGTGGGATTTATGGAGAAGTAACAATGATGTATGACAAGGGCAAAAGACAATATATTCCGCATATTAACACATATAGGGATTACAATGATGAAATGTACAAGAGAATTTTTTCGATAGCAAGAAGACTGTTGTTTTTAGCCAGTGCAAGATGAAAGCTTTAATCTAAAGAATAGGGGGAACTTATGGATGCCATCGAATGCATTAAGACAAGAATGAGCATAAGAAAATTCAAGGAAGAGCCTGTGCCAAAAGAAATTATCATGAGAGTTATTGATGATGCGAGATGGAGTCCTTCATACAAAAACAGCCAGCCATGGGAGGTTGCGATAGTATCAGATAAAAAGAAGGATGAACTATCAAAAATATTGATCGGACTCTTAGAGAATGGCGAAAAACCAAGTCCGGACATTCCAGAGCCAACTGTATGGCCTTCTGATATAGAAAAGAGGATAAATGAACATTTAAAAAGGCGGGGTGAATATTTTGGGATTGACCTTACAAGTCCTGAAACACTTAAAAGGGCAAAGACAGCTAATTTTAGATTTTACGGAGCGCCTCATGGCATATTTCTTTTCCATGACTCAGCGCTTCCGCTTTGGTCTTTGTTTGATATCGGCCTCTTTGCTCAGAGTTTAATGCTTGCAGCACATGCTCATGGACTCGGCTCTGTGCCTCAGGCATTTCTTACAGATTATTCCCCTACAATAAAAGAATTCTTAAACATGCCAGAGTCAAAGAGGCTTGTCCTCGGCATATCCATTGGATATCCTGATCTCAAAGATAAGGCAAATACTTACAGAAGCAGCAGAGTAAGCATCAGCGAGATAATTAGATGGATTGAGTAAGTTATTGCCTCAGAATCTCAGAAATGCTCCTATCCCTCCTGCATCCATCAGCTTCTTGTTTTCAGATGCTACCTCTACAAGGGCATTTTGCTGTATAGCCTTTTGCCCGGCAAGGTCAACCATGTAATCCACAGCTTCTACATTTCCACTACAGTAAGGGCATTTGTCAATCTTTTGAATGCTCAAATAATTGCATGCGCTGCAGTTGTATCCATTTGCCTTATAATCCTTCAAAAAAATAAGCTTCATCACCCTCTGCTCCTGTAAGGCGTTAATCACATTGTCCAGCCCTATAACTGCATTCTCATTCTTCATAGCCTTTGCAATAAGGCTCTCTACTGTTTCTTCTTCTTTTTTCTTTTCATATTCAGAAACAATAGGATCAATCTTTTTTAGCACCTCATCAGGCTTTGCAAACATTTCCACCCTGGCGGTGCCTATAACCTTATTCAGAACTGTTTTATGCAGCATTCCCTTTATCATAGAAACAGCCTCATCAGAGCCGCCGATTATCAATCTTCCGATATATTCTTTGTTTATGAATGAATCGAACTTCTCTACAACATCTTTGAGATGCACGTCTATATGAAAATCTATATGCCTTTCGTAATGATTTTGAGACAGCGCAAACCATCCACCCTTCTTATGTTTTCCTGGAATATCTTGTGTATGGACTTCAGCATATTCAACAATTTCTCCAAGATGAATTACAAATATCCTCGCAGATTCCTTATCAACAAGCAAAAGCGCATATTTCTGATAATTGTCCATAATATCCATAAGTGGGTTTACATAAGGTGTTTTATCGACAATCAGTTCATTTTTGACAGGGACATTAAGGCTGTATTCCCTCCAGAATGCATTGTCCACGGAGCTCAACAACACGAGCCCTTTTTTAAACATTTTCTTATTTGAAAGCACATAACTTTCGATCTTTTCGAGGTCTTTTTTCACCTTCTTATGCACAGCCTTATCAAGTGTTTCAGATGTGTTTTTTATCATATTTTTAAAATGCACAAGATAATCGGCCTTCTTATTAAACATCGGGTCAACATTAAGATAAAGACATGCAAAATAACTATCCTTCCCTTCCACAGATGTAATTTCCCTTATTTCTTCCCTGCTAAGCATTTTAACCTCCTGGTATAATCCTCACCTAAAGAATAGGCAAGTAAGTTTATAATAGTTTATAAAAGTCTTTAAGCAGGAAAGACAGTTTGCTTTCCTCCTTATGGGTCTCTCCCTGTCTGCGTGCGTTCACGCACAGGCAGGGCGGACAATCTCCTCATTGGCATTGAAGCCACAGGCAGTTTCTAGGAGAACATCTACTCCTTTGTCAAAGACAAAGGCTTTAATATCGTCCTTTTAAATCCCTTTCACACCAACAAGTTCAGAGAGGCATTGGCCAAGAAGGCCAAGACAGACGATATAGATGCCCTTGTCATCCCTGCCTGCCGGCAGGCAGGACACAACTCCTTAGAACAGGAGAGTATGTGCAAAGTCAGGTAGCCGAAGAAGATATTCAGGCGCTCAGAGAATTGACAACACTCAGATACGAGTTTGTCAAAGAGAGAAAGAATCTTCAGCGTCAGGTCTATTCTCTTTTGAGCATTGTCTTTCCTGAATATGAACATACCGTCATCGCAAAACCGTTTTCTCAGGCATCTATGCGTATTCTTTCTGAGTATCCAACGGCTAAACATCTCTCCAATGCCAAACCAAAACATATCGAGAAGATTGTTCGCAAGATCGTCAGAAATAACTTTAACATAGGAGAAATCCAGAACCTCATAGATACCGCACCTGCCTAGATTTCTCTTAGCTTGCTTAAATCAAGAGAAACCTATAACCCTACAAGGGTCTTTGTCTCAAGCTAAATTTTCAAAGATCGTTCTTTGACAACTGAATCAAAGATTTTTGGCGTGGACTGTTGAAAATCGGCTTTCATATTTGCCCTACAATTGATTTTCAAAGACCAACCCATACCTGCCTGCCGGCCGGCAGGTCTAACTATTACCTGTTTTTCCACCTTGACACCTTTATAGGATGTCTTTAGCATAACGATTAGCATAACGGCCGAGTTGAGCTGCGGCTGTTGCTGTCAGTCTCCAACGGATTGTTCCC
>JBBISP010000015.1:0-53269 GCA_037441185.1 Nitrospirota bacterium | reverse complement strand
TGCCTCAAATGGACTTAATGAGAGGTATGCCAAAGTCTATGTCTATTTTTCGGTTGATCTCATAAAAGTTGTATGAACATTACACTATATAATATAATATTAATATGAAGCTCAAGGGTCTTTCTGAAAAAATATGGGCAAAAAATTATCTCATTGTCTTTTTAGCTCTCTGGACGACTCTGATTATCGCTTCAATTATATGGAATATTTATAGAAATAATGAAGAAACCAAAGAAAGGGCGCTTATAGAAGCAAATACCATTTTTGAGCATAATCTTGCCTATAGAAGATGGAATACAAATAGCGGCGGCGTATATGTTAAGGTTAATGAAGACAATCAACCAAACCCATATTTAGTTGCTCCAGACAGAGACCTGCATACACGGGAAGGCGTAACACTCACGCTTGTCAATCCATTTAGAATGACAAAACAAGCATATGATTTATTGCAAAAACAGTTTCCTCTGGCTGCAATTAACCGCACTGTTAGTCTTAATCCTTTAAATCCTTACAATGAGCCTGACGAATGGGAAAGAAATGCCCTTTTACTCTTTGAAGAGAAAAAACTAGATAATACAAGTGAGATTACTATGATAAATGGAGAGCCTTATATGAGGCTGTTAAGAACATATATGGTAGAAAAAGGGTGTTTAAAATGTCATGCTTTTCAAGGTTACGAAGTTGGAGATGTACGCGGCGGCATGAGCATTGCAGTCCCTATGAAACCGTATTATGAAACAGCAGTCATCACCCAGAAGGTCATTTTTTCATCCCATTTTATCTTATGGATTTTGGGCACAGGAATAATTATTTTATTTTCTCGAGGTTTAAAAAGATACCAGATCAACCAGAAAAAACTTGAAGACCAATTAAATCAATCTCAGAAAATGGAATCACTCGGACATTTTGCGTGCGGCATAGCGCATGACTTTAATAATGTGCTTTCAGCGATAAACGGATTTTCTTTTTTGCTGCAGCGAAACTTAAAAGAAAAAAATGAAGAAATGTTTGAATATATTAAACATATAAATATAGCCTCAAAACTTGGAAAGAATTTTACATCTAATCTTCTTAGTTTTGGCAGAAAACAAATTGTCAAAAAAGAACCGCTAAAACTAAGCAAAGTGATTGATAATATCTCAGAGGTTGTAAAAACTTTAATTCCTGAGGACATTGCTATGAAAGTTCTTCATTATGAGGAAGAGAGTTATGTCCTCGCTGATCAGCACCAGATAGAGCAGTTAATTATAAATCTTTGCATTAATGCAAAGGATGCAATGCTTTCAGGAGGCGAACTTAAAATACAAACAAATTTTATAGCGCTTGATAAAGAATATACGGAAGCTTTATTTACTATACCTGCTGGTTGTTATATGACAATTGTCGTTAGCGACACAGGGTCAGGGATAGACCATGAAAATCTGCCGCATATTTTTGAGCCATTTTTTACAACAAAAAAACTCGGCAAGGGAACAGGCCTCGGACTTGCAATTGTTTACAATATTGTCAAAGAGCATAATGGATTTATTGATGTGATTAGCGAAGTTGGTAAAGGCACAACCTTCAAGATATATCTGCCTATTTATCAAGAGCCTGTCAGCGAAATAGACGATGAAGAACCAGTATTGAAAAATCTTATAGAAGGCAAGGGTGAAACAATTTTGGTGGCAGATGACGATGCTACTACGAGGAGATTTCTTGATCTTTTCCTTCAACAAAAGGGTTATAAGGTAATACTCGCAGAGGATGGAGAGGATGCAATAAATAAGTTTAAGAACAATAAAGACCTCATAGATATGGCTATACTTGATGTATTATTGCCCAAAAAAAATGGCAAAGAAGTGTATAATTTTATAAAATCCCTTAATCCAAATCTTAAGACGCTATTTATTAGCGGGTACACCAGCGACATATTGACTGCACAGGGTATATTTGATGAAAGCCTTGAATTTCTGCACAAACCGCTCGACGCGCAGACCTTTATAGCAAGAGTCCAGAGCCTTCTATATGAGGCCTAACTTTTATGCTGCTTTTTTAAGCCCTTCATCAAAACTTAATGCATTCTTCGGGCATGCCGCAGTGCAGGTTGAGCATTTAATGCAGTCATTATCACCTATCACGCCTAAGCCTTTGAATTTGTATGGCTTAAGCTGCATGGGGCAGACCTTAGAGCATACCTTACAGTCAATACAACTATCTTTAATGTTAAGCGGATGCTTGCCCTCCGACAGCCAGTTGCTTAATGTCCCCATAGGACAAATATGGCACCAAATACGCTGCTGATAGATTATGCCCAATATAATTCCAATAGATGTAGTTATAGTCAAAAGCCTTACCATTGCAAGACCAATTTCGTCTATATCGCCCCATGCTGCGTATATCTGCCCACCTAATACACCTAAAAGCATGGCTAACATAAAGATGCGAAAGCCTTTTTTTCTAAAAAATGCAGGGATTTCCCTTTTTCTGCTTATTTTTTGAAGAAAAAGGTCATAAAAACTGCCTCTCGGACACATCCAATCGCACCATGCCCTTCCTTTAAAAAATGCAATTCCAACTGCTCCAATCATACAGGCCAAAAGAAACAATCCCAGCTTTGGATAAAACCAACCCCCGATTACTACAAGGGGAAGTCCAAACCATGTATATGTTTGCAGTCTTGTTCTCTTCTTTTTAAACTCTAATAACATCTCTGCCTCCTTAAATATATTTTTGCCGCTTTGATATTTTGAAATTAATGAGCTTAGACATCTCACTTATATTCATATATAAATATATTTATATATGAATATATGACTTTTTGTCAAGTCCACAATATTTCTTAGACGAATATCATTGATGGTTAAGCGGGCTGTCGTAGCTTTGGAGACAGGCTGGGTGCCTATTTTTGCCTTCTCATCTCTTTGCTGCTCATATTACTTGTTCTTTGTTTTTTGTTCTTCTGACGCATAAATGCCTTGAATGTTTCCATGCTGCACTTGCCTGTTTTTTTCTGAAACTCCTCACATTCTTTTAATGACCTAAAATCTTTTAAAAAAACAGCATTATTTTTTAAGAGTTCGTTTAACGCAGATAAAATCAAGCTGTTCTTTTTTGCAAGCTGCTTTTTTATCTTGTAAAACATCAGCTTTCCCTCTCGTCTTACATCAAGAAAACCTGCTTTTTCAAGAAGCGAAAGATTCCTTGATATCAGCGGCTGAGACATGCTTAAAACGCCCATAATCTGACATACACAAAGCTCTTTTCTTTCAAGAAGCATTAATATCCTTATCCTCGATTCGTCAGAAAAAAGCTTAAATATCTCAGTGATTTCTTTCATAAACATATTTATATATAATTATATAAACTTTGTCAAGAAAAAAAGTCTAAACTTTAAATTTGAAATTGACAACCTATGTTTTATATGATAAATTTTAATTAAAATTCTAAAAGGAGGAGGTGTTATATTAAGGTTGTATGTAAGCAAGAGGGAATGCATTGCATAATTGCACATTCGAAACCAAGAAGGAGGATTTATGAAACTGTTAAAGGTGGTATTAGTATTATTGTTGGTAGCATTGCCTCTGTCAGCATTAGCTGCAGAGAAAAAGGCAACCTCTATTGATGAGCTTGCAAAGATGTATGATGTATCATCATGCAAGGCGTGCCATGCGAAGATTTATGATGAATGGGAAAAATCATATCATGCTACTTCTCTTGTAGGTTCACCGCGCACAATGGCTACGATGGCAACCGCTATTAAAGACGGTATATTGAAGGAATGGACAAAGTCTGGAGCAAAGGAAGTCAAAGATATAAAAGTAGAGCACATGCTGTCCTGCCTAAAATGTCATCTGCCTCAAATTAAGGATGCAACAGATGCAGTTGCACAGGAGATAGCACAGGCTGCTATTGATGGCGCTGCAGGAGATGAGGCTGCACAGGCAAAGCTTAAAAAAGTTGGCATTAACTGTATTATCTGTCATAACCAGAAGGCTCTTATCCATAAATGGACTGATGGAGAGGTTGAGGCAGGAGTTATTTATGGCAACAAAGAAGGCGCCCATGCAGATGCAAAGTTCAAGACCTTGAAAAAGAGCCCGATAATAAAGGAATCAATCCTCTGCGGACAGTGCCACGGGCTCGGTCCAAACTTTGATTTGACAGAACCAACACAATGCGCAACACTCTATGGAAGTTATCTCCATGCATATGTTCCATCTGGCGGAGATAAGACCTGCCAGGAGTGCCATATGGATAAAGGGCACTTTATGCCGGGCTATAGAGACCCTGATCAGGCAAAGAAAGCTGTGTCAGTGGATGTTGATACTAAGGCATATTATTTTCTTCCAAGGGCTGGGTATTCTGTTCCAACGGCATATGTAACAATAAAAATCATAAACACTGCAGGACACAGAATTCCAGATGGCTGACCTTCTCCAAACAGGCTGGTCCTGGATGTGACCGCAAAAACAAAAGATGGCAAAGAGGTATTTAACACTTTTAAAATTTACACCCCCCAGTCACCTGCTAAAGGAAGAGGAGATAAAATGGTTTTTGGACCTTTCAGGAAATCTGGCATGATTGCTGACACAAGCCTTCAGCCGGGGAAAATAACAAAAGAAAACTTTGAGATTAAATTTCCGTTTGAAGAAAAAGAAGGAAAGATTGCACCAGAGAGCATTGTAAAGGAGATGCATGTGACTGTCAGGCTCTGGTACTTGCCTGCAGGAGGCGACCATAGGGATGATAAGGCTGTCCCTGTCGGAAAGGGCAAATATTTGTTCCATGAAACTACAAGGACAGTCTCAGTGAAATAGCAGCATCTTAATTAGCAGGCCCGGCCCCAAATTTTTCGGGGTCGGGCTTCTTTAAAAAAAGAATATGGCTAAAAAATTTTTATTATTAATTATCTCAGCCTTAATCATCGCTATTTCTTTTTCAGGCATTTCCGAGTCAAAAGAAAGGTTAGTTGATATAACAGGTATGGATTTATGACCGTCAAGTGCTACTTCCATTGTAATGGAAGAGGCTGCCAAGCTTAATCCTGGAGATACCGTAACTATAGTAATAGAGACTGAAAAGAAATACCTCATAAGTTCTGCCATAAAACTCGAAAAGCTGCCTGTTATTTTTGAAGAGATGCAAGATAAAGACTTAACCCGTTTTATTATTAAGCTCAAATAAATGTTTTGGCTATCCCGCATTTTTTAACCAGATCAGCAATCCTCACAAATTCTTCTATTCTCAATGTCTCTGCCCTTCTGCTGGGATCGATTCCAGCATCAATAAGGATTTCCTTTATATCCATTGAGATAGATTTTAATGAATTGGAAAGAGTCTTTCTTCTCTGCGCAAATGCGGTTCTCACTATTTTAAAAAATAACTTTTCATCGATTACAGTTACTCTTGGCTTATCCAATATTTCTATATGTATCACAGCAGAATCAACCTTTGGCACAGGTCTGAATGCACCTTTAGGAATAATAAATTTTAATTCTGGGTTAGCATAATATTGGACAGCGATGGAAAGAACACCATAATCTTTTGTGCCGGGTTTTCCAACAATCCTCTGAGCCACTTCCTTCTGTATTGTAAGAGTCATGGATTTGAGATTCTTTCTTGCCTGGATGAGTCTAAATATTATAGGCGTGGTTATGTAATATGGAATATTTGCCACTACCTTAAACGGCTCGAGTTCTTCGTAAGAGTATTTGAGTGCATCTCCATGTATAAGCTCTATGTTTTTGAATTCTTTTAATTCATCCTTTAATTTCTCATAAAGCTCATAATCAAGCTCTATAGCGATTATCTTTTTTGCAGCTTCAATGAGCATTTTTGTAAGCGCTCCAAGTCCAGGCCCGATTTCGACAACGGTATCGTCATGCTTAATCTTTGCAGTTTCAACAATCTTGCGCAAAATCGAAGGATCAAAAAGAAAGTTCTGTCCGAGATATTTTTTTGGCATACAATGGTTTATCTCTCAACAGAATACGATGTTACTTTTATTTTTATAACATGATTTTTAAATTCTATTTTTAATCTTGAGTTATACCATAATGCAGAAGTTGAGAGGTTGAGAGGTTGAGAGATTGAGAGATTTTCATTTTCTTTTTTTTCATCTTCCCAACTGCTTATCTTCTTGTCTTCTGCTGTTTTAGCTGGCGCATCATAAAATATATTCAACTCCTCTCCATCATTAAGTTCAATGGTCTGATGCAAAGGCAGCAATGTTTTTTTGTTGACAAGAATTTTTCTGTAAGAGTTTTTTAATTCATATATATCTTCTTTTTCCTGCACCGTATAATCCTCCATGTTCCACCAGAAAAAGCTGTTTTTAAGCCCATCGATAAGCATCATGCTTTTGTTTTTGTCTATTTTTGGCACGCTTTTGACAATGCCATTTTCTTCTTTGATCTCGCCTACAAGAAAACCTAAATAATACAGTCTGAGATTAAGACCATCTTCAGAAAGATTTAATGATACATCACCACTCATAGCGCTGTCATCCTTTTCATATTCTACTGACAAAACTGCTTCTATGGATTGAATGTTCTTAAGCTCAGAAATGGCATTCTCGATTGGAATCTCTTCATAAGAGGGCAATTCCACATGCTTTGGAGCGCATGAAACAGTGAACAGTAAAAAAGTAACGAGTAACGAGTAACGAGTAACGAGTAAATTTTTACCCTTTACCCTTGACCCTTGACCTTTATATTCTGATATTCTCGATAACATCTTCCACATCCTTAACTCCTATGATATTAAGCCCAAGATTATCTTTTAGTCTCTCTGCATTGTTTTTTGGGATTATCGCCTTTTTGAACCCTATCTTTGCTGCCTCTTTTAATCTTGATTCTGCATGAGCAACTGCTCTTACCTCGCCTGATAGTCCAATTTCCCCAAAGAGAAATGTCTTTGCATCTATAGGTGATTCTCTAAATGATGATGCAATAGCCGAGATTATGCCTATATCTGCTGCAGGCTCAACTATTTTTAGGCCTCCAACGATATTTATAAATACATCCATACCGCCTAAGTGCATACCGGCTTTTTTTTCGAGGACTGCTATCAGAAGATTCACCCGGTTGAAATCAACCCCCATGCTCGCCCTCCTCGGCATGCCAAATGTGGTAGGACTAACAAGCGCCTGAACTTCTACCAGCAATGGCCGAGTGCCTTCTATGCTCGCAATTACTGTTGAGCCTGATACATCTGTAGGCCTTTCTGACATGAACAACTCAGAGGGATTGTTAATCTCCATAAGTCCTTCATCTGTCATTTCAAAAACGCCAATCTCATTTGTCGAGCCAAATCTGTTTTTAATCGTGCGGAGTATGCGATAGGGATGTCCCCTATCGCCTTCAAAATAAAGAACAGTATCCACTATATGCTCCAGAACTCTCGGTCCAGCAATAGCTCCTTCTTTTGTTACATGACCTATCAGAAATACAGGAATTTTAGATCTCTTCGCAAAGAACATTAATTTTGCTGCAGCCTCTCTGATTTGTCCAACAGACCCTGGCGCTGATGTGAGTTCTTCTGTATAAACAGTCTGTATGGAGTCAACAACCAATGCCGACGGCTTTAAATCCTCGGCAGTCCTGATGATATTTTCTATCAGTGTTTCAGGCAGAAGCATAATATTGTCAGAGTCTATGGAAAGACGCTCTGCACGCAACTTTATCTGCTCAGGAGACTCCTCGCCAGAGACATAAAGGACAGACTTTTTAGAAGGCAGACGTTGACGCTCAGAGGACAGACGGTAGATTTCTTTCTTGAAGTCTGTAGTCTGTTTTCTGTGTTCTGTCTTCTGACTTCTGTCTTCTGCTATCTTTGCTACTGCCTGAAGGAGCAGCGTTGATTTGCCAATACCAGGGTCTCCGCCTATAAGTATTATTGCGCCATCTACAAGTCCTCCGCCTAATACCCTATCGAATTCATTTATTCCGACCATCACCCTTTTCTCTTTACCGCCGACTATCATGCTTAAAGGTTGCAGATCTGGTGTTGCAAATGACTTCAGAGGCTTCGAACTCTGTTTTTCTTCGGAAAAGCTGTTCCATGCGCCGCAATCAGGACATTTTCCAAGCCATTTTGGGCTTGTATAACCGCATGCCTGACATTGAAAAACTGTTTTGATTTTAGACATATATTAAATACCTTCAGAATTTTCTGTCATTCCGCACTTGATGCGGAATCCAGATTTTTCTTTTTTCTGAATTCCTGCTCCCTGCTTACTGCCTTCAGGGACAAGCTTCGCAGGAATTACATTAAAATATGTAATTAAATTTTCAGCAATCTCAGTCCCTTTCCTATAGTAATAGCATTCTTTATGGCAATATCCACAAACTCCTTCGCCTTTCTAGTCGCCTCTATAACAGATATTCCTTTTGCAAGGCAGGCAGTTATTGCAGCAGAAAATGCGCATCCTGTCCCGTGATATTCGCCTTTAATTCTCTTGCCTCTTATACGATAAAAGCCTTTGCCATCATATACTAAATCTAATGTTTCTCCAGCGGTTTTACCTCTAACTTCTGACTTATGACTTCTTATTTCTTCAAGATGTCCGCCTGTTATTATCACTATTTCAGAGCCGAGTTTTTTAAGTTCCACTGCCGCCCTTTCCATATCATTTTCATCTATTATTTTTATTCCTGAAAGAACAGATGCCTCGTAAATATTTGGTGTTATTATCTTTGAGAGTGGAAATAATTCTTCTTTTAAGACATTAAGACCGTTTACTTCTATTAAATTCCTACCTGTGGATGATATTGTAACAGGATCTACAACTAAGTTATCAAGGTCGTATCCTTTAATAATCTTTGCCGCTGCTTTTACAGCTTCTATGGAAAAAAACATTCCAGTCTTAACTGCATCAGGCCTTATATCGCTGATCAGGGTATTAAGTTGTTCTTCAAGAAAATTCCCATCTACTTTTGAGATGGCATTGACTTCATATGTATTCTGTGCTGTAAGTGCTGACACTGCCGAAAGGCCGTAAACACCGAAATGGTTAAAAACCCTGATGTCCGCTTGTAGTCCGGCTCCTCCTGTTGGGTCGGCGCCTGCTATGGTGAGGGCTGTTTTCATAAAGATTATTATATCAGGCATGGCTAAATATTGACAAATCTATATAATTTCTATTATTTTAATTGACTTAAAATTATTGGATTTTAATTAAAGGGACGGTGTATAAATGAAGACAAAATTTGCAAGGAAAGAGGATATTGATCGTAAATGGTATGTTGTTGATGCAAAGGGACAGGTGCTTGGAAGAATGGCGAGCAGAATAGCATCATATCTTCGCGGCAAGCATAAGCCTGTTTTTACTCCAAATGTGGATACAGGAGATTTTGTGATTGTTGTTAATGCTGACAAAGTTAAGGTTACAGGCAAAAAACTTACTGATAAGACTTATTATCATCACACAGGCTATATAGGAAGCATAAAGGCTGAAATACTAAAGGACAGACTTAAAAAAGAGCCAGAAGATGTAATAAAAGATGCTGTATGGGGGATGCTTCCAAAGAACAGGCTTGGCAGGATGATGATTAAAAAATTAAAGGTATATCGCGGCTCTGATCACAGCCACGAGGCGCAAAAACCAGAATTAGTAGAAACTTTACGATAAGGAGTAAATACAGATGGCTTCAATACAGTACAATTCAACAGGTAGAAGAAAGAGATCAATAGCAAGGGTTACATTGGTTCCAGGAAAGGGTAAAATTATTGTAAACAAGAGGGAAATTGAAAATTACTTCCCCAGAGAAACACTGAGAATGATTATAAGGCAGCCTCTTCAGATTACAGGAATGCTGGGCAAATATGATGTAATAGCCAATGTTGACGGCGGCGGTCTAAGCGGACAGGCAGGCGCATTACGGCACGGGATTTCACGTGCATTGGTTGTTCTTGATACAGATCTTAAGACAAAGCTGAAGAAAGAGGGTCTTTTAACAAGAGATCCAAGAGAAGTAGAGAGAAAAAAATACGGGCAAAGAGGCGCAAGAAGCAGATTCCAGTTCTCAAAGAGATAATAAAATAGTGAATAGTCGTTAGTGAATAGCATTTAGTTTTATAAGGAATTTTTTTATTTTTCTGTTCACTGTTCACTGTTCACTGTTCACTAAGTTCACTAACTTATGATAAAAGTAGCCATTTGTGGCGGCAGCGGATATACAGGCGCAGAACTTCTACGAATACTATCAGGACATCCTGAAGTAGAGATAACTGCGGTTACTTCTGAAAAGTCGGCAGGCAAAAAGATTACAGACCTTTTCCCGCATCTTCATAAGTATTCTTACCTTGTTTACGAGCCATTGGACAAAGAAAAAATACTGAATAAGGCTGATGTATTTTTCATGGCATTGCCTCATGGGGCATCTCAGGAAGCAGTGGATTATTTTTTTAAGAGGAGCAAAAAGGTTATAGACCTCTCCGCTGATTACCGTTTGTCAGACCCTTCTGTTTATGCTGAATGGTATAATACACCTCATAATTATGCTGATACATTAAAAAATGCTGTTTATGGACTGCCTGAACTTTATCGTGAAGAGATCAAATATTCAAGCCTTATTGCCAATCCCGGCTGTTATCCAACAAGCGCTATTTTGGCTCTATATCCTGCAATAAAACAAGGCATAATTGACATCGAAAGTATCACCATTGACTCAAAATCAGGCACTTCAGGTGCGGGGCGCAAGGCAGAAGTGGGATTTTCTTATTGTGAGGTAAATGAAGGTTTTAAGGCTTATGGAATCGGTGTTCACCGACATACACCTGAAATAGAGCAGGAACTATCTATCATCGCTGGCAAAAAAATTGTGGTAAATTTTACCCCTCACCTCGTTCCGATGGACAGGAGTATAATATCTACAATATATGCAAAGATGCTTAAAAAAGCGGATACTGCAGCCATTCTGAAAATATATAAAAATTTATACGATTTGGAGCCATTTGTAAATGTGCTTGATGATGGAGTATTTCCGAATGCAAAGAATGTCCGAGGCAGTAACTATTGCGAAATAGGGCTTAGGGTCAATGAGCGCACAAATACATTGATCATTGTTTCTGCCATAGACAATCTCGTAAAAGGGGCTTCAGGGCAAGCAGTGCAAAACATGAACATTATTATGGGTTTTAAAGAGACAACCGCCCTCCAATCACTTGCATTATTTCCATAAAAATGAAAGAAAAAGCAATTATCCAACCTAAAGGTTTTCTTTTTTCTACTGCTGAGGCGGCAATTAAAAAGCCCGGCAGGAAAGACCTCGCTCTGATTTATTCAGAAAAGGATGCTGTTGTCTCTGGCATGTTTACTATAAACAAGATAAAGGCTGCTCCTGTAAAGCTTGATATGAAGCGAATTAAGACAGGCAAAGGGCAGGCAATAGTAGTCAATAGCGGAAACGCCAATGCAGGCACCGGTGAGCAGGGCATGAAGGATGCTCTGGAGATGACAGCGCTGATTGCTAAGGCATTGAGGTTGAAACAGAGCAATGTCTATGTTTGCTCCACAGGCGTCATCGGCGCACAAATGCCTATGGAAAGGATAAGGCCAAAGATTACAGATCTTATAAATAATCTTGGAACATTCTCCATTGATGCTATAGCTAAAGCCATTATGACCACAGATGCTTTCCCAAAAGCAGCGAGCAGGACCATAGAAATTAATGGCAAAACGGTCACAATTTCGGCTGTTTGCAAGGGCGCTGGTATGATATGCCCGAATATGGCTACAATGCTGTGTTTTATAATGACTGATGTAAATATAGAGAAAAAAGCGCTGGATAAGGCATTAAGATTAGCTGTAAATAAATCATTTAACAGGATAACCATAGACGGAGATATGTCCACAAATGATACTGTCTTAATAATGGCAAATGGATTAGCAGGAAATAGGTTAATAACAGAAGACAGAAAAAATCCTGAATTCAGAAAATTCTCTGAGACGCTTTCGGATATAACTTATGAACTTAGCAGGATGATTGTAAAAGACGGAGAAGGCGCAACAAAGCTTATAGAGATAGAAATAAAAAATGCAAAAAATGATAAAGATGCTGAAAAAGGCGCCTTTGCCATTGCTAATTCAATGCTTGTTAAGACTGCTATTTATGGCAATGATGCAAACTGGGGCAGAATAATGGCAGCCCTCGGATATTCAGGGATAGCTATAAAAGAAGATAAAACCGATATATATTTAAATAAACTTAAGGTAGTTAATCAGGGAATAGGAACCGGAAAAGATAGCGAGGCAAATAAGCGTCTAAAAAAGAGCAGAGAAGTTAAAATCGAGATCGATCTTCATTTAGGTAAAGGAGGTGCAAAGATTCTCACATGCGATCTCACAGAAGATTATATTAAGATTAATGCCGAATACAGGACATGAAAACAGTGAATAATGAATTTTTTTGAATTAAAAAATAAAGCCCTGACATCAGAAAGTGGAGAACACATCCTCGGATTTAAAGAAACTGGTAGCCATGCCTGTTACATGATATATGGCATTTTAAAGCCAGGAGCAAAGGAAAGGGTGGTAATGCCCGGCAAAGGCCATGAAGAGATAATACTGGCTGTTAAAGGTGATATTGAGATGTCTGGATATTGCTCTGGAACACTAAAAGAGGGTCAGGCATTTCACATTAAAGGCGACAATAAATGCCTCCTTGAAAACAGAAGCGCTATAGATGCTATTTATATAATTGCAGGAGGCCATTCAGAAAGCGGACACCATTAGAATGTTGCTTGCTTTAATAATATGTAATAAGCGATTATAAATAAGCAGCAAAATAGGCGCAGGCATTCCTTATTAGAAGGACTACTTGTCAATTTTTTCTGCAATCCATTTTGAGAGGATAAAATGTTTGACAATAAATCAATACTGCCTGAACTTATAATCAAAGGCAAAAAAATATATCCGCCTATTGTACAGGGTGGAATGGGCGTCGGGGTATCTTTGTACCCACTTGCAAGTGCAGTAGCAAAAGAGGGCGGTCTTGGTATTGTTTCGAGCGCATGTCTTGACAGGCTCGTTTCAAAAAGGACAGGAAAGAGGCACAACACATATGAGGCTGCTTATGAAGAGGTATCGCAGGCTAAAGCAGAAGGAGGTTATGCTGGCATTAATATAATGGGCGCACTTGTCAGGGATTATAACGATTCTGTGAAAGGCGCTATTGATGCAGGCGCCGATGCTATCATTTCTGGCGCTGGGCTGCCATTAACACTGCCGGCCATACAGCCTCCTAGTGATACGGCGCTAATACCAATAGTTTCTTCAGCAAGAGCGCTTGAACTAATATGCAAAAAATGGGAGAAATTAGGATATAGACCTGATGCTGCCGTGCTTGAAGGGCCTCTTGCCGGAGGACATCTGGGCTTTAAGGTTGATCAAATAGAATTAGAAGCCAATAAGCTCGAAAATCTTTTTGCTGCAGTTAAAGATATTGCTATCAAATATGGAAATTTTCCTATTATTGTTGCAGGCGGGATTTATACGCATGAAGATATTGTAAAATTTATTAAAATGGGCGCTGACGGAGTTCAGATGGGAACAAGATTTCTCGCCACAGAGGAAAGCAGCGCTTCACCAGAATACAAACAGGCTGTTTTACATGCAAAAGAAGAGGATATTATTGTTGCCCACGATCCTGGCTCTCCATGCGGGCTGCCGTTCAGAGTAATAAAGCAGTCACCCATGTATGTGTCGGCTCTTAACAAATTGAGGCCTCCAAAATGTGACAAAGGCTATGTGCTTCTGAAGGATAAGGAGGGTAAATTTACCGTCTGTCCTGCAAAGGAAAGCAATGAGCATCATTTTTGCATCTGCAATGGCCTTCTGAGCTCAGCAGGATACAATCCTGATAAAGAAGAGCCTCTTTATACTGTTGGCACTAATGCTGCGAGGATTGATAGGATAGTTTCTGTAAAAGACCTTATGGATGAACTTGCTGGTAAAATGGCTGTAAAGACTTAATGAAATGTTTATTTAGGTGCGACTTTAACGAATTTCCTTTTACCTACTTTGATTAAATAAGCTCTTTTTCTAAGCTTTGTATCAGAATCTGCAACTTTCTCATGATCAACACTAACCGCTCCCTGTTTTATTAGCCTCATTGCCTCCCCTGTGCTTGGTGTCAGACCTGATAGTTTCATTATTTTGGGAAGCCACATCTCATCTTCTTCCCATAGAAGGTAAAAGACAGGTATTTCATCCGGCGTTCCTTTTTCTTTAAAGATATGGTCGAATTCCTCCTTTGCTCGTAGTGCTGCTTCTTTGCTCCAATATCTCTCCACAATTTCGATCGCAAGGTTTTCCTTGGCTTTTTTGGGATGGACTGTCCCTGTCTTTAAACCTTCTTTGAAGGCATCGAATTCTTCAATGCCAATGTGGCTCAATAATTCATAATATTTAATCATCAACTCATCGCTGATAGACATTAGCTTGCCATATATATCTTTTGGCGGCTCAGATATTCCTATATAATTACCAAGGCTTTTGGACATTTTCTGTACACCATCGGTTCCTTCAAGCAAGGGCATCATTATGACCGCCTGTTTATCCATGCCCATCATCTCTTGCATATGTCTTCCCATGAGCAGGTTAAATCTCTGATCTGTGCCGCCCAGTTCAACATCAGCCTTCAGATAAACAGAATCATATGCCTGAAATAATGGATAATAAAATTCAAGGATTGTAATAGCCTGATGAGCCTGGAATCTTTTTTTAAAATCTTCTCTCTCAAGCATCCTTGCTACTGTTTCCATTGCACCGAGCCTGACTATCTCCATTGCGCTCATGTTTGAAAGCCACTCGCTGTTAAATCTTATATTTGTTTTTTGCGAGTCAAGGATTTTAAAGATCTGCTCTTTATAAGTCTCGGCATTTTTCAGCACATCTTCCTTTGTCAATGGTTTTCTTGTTTCAGACCTGCCTGTTGGATCCCCTATCATGCCGGTGAAATCACCAATAAGAAATATTACCTCATGGCCAAGTTCCTGAAACTGACGCATTTTCTCGAGAAGCACCGTATGGCCTAAATGTATATCCGGAGCCGTTGGATCAAAACCAGCCTTTATTTTTAAAGGTTTGTTTTCCCTGACGGATATTTCGAGCTTGTGAAGAATATCCTTTTCAAGTATTATCTCCACAGTTCCTCTTTTTATAATCTCAAATTGTTTTTCAGGCGAGAGCATGGTAAATATAATAAAATCTATCAAGCGCCAAGGTCAAATATTTTATCTTTTCCCCAGCTTTCTCATAATCTCTTTATAAACCATATAAAATTGGTCATAGTCAGCAATAGATTTTTTTAGTATATTAGCCAGGTCAGGAATGTCCTGTTTATTAACTACTAAATTAACGCTTTTTGAAAATGCGGTCATATTGTCCAGTGTTTTAAAGTTTTCTCCAACAAGTACAAAAAAGATATGTCGTCTTGCGGACATAGGCATGTTTTGAAAGTGCTTTAAGACCTCATTATTCTCGTCAAAGCCTTCATTTAAGATAATCGCATCATATTGGTTAAATCTTAGTTTTTCAAAGGTCTCATTACTGCCTGCAGAAAATTCTACTTTATATTTTTGTTCTTGAAGCGCAGAAGTTATAAGATTACGGGTTTCATCAATGCTGCCGCATATAAGGGCCGTTGCATTTATATCAGCCATATTTTCACCTCACCTTTGTGTTTTTAGCTTTCTTTCATAATCTTTATCCAATTTTAAATTTTCTATTGGAGTCGTCTTTTCGCCTTTTGCTGCCTTAATCATATCAATGCCCCTGCCAACAACAGACTTTTTTGATGCATAGGCAAGGGCAGTATCTTCTGTTATAATTCCCTCTGCATAAAGTTTAAGAATAGACTTATCAAATGTCTGCATTCCAAAGGCTTCTCCAGTCTCTATGATTTCATAAAAGGTCTTTCCTTCAGATTCTCCGTGCAGAATGGTATCTTTTACTCTGATATTGGTTTTTATTATCTCTGATGCAGGCACCCTTCCACCGCTGATTTTTGGCAGCAGCCTCTGACTAACAATCCATCTGATTGTATCAGCAAGACGGCTTCTAATCTGTTTTTCCTCTTCCTGATCAAACATGCCTACTATTCTGTTTATTGTCTGCCCGGCATCTATTGTATGAAGCGTTGCAAGCACCAAATGTCCTGTTTCTGATGCAGTCATTGCTATCTCAACCGTTTCCTTGTCCCTGATTTCTCCAACAAGAATCACCTTTGGCGACTGTCTTAGCGCTGACCTTAACCCATTGGCGAATGTGTCAAAATCGATCCCCAGTTCTCTTTGATTGAAAGTCGCCTTTTTATGGGAATAAGAGAATTCCACAGGGTCTTCTAATGTTACAACATGGAGGGCCTTATTTTCATTGATAATATTAAGAATTGCTGCCAACGTGGATGATTTTCCGCTTCCAGTGGCGCCTGTTACAAGAACAAGTCCGTTTTTTTCTTCTGCTATTTGTGATAAGACCATCGGTAGTTTAAGCTCTTCAAGTGTAGGAATGCCTGTTGGAAGCTTTCTTAGAACCATAGAATAAGACCCTCTTTGAGAAAATATATTCACCCTGAATCTTGCCTTCTCAGGCAGGGAATAAGAAAGATCGCAAGAGCCTTCATTGATGAGATTTTCTGTGAGTCTGCGATCTGAATTTATTAGCGTAAGGGCAATGATTTCTGTCTGAAATGGTGTTAGATTTCCTATTTTATAGCTTTCGAATTTTACGGGCGCTAATTGTCCGGCAGATTCTACCTGCGGAGGTTTGCCAACCGTGAAATTTAGGTCTGAGACATTGTTGCAACTGTCAAGCATTGTAGAAAAGATATAATTTATTTCTGACTTTCTCATAAATTTCTCCCTAAAATTAAAACTCCTGCGGAGGTTCTTTTAAAAAATGGACAAATTTCTGCTTATCTATAGCCTTATCATAAGCGTCTTCAGGGCTTATCCATTTCTTTAGTAAGAGTTCCATTATGGCATCATCAAGTGTTTGCATGCCATATTTCCTTCCTGTCTGCATTGATGAAGGTATCTGGTGGGTTTTTGCCTCCCTGATTAATGCTCCTACAGCGTATGTGCATACTAAAACCTCTAATGCTGCGCACCGTCCTTTTTTATCCGTCTTTTTAAATAGAGTTTGAGCAATCACTCCCTTCAGGCTTTCTGACAACGTAGTTCTTATTTGCGACTGTTGGTGTGAAGGAAAAACATCTATTATTCTGTCTACTGTTTTGGGAGCATTGGTGGTATGCAAAGTGCCTAATACAAGATGTCCTGTAGCCGCTGCCTCAAGCGCTAATTGAATTGTCTCAAGGTCTCTCATTTCACCAACCAAAATAATGTCAGGGTCTTCCCTAAGAGACGCTCTTAATGCAGCAGCAAATGATTTTGTATGTGTTCCAAGTTCTCTGTGGTTAACTATACAGCCCTGACTTTTATGGACAAACTCTATCGGGTCTTCAATTGTAATAATATGGTCTTTGCGATGTTTATTTGCATAATCAATGATTGCAGCAAGCGTTGTGGATTTGCCGCTTCCAGTAGGCCCAGTTACAAGGATGAGGCCCTTATGAAGCATAGCAAATTTTTTGCATATGGGCGGCAGCCCCAGTTGTTCTATTGTCATTATCTCGCTTGGAATAAGCCTGAATACAGCGCCTATGCCGTATTTCTGCATAAAAAAATTGGCGCGAAATCTTGCTATGCCGGGTATTTCATAGCCAAAATCTACATCTCCTGTCTCCTCAAAAATTTTGATCTTTTCTTCTGCAGCTATTTCATAAAGCATTGCTCTCAGTTCATCATTATCCATAACATTGTATTGAATCCGCTCCATATCTCCTCTGATTCTAAGAACAGGCTGTTGTCCTGCAATCATATGCAGGTCAGACGCTCCATGGTCGAGCATAAGCTTAAAAAATGCATCGATCTTTGCCATACCTAAACTCCTTTTTGTTTTTTTAGATTCTACAAAAGTTCTTTAGTTTTGTCAAAATGTGAAACTTGAAAAAACAGTCGTGTTGTTGTAAATTAATTATAGAAAAGCCAAAGACTGATAATTTTGTTTGTGGAGGTAAAGCAATCATAAAAACAGTAGCTGTTTACCCTTCCACCTCGATGGATATCATATGCCCAACCTGTTATTTTTCTGAGGAGCTAAATTTTTTAGAGCCTCCGCAGGAAGATTTTCAGATTACCTGCTCAAGATGCAATGAGATAATTGTTGTTAAACTAAATAGAAGAGAGCATTACAGGAAACATCTGTCTATACCTGTTTATTATTCCCTGTCTGAATTTGACAATATCCTCGATCCATGTGTAAAGAGTGGATGGATTGTAGACATATCAAAAAGTGGCATAGGCATCGAAATTTCTACATTTAAGTATTCAGAGGGATATGAAAAAGCAGGAAATGTATTGACCATTGCTTTTAGTCTGCCTCCTCAAAACAAGCAGATCAAAGTAAAGGGGCAAATTATGAGAATATGCTCAGATAAAAAACTCAAAGTTAATATGGGGATAAAGTTTTTTAACCTTGATGAATATCAGACACAAATTATCAGCTTTTTTCTCAGGCCATAATTAATATCTCCTGTTTTTAGTTGCTTGCACAAATAACCTTTAGTTGTTTAATATAAAAATAATGGTAAGTATTTTAAAAAAGATATTCGGCACCAAAAACGAGAGAGAATTAAAAAGATTATTCGAGAAAATAGATGAAATAAACAGCCTTGAATCTTCGATATCATCTCTCAGCGATGACCAGTTAAAGGCAAAAACAGAGGAATTTCGAAGACTTCTTCAATCCGGTAAAACCCTTGATGATATTCTGAATGAGGCTTTTGCTGTAGTAAGAGAGGTCTCAAGACGCCTTCTTAACATGAGGCATTTTGATGTTCAACTCATTGGCGGTATAGCGCTTCATGAGGGCAAAATTGCTGAGATGAAGACAGGAGAAGGCAAGACCCTCGTTGCAACCCTTCCTGTATACCTCAATGCCCTTGACGGAAGAGGTGTCCATGTAGTAACAGTAAACGATTACCTTGCCAAAAGAGATGCGCAGTGGATGGGAGTAATTTATAATTTTCTTGGACTGTCTGTTGGTATAATTCAGCACGACAACTCATTCCTTTTTGACTCGACATATGTATCCCATGATAAGAGGTATCATCATTTCAGACCATGCACGAGAAAAGAGGCTTATCTTGCTGATATAACTTACGGCACTAATAATGAATTCGGCTTTGATTATCTCAGGGATAATATGAAATATGACATATCAGATTATTCCCAGAGGGAGTTAAACTACGCAATTGTGGACGAAGTGGACAGCATCCTTATAGACGAAGCAAGGACGCCGCTTATAATATCAGGGCCTTCTGAAGAATCAGCAGACAAATATTATAAGATAAATAAAATTATTCCATCTCTTAAGATTGATGCAGACTTTAAAATAGATGAAAAGCTTAAAAATGCTATTCTGACCGACTCTGGCAGCTCAAAAGTCGAAAGACTTTTAGGCATTAGCAATCTTTATGACCCTTCAAATATTGAGATCGTTCATCATGTTCTTCAGGCATTGAGAGCGCATCACCTTTTTAAACGGGATGTAGAATATGTTGTAAAAGATGGAGAGATAGTTATTGTTGATGAGTTTACAGGCAGGCTTATGCCTGGCAGGAGATGGAGCGATGGACTTCATCAGGCAATCGAGGCCAAAGAAGGAGTAAAAATCGAGAGCGAAAATCAGACCCTTGCTACCATTACTTTTCAGAACCTCTTTAGGATGTATAACAAACTGGCAGGAATGACAGGCACTGCAGATACAGAAGCAGAGGAATTTGCAAAGATATATAATCTTGATGTAATTGTTATGCCTACTAATAAATCTATGATAAGAAATGATTATCCTGATGTTATATACAAGACAGAAAAGGCTAAGTTCAATGCAGTTGTAAATGATATCGCACAATGCCATTCAAATGGACAGCCTATCCTTGTTGGAACTACATCTATAGAAAAATCAGAGATATTAAGCCATTTGCTTAAAAAAAAGGGAATTAAACATTCAGTCTTAAATGCGAAATATCACGAAAGAGAGGCCGAAATAGTTGCGCAGGCAGGAAGGCTCAGTGCTGTAACCATTGCAACAAATATGGCTGGAAGAGGAACAGACATTGTTTTAGGCGGCAATGCTGAAGGACTTGCGATAGAAATTCTAAAGAGTAAAAAGGACTATTCAGAAGAGGATTTTGAGGCAGAGCTTAAAAAGATAAAAGAGATATGCGAGAAAGAGAAAGAACAAGTTCTGAACTCAGGCGGGCTTTATATAATAGGCACTGAGCGCCATGAGGCAAGAAGAATAGACAATCAGTTGCGAGGAAGGTCAGGCAGGCAGGGAGACCCTGGCGCATCGAGGTTTTACCTCTCTTTAGAAGATGACCTTATGAGGATATTCGGTTCTGACAGGATAAATGGCATCATGAATCTCTTAAAGATGGATGAAGATATTCCTATAGAAAATAAAATGGTTACAAAAGCACTAGAAAATGCCCAAAAGAAGGTCGAAGCGCACAATTTTGATATAAGAAAACATCTGCTCGAATACGATGATGTAATGAACAAGCAAAGGCAAGAAATTTACTCATTCAGGCGTGAAGTCTTGCTAAGCGATTCATTAAAGCACAGAATATTTGAAATGATAGAAAATGAGGTTGATGATCTTCTGTCTGTTTACTGCCCTGAAAGCGGTGAACAATGGGATTTAAACGGGCTTAAGGATGCCTTATACGGCCTTTTCTCTGCGAACCTGCAGCTCGAAGGATTCGGCAGTCTCGATGAAATGGCTGACTTTATTATCTCAAATGTTAAAAATTCTTATGAAGCTAAGGAAAAAGAAGCAGGACCTGAATTTATGCGTTATATAGAGAAAATGGTCTTGCTTCAGGTTATAGATGCTCAATGGAAAGACCATCTCCTCGGCATAGACCATATAAAAGAAGGAATAGGATTGAGGGGTTATGCGCAAAGAGATCCTCTTGTTGAATATAAAAAAGAGGCGTTTGATCTCTTTGCAGAAATGTCTCAAAGGATTAATTCAGAGGTCTTAATGCGGCTCTTCAAAATACAGATAAGGCGTGAAGAAGAGCAAGACATAAAAGCAAAAACGCAGCAGAAACTTGTTTACAATAGAAATGACGGAGGTTCAGATCGTCAGCCAGTGCATAAAGAAAAAAAGATTGGAAGAAATGATCCTTGCCCCTGCGGAAGCGGTAAAAAACATAAGAAATGCTGCGGAGTTACATAAATATCAGCTATCCTATAAGCTATTAACCAATTTTGGCTTATCTCTCTGTGAATTTACTATACAGAAGAATCCAAACGGCTCATCATAAGGATTTGTCAGTTGATGCACAGTATTTGAAGCAACATAAGCAGTATCAAGATAATTCAAGATATATAATTTTTTGCCCATTCTGATTTTCCCTTTGCCTCTTACGCAAATAACTACATGTTCATGCTTATGCCTTTCGAGACTGCTGTAACCATTGGGCTTTATCTCAAAATACCTGAGATGAAATCTTGTGGTCTCTCCGTGATTTCCTATCAGTTCGCTTCTTAAAATTTCTGACCAGTTTTTGCCTGCTTGGCCGCTGTATGTTTGTTTATATCTTTCTGCTTTGATTCCTCTCCATTTGAAATTGCCCTTATGTTTGAAGATTCTGTCTCTGCTCATTATTGATTTCTGACTTTCTGCTACTTTCCAGTCGCAGGATAGCGGCATTGCATCTTTTTCCTTAGTTTTTTTCATAGGGATTTCTCCTTAATCAAATGTTATCAAGCATTTTAATGAATTTCTCGCCTCTGCAGTAATTCTGTACGCCTCATTTGTTTCGTGTATTGAAAATCTATGTGTTACGAGCTTTTTTGCAGTAACAATGCCTTTTTCGATAAACTGTAACGATTCTCTTGTATCATCAGGCCCGCATGAATAGCTTGTGATAATATTAATATCCCTGAAGTAAATGTAGTTCGGATCTATATTTAACATCTCATGTGGCTTGGCAGGTGTAAATAATAAAACAGTCCCTCCGCAAGCTGCTGCCTCTATCCCATTCTTCATGGCATCAGCGCTGTTAGGCCCAACAATAACGATATCCGCCATGAAACCATTAGTTAATCTTTTTACACCCTCAATTAAATTTTCTTTCGATACATCTATCGCATAATCTGCTCCAAACTCCAATGCCTTATTTAACCTGAATGGAATCATGTCTGCGCCGATAACAGTTTTCGCGCCAAAACTTCTAGCAAGCAGTATGTGAATTTGCCCCATAACTCCCAGACCAATGATAACAACACTATCATTTTGTTTTATAGGTGCTCGTTTAAATGATTTAACAACGCAGGCAGTTGGTTCGATCAATGTTCCATCTTCATAGGTTATGCTATCAGGAAGTATTAGTGTATCATTTTTCAGATTTATTTCGGGTATGAGTATGTATTCAGAGACACCGCCAGGGATTATTGTTGTGTTTCTCCATGTTTTACACTGGACATAATCATCCCTCATGCAATATTTGCAGGATTCTATGTCAAGACATGGTGCATGATGATGAACAAATACCCTGTCGCCTTTTTTAAAAGCTGATGGCTGATGGCTGATGGCTGAAAGCTCCTTGCCCAGCTCAACAATTTCACCGACTGACTCATGTCCTATAACAATAGGCGCCTTTTTCTCTATATACCACGGCATAACATCCCCTGAACATATTCCACAGGCCTTTGTCTTTATCATCGCTTCGCGATGGCCTATCTGAGGAATAGGCATATCCTCAATTCTTATGTCATTAAAGCTGTATAGTTTTGCGACTTTCATTGTTGAACCTGCCATTATTTCTCTATAACAATTTTTTCTCTATCTGAGAACATATCCCATGAAGCATCTTTAATTCCCAATCTGTAAGCCCTGCCCTTCCAATAAAATGTTTTAAATTCTGTATAATCTTTCTCTCAAGATCTCTATTGCCTTTTGGAATATATTCAAGAAGTCTCAAAATATTGGATATTCTTGAATATAAAACACCAAGTTCCTCATAATTGATAAGCTTCTCGTTATTTGGTGCTTGTGATTCGCAACTGCATTTTGAAAGCTCATATGCAACAATCAGAACAGCCTGCGCCAAATTCAAAGAAGGCTGCTCCTTGCTGGTCGGTATGGTAAGCAGAAATCCGCACTCATCCACTTCTTCATTAAGAAGACCTTTGTCTTCTCTACCAAAGAGAATTGCAATTTTATTGCTTACAGCAGCATCTAAAAGCTTTGTTCCACACTGTTCAACAGGAAGAATTATTCCGCGCCTTTTGCCAACTCTTCGCGTAGTTCCGACAACAATTGACTTATCCTTTAGAGCATCTTTCAGATTGCCGTATATCTTTGCTGATTCCAAAACATCAAGGGCATTGCATGCAAGCCACCTCGCCTCATCAGAAAATCCCTCCTTTAACAAAGGGGGATTTATAAGACACAGGTTCTTAAACCCCATATTTTTTATAGCCCTTGCAGAAGCGCCTATATTGCCTGATTCCTTGGGCTCGACAAGAACAAAATAAATATTATCCTTCCAGCCTCTCATATATTAAACAAAAAAATAGGGTGGAGACATCAACCTCCACCCTTTATTGTATTAAAAGAAATTAACAGCCCTCTATTGCCTTTTTTTTCTTCTTCTCAGCGGTTACTTTTCCGTCTTTAATTGTTACGCTGTCTCCGACTTTAGCGCCTGCAGTATCTTTAACTTCAACTGTTGTCTCTTTGCCTGCTGCATCCTTTACGGTTATCTTCATTCCGTCAATCTTTGTGACTGTACCCTTTACCTCTGATGCAAAGCTGAGACCAACAACACCAAGTGTAAACACAAGAGCTACCAATAATGCGACAATTGGCTTCGCTTTCATCTGATTTCACCTCCTTTTCTTTTTTCTGTTTCGCAATAATTTATAATACAATAAACTCAGGCCATTAAACAATATTTTAAAAAAGTTAAGGAATCATTCCCTGTCTTTAGGGAACTAATCCTTCATCGGCTTTATGAACATAAAGTAAGTCATTGTCCAGCTTCCGAGCATGATAAATATTGTTGCGACTACACTTTGCAAGGTCAATGCTGACATACCTGTCAGCGCATGTCCAACAGTTCAACCGCCAGCAAAGACAGCTCCAACTCCCATTATAAGCCCTCCACAAAATACACGAACCAGTTCTCCAGCTTCCCTCGGAGATGTTAACTTAAACTCTCCAAGCCCTTTTGCGCTTATATATGCCCCGATCGGAACTCCAAGAACATATAATGCACTCCATGAAATATTGCCGATGCCAAAGACATTAAACATAGGGTCAAACCTGGCATTGCTGTCCGCCATAAATATAAACATGACAAATTCTGCAAGCGGTCCTGTAAAAGAAAGGCCTCTTGCTTGTCCACCCCAGTAGTAAGAAGCCCACCACGCAAGAATAACAACAATCCCTATCAGGGATCCTCCGACAGACCATGACCATCCCTTTTTCGGGCCCTTTGCAAAAGGCCTGCCTTTAAGCACAACAGGTATTATTATAGCTATGAGAACCGCTATAACAATCCACTTAACAGATTGAGAATTTCCAATAATATTCCATAAGGCAGGGTTGCTTATTGGATCTCCATATTCATCCGTACCGATAGACACCTTGTAACTTCTCAAAAAACTGTTAATTGGTGCAAGCGGACCGAATGCTGTAGCAAGGATAGCAGCAACAAAACCGGTCGTTGCAATAAATGCTGCAAATTGTCCTTCGCCCTGTTTATAAAGGACTCCGCTTCCGCATCCTCCGGCAATAACCATTCCGAGTCCGAAAATATAACCACCTACAATTGCTGCTACAGGAGCAAATACCGTGCGCCTCAAGCCCATTTCACCCATAAAGCCGAGGTCTTCTATCAAGTTTGCTCCTATCACGGCTATGCCAAGCGCTATCAGCCATCCCCTGAACAATGTAAAGTCGTTTACAAAGATCACGTCTCTGTATGCCGAGTTCATTCAATACCTGCCGCGCTGAAGCACGAAGCCAAAAATAGCGCCAGTCAATATACCACTCAGCAAAACCATAATACTTGCTTGCGGTATTCCCTCCATTTAAACCTCCAAAAATTATTTTTTTTATCACTAAAGCCAAAGGCTTTTAATCACCACGCAATTACTTTATCAGACTCTTCTATAAGCCTAACAATAAAATCGTAATCCTTATTTTTATTAAGCTCCACTATCTGAATGTCATTATCTTTTTTTTGTTCATCAATTATTTTTTTAATGCTATCTTCAGGCTCTGTCTTTAATATATGCAGTATCTTCATAATCAATAAGGTAAAATATTATCATACTCCAGAAGCTTTTTTGCAAGTGTCTCGGTTGCAATATACCCAATTTCTTCATTTTTGTAAGTATTTGTATAAAGTCCTAATTTCATTTCTCTAATCATTTCAAGATTCAATGAGATCTGTTCTGACTCTTCAAGCTTTCTATCCATTATATAAATATCAACAGCATTAAATATAGTAAGCCCAACAGCCATACGCAGCGCCTCGGCCTGCCTGTCTCTAACGATAATTGCTATTTTTTTACCTAAATTCATACTAAAACACAATTACCCTATCAGATTCCTTATTCATAACCGCATTATCATACTGGCTGCCGCAGGTAATTTCATTTGGGATTTCGTT
Organism: Nitrospirota bacterium; assembly: GCA_037441185.1. Taxonomy (GTDB): domain Bacteria; phylum Nitrospirota; class Thermodesulfovibrionia; order Thermodesulfovibrionales; family Dissulfurispiraceae; genus JBBISP01. The sequence continues at coordinate 27,521 of JBBISP010000015.1, read as the reverse complement.
GTCCAAAATTCCGATTTTTTTTCTATTAAAATCGCAAAGGCTGATCGTAACATCACGCATCTTTGTGAGAGCAGATATTTTATTGTCTTTCACCAAACGACAACCTTCATCCATAAAAAAAAGAATAACCCTATGTCCTCTCTTAATCGATGCCTCTGTAAGACCTATAATGTCATCTCTGTATTTATCTGTTGTAACAAGTATTCCAATCGTCATGCCATCTCCATTTTAAAGAACTTTATTATTAGCATAAGACTACAAAAAAAACAAATTTACGCCCTTATTATATTGTAACCTGCTGCCCTTTTTAGTCTGTCAGATACAGCAAGTCCAATTCCCCTATCTGTCAATGACTCTGAGATGATTATATCAACCTTTTTTTTATCCATCTCTCTAAGAATACTAAAAAGTCTCCTGGCAACAGTATCAGCATCAGAGCCTGCACATACGGTAATACAGTCTTTATATCTTGCATTTTTCTGAAAACTAATTATGCCCGCTTTTTTATTGTCTTTTAAAGCCTCATCAGCAAGGGATCTTATCTTTTTCCGAACATCTTCAGTGCTGCCCTCTACAATTATCACCTCAGCATTAGGTGCGTAATGCTTATATTTTAGTCCTGGAGATTTCAAAAGCGTGATCGATTCTATTGTAGCAGAAGCAATGCCTTTACTACTGACATCAAATGCAATCAAACCAACCTTGCCAATTAGAGATTCTATATCTTCCTTAGTTATTGCTCCAGGTCTAAGAATAATGGGCAACTTAGCTGTAACATCTATGACTGTTGATTCTATGCCTATTTTTGTTGTACCGCCATCAATAATAAGGTCAACCCTACCATTCATGTCTTCTAAGGCATCCTTTGCCTTTGTGGGACTTGGCCTTCCAGATATATTTGCTGATGGAGCTACCAGAGGCACTCCAGCAGCCTTAATAAGAGAAAGGGCTATCTTATTGTCAGGCATACGAATAGCAACACTATCGCTGCCTGCAGTTATAATGTCTGAAACAACCTTCTTTTTTTTTAGAACTATCGTTAAAGGCCCGGGCCAAAACCTCTCCATGAGCATCTTTGCAGTCTTTGAAGGCATTTTTGCAAGAACTTGCACATCTTTTATATTTGCTATATGAACAATTAATGGATTATCAGCAGGTCTTCCTTTGGCTTTAAATATATTTCTGACAGCATTCACATTATAAACGCTGGCTCCGAGCCCGTAAACAGTTTCGGTAGGAAAAACAACAAGACCACCCTGTTTTATTATCTCTGCTGCATATCTGATTTTATCAGGCTCTGGTTTTTCACGATTTATCTTTAATATCTCAGTCACATATCTCACATCAGCTCTTAAATTTTTCCGGCCTTAGCACTTCAACATCATGCATATAAACTATTCCGGCATAGTTTTTTAAAAATTTTTCTACAACAGAAGTCATGATCTTTTCAGCAATCTCTTTTGTAGTAAGCACTTCGATCTTTATATTCCTTAGAAACTCGCCTAATAAGGTATCATAATCCCTTATGCCTCTTTCTCCCTTGCCGCAAACAGTGTCAATAGTATACCCTTTTGCTCCAATAGAAATAATGTGATCTAAAACCTTGTCCTTAATTACACTCTCTGTAACAATCACAACTTTTTTAAGTTCTGTAAATCCCATATATATCTCCTTTGAGGGTTGTCGTAATTATATTATCTTTGCAAAAATCTCTGCAAGATAATGATACATTGGAATACCAGCAGACGCATTAAATGGAAAAACTAACAACACCGAACTTGTAAGGGCTATTGAGGGATTTGAGGTTGGAAGGGCAGCTCTCATAACAGCAGGCGCTGAGATATAGGACGCGCTTGCTGCCATTGCAGCTAAAATTAATGTTCCGCCAACGCTCAATCCTATCAGTGTTCCGACTACAATTCCAAAAATTCCATGAATTGGAACCATTACTACAGTATAAACAATAATAGATGCTCCAACTGCTTTAAATTCTCTTAAACGTTTGCCTGCCATGAGCCCTATATCGAGTAAGAAAAGGGTCAATATCCCGTAAAACATCGTATCGTAAAAGGGCATTATTTTTTTTGAGCCTTCTGCCCCGGTTATATACCCAATTAAAAGCCCTCCAAACAAAAGAAACACCCCTTTTCCAGATACCGCCTCTGTAATAACCTGGCGCAGACTTGCCTCGGTCTGCGTATTGCTGCCTATCTGCTTTGACATTCCTATCTTTGCTAACACAATGCCGGTAATAAGAGCGGTGGTATCCATAAAAGGATATAGCGCTGGGATAAACGGTTCAAAGTAAATGTCAGCTCGGTCAATATAAGCAAGCACAACAGCAAGGGTTGCAGCGCTTACAGCGCCGAAGTGTCCGGCAATGCATCCGGCATTTGCCGGGTCAAACTTGAATATATTCTTCAGTATTAAATAGCCTGCGAAAGCTATAAAAAAACCGAGAAAAATCGCTGACAAGGCGGGTAAAAATACCGATCCTATTCCGATATCGGCTATTCCTACGCCTGACCTAAGACCAATCGCCACAAGAAGAAAAATACCAAGAGATGTGCCCACTTGATCTGGTATTTTAAGGTCAGACTTTGCTATAACAGCAATAATACCCAAGACAAAAAACATTAGGGGCGGAGATAAAACACTTGCAATTATCATGTCAAACAAGCCTGGCATGCGGTTCTCCTTTAAATAACTTAGGAAATAGAAACTTATAGATTAATTTTCTCCTTGTTCCTATTTCCTATTCAAAACAAAAAAAATTTACGCTGCCAGCGCTGCCTGTTTAAGCGCAATGGCTTTTTTAGGACATGTCACCTCGCAGAGTCCGCATCCCTTGCATCTGCTGCTGATAACAAACGCCTTTTTCCTGTCCACAATCAGTTTAATCGCATTTGGCTCAGGGCATGTTTGTATGCACATCTTGCAGCCTATACACTTTTCTTCATCAACTACAGCCACTACATACATAGCTTCATCTCCTCCTTTTATTTTGCTGTCTCAGCATTATCGGTCTTTACAATTCTTACAGCCGAGACCTTATACTCGGGTGTTTTGCTCACAGGGTCAAGAGCATCGTTTGTAACAAAATTAATCGGGGAATCACCGAAATGAAAGGGCGCAAAAACAACTCCAGGCATTGTCCTGTCAGTAATTCTTGCAACAGCCCTTACGACTCCACGACGAGACTTTATTTCCACCTCATCTCCTTCAGATATTCCATACTTTGAAGCATTTTCAGGGTTTATCTCTATATATGGGCGATCCTTCAGCTTTGCAAAATGAGATATGCGCATAGTGATTGTAGATGTATTATAATGATGAGCGTCTCTGCCTGTCGTTAATATCAAAGGATACTCATCATCTATCTGCTCTGCCGGCGGTGTAAAGTCCACAGAAACAAGAAGGGCTTTCCCTCCTTCTCGAGGAAATTTATCAGTATATCTTACAGCAGTGCCTTCATGCGCCTCATCATAACAGGGCATATGAACTCTGCCGCCATTATCCAGCCTTTCATATGTTATCCCTGATAGATCAGGGACAGCCTTTCTGATTTCCTCCCATATATCCCGTGCATTCTCATATGGAAACAAACGGCTGTATCCCATTTTGCCTGCAATCATCTGCATTATTTTCCAGTCAGGCAGACTGTCTCCAATAGGATCAATAGCAGACTGCAACATCTGCACTGCCCTGTCAAGTCTGATAAATGTGCCGTCTTTCTCTGCAAATGTGCAGCCAGGCAAAAACACATCAGCATACCTGGCGGTCTCTGTCATAAATATATCCTGAACCACCAAAAATTCCACTTTATCAAGCGCCCTTCTTATTAGATTCAGGTTCGCCTGTGAAACTGCCGGATTCTCAGCCGCTATATAAAGGGCTTTGGTTTTTCCATTAAGCGCTTCCGGTATAAATACAGTTGATGTCAATCCTATATCTTCAGGCAGGGTTTCAACTCCCCATAGATCCATAAAGCGCCTGCGGGCGTCAGGATTGGCAACAGACTTGTATCCAGGAAATATATCAGGCAGGGCGCCTATAAAAGAAGCTCCCTGAACATTATTCTGTCCTCTAACAGGGCTGAACCCTGCGTTCTCAATGCCAACATTGCCTGTAAGCAATACAAGATTGATAAGCGCTGAGACATTATCCACACCGCAAATATGCTGCGTCATGCCCATTCCCCAGAGAGCAACAGCGCTTCTGCTGCCTCCATAAATTCTTGCTGCCTCAATTATAGAGCCTGCGGGCACTCCGCTTATTTTTTCCGCATATTCAGGTGTATATTTTTGAACATGTTTCTTTAATTCGCCATATCCTTCAACTCTGTTCTGTATAAATTCCGCTTCAATAAGACCCTCGCCGATAATAATGTTTGCCATTGCATTAAGAACAGGCGCCTCTGTTCCAGGACGGATTTGCAAAAAAACATCTGCCATCTTTGCAGCAGAGGTCGCCCTTGGGTCCATTACTATTATTTTGCTGCCCCTGTTTTTTGCCTCTTTAATCTTTCTGTGATAAAGTCTTGGATGGCATGACTCGGGGTTGTAACCAGCCATAAAAATTACTTTCGTATCAGAGATTTCATCTATGGTATTGCTCATTGTAGCGCTGCCAATGGACTTCATCAATGCCTTTAATGAAGGGATGTGGCATATTCTGGCGCAGCTATCTATATTATTTGTTCCTATTACTGCCCGGGCAAATTTTTGAAAACTATATATCTCTTCGTTTGTAAAACAGCCTGATCCCATAAAGCCAAAGCTCTGAGGTCCATATTTTGCCTTAATCTCCAAAAATCTGGATGAAACAACATCAACAGCCTCATCCCAGTTAACTTCCTTAAGAACCCCGCCTTTTCTGACCATGGGTTTCAATATCCTGTCAGGATTATGCGTAAACTCGGCAACCTTTAGCCCCTTTGAGCAGAGATATTTATCGCCATCTTGAAACGGCATTACCTTTGTAATGCTGCCGTCTTCTGTAGTTAAAACCATCTGGCAGCCTGCCCCGCAATATGGGCAAACAGTTACGGTCTCTTTTTTCACCAGAATCCTCCTGCTATATTTTTTAAGGAGAAAGGTTTTAAGCTTCTTTCTCCTTAATTTGATTAAATCTCGGCATGTGCCTTTGCGGCTTTGTCCAGTTCACGTCTTGCAGCCATATCCATAAGCACCCTCTCTTTTTGGAATCTGCCGGGCTGATATTTGGCAAGTTTAAGCTGTTCTCTCCTTGAGTCAACCCACTCAATGCCTTTCTGGAGCATCTTTTCAGGGTCAGACTCAAAGAAAAAGGCGGCTCCGACCTTATCACGCCATTTCTTTTCCATTATCTCGACCACTTTTCTGCTCGCTCCAACAGGAGACTCGCCTCCAAATATAACGGTTGACCCTGATGCAACAAAATATGTCCCTATGGCAAGAGCTTTTTCACTCCACCACTCCGGGGCAAAGGCAATACTCGGCATCCCGGCCATCTCCGGGCTTAAACCGCCTGTAGTCGCCATTAATGTCCTTATCATAAGGACTCTCGCTGTATCCACACATGCGCCGATATGCATTACAGGAGGCATGCCTGCTGCCTCGCAAACCTCTCTCATGCCTGGTCCGCTGTACCTGAAAGCTGTTTCTGGTGTTGCATAACCCATCTGCATACCGCAGTGTCCACCACAGCCTGCTACAACAACAAAGAAGTCATTTCTGACGAGCTCTTCTATCAGATATTTCTGAATGGCAGCTCCAACTGTGCGTGGATGGTGGCACGCTGCTATTCCTGCTGTGCCTCTTATCCTTCCTGCCATTATCGCGTCATTAAGCACCCTGAATGCCTTTCTGTATGAGCCGCCCTGCATATAGCTGAAATACTCCCTCGAAAATCCAACCACCGCTGATTTTGCTTCAAGCTCATCAATCGGCGCTCCTCTTCCTGTCCTGTTGGCAAAGTTATCAATCGCCATTTTCAAAATCCTTTTGGCTGTATCCTTAGCGTGATGCTCATCGAATTCGATATGAACTGCGCCTGTCATATGCCCCTTTGGACTTGTAGTTATAACCTTTGTATGAAACTTCTTTGAAAGCTCTGCAACCACCGGCTGAATGCACTGCACATCCACAGTCATAGCATCAACAATGCCTGTCATTATTGCAAGCTCCTGCTCTAAAAATGAGCCTGCTGCTGGAATTCCGTTTCTCGTCAATATCTCATTAGCTGTGCAGCACATGCCTGCAAGATTAACGCCTTTAGCGCCTTTACTCTTTGCATAAGCTGCAATCTCAGGGTCGTCATAAGTGTCAACCAATGCGCCGGCAAGTAATGGCTCATGTCCATGAACAATTAAATTTACTTCATCCTTCTTTAAAACAGCAAGTCCTGCCTCCACCTGTTTTGGCGTTGGGGTTCCAAATAGTATATCAGCGATATCTGAGGCGACAAGACAGCCTCCCCAACCGTCAACGAGCGCTACCCTTAAGGCATGGTCCATTATGCTTTCGGGATCTTGGTCAACACCCATTGTAGTGCGGTGCATCGCTTCTGTAATCTCCCTGTCAACGCCTCTCGGCCTAAGATTATGCTTTGCCCATCTATCGTATGTTCCTTTTGGCGCCCTTTTAAGATAAACAAGCTCTCCTTCTTGCTGGCCAAACTGCGCCAAATGCGTCAATGCAACCTTTTCTGCAATCTCTTTTATATGTTCGTCGCTGACACTGTCAATCTCCCATGGCATCAGATCAAAATCACCTTCTGTAACGCGTTCTTCTCCGCGTAATTCCTTAACTACAGGATGATCAATATCCATTGCCATAGCAACAGAGAGAAGCTTTCCTTTATCCTTTATCTGGAAAAGATCGGTCTCTCCTCGTGCAACAGCAAGAAGGGTTTTTACCAGCTCTCTGGCATGATCACTGTGAGCAGCAGCGCCGCCTGCGACCATTCTCAGATAGTTTCTTGCCACCACAACATCCATATTAGCGCCGCATACACCCATTGCATCCTCGCCAGCGTTTTTGCCTGCAAGCCTGCATGGCCCTATATGACACATCCTGCAGCACGCCCCTGACTCGCCTATAGGGCATGGTTTCATCTTTTGCGCTCTATCAAAAATAGTCTCATATTTTTGTTTTTCTGCCCACTCAACAATTTTTTGTGAAGTTTCATTCACAATCTTTATGTTCTTACGATTATCACTCATGCCCCTACACCTCCTCTAAGAGCTTACGCTCTGAGCAGCAGCCCTTTTATAAGCCTCTGTAAGCACATTTATATTTGCAGTAATCAGTTTCTCAACCTTATCATACTGTTTCTTTATTGCGTCATCCAGCGCCGCTGTTGTTCCCGACGCCACAAACTTTACCTTTCCGCCAAATCTCTCCTTAAGAGATTCCTGCATAGTCTCCATATTTACTATATTTGTTATGCCGAGCAATGCACCGAGCATAACAATATTGGTTGAAAGTTCTGTGCCGCCAACCTCTCTTGCTATATCAGTTGCAGGAATAAAAAATACCCGCGCATTTAATTCCTTAAGCCTCGCTTTTTCATCCTCTGAAAACTCTATCTCCTTTTCGGAATTAACTATGATGATGCCGTTTTTCCTAAGCCCTGAAAAAAATGGCATCGTATAAGACTTTCCCTGCAGTATGACATCAGGATGATAAACCATTATTACATCAGGATATAATATTTCTCCTGTATCAAATATCTCATCGTCAGAAATTCTGACATAACTTTCTGCTGGAGCAAGCCTTTTTTCAGCCCCAAAAAACGGATTAACTATTGCATTTTTGCCGTCTTTAACAGCAGCGCCGCCAAGAATATGAGCGGCTGTTACAACTCCCTGCCCACCAAGTCCCGACATCCTTATGTAAAGCTGCATCTTCTCCTCCTTAATCATGTTGTTGGCGGTATGGATAACATACCTCTTCCTCAGCTTCGCACACTTCATTTTCCTTAATAATAGGGGAACGTGTAATTGACTCTAAATAATCAGCAGCCTCCTGAGTTATGTGTTCCCTGAATGCATAATCGCTTTTAAATCTATCTCTGGCAAATTTCTTTGACTCAGAGGGTTTTATCTTGAGATTAGTCGGACATGGCGTATGCACCTGCATATAAGTTGGTCCCACTTCACGAGCTATGATCACTGCCTTTTTCAAACATTCTCCTATTTTCTTAGGGTTTGCGGTTGAAACAACAGCCACATACGCGCATCCAGCTTCTATTGCAAGATCTGGAACCTTAACCTTGCCAAATTTCTTGCCTGTCGGAGCCATGTTCAATACAGAGCCAGGCAGACTCATTCCGCTCTCTTGTCCTCCTGTATTGGCATAGAGCTCGTTGTCAAACATAATTGTTGTAATCTTTTCTCCCCTGAACCATGAGTGAAGGGTCATATCAAGGCCAATGTCAGCAGTAGCGCCGTCTCCTGCCATAACAACAACATCCTTTACCTTATCAGGAAATCTCAGCTTTAATGCCCTCTTAAGCCCTGAAGCGATCGCATTTTGATTGCCAAAAAGCGAATGGATGTTATGAAGCGCAAGCTGTGGAAATGCAAGGCTGTTGCAGCCTGTTGAGCCGACCATAATGCTGTCTTCTGGATTCGGCAGTGATGCAACAATAAGACGAAAAGCCATCGCAAGATTGCATCCTGCGCAAAGAGGGTGTTCCTCAAGAAGTTCTTTAAATGTTCCAAGGTCCCCGACTGATTTGGCGGCGCCAAATGGTCCGTTATTTACAAGATCTGTATACTCATCTGGCATTACATCTTCAAAATAAGGGTTAATCTTTGTAATATTAAGTGACATGTCCTCCTCCTTATCAATAGCTTTTATTTAATTTTATACACCTACTAACGCCCCTGTTTTAATAACCTGCACAATAACATCAGGCGGCATAGTCATACCTCCATATACCCTTGGCCCAGGAATTATACGATCATTGTTTGGTATAACTGCCGCAACCTCCTGAGCAAGCCAGCCCACCCTGTTAAACTCAGGGATTACTATCTTTTCAGCGTTGCTTAAGGCTGCCCTTATCTCATCCTTTGGAAACGGCCTTATCACCTTAATCTTTATAAGCCCAGCATCTATGCCGTCTTCTTTGAGCATCTTTATAGCCTCTCTTGCCTGTGATACGGCTGTGCCCGATGCTACTATCTGAATGGCAGCATTAGGATTTTCATGCTCAATAAAACCGCCAAGATATTTTTTGATATATTTCTTTGCCCTGTGCGCTGATGTCAGAATCTCCTGCTGCCAGCTTGCATGGGCAGCGTAGCTGATAAAGTTGCTCTTCATTACAAATGGATCTCTCATTAATCTAAAGGGCGGCGTCTCCATATCAATATGCGGCACTGGAGACAATGCTGGATTATAAGGCTTGAGCCTTACATCTTCTGTTACCACATTAACCTTCTGCCTTGTATGCGTAACAAAAAAACCGTCGACAAAAACACCGATTGGTATATGAACAGATGTCTGTTCAACAATATCAAAGCTCATAAGCAGCATATCATATAAATCCTGAGCCGCCTCTGCATGAAGCATCAATATGCCTGTGTCCTTGAGAAATGCCATCTCAATGGTATCGGGCTGGATGCTCAATGGAGCATTAATAGAGCGGGTCATAAATCCCATAACAATAGGCAGCCTCGCTCCTGCCCACATAGGGAAGTTTTCAAATGCCCTCAATGTTCCTGGTCCGCATGTTGCAGTGAATGTCCTAACTCCTGCCATTGCAGCGCCTGCAACCTCTGACATAACAGCAAACTCATTTTCGCCTCTGAAATACTCTTTAACATAACCTTCCGCATAAAGGTCGCCAACAAGGTGCATGCTCTCGCTCTGAGGCGTTATTGGATAAGATATGGCAATATCTATATTTGCGCGTCTAATCGCCTCTCTGACAGCCTCGCTTCCTGTCATGAACTGCTCTTCCCTCTTTGCCTCAAAGAGCATGTATTCCGTAGATACATCTTTCAGTTGTTTCATCTCAGGCATGATTTAAGCACCTCCCTTTTTCATTTCTTTGATCTCGTCCAGAAGCATCTGGAGAACATTATTATCTGCATCTCTTAAAGATGTATTTGCCTCTTCATGCCCTTCTTCTGCGCAAAGGGCGATAGTGTAACAATTAGTGCCGCCCCTTATTATTTTAAGGGCTAAATTCGCCTGATGGCAGTGAACGCCTATAAAAATCCCGACATCTATCTTATTATGCCAGATTGTGAGATTGGGATGATTCGGGTTAATCTCCACTGCCGGATTAATCATCGGATATTTTGGACGATAATCAGGCATGGGAATGACCTTTGCGCTAACCTCTTTGGCTATCTCCCTCACAAGCTTGCCCCTCTGCAATGCATAATCGGTTGTCCTCCACAAAAGCAGCGGACCAGGAAAAAATGTAGGATTCTTTGCCTCCAATAACTTTTTTGCAATCTGCCTGATGCCTGTCTTCAATTCAACACATTTACCTTCGATAAATGCCTCGCCCTTTTCCGGCAGACATACGCCGTGCATCGCCGCTGCCGGAGGCAGATATCCTTCTGGTCCCTGCAAAACACTATAAGTCTTCATTTCCAATTCCTCCTTTGTTATACCATTAGAAAAAATAAAAGTAATTTATTATGCTAACATATTTATTGTTTATTTTTAAATAAAATTAGATAATAATTATTTATATATTTATAATTTTTTTGATTATCCTTATTATAATAAATCATTGATACCTAAATTGGCTCTTTCTCATTTCAAGTGGGCAAGTTAAAAGATTGTCATGCCCCGATTTGATCGGGGCATCCTTCTTATTCCCCTTACCAAAGGGGCAACAACCCCCTTTAATTCCCCCTTTGTTAAGGGGGATTGCGGGGGTTGTTTCAGAAAGATTCCCGGCAAGCCTGCCTGCCGGCAGGCAGGCGGGGCAAAGCATGCGCAATTATTAATGACGCTGTGTATAACTAAAATATACCACCTATCAAGAGACATCTCAAAGGTAATAAATCAGCAGATATGCCAGCAGGAATAGTATCACCCATAAAACTACAGTGCCAATTGGCCAATGCATGATTATGTCGCCAGGGTAAATCTTCTTTTCCATTTCTATCCTATGCTTTATTTCCTCCCTTTTTTCCGGAACGGCAAACTGCAAAAGCACAGTATCAGAAGCAATCTTAAGGACTGCCATTGGGTTTTTGCTTATCCATGACAGGGATGAAGGAATAGTTTCAAAAGCAACTCTCGCAATCTTTGCTCCGAATTTAGCCATTGGATTGTTCAGAACCCACATAAAGCCGCTCGCTCCTTTTCTATAAAACCAATCAGTGTCAAGGGTGATATACGGCTCTCCGCCCACTTTCTTTAAAAGCATAAAAAAACCGAGGGCTGTAAATAGCAGTACCTGTAAAGTCCAGACAACGTGTTCCGCCGTATAGGGTTCATACAAGACATCATATGGAAGCAAACTGTAGAGAGCGGAAGGATAGACCCCAATGAAAATACATAAAAAGGATGCTATCGCCATTGCAATAAGCATATTTATAGGGGGCTCTTTTGCCCTTATGCCGGAATCTTTGGCAAACCATGTAAAGTAAGGAAGTTTCAGCCCAGTATGGAGAAAAGTCCCTGCAGACGATATGGAAAGCAGAAGCCATATCATGGTCAGGTGCTGATCCGCTGCTGCTGTCACCACCATTGATTTGCTCACGAATCCCGAAAAAAGCGGAAATGCCGATATCGAAAAACCTCCTATCATATACAAAGTAAGGGTTATGGGCATTGTCTTGTAAAGTCCTCCCAGTTCCGTGAGTTTGCTCTTGCCCGTCATATACAAAACAGCCCCTGCTCCCATAAAAAGGAGTCCTTTGTATAAAATATGAGAAAAGGCATGAGATGCAGCGCCGTTAAGCGCCATTGTTGTGCCTATGCCGACTCCTGCAACCATATATCCCACCTGACTTATGATATGATAGGCAAGGAGTCTTCTTATATCGTTTGCCAGAACAGCAAATATTACCCCGTAAAACGCCATAACGGCCCCAAGCCAGACCAAAAGCTCTGTGCCCGGGAATGCCCTTATCAGAACATATACAGCGGTTTTGGTTGTAAAGGCGCTCAGAAATACCGCCCCTGTGACCGTAGCTTCTGGGTATGCATCGGAAAGCCACGCTGAAAAAGGCGGAACGGCAGCGTTTAATATAAATCCTATTAATATTAAATATGCGGCAAGGTTGTTTAGCTGCATAAGATTGAAAGCTGTAGAACCTGTTGTAGAAACATTCATAATTATACCTACCAAAAGACAGAGTCCCCCCAAAAGGTGAACCAGTAAATACCTGAACCCCGCGCCATCGGATTCCCTCGTTCTGCGGGCCCAGATTAGATAGGTAGAAGATAATGCCATAATCTCCCAGAAGATGAAAAGAGTAATAAAATCACCCGCAAAAGTAACGCCGAGAGAGCCCCCTATATATAAAAATGCAGCAACATGCTGACCGGAATCCTTTAAATGAATACTATAAATAAAACCTATAAAAGACATTATCACAAATACATGTCCAAACACCATGCTCAGCTTATCAACCTTGCCGAGGATCAATTCATAACCTAAAAAGTTCAATATGAAGCCTGAGCCTTCGGGGATATTTAGAAGATTAACATAGGCGACAATTGGCACAAGCAATAGATATGCCTGCCTTACCCTCCCCCTTAGCAGCGGTATGAGGATAGCTCCAAAAATAAAGATAAGTCCTGGAGGCATAGAGTTAATCATAATAATCCTCCCGCTTCATGAGCCATTTGTGGCCAAGGAATTTGGCAAGAACAATTATTAGAACACATGCGATAAAGCCAAAGAGGGCATAAAACCCCGGCACATTCTCCCATGAGAAATGGACGTATTTGCGAACCACAAAAAAATCAATGACAACGGTTAAAGCAAGGGCGATATAAGAGATTATCTTCAGTCTCTTTATATTTTCGGGTTTGTCAAAATAATTGAACTCTTTTTTCTCCATCAAAAATCTCCTTACATAGGTTTCAAACCGATATAATATGCCGTCTGGTCTCGGGCGAGATACCATGTTCTGCATTATTTCTTTATGCTTTTTCTTTATCTCTTGAGATAAATCTCCTCTTTGTGACCTATCCGACTATATGGATGGTATCACCTCTGTTAAAAACAGCATAAATAGTGTCTGTTTAAAAATTTGGACAATTAATTTTCGAAGCACCTTGATTATCCAGCCAATTTCAAGTCACGGTTGCCATAATTATCCTTGCGAGTTCAATAAAAACGCCCGGGTAGAAAAATAACGCCAAAGCCCCTATAGCTGTAAGCATAAGCGGTACCACCATCATTGCAGGGGACTCGCTCAGCCCGTTATGCTTTTCATCATGGTGTTCATGATCTTTAATGGGTTCTTTAAAAAACGCAGAATATACTATCGGTATAAAATAGCATGCATTTAAAATTGTACTCGCTACCAGAACTAAAATTATTGGCAACTGACCGGCTTCCAACGCTCCAATGCCTATATACCACTTACTGATAAAACCGCCTAAAGGCGGTATTGCAATCATGGATAGAGCGCCAAGCGTAAATGCCGTCATTGTAAAAGGCATTTTTCTTCCGATTCCGTCAAGCTGGTTGATCTCCGTCTTATGGGTTGCGACATAGATTGACCCTGCAGTGAAAAACAGTGTAATTTTTCCAAAGGCATGCAGGACAATGTGCATAATGCCTCCTGTAATTGCAGACGGAGTTAAGAGTGCGACACCCAATATTACATAAGAAAGCTGGCTGACCGTCGAGTATGCCAACCGCCGCTTAAGGTTATCCTGCTTTAAGGCGATAATTGATGCAACTATTATGGTGAAGGACGCAAAATATGCTAAGGCTGTTCCAAGACCTAATTTCTGGAGAAGGTCAATGCCAAATATGTGCAGCACAACCTTTACAACTACAAAGACTCCTGTCTTGACAACTGCAACAGCATGGAGAAGGGCGCTCACTGGTGTTGGTGCAACCATTGCAGCCGGCAGCCATGAGTGAAAAGGCATCATAGCAGCCTTTGTGATTCCAGCCATGTAAAGCACGAATATGATTGTCAATAACAAATCTGAGCCTTTTCCTGCAAATATCCCCTGATTTGAGAAATCAAGCGTACCTGCTGTATTGTATGTAAGCAGCACAGCAGTCAACTGAAAGGCCACTGATGTTCCGAGCAGGTAGGTAAGATACCTCCTTGCACCCTTAATCGCCTCCGGCGTTTCTTTATGCGCAACCAATGGGAATGTGCATAGGGTAATAATTTCATAAAAAAGAAATGTTGTGAACATATTTGCAGAAAATGCGACTCCCATTGTTGCAGATAATGCTATTGCAAAACATGCGAAATATCTCGTCTGAGCGCGCTCATTTAATGACCTCATGTATCCTATTGAATAGACTGAAGTGATAATCCATAAAAATGAGGCAAGAGCGGCAAAAAATATCCCGATGGCGTCAACTTTGAACTGTATCGAGAGTCCAGGGGCAATAGAGATGAGGGTGTATTCAAGAATCTTGCCATTAAGGACAGATGGAACCATAGATGCAACGATTGTAAATTTAGTAACTGCTGCAAGGATCGTCCATGTCTCTCTGAGATTTTTTGACCTTTCACCTGTAAGATATATGAGTAATACCGCTGCAAGGGAAACTGCAATTGCCAGCACAGGTTTTATAGAAATCAAGGTTTCCATATCTTAAAACCCCTCTGGCACAGTAAACTGAATTATGGATGAAATAATTCTTCCGCTATACAGACCCAATATTATTATCCCGACAGCCGTAACGAGTATTGGGATAAGCATGCTCAATGGGACTTCGTCAAAGGAGGTTTCTTCTTCACTTGATTCCTTGAACCCTTGACCCCTTGACCCCTTCAAATAAACCTTCTCTAAAATCCTGAAAAATAGCACTGCATTAATTAAGCTGCTGAAAAGAAGCGCGGCTGCAAATGCCCATTTCTCAGCCTGTAATGAGCCCAGAATCAGATACCATTTACTGAAAAATCCGGCTGTGGGCGGCACACCTATCATGGAAACGGCAGCCACGCTGAACGCAGCCATTGTAACAGGCATCTTTTTATTTAAGCCGATAAAGTCATTCAGGTTCCTTGCGCCCCTTTTATAAACAACCGCTCCTGCCACCATAAACAGGCAGGCTATCATAACAGCGTCATTTAAAATATGAAGGACAGAGCCTGTAAACCCCTGCCTGTTTCCAAGACTAACTCCGAGAACTATATAGCCTACCTCTGCTATAAGAATATAAGAGAGCATTCTCTTGAAATCCGTCTGTCCAACCGCCAGAATAGAGCCGAAGATTATTGCAGCAAAGGCAGACCATCCAAGTATTGCAGTCATAGGGACCACCTCGGAGGAAAAGTAAGGCTCAAACACCGTGAAGGTTATCCTCAGCATCACATAAGCGCCGACTTTTGTCATTGTTGATGCAACAAGGGCGCTGACTGATGAAGGCGCATGTGTGTATGCGTCCGGAAGCCATATGTGCAGCGGGAAAAAAGCTATTTTAATGGCGATACCCACCATAAAAAAGGCAAAAGCAACAAGCACTACTTTAGAATGATATAAATCCGGAAGCAGGCGGGACAGGTCAGCTATATTGAGGGAGCCGGTCATTATGTATAGATATCCCACACCAAGCAGATAAAAGCATGCTCCGATAGTCCCCATAATTACATAATTAAAACTGGCAAGGGGCGCCCTGTCGTCTCCTATAGCTATAAGTGCATAGCCTGCAAGAGCTGTAATCTCCAAAAATACAAATATATTAAATACATCACCTGATACGGTTATTCCAAGCATCCCTGTTGCCAGCAATAGATAGATTGTATAGAAGTAGCTTGTCTTATCAGCAGGCAGTTCCTGTTCAATGCTTTTCTTTGAATAAACAGCAACAATAAGGCTCATAAATGAGACGACTACAGCTATAAAGGCATTGAGGTGGTCTATCATAAGCTCTATACCCCATGGCGGCTCCCAGCCGCCAAGCCTGTAATGAATAGCGCCGTTGTTTATAACCGCATATAGAATATTGACGGATAAAGCAGCGCATGCACCGAGCGCCGCAACTGCAAAGGGATAACAGAACGCCCTTCTCCATGAACCGACCATGATATTTAAAAGCGAGGCTATAAGAGGCAGCACTATTATTAAGCCCGGCGCTTGGTCTGTGATATTCATTTTTTACCCCTCAGAATCTCGATTATTTCGTCCTCGTCCAGTGTCCTGTATTTTCTGTATATCATTATTATCAGCGCCAGAGCGACTCCAAATATGCTTACCATGACTACTATGGCTGTAAGCATGAGGACATGCGGCAGGGGATTCACATATTGGGCCGGATTTATAGCTCCCTGCGCCTCTTGAATAATTGGTATTGTTGCTCCCTTTTTTGAGGCTATAGATATGAAGTAGAGTATTATGGCTGTCTGAAATATGTTCATCCCTACAAGCTTTTTCACAAGGTTTCTCTTGGCAATCATTGCATAAAACCCTATCATCATAAGAACTATATAAATCCAATAATTATATTTGCTGATAATGAATTCCATTATTCAACTGCTCCTTCTTTATGTTCGCCTCCGGAGGCTATATTGAGGAAAACAGAGACCATAACCGCCATTACTGCAATTCCTACACCTATTTCTACCCCGAGTATTCCCAGAGCCCTCGCCTTAACCGGGTCAACCGGCAGTATCTTGTGAAGAACGCCGTAATCAAGGTAATTTGCACCCAATATAAGACATAACATGCCAATCCCTACATATATAAGCGCTCCTAAACTGCAATAAAGGGTATTTAATTTTTCCGACATCCGCCTTTTTACAGCATTAATATCATAAGCGATGGCCATCAGTATGAAACTCGCTCCCAAGATGCAGCCTCCCTGAAAGCCTCCGCCAGGGCTGTAATGTCCATGCGCGATGACATACAGAGCGAATATCTGGAGAAACGGCGTAAGCATCCTGCAGACAGTCTGTATTATTGCATCTTCAAACTCTCGTATCATCTTGCGCTCCTCCTTAAAAGCAGTATGCACACAATGCCTGCTGTGAATATCACAATGGTCTCTCCGAGAGTATCATAACTTCTATAATCCGCAAGCACAGAAGTAACAGCATTTGGGGTTGCGGTTTCCTCGATTGTCTTTTCAATATATCTCGGCGAGACATGGGTGCTTGCAGGCGAATTCGGATCGCCCCATTCAGGCATGTCTATTGTGCTGTAAATAAGGGCAGCGCCTGTAAGAAAAACAACAACAAACGCAAATAATTTCAATCCTTAGTCCTCCTTGTAGTCTGGTATATAGCGCCGATAAAAAAGGCTGTGCTGATGCCGGCTCCCACAGCAGCCTCGGTAAAGGCAACATCAACAGCGCCCATCCCTGCAAAGAGAATGCACATAAGGAAGCTGTATGCCCCGAGCAGGATCGCAGAACTCAAAAGGTCCTTCACAGAAATAGCCGCTATGGCGCATATAACTACTATGGCGAGTATTAAAATATCAAGCTGCCATATCATTTTCGTGCATCCCCCTTTGTCCATGGCTCAACACCCGCATCAAACCCTGCCCTTGTTATTGCATAGGTAGCAGTCGGATTGGCTATAAAGATAAAAAGGGCGATAAACATAAGCTTTATGCTCACTAAAATAGCGGATAATGAAAAACCATCATTGAGATTATACAATGCCAGCCCTGTAAGCATCAGAAGGGACCCAAGGGTATCGCCCTTTCCTGTCGCCTGCATCCTGCAATAAAAATCAGGAAAGCGTAAAAGCCCGAGGGTTGCAGTAAAAAAGAAAAACACTCCCAAGACAATAAAGATTACGGCTAAGATGGTCATTTGCCAACCTCCTTTTCTTTAAAGAATTTTGCACCAGGGATTATACTTTTCCTAACACGGAAAAATTTTGCAGATGCAAGTGTTGCAATAAAATTCAGCATGGCATATGCCAGGCATATGTCCACAAACATGTCTACTCTTTTATAGATGAACCCTATGAGTGCAAGGATAATGGTGGTCTTTGTGCCAATGACACCTATGCTCACTATCCTGTCTAATATTGTTGGACCAAACACCCCGCGATAAAGGCAGGCCAAGACCAGGAGACCAAGTATAATCGCTATAATCAGAAAGAATCCTTCCATTCACTCCTCCTCAAAAATATGCGATACCCTTTTCTCCATGTCGCCTGTGAAAAGGTCATCTGCCACCTTCTTGCTTATACAATGAACAATATATATTCCGTTTACTATATCGGCGGTGATTGTGCCCGGCGTAAGGGTGATGGAGTTTGCAAGAGTTACGAGAGAAATGTCCTTTTTCAGTTTGCTCCTGTAACTTATTACTGAAGGCTCAATCGGCATCTTTGGGTGCAATACCAGATATGCGACATGAATATTAGAGAGAATAATTTGATATAACAGCCATGGTATATATTTAATGAACCGCACAAACTCTATTGCATGCCTGACTGAAAACTTTTCACTCTTGAACAAAAGGTCGTGGGACATAAAGGTCACAATGGCACATGATATAACCCCGAGCGATAGATGAAAGGCATCAAACATGCCCGACCATATTACCCAGTTAAGAAAAAGAACTAAAAAGGTAATTACATATTTCACCGTACTGTATTCTCCTTATTTAATTGTCTTTAAGCAATTTAGTGTTTATTTACTAAGTATCGGCATTCCGAACATAGGCCAGATCGTCACCAACGCAACTGCGAGGACAATTATCAGTATTATACTCATAGGTATACCGTGCTTAAAGAACTCTCCTGTGCTGAATTGATGTGACCCGTAAGCTATGGCATTAGGCGCTGCTCCGATTAGCAACAGAAATGGCATGCCAGCGGTTACCAGCGACGAATAAAATATCACATCAGGAGCTACTCCTAGATATCCTGCAACAACCAGAGAAACGGGCAGAGAAATCGCTATTGCAGCCACATTCATGATAAAATTAGTCATGAGCAAAACAAATGTCGCTATACTAAGAATGAACACTATCGCCGGCGTATCCTGAAACATGATCAACCACTTTATGGCCATCCATTGGGCAGCCCCCGTTTTCCAAAGGCAGAAACCTATACTCATCGCTCCACTGAAAAGTAGAATTATGTTCCACGGTATAGTCTCAAGTTCCTTGACCGTGAGTATCCTGAAAATAAAGAAAAGGAGCGTTGACATAAGCATTATTGCAGCCCTGTCAATGGCCTTAAGAGCTGGAATAAATGCCTGAAGAGACATAACTAGCACTGTAAGACCAACAAAGATGATGACGAGTTTTTCATCCTTCTTCATAGGCCCCAGTTCCTTTGCCAACCTCTTTGCCTTGTCCGTAAGACCAGGGATGGTCTTCTTCTCAGGCTTTAAAAAAATCATCATATAACCCCATATGATAAAAACCATTATCCATCCTACAAAAAACATGAACTGTGTCAATTCAAAAAAGCCTATCTCTCTTCCGGTAAACTCCTTAAACATACCTGCTGCTGCAGGACCTCTTGCAGCTCCCAAAAAGGTTATGATACTGCCTGCCCCTGCAGCGTATGCCATCCCTATGAAAAGCGACTTTCCGAAATTTGTCTTTTTGTCACCTTCTCCATACAACGCATATATGGCCATCAGTATTGGGAAAACTGTAGCGGCTGCAGCAGTATGCGCCATAAAATGCGCAAGCAAAGCCACTAGGACAAGGCTTCCCAGGAGGATCATATTCGTCTTTTCACCCACCACTCCAAGCATTTTATAGGCGAGTCTCATGGTGAGGCCTGTCTTGGTGAAAGCAAGCCCTACAATGACAGATCCGAAGATGAACATGACCGAAGGGTCCATAAAATCTCTAAATGCCTCTTTTGCAGGGCGAATAGCAAAAAGCGCCTGAAATACTCCAATAGCTATTGCTGTTACACCTATAGGAATGACCTCAAATACCCACCAAATTCCTGCCAAAAGAAAAAGGGCTATGGCTGCCTTGCCCTCCCTTGAAAGTGCAAAAGATTTGCCAGATGGATCAACAGCATCCTGCCACGGCGGCAAAAAATAAATAAAAAGGAATATTCCCAATCCGAGCAATATGAATGCTATCCGTTTCCAATCAATATTTGTCTCAGGTGTACCAGACATCGGTCTGCTATCCGACTCTTCCCGCATTATTTTTCCTCCTCACACAATTTACAAGATTTCAATACAATATCAAGGATATGTGTTATACGAATAACACCGACAACAATACCTTTTTCAGTAACTGGCAGCATATTAACATCTTCCTTCAGCATCAGATACAAGGCCTTTGTGACCGGAGCGTCCGCCTCAATCGTTATTTTTACAGGGATGAGCATCTCTTTTACGGTTTTTTGAGAAGCATAGCCGCATTCATCGAAAAAAGAATTCTGCCATAATATCGCCAATGAGGCGTCATCAGGAAGGGTATAGCCTTCGTATTTTGACTGCATGCCGGATCTGAGAAACTCCGGCATCATGCTTTTAAGAATATCCTTAAGAGAAAGAACCGAAACCAGTCTGAATCTTTCATCAAATACAAGGACATGTCGATAGCCCTTGTGGATATAATTTCTGATTTCCACCAAGGCCTCTCTTATTGTGCAACTCGAAGGAATTCGAGGATGTTCTTCAATAGGTATCATCACGTCCTTGACTTTTTCGTCATGTTCCATTCTTTTGTCCTCCTCAGCATTTTTAGTATTTCTCAAATCAACAATAAAAAATGTTCTTCAATATTTCCAAATTTACCCCGTTAGAAAGCCCCGCTGCTTGCGGCAGGGTAGAAATAATATTCCTTATTTAGCGAACACGGGATTAATGCCCCATGCGAGCCATCCCGTTAGAAGGACAAAGGTCTTCTAACGGGGTTTACCTCATCCCCAGAAACGGCAGAGTCGGGAATCCGGTCAACGGCCAGTAAATGGACGCGCCGAGTGTTACAACTATGAGGCATACGATCGCCCATGGAACTGCAACCTTTATAAAGTCCAATTGACTGAAATAACCGGTACTGTAAGCAATAATTGTTGGAGGACAGCCGATTACCAGCATAATAAAGGACGTTGATATCGGCGCTGAAAGCGCGATGGCAGCCTCCGGAATCCCCATAGTCTGCGCCATTGGAATGGTTATAGGCAATATAAGGGCTGTTGCCGCTGAATTGGACATAAAGCTCGACATAATTGCTCCTATAAGTCCGGCGCCCGCGAATACAACTACCCAGCTCTGGCCTTCGAGCATAGGCAGAACCTGGCTTGCGAGCCACTTGCCCGCTCCGGTGTCGAGCATTGCTATGCCCATTGATACGCCTGCTCCGAAGACAACCCATGATTCCCATGGAAATTTCTTGATTACCTCATTGAAACTCACCAGCTTAAAGCCGAATATCAGCGCCAGAACGCCTGCCGCAACAACGCTGTAGTGCACTTTTGTTATGTCCGTTATGCTCCATAGGGCAAACGCGAGTGAGAAAAAGCCGATCACGCCCTTTTCCTGTCTGCTCATGGGAGGAAGTTTTTCTGATGTAAGAGATGCCGGGAGCTCTTTTACCTCAGGACGGAAGATCAGATATACAACTGCCCATGTTGCGAGAGCCGTAAGTAACACAAGGGGGAAGTTTCTCATTGCAAACTCCACAAATCCCATCTCATAGCCTGTGACCTTTTTGAGGGTCTCAACCATTACGGGGTTTCTGCCGCCTCCAAGAAGAGTCCCGAACCCGCCGGCAGACGCTGCAAGGGGGATCAGAATTATAAAAAACTTGCTCAGGTTGTTGCTTTTTTGCGGCGTAATCCCCATGGCCGCAAAAACAGGCAGAAAACTGAACAGGAGGATAATGGTGATTGTTGCGTCATGGAATATCGAGGAAAGAAAGGCAGCGGAGATCGCCAGCACCAGGCTCAGTTTTTTCACATTCGTACCGGCTGCCTTGATGATAAGATGCAGAATGCGCTTGGCAACACCTGCTTCGTTGAGTATCACGCCAAACATCATTATCATTAAGACAAACATGACCGCGGGGCTTGCAAAAGGCTCCCATGCCTTGCCGGCGGGCTGTATTTTAAATAGTATCAGACTGCCGCCTGCAAGCAGGCCTGTTACGCCGATAGGCAGCGCCTCAGTGACCCATAAAAGCACGACTGTGATAAGTAACGCCAGAAACCTGTGCGCCTGAGCCGAAAGACCTTCGGGTGTGGGCAGGAATGCTATACCAAGACCTACTGTGAGTGATATAATGACGCCGATAATAATTGATTTCGTAGATTTTTCAGGCGCTTCGGCGTGTTCTTCTATCGCGGGTGCAACGTGAATCTCTTTTGGCGGCTCGGGCAACCCGCTTTTTTGCTTAAAATCTTTTGACTTGTCTGACATTTTATTCCCCCGTTAATAATTATTATTCCAAAACAATATTTGAAATCTCATCGAATGCCTCAAGCATCCTGACCACTCCAACGAGCTTTTTATTCTCTAAAACAGGCAGAACCACCAGATTATTATGGACCATCAAAAATGCTGCTTTTAAAACAGTATCTTCAGGCAATACGAATGTCTTTGCAGGAATCATGATCTCACTTACAGGTTTTCCAGCCAACTCCTTTGATTGGGAACTAAAGAGGTTTGCCTCAAAACTGGCTAATGCATTTTCGTTAATATATGCAATTTCGGCATCTTTAATCGTTACATGTTTTAACTTTGGCTCAAGCCCTTTTATTATGTCTCTGGGTGTGAATGTGCCCATAAGATTGTACTTTTCATCAAAGACCAACACAACCTGTGGAAAGACACATTTTTCTGCTTCGACAAACGACTTTTTAATTATCCCCATTGCCTGCTTGATCGTAAACCAGTGGGGAATATGAGGAAATCCAAAAACATCCACCATCGCGTCCCTTACCTTCTTGCTTTCTATCATAAAACCTCCTGTTTTATTTTCTTTCCAGTTCTATAAAAAACCT
This sequence comes from Nitrospirota bacterium, assembly GCA_037441185.1. GTDB lineage: Bacteria > Nitrospirota > Thermodesulfovibrionia > Thermodesulfovibrionales > Dissulfurispiraceae > JBBISP01. The sequence continues at coordinate 4,471 of JBBISP010000015.1, read as the reverse complement.
GAATCTGTCAGACCTTTTAACTGATCTTGTATAAGTAATCTGGCTGTCGCCGGAATAAAAATATTGCTCCAAAAGCAAGGCGCAGGATCCTTCCTGCAGCCCAAGAAGCATGCCTTCATCATTATTAAGATAGATTGTGCTTATATATCCCTGAACCCTTGTAATCTTAATGCCGTATTTTTTTTCGAGCAGTTCATGAATAGAATTGTTTTCTAAATCATCTTCCAGAAGCGGGGGACAGATTTGGTGTGGAATATATGTTTCCTGAAGTAAAACAGGATCTTCATCAACTAACCTTAGCCTCTTGATATAAATAATATGTTTATCCTCAGGGATGTTGAGCTTTATGTCAATGTCATCAATAGGCATCACACTTGTCTGTGCAAGAACCTTTGTTGAAAATTGCACTCCTGCCTCAAGCATGTTTTCCTTAAAACTCGTCAGCATGGATATGCCCTCTGGTATAATCCTTTTGCAAACAAATGTGCCCTTACCTTGCTGCCGTTTCAAATAGCCCTGCCTTGCGAGATCTGCTATCGCAAGCCTCACTGTCGCTTTGCTTATATCATAAACCTTGCAAAGTTCTTCTTCGGTGGGTATCTGGGAGTCAACAATCCATTCTCCTGCCTCAATTTTACCCCTCAGGATATTGAAAAGCTGAACATAAAGTTTTTGCGAGTCTTCTCTGTTAATTAATTTTTCCATTTTTCAAATGAAAATACTCCTGCCTGTCATTCCCTCTTGTGCCGGCTTACCGGCATGTGGGTTTCAAATGATTATAATGTTATCTTGAAAAGATTATAATAATATTACATTATTTTGTCTAATTTAATTTTTTTATAATATTATAATAATAGCAATTTATACTCTAAAATATCCCTCTTTAGCACTAAGGGTAATAAAATAGTATAATTAATTATGGCTGATATAAAAAAATTACTTAAAATATTTTTCAAGGCCCCTCAGCCCGTAACTCCAGCGCTGCCTTTAACAGAAGCATTTAAGGCAAAATACCACGCATTTCAGAGCCTTCTTGAAAAAAACAATCATATGCTTGAATTAATGGCAGACATGGAAGAAAAAATGTCAGGGGAATACCTCTTTGACAGGCATTATCTCGATGCAAATACACCTTTGATTACCGGGGGAGTTCTTGAAATAATAAAAAACCTCAATGCCATTTCACAGGATAAATACAAGCAATTGTACGATTCTCACGCCAATATTTCATTGGACATTCAGGAGATTCTGTCGCGCAAATTGAAAATACCGGTAACCGGTTTTACCATAGCCTTAGATAATCTTGCAGGAGATATGCAGGGCATTGCAGGCGGGAAAATGGCGCATCTAAGCGATGTCAAAACAAAGCTCAATTTTTCGGTTCCTGAGGGATTTTCCATTACTGCCTATGCGTATAAAAGATTCATAGGGCATAACAATCTTGCTGAAAGAATAAATGAGAGACTATCCGCAATCAGCCTGAGCGATTTGGAAGAACTTAACAATGTCAGCAGGGAAATACAGCAGATGATATTGGATGCCGAGGTTCCTGAGGAAATAGGAGATGCGATAAGGAATGAAGTGGAAGGATTAAAATCCAATGCTCAAAACTCACCCAATCTTAACACTGCACGGCAGGGATGCGGGATGGTTTCGGTTCGCAGCAGCGCAATACTCGAGGACGGGGAATTCAGTTTTGCCGGTCAGTACTCCACATTTCTTAATGTCCGGCCTGAATTGATAATCCAGAAGTACAAGGAAGTGGTTGCGAGTCTTTTCACTCCGCGTGCGATTTTCTACTGCAAGACAAAGGGTTTTTCAGAAGATGAAATGGTCATGCCTGTCGGTGTTTTAGAAATGGTGGATGCAAAAACAGGCGGGGTAATGTACACAAAAGACCCTAATGACCCTGAGAAAAATACAGTAATAATTAACGCTGTCTGGGGACTTGGGAAACCGGTTGTGGATGGAACATTAGAGCCTGATTACTATATTGTTGATAAAAAGAACCGCGCTATTTTAGATAAAAAGGTATCGGTTCAGGAAACCATGATAGTTTGCCATCCAGAAGGAGATATAAAAGAGGTAAGCGCGCCGGATAAAATCAGGAACATGCCGTGTCTTTCCGATGATCAGATTAAGGCATTGACCGGCTATGCGGATGAGCTTGAAAGGTATTATGGCACTCCTCAGGATATCGAATGGGCAATTGATAAAAATGATCATATATATATATTGCAGAGCAGGCAGCTTAGAATTTTAAAAGTAGAGGAAGAGCAGCTTAAGATACCGAGGAAAATAGAGAAATACGACATATTGCTTGACAAAGGCGTTATCGCGTGCAAAGGAATAGGATGGGGCAGGGCATTTGTATTAAAAGACGAAGAAGATCTTAAAGATTTTCCTGACAAGGCAGTCCTGATAGCAAGGCATACCTCAACAAAATTTGTTACTGTGATGAACAGGGCATCCGCGATTGTAACTGATATCGGCGGAGCTACAGGGCATATGGCCTCCCTGTCAAGGGAATATCAGGTGCCGACTATCCTTGATACCCAAACTGCAACCAGTATTATAAAAAATGGGCAGGAAATAACTGTTGATGCGATAAATTGCAATATTTACGAAGGAAAAGTTGAAGAACTTCTCGAATATTCAGCTAAAAAGAGCGCGCCGTTTAAAAATACCCACCTATTTAAGACATTGCAGGCTTTGCTGAAATTCATAGTTCCTCTCAATTTAGTCGACCCTCAGGCCGATAATTTTAAACCGGAAATGTGCATGACCTTGCATGATATAACCAGATTTGCCCATGAAAAGGCAATGAATGAGATGTTTAATATCGGGGAAGGCTATGATATTAACAAGTCCGGCACAATTATCCTTAAGGCGGGCATCCCTGTTGATGCAGTGATGATAGATATAGACGGCGGAATAAAAGAAGATGTTAAAAAGGCATCGCCCGAAGATATCCTGTCAATACCTTTTTCAGCATTCCTTAAGGGCATGAAAACCATGAGGTGGCCTGATGCTAGGCCGTTCGACGTAAAAGGCTTTTTGGGGATGATAGCCCACACAGTTACAACACCTGAGGCAGAACTAATAAGGTCCGGAGAAAAGAGCTTTGCTATAATATCCAAAAATTATATGAATTTCAGCATAAGGCTCGGCTACCATTTTTCGCAGGTTGAGGCTTACGCCGGAGAAAAGATGAACGATAACTATATAAGATTTTTCTTTAAAGGCGGAGGGGCATCACCTGACAGGAGATTAAGAAGGGTGAGGCTCATAAAAGAGATACTCCGAAGTATGGATATAAGCGTTTCTGTAAAAGAAGATGTGATAAACGCGGTTCTGACCGGATATAACCGCGCAATAATCGAAGAAAAGCTGGCAATAATGGGCAAGTTGACGGCCTATACCAAACAGCTTGATATGGTTATGTATAACGATGCTGTTACCGACTGGTATATAGAAGAATTTGTGAAACAGCATTTGAGATATGAATAGCTTAAAATACTAACGACTATTCACTGTCGTTAATACTGTCCTCTATTCACTTTTCGCTGTTTTCAACTGCTCCCTCAGCATCTTGTTCTCTCTTTGAAGCCTCAGCCATTTGAATGCCTTTTCAATAGTAAAGAGTATTTGCTCTTTTCGGAACGGCTTTGTTATGAAATCAAAAGCGCCTTTATGCATTGCCTCGGTAGCTGATTCAATTGTGCCGTATGCAGTTATGATAATCACTGGTATGTCCTCATCAATGCGCTTTATGCCTTCAAGGAGTTCAACCCCGTCAAGCCCCGGCATCTTCAGGTCTGCGATAACAATGTCAAAACCTCCCTTTTTAGCCAACTCAAGGGCTTCCAGAGGATTATTTGTGGTTGTAATTTCATAAAAGGTCTTTTCCCTGATAATCATACTCAACAGCTTCAGCATATCTGGTTCGTCATCTACTGCTAATATTTTTTCTGGCATAAAATCCTCCTCTTTAGTGAATAGTGAATAGTGAACAGTATTTAGTCAATAGTTAAAGACATTTAATTAATCCTGTGATCATTTTATTAAGTTCATCTATGTTTGCTTTAATTGAGTTACATTCTTCATTCTCCAGAAAATTCAACTGCTCAGAAAGAATAATTTGCGTCTCCAATTCTACCATGGACCCAAGAGCAATATACAAAAACTGCTTATACTCCTTATTATGTTTTCTCATAAACCCTTCAGCTATATTTGACGAGATTGATACAGCCGCCCTTCTCATCTGGCTAACAATACCATATGTCTCTTTAGATGGAAAATCATCTGTAATTAAATAAACCTCTTTTGCTAATCTTATTCCCTTCTGCCAAATTTTCAAATCCTTGAAATTTTTTATCTTATTTTCCATCACTATTCACTGTTCACTATTCACTGTTCACTATTCACTGTCTTTACTGCTGGCAATGTTATTATAAATGTCGTCCCTGTA
>JBBISP010000014.1:0-55760 GCA_037441185.1 Nitrospirota bacterium | reverse complement strand
CGTTGTTTTTGGATTTAGCTTTGCTGCAACCGCTATACATGAGATCATTCCATCATAGTTAAAGAAAACTATACGGCAGATAAAAAGTTTGTGGCACTTTCTGTGATGTACAAAATCAAGGGTTACAACCCTGAAGGAGGTGACTGGTTCTGGGTAAAATATTCACCAGGGGAGTCGAGAAAGAAAGGAGGTGAGAAGAGATGAAGGCGTTAAAGATAGCATTATTGTCAATGGTAGCGATTAGCTTGCTTTTTTCTGGAGCTTTTGCAGCAAAACATCTGCCAGAGGAGCGCGGCAAGGCTCTTTTTAATGATGTGAAATTCGCTGGAGGCACAGCAGGAAAATCCTGTAATTCATGCCATCCTGGTGGAAAGGGATTAGAGAAGGCAGCCGAAAAGAAAGAGTTTAAGATCATGGGCAAGACCCAAAAGAGCATTGAAGAAGCAGTAAATTTCTGCATCGAGATGGCCAATAAAGGAAAGGTTATTGATGCAAAGAGTCCTGAGATGGCTGATATTGTTGCATATATTAAATCACTGGCGAAAAAGGCTCCAGCAGAAGCTCCAAAGAAGAAAAAGGCAATCGAGGGATGTTAAACACAAGGAATGAGGAGGCATTAAGTCTCCTCATTTTATATAAGGAGATCGAATGCCAATATTTCTAATTAAGTCTTTATTGTCTATACTTTTATTTGTTCTGACACTTTTTGCGATGTTTACTATGTTTGAGGTATTTGGAAGAACAGAAAATAGATTTGATATTGAAAGGCTCAAAAAACTTCATAGATTAAACGGAAAGATATTTTTTTTGTTGTATTTTATCATAGCCTATTTTTGTCTCGATTTTATTTTAAATACAAAGGCAGAGCCATCTTCAAGGGCTACATTTCATGGTATATTTGCCCTCACCGTTATTATACTTCTTTTGTTGAAGGTCTCTTTTGTCAGGATTTACAGACAATTTTACGGACAGGTAAAAATAATCGGTCTTTTGATAGCGCTGATAACCTTCGGTATGATAGGGACATCTGCTGGATATTATCTTCTCATTACTAAGCTCGGCATGGATATAGCGGTTAAGAAGGCTGAAGAAAAGGAAATGCTAAAACTTATTGTCAGGACAGATTCTGAAAACATTGAAAAAGGCAGGGAACTCTATGATTCAAAATGTTATTTCTGTCATGATGCCTTTAGCACTAAATGGGGGGTCGGGCCAGGGCTCAAAGGAATCATGAAGAACCCGCTTCTTCCGGTAAGCAAAAAACCTGCAACACCTGAAAGTGTAGCACGCCAGATAAGAAATCCATACAAAGACATGCCTTCTTTTTCATATCTTTCTGATGAGGATATATTGAATCTAATTGCCTACTTAAATACATTGTGAAGTTAGAGTATATGCCTCGAGATATACCAATAGGGAATGGAAGTCTCCTTATCACATTTAATATGGGGCATTTTTTTATCGGATTAAGGACATTTATCGGAAATGCGTTTTTCAACAATATGCAGAACACATGTCCTGCTCCGATCACCCTCTTATCTTCTGTCTTTTACTGTCTATGTTATAATGAAAATAAATTTTTTATTAATTGTCAAGATGAAACAACAGGATATAAAGTTCAAAGTTCTAAGTTTAAAGCTCAAAGCTTGGCTTTCAGCCTTCAGCCCTAAACTCCATTACTTATTACTCATTGTATTCTTTCTGCTATTCGCTGTTCACTATTCACTGCTCGCTGCTCATGCCGCTGAAATTGCATCCGTCGATGTAAAAATACAAAACAACGAAATTTATGTTACAACCTCTATAAAACCAGACTCTAAATTTATACATGAACTAAACAGCGGATTGTCTAAAGAGCTTATATTCTACATAGATCTCTTTAGGATATGGAAGATATGGCCTGATGAATTTGTAACAGGCAGGAAGCTGGAAAGGATATTGAAAAACAATCCAATTAAGCGGGAGCATGCAGCAATAGGCATTGATAGCAATATTCAAATTGAAAAAAAATTTAAGGATATAGAATCAATGGTGGATTGGGGCATGGACATTGCAGACATAAAATTAATTAATATAAAAGAATTGGAGCATGGAGAATATTTTGTTAAAGTTACTGTAGTTTCAAAGATAAGAAAACTGCCGCCAGTCATTGGATATCTTCTGTTTTTTATGCCTGAAAATGAATTCAGTATTTCAAAGAACTCTTTACCATTCCAAATAAAATCAAGATGAAATTTTTAAAGTCATTAATGATCATATTCGGACTGCTTTTCTTGGTTGCTGTTATAACAGCCATCGGGCTTTATTTCATAAAACTGCCCTCTGTGAACATGACAACAAGATTTTTGACCATAGGGTTTCTCACCATTAATGTCCTTGCACTGCTTACCCTCATGTTTTTTGTTGTTAAAAAAATATTCAGGCTTTATATGGAAAGGCAGCATAAAGTGCTTGGCTACAAATTCAAAACAAGGCTTATGGTTATTTTCGTTATATTGACATTAATACCATCTGCCTTCCTCTTCCTCACTGCAAGCGGTCTGGCAACTAATTATATAAACCAGATTTTTTCTCCCGGAATGAAAGAGCCCTTTGATAAATCCGTTGAATTAGCAAGGGCATTTTATGATTTCCAAAGGGAAAGAGCGCTTATAATCGCAAAAAAAGAAGCTGCAAATCAAGGCTCAGATATCCGTGGACTGCATGATCTGGATGTTAAAAGATATGCTACTCTGCCTCTGCATGCAACTGACACAATTAAAGACGGTTTTTCAGGAAAAGAGGGAACAGAGGTAATCTCAAAAAGTAGCGGCGACATTATAAGGGCAGTGGTTCCAGACATTAGTTCAAAAAGGGGTATTGTTGTAGTAGAATTGACCTTGCCAAAAACAATTTCAGAGAGAGCAGAAAATATAAAAGAGCTTTATGAAGACCACTTAGAATTACAATCATTTAAAACGCCTATGCGTCTTAACTATATAATAATTCTCGGCTTTTTGACTCTCATGATTGTCTTTACAGGATTTTGGATTTCGCTTAAAATCTCAGAGAGCATTACAATCCCTATTCAGAGCCTTGCAGCAGCAACAGAAAGGATAGCATCCGGCGATTTAAATATTCAGGTTGATGAAAAAAGCAAGGATGAAATCGGTCTTCTAATCAATTCCTTCAACCAAATGGTAAAGCAGTTAAAAGAGAATAAAAATTCTCTTGAAAATGCCTACATGGAATCTGACAGAAGAAGGCTCTATCTTGAAAATATTTTAGAAAACATAAATTCAGGCATAATATTTCTTGACAACAATGGGAAGATACTAACACTTAACAAAGCAGCATGCTCTATACTGAATGTAAGGCATGAAGATAAAGTCGGCATGAATTACAAGGATTTTATTGCGGCTCTGAATTCTGAAGATCTGATTAATATAATTAAAGAGATAGAAGGCAAGGAAATAAAAGGGATAAAAAAAGATGTAAAAGTAAATATAAATGGCAAAATTACTATGATTAGAGTTTATTTGTCCGGGATAAAAGAATCAGATAGTGCAAAGTCCCTTGGCATGCTCGTTGTTTTTGATGACCTTACAGATGTTATCAAAGCCCAAAAGGCAGCAACATGGCAAGAGGTTGCTAGAAGACTTGCCCATGAGATCAAAAATCCTTTGACCCCAATAAAGCTCTCCACAGAGAGGCTTATAAAAAAATGGCAGCAAAATGACAAGGACTTTGAAGCTGTTTTTGAGAAGTCAACAAAAACCATTATTGCAGAGGTCGAAAGCCTTAAAAATCTTGTTGATGTGTTTTCAAGGTACGGCAGAATGCCTGAAGTAAATATGAAGCCGACAAATATTAGTGAGATGATAGATGATGTAGCTGCTCTATATAAAGGATTTAAAGATTTAGAGATAAACATTGTCAAACAGAAAGAAATTCCATTGATAGATGCTGATAAAGAACAAATAAAGAGAGCGCTTATTAATATAATAGATAATGCCATAAAAGCTATGAACAATATCGGAGTAATTGATATTTCTGCAAAGATAAACAAAAATAATGTAATAATTGATATTGCTGATACAGGTACAGGCATAAAGGATGAGGAAAAGGAAAAACTGTTTATACCATATTTTTCAAAGCGAAAGGATGGCACGGGGCTTGGACTTGCAATAGCAAACAAAATAATAACCGATCATGGAGGAAGGATTCTTATCAGGGATAATAATCCAAGAGGCAGTATTTTTAGTGTTGAAATACCGATAAATTAATTTAGGCATTATATCGTTAAGATGAGTATGGCGGCTAAAAAACTTATATTGATAGTAGATGACGAAGCAGGCATAAGGGAAAGTCTTTCAGGGATACTGCAAGATGATGGATATGATGTTCTGACTGCATCATCCGGCGAAGAAGCGTTAAACATTGCAAAGGAGCAGCGTCCTGATATTGTATTCCTCGATGTGTGGCTGCCTGAAATGGACGGGATTGAAACACTATCAAAATTAAAAGGCATAGACGACAACATTCCTGTCATTATGATTTCAGGTCATGGCAATATTGAGATTGCGGTAAAGGCTACAAAATTTGGCGCATATGATTTTTTAGAAAAGCCCTTATCTTTAGAAAAGGTATTGATAATTGCAAAAAGGGCAATAGAGCGCAAAAACCTTAAGGAAGAGAACCGTTCTTTAAAAGAGAATTTAGTCAAAAAATACAGATTAATGGGCGATTCAGAAAAAATGCAGGCTTTACAACAGCAGATAGAGATGGCTGCGCAGAGCAATAGCCGGGTTTTAATCCTCGGGGAGAGCGGAACAGGAAAAGAGCTTGTTGCAAGATTATTACACGAAAAGAGCCAACGTGCTAATGGACCATTTGTAGAGGTTAATTGTGCAGCAATACCGCAGGAATTAATAGAGAGCGAATTATTCGGGCATGAAAAGGGTGCATTCACAGGCGCAACCGAAAGAAAAAGCGGCAAGTTCGAGCTTGCTGACAAGGGCACATTGTTTCTTGATGAAATTGGAGACATGGCGCTCCAGACCCAGGCAAAGGCGCTTAGAGCAATTGAGACGCATGTGTTTCAAAGGGTTGGAGGAAGCAAAAACATAAAAGTCGATGTACGGATTATAGCTGCGACGAATAAGGACTTATTAGAAGAAGTAAAAAATGGCAAATTCAGGGAGGACCTTTTTTTCAGATTGAATGTGATACCGCTAATTGTTCCGCCCTTAAGGGAAAGGCGCGAAGATATTCCTAATCTCATAAATTATTTTATTGAAATTTTTGCATCAGAAAACGGCATTAAACCGAAGAATATTGCTCCTGATGTTATAAAAATACTTCAGGATTATGACTGGCCAGGCAATATAAGGGAACTCAAAAATACTGTGGAAAGGTTAATGATTATGGTGCCGTCCAATATAATTACCAGAACTGACATCGATATGCATAGACTATTCAGGCACAGGCAGACATTCAATGAATACGATTATTTTTACTTTAGAACGCTTAAAGAAGGAAGGGAGGCATTCGAGAAGGACTTTATAATCAGAAAACTTCATGAAAATAACTGGAATGTATCCAAGACTGCTGAGGCTATTGATATTGAAAGGAGCAATCTGCATAAAAAGATTAAGGCATATGATATTAATGAACCGAAAAATTAGTTCAGGAGTAATGGAGTATCAAAAAATATGAAACCAATTATTGCTATAGTCGGAAGGGCAAATGTAGGCAAATCCACCCTTTTTAATCGCATGATAAAAGCTGGCGCTGACCGCACAAAACCAACTGCTATTACAGAAAGCATTCCTGGCGTGACAAGGGATAGAAACTATGCAGAGTCGGAGTGGGATGGCAAAAGATTTATTGGAGTTGATACAGGTGGATTTTATGCTGAAGAAATGCCCAATGAAAACAAGGAAATACTCAGCCAGATGAGAGAGCAAGCTCTATTTGCAATTGAAGAAGCTGACCTGATAATACACCTTCTTGATGCAAAAGATGGGCTTAATCCCTCTGATGCGGAACTGGCAAATATCCTGAGAGAGGCAGGGAAAAAAATATTATGGGTTGCAAACAAAATAGATACGCCTTCGAAAGAGGACAGATTGTTTGAATTTTACAGAATCGGAGCAGATGAGATTATCCCTCTATCAGCGATAACCGGGTATGGTTTTGATGACTTAATGGATAAGATTGTCTCTCTCATTCCCAAAGAGAGCGAAGTCAAAATATCGGTAGAAAATGAAATGCCAAAGATCGCTGTAGTCGGAAGGCCAAATGTTGGGAAATCAACATTAATAAACTCTCTTCTGGGGAAAAAGAGGCTTATAGTCAGCCATGTTCCAGGTACTACGAGAGATTCCATAGATTCCATATGCAGTTATTATGGCAAAAAATATCTGTTTATTGATACTGCAGGCATACGGAAAAGAAGCAAATTATATTTAATAGAACGGTTTTCTGTTGTAAGGGCGATCAGGAGCATAGAACAGGCTGATGTCGTCATAATTGTGCTGGATGCGTCAGAAGGTATTGTTGAGCAGGACAAAAAAATAGCAGGTGTTGTTAAAGATTACGGGAAAGGCGCAATATTCCTCATAAACAAATGGGACTTAATAAAAGAGCCTGATAAAGAATACAAAAAGATCACAAAAGAATTAAAACAGATGATGTGGTTTATTGATTATGCACCGTGTATAACCACATCAGGCCTTGAAAAAAAGAGGATAACAAAGATATTCCCACTGATAAATGAAATTATTGCTGAAAGAGAAAAAAGAATACCTACAGGAGACCTCAATAAATTTCTATCAAAGATTATCTCTGAAAAATCCTTGCCGTCATACAAAGGGAAAGAGTTGAAATTTTTTTATATAACACAGGTTGATATAAAACCTCCGTCTTTTACAATATTTGTAAATTATCCTGCTGGTGTTAAACCTCATCATATCAGATATATAGAAAGAGCATTAAGAGAAACCTATTCGTTTAAAGGCTCACCAATAAGAATTTATGTTAAGTCACGGTAAAATATGGTAAAATATTAGACTAATACAGAAGAAAGAATTAAATTAGCAAAGAAATATGGAGGAATTTATGCAAAAAATACTCGTAGCCCATGATGGTTCTAAATCTTCAGATAAGGCATTAAAAAAAGCAGTTGAAATTGCCGTAAACCTCAATGCATCTCTAACAGTTTTATCAGTGATTCCTGAGCTTTACCTTACAGAGCTTTCAGATGTTGATAGAAATCGTATTTTCAACTCCCTTTCAAAAGAAACCACAGACGCTATGGAAAAGATAAGAAAGTCTCTGTCTGGAAAATCGATAGATGTGAAAACACTTATCAGACAGGGTGATCCTGCAGAAAAGATTCTGGAGACTGCACAAAAAATGAAGGCTGATTTGATTGTGACTGGCTCTCATGGAAAACATGGGACAAAAAAATTCCTGTTGGGAAGTGTTTCATCAAAAATAGTTGATTATTCAAAATGCCCGGTGATGGTAGTTAAATAGTTCATAATTCATTATTTATGTTCATAATCAATAGATTCTTACTTGCTATGAACCATCAAATATAAATCTTTTTAGCGCCTCTCTGTATGTCAAAGGGGCGAATTCAAAAATTTTTTCTACAGAATCTTTAGCACAAATATTATCCAACTGTAATAAACGGAGTTGTTCGCTGGTAACAGATGGTATCTTTTTACCTAAAAGATTTCCTATTTTCCTCGATATGCCAGAAAACGGAAGACTCAGTTCTATAATCCCTAACGGAATATGTATTATATTCTTATTTATACCCATTGCCTCCATGATCTGAAGAACTATTTCATTGTAAGTTAGATGTTCAGGCCCGCCAAACTCGTAAATGCGTGATGCGTGATGCGTGATGCGTGATGCGTCAGAAAAAATCTTCATAAAACATTTCGCCCAATCGTCAATATATATAGGCTGAAACTTCGCATTGCCATCGCCTGGAATAGGCACAAAAGGTCCTAGTTTAACAAGTTCTTTTAATTTTTCTGTAAAGCCATCGCCTTGTCCTATCACTAAGGAAGGCCTAAAAATGGTATAAGGGATACCGCTTGATTTTACAATTTCCTCAGCTTCTGCTTTTGTCTTTTGATATTTAGCCTGTGAGGTTATAGAGGCCCCTAATGCGCTCTGATAAAATATATGCTTTACATCCGACTTTTTTGCTTCATCTACGAGATTCTTTGTGCCTTCAACATGAACTTTTTCGAATGTCATGTTCCCTTTTTCTTCGATAATGCCAACAAGATGAACAATTATATCGCAATTCTTAAGCTTCCCTTTGAGGCTCTCCTTGTTTGTAATATCGCCTATGACTGCCTCAAAACCAGCCTTTCTGCAAACTGCAGCTTTCTCCTCGGTCCTGACTAAACACCGGGCAGCATATTCCCTTTTGCTAAGGGCATTCACCAGATAACTACCGATAAATCCTGTTCCGCCTGCAATAAAGAATCTCACTGCTATATTGTCTCCTTTAATCTCTCAAGGGATTTTCTTTCTATCTCCTTGTGCAGACTGTTTCCATGGGCATCAATCGTAACTATTGCTGGAAAGTCCTCCACCTCTAATAACCACATTGCCTCTGGTACACCGAATTCCTCTATCTTCCACACATCTCTGACATTTTTGATCTTGTCTGCAAGATATGCTGCAGCACCGCTGATAGTATGAAAATACACGCATCCATATTCCTTCATTGCAGCGAGGGTATGCTCTCCCATACCACCTTTTCCTATTATGCCTCTAATGCCGTATGTCTTAATGACATCTGCTTCATACATCTCGACCCTCATACTCGTTGTCGGTCCTGCAGCAATTAATTCACAGGCATCGTCCACCTTCTTAACGATGGGGCCACAATGGTAAATTATGCCTCCCTCAAGTTCAAATGGAATCTCTTTTTTATGAGGTCTTTCATGGACGAGGAATCTGTGAACCTTATCACGACCAGTAACAATCATGCCGCTTATAAAAACCATATCTTCAATCTTAAGCGATAGAACATCTTCTTTTGATAATGGTGTTTTTAATCTTCTGATGTCTGTTCTCTGTCCTCTGTCTTCTGAACTTACCATATAAGTTTTCCCCTTCTGTTAGCCCAGCATGAAAAAGATATATCAACAAAATATGATGCCGGATGCCTGTGGACTGTTGCAATCTTTACTCCAATGGCAGTGGTTATGCCGCCTAAGCCAGCAGTTCCAATACCAAGACTGTTTATGTCAGCCAAAATCTTACTTTCAAGGTCAGCAATTATAGCATTTTGATGAATATCATAAATCCTTCTAATCAACTGTTTCTTTGCAAGAAATGATACTTGATCCTTAGCTCCGCCTATTGCAATACCAATTGTATATGGTGGGCATCCCCTCCCCTGAGCCTTAAAAACAGCATCTAAAACGCACTTTCTTACACCTTCAAAATCACGCTCAGCTAATACCCTCTCCTTAGTAAGAGGAGCCAAAGTTGGGTCGGCTATTTTATAATCCAGCATTGCCGGCAATTTATAGGTCTGACTCAGATTCTCACATCCTCCTCCCTTTAGTATTAAATCAACAACAAAAGATTGTTCTTCTGTCTCCTCTATATAAATGAGAGGGAAAAAATCACCTGTATTGTCACCTGTATTTTTTTCAGTGATTATATCAACAGCATTAGGCCTCAAAGGTATTTTTTTTGTAGCAATTCGAGTAGCATCTATTACCACTTCCTTTACGAGCTTATGACTCAAACCTTTAGGAATTTTGACAAAAAAGACAGGAAATCCAGTGTCCTGGCATATTGGACGAGATGTTGTTCTTGCAATCGATATGTTTTTAAGAATTATGCTGAGAGTTTCTTTAGCAAGAGTCCCTGTTTCGCCTGAATATGCTTTTTTTAATGCATCTTCCACATCGCTGGGGATGGATGTGGCAACCTTTTTATAAAGCTCTACGATGCCATCACGAAGTTTAAGCATATTTTATGAAATATCTGCAGGTGAAAAAACCACCTCGTCCCTGAATGCCCTTATCAGATATATAGTCTTCATTACCTCTACATCTGTTACATCCATCATTGCAGCATCTAATCCAGCGCCTGCTAAATAGCATAGAAATCCTGCATTTACATGTGGTTTTAATTTCTTCTGAAGACCTGTTGATACATTTGAAATCCACGCAATAGTATTTATGGGAGGATCTACCATCTCGACAAGGGCATTTATGCACTCATGCGTATTTAGCAAATGCTCCTGCCCCATGCCCCTGCCTATATGCACAACTGACGGATCCGCAAATAGCCTGTCATTCGGAATATCCGCAGCATTTGCCTTTTCTATCAAATCTTCGAGGATAAGAAGCTTGGCTTCGACTGTTGTTGGAACTGTCCCCTTTAATGCCCTTATTATCAAATTTGCCTTGAACCTGTTAGCGAGAGAAAGAATTTCTTCGGCGTTTTTTTCATCACCTGAAAGATAGTTTATCAATGGAGGCTCTTTGCACAGAATAAGGGTTTTTTTCAATGCCTCAGTATTTCTTGAGTCAATGCAAAGTGGTAGTTCAGATGCACTCTGAACAATTTCAGCAAGTATTGGCAGTATCTCTTCATCGCCAATGCCATCTGATGAACACTGGATATTTATCAAATCCGCTCCCTTGTCAGCGAGTTCCTTTGCCATCAATTCAATGGTTTTTTTGTCACGGTTCTTAATCGCCTCCATAAAAGCCTTGTTTCTCGTATTAAGATTTTCAGCAATTACAAGCATAAATCCTCCTTGTTTATTTATAGATGAAGTATATCAAAAATATGCAGTTTTTGGAAGGAGTAAATTGTCAAGAATTGAGCATTCTGGTATTATTAAAGCCATGAAGAAAAAAGTTGTTTGCGCAGGGACCTTTGACCATCTTCATGAAGGACACATTGCTTTTTTAAAGCAGGCAAAGGCATTGGGCGATGAGCTTATTGTAATTGTCGCACGGGATGAGACTGTAAAAAAAATAAAAGGATTTTTACCCACCCATTCTGAGCGCTTAAGAAGGAATAATGTCGAGGACACAAATATTCCTAATATGGTTGTTCTTGGCAATCTCGACACTGACCTTTTTGAGATACTGAAGAAACTGGAGCCTGATATCATAGCACTCGGATATGACCAGCGGGTCTCGGAGGATGAGATAATAAAGAGATTTCCAAAGTGTAAGGTTATAAGGCTTTTATCGTTTCATCCTGAGAAATACAAATCATCGCATTACAGAGATGCTAAATAAATCGGGGACTCTATGCTGAGTCCCCTTCCTTTCGTAGTAAATATTTAGTAAAAAAATTAAAGTTTGAAAGGATTTGCAAATAAAACGATAAGAACAACAACAAGGGCGTAAATAGCAAGAGACTCTATCATCGCAAGACCAATGATAAGAGTTGTTGTAATCTTGCCTGATGCTCCCGGGTTTCTTGCAACGCCGTCTGCTGCTCCTTTCAGTCCCAAGCCCATGCCAATTCCTGTTCCAAAAGCAGCAATACCAATTGCGATGCCTGAAGCAAGAACCGCCATTCCGTAATAGCTGAGTTTTGCAGCGTTTGCATCCACTGCAGCTTCTTCAGCAAAAGCAGCCGGCACAAGCATAGCAAGCGCAATGAGCATTAACAATGTTAGTGCGATCAACTTTTTCATAATAGGTTTTCCTCCTTTCTTAAAGATTTTACTAATGTGCCTCCTCAACCGCACCAGCAAGGTATAATGTAGTCAGCAGGGTAAATACAAATGCCTGCACTACACTCACAAGCACACCAAGTCCTAAAATAGCAACAGGTATTACAACAGGCGCCAGAATACCTAGTATAATCATAAGCGTATGTTTTGCCATCATGTTGCCAAAAAGCCTAACAGAAAGAGTTATAGGCCTCACAAAATGCCCTATAATTTCTATGAAAAACATCATTATCATTAAAGGCAGCGCATATATAGATCTTATAGGTCCGAGGAAATGATTTAAATATTTTATACCGTTTACTTTTATCCCATAAAACTGATAAATCAGAAAAACAGGGACAGCCATCGAAGCTGTCATGTTTATGTTGCCTGTGGGAGCGTCAAATCCAGGTATCAAGCCCATAAAATTACAGGTAAGGATATAAAGAAAGATTGTCCCTATAAGGGGATAAAATTTATCGCCCCAGTGATGTCCAATGTTATTACGTGCCAGACTTAGCAGAAAGTCTGCAAAGACCTCCATTACATTTTGAACCCCTGATGGCACAAGCCTTAGCTTATTTTTTACAATAAGGGCAGTACCGGTCAAAACGCCCATTGCAAGCCATGAATATGATACATAAGTAGGGACATCAGGTAACACTGCATGTAATATTGTAGGTGCTTCCACAGTAAGCCTCCTTTTAAAAAAATTGAAAGATATCTTAAAGTTAAAACGATTTAAATGTCAAGTATCCGCATTAGACTTTGCCTTGACAATCTAATGCGAATCTCTTGACATTAGGCCTTGATTCAATATAAACTTGCATCATGGCAAGACCGCTAAAATAGTAAACAGGGACAGCGGCCATTTTATTGACAAGATAGAATATATACTTTGCAGTGAGTGTTCAGGTCACCCCCACCACATACTGACCCCAGTAAAAAAGTTTGGAAGCAGCAGTCAAAAATGATAAAATACAGCCATGAAATGTACGCAATATTTTTCATTCATCAGGCAACGATCAGACAGGGCAATCATAAAAGAAGAATGGATATTGGATACCATGAAAAACCCTTTGACGACGGAAGTCCAGAGTGATGGAAGAATTAAGAAGTGGAAATATATCGATGAAGCTGAGAAATACTTAAGAGTAATTCTTTTGGAGGACGGAGAAACCGTTCATAATGCTTTCTTTGATAGAAACTTTAAGGAGGGATTGACATGAAAATTAGATATTTCTCAGATACAGATACAGCGTTGATTGAGTTTTCAAATTTCCCTATTGTCGAGACAAAAGAAATATCAGAAAACCTTTACATTGACCTGGATGAAAAGGGTAATCTTGTCAGCATGACCATTGAACATGCAAAAGAAAAAGCAGGCATGTCAGAGGTTACTTTTTTACAAATGGAAACGAGCGCTGCCTAACACTTATAAGGCCTCTGTCTGTCAAGAGCAAAAGCTTTCATAAACAGGTGCACTGAACAGTAATTGCGTTTACAACTGGCCTTCCAGTTAAGCTTATTTTACTATGCATCGATCGTTTCTTCTTTATCTTAAGAAAATCCTCCTTCGGAGGTAGCAGCGTAAAACCGGACATTCCTGCTTGCATGCAGGCAAGTCTATTTTGGTAAAAATAGGACATTTCTAATTTGGCTTGACAAATTAAAACTCACGGCTTGATTTTTGAGTCTTAAAAGGAATAAAATTAAATAATGAAAGAGGAAAAATCAATATATGATATGCAGGCAGAAGTTTGCAAAGTGCTTTCGAATTCGAAGCGCATAGAGATAATTAGTGTATTAAAAGACGGAGAAAAGACAGTTACAGAACTTGTTGATATTTTAGGGACGCCAAAGGCAAATGTATCACAGCATCTCTCGATTATGAAACTCAAGGGTATATTACAGAGCAGAAGAGACGGCGTCAATATTTATTACAGCATATCCAATCCAAAAGTAGTTCAGGCCTGTTCGATTATGCGTGAAGTCCTTACTGAGCTAATAATAGAAAGAAGTAAAATGGTTAAGTTAATTAAAAGCGGCTAATCACTTCTCATTAAAATTTCCAATAGCCTGTCCAGTTCCTCGAGAGAATAATATTCTATCTCTATTTTGCCACTTTTTTCTTTGTGATTGATTTTTACCTTTGTGCCGAGAGATTGCTTTAGCCTGTTTTCAAGATCAGCCACCTCAGGCAGCTTTATCTTTTCCTTTTTCGGCTTCGGAGGCTGTGAGAGCTTTTTGCATAGGACCTCTGCCTCTCTAACGCTCAGACCCTTTTTAATAATCTCTTGTGCCGCTGTTAATTGTTTTTGTTTATTCTCTAATGTAAGCAAAGCCTTTGCATGTCCGATGGAGAGGTTGTCGCTGTTTATAAAAGCTTTTATTTCTTCTGGAAGTTTTAGAATTCTAAGATAATTTGCTATTGTTGCTCTATCTTTGCCAACCCTGCGTGAAAGCTCTTCCTGTGTTAAATTAAATTCTTTAATAAGCCTGTTAAACGCCCCGGCAGTCTCGATAGCATTAAGCTCTTCTCTCTGAATATTTTCAATAAGAGCTATTTCGATAGCATCCTGCGAGGATACATCTTTTATAAGGGCAGGGATATGTTTCAGCCCTGCCAATGCAGCAGCCCTCCATCTTCTTTCGCCTGCTATAAGCTTGAAGGTGCCGTCTCCAATTCTTGAAACGATTATAGGCTGAAGCACGCCCTTTTCCTGAATAGATACAGAAAGCTCTTTTAATGCCTCATCCTTAAAAATCTTTCTCGGCTGATATTCATCAGGCAGTATCCTCTCTATATCTATCTTTATGACATCTTCCCCTTTTTCGGGGAGCAGGGCATCAAGCCCCTTGCCTAATGCTGTTTTCATTCAATATCTCCTTTGCAAGGCTGAGATAGCTCTGAGCGCCTTTTGAACGGGCATCATACAGTATTGCTGGTTTGCCGTAACTTGGAGCCTCTCCCAGCGTGACATTTCTTGGTATTAAAGTTTTATAAACTTTTTCTTTGAAAAACTTCCTCACCTCTTCTGCTACCTGATGAGATAAGCTATTTCGCGCATCAAACATAGTGAGCAATATACCTTCTATGTCAAGATTAGGATTGAAAGATCCGCGTACGAGTCGTAGTGTTCTTGTCAGCATGCTAAGACCTTCAAGGGAATAATATTCGCATTGAACAGGAACAATCACAGAGTCGGCAGCAACAAGCCCGTTAAGCGTCAAAAGGCCGAGGGACGGAGGGCAGTCAATGAATATGTAGCGGTAATTATTTTTTATCTTGAGAATGGCATCTAATAGCATTCTTTCCCTTCGATCTTTCTGCACCAGTTCCACCTCAACTCCAAGAAGGTCAATAGTTGAAGGGACAATATAGAGGTGAGGCAATGATGTTTCGATTATTACATCCTCGATGGGAAATTTTCCAGTATAAACATCATAAAGACTTTTCTGCAGCGCCTCCCTGTCTATTCCGAGGCCGCTTGTGAGATTGCCCTGTGGGTCTGTGTCAATAATGAGGATATCCTTCTCTGCAAGGGCTATGGAGGCTGAAAGATTAATGGTTGTTGTTGTCTTTCCTACTCCTCCTTTTTGATTGGCTATTGCGATTGTCTTTCCCATTAATTTTAACTACAGTAACGAGTTTACAGTAACGAGCAACGAGAATAACGCTATATACTTTTTACTTAACAGTCATTATGCTCGTTACTCGTCTCTCATTACTTGTAAATATATTATTGTATCATTTTCATTGTATATTTTTCATAAACTCTATCCATATTGGCAGTGCTGCCTTTGCGCCTGTTTCTTTTAATCCTATCGGGTTATTGTCGTCTCTTCCAACCCATACGCCGACAACCAGTCTGTCGTCAAAACCTATAAACCATGCATCTGAATAATCGTTTGTTGTGCCTGTCTTTCCATAAAGAGTCTTTTTGATATCTTTTGCCTTTACAGCCGTTCCTGTCTCAACAACCTCTCTTAATAGCTTTTTCATTTCTTCTACAATTTCGGGCGAAATTACGGTTACTGAGTGAGGGAATTTATCTTCAATAACAACACCATCTCTGCTAAGGATTTTTTCATAGGTCTGAAGGTCAAATCTCTTACCTGTGGCGAATACCAAATAAGCGGCTGTTAATTCTAATGGTGTTACATCCGATGCTCCGAGTGCGATTGGAAGATATGGCTGAAGATCGCTCTTTATTCCGCATTTTTGGGCAAGCATGATAATTTTGTCAACGCCAATATTATATGCGAGCCTTACTGTTGCAGTGTTCAAAGAAAGGGCAAGGGCTTTTTTAATGGAAACATATCCGTGATATTCATTGTTATAATTTTTAGGTGACCAGATACTATTTTGCTTTGCCCCCTGAAAAGACACCGGCTTATCAAGAATTTCATCTTCAGCAGACATTCCATTTTCTACACCTGCAGCATAAACAAATGGCTTAAACGCAGAGCCTGGTTGTCTCAAAGCCATTGTTGCTCTGTTGAACTGAGTCTTCCAGAAGTCATTTCCTCCAACCATAGCTTTTATATGTCCGTTTCTTAAGTCAATTACTATCAAGGCTGCCTGAACGCCGGGCCTTGTCCGTTTTTCAATATCCTTAATTTCTTTTGTTATTGCGTTTTCTGCGGCCTTTTGCATCTCATAGTTGACAGTAGAATATACTTTTAAACCATAGGTGTATATTTTATCCCCGTATACTGCCTCAAGGTTTTGTCTTAAAAGCTCCACAAAATAGGGCGCCTCGTATTTTCTGTAATTCGGCTTAACAGGCAGAGGTTCTGTATTTGCCCTCTCATAATCATCCTTGGATATGAATTTATTTTCGAGCATTTTTTTTAAGACTATCTGTCTTCTTATAAGCGCCTTGTCAGGGTTTTTAAAAGGCGAATACTTAGAAGGAGCCTTCTGGAGTCCTGCAAGCAATGCTGTCTCTGCTGCGGACATCTCATTTGCAGACTTTCCAAAGTAAGTCTGGGCTGCGGCTTCAATTCCATATGCCCTTGCCCCAAAATATGCCTGATTTAAATACATGCCGAGTATCTCGTCCTTTGTATAACGTTTTTCTATTTGCCCTGAAATAATAGCCTCTTTTATTTTTCTTGACAGGCTTTTTTCCGGCTTTAGAAAGAGCATTTTGGAAAGCTGCTGTGTAATTGTGCTTCCGCCTTCAACAATGCTTTGCGCCATTATGTCTTTGTAAAGGGCGCGGAGTATTCCTATAATATCCACACCCGGATGGGAATAAAACCGGTGATCCTCTATAGCAATAAAGGCATTTTTGATACGGTCAGGGATATTGTAATGCTGAATAAAATTTCGCCTTTCTATATACAACTCTGCCAAAATTTTCCCATCTGATGAGTAAATAAAAGATGATTCCATAGGCCTATAACCTTCAAGGGATTTGATTTCAGGCAGATCAGAAAGACTCCACACAATAAATCCGCCAAACGCGCCGATGGTTGCTGATAAAAGAAAGATAAGCAAAATCCTTAACCAACGCATGTTGTATTATAACAACAGGACATAGGAAACTCGCAAATGAAATACGCAGTATGTCCATGAAGGACTGCCAATTTTGTTGTACTTGAAGGCTAAATGTGCATTTAACTTAACCTCTCATCATCATAGCTCTATACCTTCTCAGGCCGAAGCTCGGGCCGAAGCTCGGGATAGAGCTATGATGAATAACTGTTTTACTGAATAGCCCTGCCGTCAAGATAAACTTCAAATTCCCTTAACCCGTGTAAAAAGCTCTGAATTCGCCTGCTGTCTCTTTTATAAACGGGCTTAAATTCAAGCTCGTTTACGCTCCTATCTTTTAATGTAACATTTATCTCTTTATAATAGTCTTCTTCAGGCAGTCCCAAAAATATCCTGTGTAATCCCGCAGATAGCCGTATTCTTTTTTTAATGGGGTATAATATTCCTTTTCCTCCATCAGGGATTCTCTTTCCTTTATTGTCATATGCAGGCGTATTTTCTATTTGCCCGTCCACCTTCCATGTTGCAGCCTGTCCATCGATGTTTAATAAAAAGGGATAGCCTGATTTTCCATGAAGGGATTTTTTTGATTCAAATATGTAATGGTCTTCTATGTGTGTTTTTATGCGAGCCTTTATTATTAAGTCGGCATATCCGGCGGGAGGCAGCTCTTCTGCTGTTTCATGAAAAACCTCTTTTTTTTCTCCTTGAGCCTTAAGCTTAATTACCTTTGATGAAGCGCTGCATCCAAATGCAGCAGAAGCAAAAACTATACACAACAATAAAAATATTAATTTTTTCATTTCGTTTTCTCCTTTCCATATTTTAAATAAAGCGATGGCAATACCATCATATTCAGAATAGTTGAACTCATCAGTCCGCCAAGTATCACTACTGCAAGAGGCGAGAGTATCTCATTTCCTGGTTTATCAGAAGCGATCGCAAACGGAACAAGGGCAAGTCCTGCTGTAAGGGCTGTCATAAGCACAGGCCTAAGCCTTTCCATAGACCCCTGAAGGACAGCTTCTTTAAAAGGTTTTCCTTCTACTTCTATTAGATGCTGGTAGTGCGAGATTAATAAAATACCATTTCGAGTAGCTATTCCAAAGAGGGTGATAAATCCGACCATAGATGAGATATTTATAACGCCTCCCGTAAAGAATACAGCGAGTATGCCTCCTATGAGGGCAAGCGGAAGGTTTATCATAACAAGGCCGGCGGTTTTGAATGACCTGAATTCTATATAAAGAATAAGGATTATGAGGAGGAGAGACGCGATGCTCAAAAGCCCTATCATCCTCGCTGCCTCTGCCTCGCTCTCAAACTGCCCCCCGTATTCTATGTAATATCCCGCCGGTAAATTTAGATTTTTCTCTATATTTACCTTAATATCTTCAAAAACGCCTCTCAAGTCCCTGCCTGATACATTTGCCTGAATAACGATCTTTCTCTGGCCATTTTCCCGGCTGATGCTGTTTGGTCCCTTTGCAGAGACAACCTTTGCAAAGGCTGAAAGGGGCACCTTACCACCGGAAGCAGTGTCAATAAGCATGTTTTTTATGTTTTCTGCGCTGTCTCTTATGCTGTCATCGAACTTGACCACGACATCAAACCCCCGGTCGCCTTCAACTGTCCTTGAAACGATTTCTCCTGCCATTGCAGCTTCAGCGGCGCTTGCTACATCGGCAACTGACATGCTGTATCTGGCAAGTTCTGTCCTATCCGGTATTATCCTTAACTGTGAAATATCCGCCTGCTGCTCAACTGAGAGATCCACCACGCCTTTAACTTCTGACATTTCAAATCTTATATCTTCTGCTATTGCTCTTAAACTCAAAAGATCCGGTCCGAAAACCTTTACAGCAATATTTGCCATCGTCCCTGAAAGCATATGATCTATTCTGTGGCTTATAGGCTGGCCAAAAGTTATTACTGTGCCCGGGATTGCGGACATATCTCTTCTGATCTCGTTTAACACATCATCAAGATTTCTTCCGTTTAACTCTATCTTTGCTTCTATCTCTGAGACATTGGCAGACTTCCCGTGTTCGTCAAGGTCACCCCTTCCTGTCCTTCTCGCTGTCTTTGTTATGTTTGGGTGATTCAGCAGCATGCCTTCGGCAAGTGATGCTATAGCAGTAGATTTTTCAATGGATGTCCCGGGCGCTGTTGCCATCATTACTGTCAATGATCCTTCGTTGAAAGACGGCAGGAAAGACCTTCCGATGAAAAACAAGGGTATCAGCGAGACTATAAAAACAATAAAAGAGCCTGCAATTATAAGATTAGGTCTTTTTAATGCTATATCGAGGCCGGGTCTGTAGGCTTTTTTAAGCCATTTCACAACAAGGCTCTCTCCCTCTTTATCCATGAACCTCGCCCTTGGAAGCAGATAGGAGCAGAGGACTGGGGTAACAGTAAGCGCGATTATAAGAGATGCTCCTATGGATACCATGTATGAAATGCCGAGGGGCCTTAAAAGCCTTCCCTCAAGTCCGCTGAGGAAAAATAGGGGCAGGAATACCACAATAATTATCAGGGTGGCATTAACAATAGAAGACCTTATCTCCTTTGATGCCTCAAAAACTACTTCAAGAGGAGATTTTCTCTGCTCCTCTGATTTTCTGCGATTCTCCTTCAGCCGCCTGAAGACATTTTCTACATCAATAATCGCGTCATCAACGATAACTCCAATGGCTATTGCCATGCCGCCGAGGGTCATTGTATTAATAGTTATGTCAAAAAGCCTCAATACGAATATTGAGAATATCAGCGATAATGGTATGGCTGTTAAGGAGATAACCGTAGTCCGTACATTCCCGAGAAAGAGCAATAGTATGGCTATGACCAAAACCGCTCCCTCAAGGACGACCTTTTTGACATTGTCTATTGCCCTGATAATGAAGTCTGATTGCTTGAAAATATCCGTATCAATCTTCATGCCATCAGGCAATGTCCTCTGAATCTCTGACAGCGTTTTTTCAAGCCTTTTTGTAAGTTCAATGGTATTTACATCCGGATGTTTTTGTATAGCTACAAGCACTGCCGGCTTCATGTCAACAGAGGCATTCCCTACTATTACAGCCGGCCCTGTCTCCACCGTTGCTATATCCCTTACAAGCACTGGTATGCCTTCATTGACTGAGATTACAGAATTACCGATATCGTCAATAGTTCTTGCCCTTCCGATGCCTCTGATTAAATAATCCTGACCACCTGACTTCATTACCCCTGCTGAAAAGTTTTCATTGGATTCCTTTACAGCATCCATTACCTGACTCAGAGCCACGCCGTAGGAGTTCAATCTTAGAGGGTCTATTTTTATATGATACTGCCTTGTGTCGCCTCCTATAATTACTACCTGAGATACACCGGGTACAGAGAGCAACCTCTTTCGTATAACAAAATCTCCTATCTCTTTAATATCCATTGGAGTATGTTTATCGCTCCACAGCCCCACATACATAATCTCACCCATAATGGATGCTATAGGGGCAAGCACAGGCACTATGCCTTCAGGAATGCCTGGCGATACCAGTTGGAGCTTTTCATTTACCACTTGTCTGGCCTTGTAAATATCTGTTCCCCATTGAAACTCCACCCAGACTGTTGACATGCCGAATGTTGAAGATGATCTAACTCGTCTTACGCCTGTTGCTCCATTCATTGAGCTTTCTATAGGCATGGTTATCAGGGTTTCTACCTCTTCAGGCGCCATGCCGTGAGATTCAGTCATAATAGTGACAGTGGGAGCTGTCAGGTCCGGGAATACATCAACTGGAATCTTTAATGCTGTGAATATCCCTGCAATAAGCAAAAAAATAGAAGCGACAATTACCAGCAATCTATTTTCGAGAGATAATTTTATAAACCTGTCAAGCATATTTATTCTCCTTTTTAATGGTCATGTCCATGACCCTGCGGCATCCTTGCAGACATGGACGCGAGTTTCACATAATATCCGCCTTTTGTTACAATTCTTTCTTCTCCAATAATGCCATCCACTACCTGCACATAACCCTTGTCTCTTATCCCTGTCTTTACCTCTCTTCTTTCAAATGACTCGCCTGTAAGCTGAACAAAAACAAAATGCCTTCCTTCATCCTCAAACAGGGCGCTCTCAGGCAGTGTCATAGCATCCTTAACACTGCCTGTTTTTATTAAGACATTGGCAAACATGCCTGCTTTTAAAAAGCCGCTTTGATTATTCACCTCAAATATCACGGGAACCGTGCGACTCTTTGTATCGACCAGATCATTGACAGCAATAAGCCGTGACGGTCTGAACTCCTCGTCAAAACCTGGTATGGTAAAGGTTGCCATATCGGGCATTTTTATATTCCCTATCTCTGTCACAGGCACATTTGCCCTTAGATGGAGCTTTGATGTGTTGATTATTCTTGCAATGGGCTGACCAGCCTCCATAAACCTTCCGTTTGATGTAATTACCTCAACAACTGTTCCGCTTATGGGCGCTCTGACAATGATTTTGCTATCTGAGGCGCTGTGCTTAATATCATCCATTGCCTTTTCAATAGGCTCAAAAGCTGCCTTTGCCGTATTTAATGATATTTCTGCCTCCTCAAGCCGTCTCTTAGGAACGGCCTTTGCTTCATAAAGCCTCCTTGCCCTATCATATTCATTTTGCGCAAGCACGATTCTGTTTTTAGCTTCTGCATATGCAAATGTCAACTGTCCAATGCCTCCGTGCTGCTGAACAGCAGGCTCTATGACTGCTAGCACATCCCCCTTTGCTACTTTTTTTCCGGTAAATGGAAGAGGCTTTGAAGCGGATACAATGCCTGACAGGGGAGCGGATACAGTAAGTTCGGCATTGGAGACCGGAATCAACTCGCCCATTGCTGCAAAAGAAGTGGAAAGCATCCTTTTTGAAGGCATCTCTGTCATAAACTCAACTACCCACTGCTGCTCCTTTAAAAGTGTTATTTCAGAGCCGCCTCTTTTTTCTTTCTCGCTTTTTTCGTGCTCTTCTTTCTTGTCTAAAACCTCTATATCAGGCATCACAATTTCATCTGATAACTCCGTACTGTCAAGGTTTATCTTAAAAGAATATTTACCCGGACTTTTGAAGGTCATTTCTGTCTTGAAGACCCCTGGCTCTATCGGGGATTCGATAACCACATTAAAGCCTTCTCCTGTTTGGTCAGTAAAAGACAGGGTTACCATGCCAGGGGTTATAGGCTTGAAGTCAGATAATCTTGTGATATGTATGAGAAATTCGGACTTTTGTCCTGCCGCTAATTCATCATACTCAATAAAGGATTCTGTTTTTGATGTCCAAATGGTCTGTTTTACAGTTTCAGCATGAATATCTTCTGTTTCATGTTTATGCGCACAGCCTGCAATGCTCAAAACAATACTAACTATAATTGTCAACAAGGCAATATATCTCGTCATTATGCCCCTCCATTCTTTATTAGATTAACTCCCGTAGCTTTTTCCAAATCAAATAGGGTAGTCATGTGCTCGTAAAGCAGATTGTTGTATTCCATGGCTAATTCAGCCTCTGACCTTGCCGCATCCACCATTTCCAGAAAGCTTGCTTCTCCTTCTTCGTATAAAAGGGACGATATGTTTGTTATTTCTCTTGCATTATTCACCTGTTTATATGTGTCAGCAATCTGCGCACTTAAGGAAGTAATTCTGTCTAAGATGAGATTTATTTCATTCAATACGCGTTTTTTAATAAGTTCTTCCCTTATCTTTTCGGTCTCCAGTTCTCCAGTAGCCGAAGCGATACGGCCTTGATTTCTGCTGAACAATGGCAGCGGAATAGATACGCCAAACACAAAACCTTTAAACCCGCCTGTTCGTTTTTTGTATCCAGCCTCAATGTCAATGGGCATCACAGCCTCTTTTTTTGATAAATTAAAGGAAGAATTAGCAGCATCCACAAATGCAGATGCAGCTTTAATGTCTCCTCTTTTTTCCATTGCCTGATTAAGCAAATCTTTTGCGTCAATGGTTACAGGCTCGTAATAGAGCCTTTCTTTTAAAGTTATCTCTTCCAGAGGCACATCTAAAAGCAATGCCAGGTTTCTTTGTTCAGCCATTATCTCTAAACTCAAATCTGCTATGAGCCTTTCAAGCTTTTTTCCTTCTGAATGAAGTCTCATCAGTTCCACCTCCGGGACATCGCCAGCCTCGAATCTTTTCGCTGTTCTTTTTTCCATGTCTGTAAATTTATAGTGAAAGCCTTGTATTACATTCGCATTCTCCTTAAGAAGAATTATTTTGTAATAGACATGTTTCATCATTGATATGGAATTAAGAATGTCCTGTTCATAAAGAAAATATTGGGCGTTTTTTCTTTTTAGGGCAGCCTCTATTCTTAAGCTTCTCTTTCCGACAATGTTTATGCTCTGACTTATGGAATAGGTCTCTTCCGAGTCTTTTTCGCCGTTTTTAAGCGACTCCATACTGTATTTCACGGAAGGATTTGGCAAAAGGCCTGCCTCTACGATTTCTGCATCGTATCTCTTTAGTTCAACCTTTTTTGCCTTTAATTCAAGGTTGTTTTCTATAAAAAGCCTCTCTGCATCATTAAGGCTCATCTGTCTTTCAGCAAATGCCGCAGTTACCTGAAAAAATAAAAAGATTAACACTAATAAATATCGCATAAGGCCTCCATTAAAGCTGTGAATTAAAAGTGATTATCTCGGGTATTTATAACCCAAAGAGTTAAATATAGATGGCAGGAGCCTTGAAATGAACAGCTAATAACACCGAATAATGTATTTAACCGCTCTGATGAGCCAGCTTAGTTGCGTGAGAAGGCTTTTTTTGCAACACCTTTTCGGGTTAAGGCTGTGATGCACACCTGTCATCTACTAAGAATAAGATTAAAAGGATTAAATAATTGGAGGGGAAAGGCCAGACCATAAGTCTCGAAAGCCGTCAACAGATTTTGCAATAGATTTCTGATTACTATTTACAAATAACGGCTCTGAATATAAATCTGTCAGTTCGTTTATATTCCAGGTTTTTTTATTCAGCAATGTAATTTTAAAGATGTCATTTGAGCGATGGGTTGTTCCGGCTTCGTCCACTAAAAAATGGATATGGTGCTCGTGGCTGTCATGTGTGTTTGAATGAACTTCACAGCACGGTTTATCCGAAGGAATAGGCTTAATAAAGCTTATGCCGCAAGGGGTATTATCTGCGGAGCAAGGCGATTCATTAATATGACAATGGATAGAAGGAAATGAAGCAAATAATAGAAAATAGATGGTGAAAAATAGATGGTTGATTTTAGGAATCATCATTCAATTACATTAATCACTTGCCGGTCATAAAGTCAAATTAAACATGGCCGGCCCATAAGACCGGCCATGTTTAAAAACTACTCTTTTGTTATCTCATACTTTCCGTCTTTATCTATTTTTATATTGGCATTTAAGAATTTTGCCCTGTAACCTGCATCTTTTAAGGTATGATAAGCCATTTCAGCCCTTACTCCTGTGACGCAGTGGATTATGATTTCTTTGTCTTTTGGTATTTCAGCAAGCCTGTCCATAATTTCTTGTGCAGGGATGTTTTTTGCGCCTTTAAGCATTCCATGCATTGCCTCATCTTCATCTCTCGCATCGAGTATAAGCTTATCTACTGGCGTTGTCTCGGCAATATTTTTAAAATCCGCAACAGGAATTTCTCCAGGTCTTGGTTTAGACACATATACGATTACTGTTTTAGGCTCGCCGCTTAATACAGAATAGCCTTCTTTTTTCCATGCCTTGATGCCGCCTTTAAGAACTGATGCATTGGTATAACCCCAGCCCCTTACGATTTTAAATGCATCTGCTGCAGCTTTATCATCATCAGCATAAAGGATTATTGGTGCTTTTTTATCAGCAGGGAATCTATCTTTTGCCGTTTCCACATCTTTTAGAGGTATTGATACTGCATCTTTTATATGCTCTTTTTTGACCTCATCTGCTGGTCTCAGATCTATGATAACTTGCGGAATATCCTTATCCATATTATCTTTTACATTCTTTTGGGTGGAAACAATTAAATTTCCTGCTTTTCTCCATTCTGGCATGCCATCGTGATATACTTTAACATTGGTATAGCCTAATTTCTCAGCCTTACTGGCAGAGGAAGGACTAAGCATTCAAGTAACTCCTCCGCAATAGAATATAAGCAGCTTATCCTTCTCTTTTGGCAGCTTGTCGATGTGTTTGTCAAATTCTGCATCATAGAGTGATATAGAGCCAGGAATATGTCCTTCATGGTATCTTGGGCCTGGCCTTGAATCTAGGAGCATAAAATTGCCTTTCTCAGGACCAATGGCAACGAGTTTTGCCAACTCGTCTGTTTTTATTTTTTTCTCTTCAGCAAGCTTTGCAGGCGGCTTAACTCCAATACTAACAGCGTAAAGCTTCCCATCCTTTTCTGTAAATGCTACAGATATCTCGTGATCTTTCTTGATCTTGCCTATAGCCTCTGCTCCTACTACCTTTGTTTGGTCATCAAACTTTACAAGCCATACTGCCGGACCTACCTGAACCTGAACAGTCTCTGCTTTCATAGAGACGCCGCCAAGCAATCCTCTTAATATTTTTTCATCAGGGATGTGGCACTGTTTACAGATAGGTGCAATCTTTGGTTTTTCGGTCTGCGCCATGCCTGCTGATGACAGCAGTATTAGCCCGATCATCAGCATAGCCGTAACAAATTTTTTACTCATACATTCTCCTAAATTGTTTTGATTTATTATATCAAAGATTTTAGAGTAAAGAAAAATTAAACTTTTAAATATTAAGACAAGGTTTTATAATAGTTTTTATCATATGTGTCACATATCTGTTCAAAATAATTCATTTATAGGCTCGCATAATAAATTTATTTCTGATAGATATGATTTTCCACTATAATTAAAGAGGATTTAATGTTTGTTGGAGGATTTATGAAACTAACTCATTTTGATGAAAAAGGAAGAGCAAAAATGGTGGATGTCTCTGAAAAACCATTAACTAAAAGAGAGGCGGTAGCTTCAGGCTCGATTTATATGAAGCCTGAGACCATAAAAATGATAAAGGACAGGCAGATTTCAAAAGGCGATGTGCTTTCTGCAGCAAGAATTGCAGGAATTATGGCTGCAAAAAAGACATCGGAGTTGATACCCATGTGCCATCCTTTAAATATAACATCTGTTAATATTGACTTTGAAGTTGATGAAGAAAAAAATAAGATTGATATAAAAACAATAGCTAAGATTGTTGGGCAAACAGGAGTTGAGATGGAGGCTCTCACGGCAACAGCTATTGCTGCTCTTACTATTTATGACATGTGCAAGGCTGCAGATAAAGAGATGGTGATTTCAGGCATAATGCTTTTAGAAAAAAGTGGAGGGAAAAGCGGAGTATTTAGGAGATCTTAACAGTTTCCATCGCACCACTGTCTTGCATTCTGAAACATCTTTAACCAAGGTGAAGCCTTAAGGTCTTTTTTCATCTTTTCAGGCATCCATGGCCACTGCCATTTTAAAAATGTCCTTTCAGGATGAGGCATCATAGCAAGATGTCTGCCGTCAGGTGTGCATAAAGCCGTAATGCCAAAAGGTGAGCCGTTAGGATTGAACGGATACTTTTCTGTGACTTCTCCATCGTCATCCACATATCTGATTGGCGCAAGTTTTTTCGCTAAAATCTCATCTAAGACTTTCTTATCAGGCAAATGGGCAAGCCCTTCTCCATGCGCTATCCAGATTCCAATAACAGAACCTTCCATGTTATTAAGCATTATTGAAGGGCTTTCAAAAATTTTTACTGATGAAAACCTGGACTCAAACCTCCCTGATTTGTTGTGGATAAATCTCGGCTGGAATTCATCTTCAATGCCCTGCCATGGCACCCATCCTAAAAGCGCCATAAGCTGACATCCATTGCATACGCCGAGGCTGAAGGTATCAGATCTATTGTAGAAATTCTGAAATTCGTCATAAAGCCGTTTGTTTAATCTTATTGTCCCTGCCCATCCCTTTGCTGAATCAAGGACATCAGCATAACTGAAGCCTCCAACAAAGACTGCGCCTTTGAAGTTCGATAAATCAATTCTTTCGGACAGTAAATCAGTCATCATAATATCCCATGGCTCAAATCCTGCTGTATAAAAGGCAGATGTCATCTCCCTATCTCCGTTGCTTCCTTCCTCACGGATAATTGCGACTGCTGGTTTTGACCTTTTTTTTATGATAACTTCCGGTGTTTGCTCTGGTATAAATGACAAATGATAAAAAGGGGCTGTTCTGTCATAAATAACATTTTTTTCTTCAAGAACACATTCAGGATTTGCCTGAAGCATATCTAACTGATGGCTTGTTTCTTCCCATATAGCCCTTAACTTCCTCATATCTTCATCAATAACAGTTATAGGCACAGAGTCAGCAGTCATGAAATGCACTATTATTTTTTTCTCTGACAATGTCTTGCCGATAATATGGTAAGGAACAGAGTAATTCTTAAAGACAGAAATTATATCATCTTCTTTTTCAGGCAGATACTCAATTATCAATCCAAGTTCTTCTGAAAAAAGATTTGAAATGATCTCTTCTTGCTCAGTATTTTGAATATTGAATATTGAATTTTGAATTTCTTCTCGATTGCCTCTTTTCCTTTGTCCGTTGAGAGTTACCTCTACTCCACAATTTCCTGCAAATGCCATTTCAAGAAGAGTTGTTATAATTCCGCCATCGCTCCTGTCATGCCCTGCAATAATAAGCTCTTTATCAATCAGTTCCTGGATAGAATTAAAAGCATTTTTTAGCAGTTGTACATTGTCAACATCAGGGGATTTATCGCCAATTTGTTTGTAGCAATGTGCAAGGGCTGAGCCTCCAAGCCTATTTTCCCCTTGACCTAAATCAATATATATAAGCCTGCTTTTGCCATGCATCTTAAAATCAGGGGTGATGACCTTTGTAATATCAGGGCATGAAGCGTATGCAGATATCACAAGTGTTCCAGGGGATTTTACAACTTCTACATCACCATCATGATGAATGACTTTTGCAGCCATAGATAAGCTGTCTTTGCCTCCATCAACAGCAATTCCCAGTTCAATCATGATATCTCTCATGGCAACTGCAGCATCGTAAAGCCTTGCGCCTTCGCCGGAAAGTTTTGGAGCCCACATCCAGTTTGCAGAGCATTTAATGTCTTGCAGAGAGCTTATATTTGCCCATACAATATTTGTCAATGCCTCTCCAACGCTTATTCTTGCCATCGAAGAAGGATTTATTAGTCCCTTTATTGGCTGCTCTCCTATAGATATTGCAGCGCCTGTAAGGCTAAAATGGCTCTGTGCTATAACTGCTACATCAGAAACAGTAAGCTGAAGAGGGCCTGCGCATTGCTGTCTTGCTATAAGTCCTGTAACGGAACGGTCAACTTTATTGGTCAGAAATCTTTTGGACCCCACTGATACGAGCCTCAATACCCTATCAAGTGCATCCATTACAGTTATATCAGCAGGAAGGACAAGAGGTTGTGTGCGAGGTGAGATTCGTTCAAGATTAAAGGTCTTCTGGGGCATATCTCCCAGTACTTTTTCAAGAGGCAGATTCACCGGCATGATATCTGACTGAGTATCATAAAGCACAATATAACCGTCTCCTGTTATATCGCCAATGATTGAAAATGGAACCTTTTGTCTTTTGCACAATTCCCTGAAGATTTTAATTTTATCTGAATGGATTAAAAGGGCATCATTTTCCTGATACTCTGCTCCCCATATCTCAAGTATAGAGAGTGTATCGTCTCCGATTATAATTTTCCTTACATCTATTTTTGCGCCAGCAGGATAGATTATTTCTTTAACCACATTACAATTTCCTCCCGCGCCCTGATCGTGTATGCTCACTATCGGATTTTCATTGCCGAGCTCAACGCATGCCCTAATAACTCTATTGACTTTTTGTTCCATCTCTGCATCACCGCGCTGCACTGCGTTGAAATCAAGTTCCTCTATGTTTTCTCCTGATATCATGCTTGATGCAGCGCCGCCTCCCATTCCTATTCTGTATGCAGGGCCTCCTATCTTTACAACCACCATGCCCTTTTCAGATTCGTCTTTCTCGAGATGGTTGGCATCTATCTGTCCAACACCGCCTGTAAACATTATCGGCTTTATCCATTCCCTGCGCTCGCCATCAGGCATCTTTAGTCCGAAAGACCTCGTAAAACCCTGTATTAAAGGTTCTCCAAACTTATTGCCGTAATCAGAGGCGCCATTGCTTGCCTCTATTACTATCTGCAGAGGTGATGCAAGGTTTTTTGGATAGACTAAAAAGCCATGCTCCCATGGAAACGGATAGCCGGGAATAAAAAGATTTCCTATGCAATAAGCAGCTGTGCCAGCTACAACAAGACTTCCTCTGCCTGTTGCATGGACATCCCTTATTCTTCCGCCAGCGCCTGTTTCAGCGCCAGGAAATGGGGCTACTCCTGTTGGAAAATTATGTGTTTCAGCAGTAAATGTGATGTGGTATGTCGGTTCTTTTTTAATAAAAGGAGAAGAAGTCTTAGGATTTTCAGGAATGATGGTCTTTATCTTATATCCCCTTATTGCGCTTGAATTGTCTTTAAAGGCGATGACACTGTTGTTAGGATTTCTCTTGAAAGGTTCTTTTACTATCTGCATAAGGCTTTCTAAAATCTCTTTGCCGTCGATGATGAGCTTTCCTCTAAAAAACCAATGCCTTGAGTGCTCGCTGTTTGATTGGCTTAAGTCAAAACACTCGACATTTGTGGGATTTCTCTTTAGATCGTGAACAAAGAGGTTATAATAATAATCTATATCCCAATCGTCGAGTCCAAGCCCCATTCCATTATTAATTTTTATTAGGGCGCCCTTGCCTTCTTCTATAATGGGAATAATCCTTACAGGCTCCGGAGTTATTCCTGTCTGAAATGTTTCTAATGGCTTATGATATAGACATTCTGTCATCCTGTCATAAAATAGTGATGAGTGATGAGTGATGAGTGATGAGCATAAATCTTCTAAATGTTTCACGCTTAACGCATTACGCATAACGAATTTATATCTCCTTGAACGCTCTATGCGGTTTATCTTTGTGATTCCGCATGCATGGCATATAGAGACTGCATTTGTTGACCATGCAGTTGTAAAATTCATTCTTGGGCCAACCTCAAAAACGAGTTCGGAGTTGAGAAAACTATTGTCTGAAAAATTCTCGGGTTCAAATGTCTCGCTGAGAAGCCATCTAAGGATATTTAATTCTTCATCAGTAAGCGGCTCTGAGATATCTATATTAAAGCAAAACTCTGTTTCTATGTCCTGAATATCAGGGCTGATTTTTTCGCGGACAGCTTTTAAGAGAACATTCTTCTTGTATGGCGAAAGGGCAGGGGTGCGATACATGCGTAATAGTCCCTTTTTTAGCATTGTTATCTCCTTTATATATTAATGAACAGAGTGATTTTAACATAACTTTATAATCTGCATAAATGACAGCATGAAATTCCATTTTTCTTGCCAAGTTTAGCTGTCTCTCTTTGCAGCTCCTGTTTTATGCGCTGCTTCTGAAATTCTTGATGCGACCTCTGCAACCACTCTTCTGTCAAATATGCTCGGCACAATATAGTCTTCGCTCAAGTCTTTTTCATCTACCATAGATGCTATTGCCATTGAAGCAGCAAGCTTTATTTCATCATTAACCTCTTTAGCCCTTGAATTCAAAAGCCCCTTGAAGAGCCCTGGAAAACAGAGCATATTGTTAATCTGGTTTGGATAATCAGATCTGCCTGTTGCAAATATCCTTGCATGTGGAATTGCTTCTTCCGGCGATATTTCAGGTTCAGGATTTGCAAGGGCAAATATTATGGGATCTTTGGACATCTTTTTTATGTTATCGACTGTTATGAGATTTGGCGCTGATACTCCTATAAATACATCTGTGTCAGTCATAACATCTGAAAGACTTCCCTTTATAATTTTTGGATTTGTATTCTCGGAAAGCCATTTTTTTATTGGATTCATATGCTCTTTCCTGCCTTTATAAATTGCACCTGCACGGTCACATATAACAATGTCTTTAATACTGCTTTTAATAAGCATCTTACAAGTTGCCGTACCTGCGGCGCCTGCGCCTGATATAACGACTTTTAAATTCTCCCATTCCTTTCCAACAACTTTTACTGAGTTTATAAGGGCAGCGAGTATCACTATTGCCGTGCCGTGCTGGTCATCGTGAAATACAGGAATATCAAGCTCTCTCTTAAGCCTCTCCTCTATTTCAAAACATCTCGGCGCAGATATATCCTCAAGATTAATTCCACCAAATGCAGGTGAGATGTATTTAACAACCTTTATTATTTCTTCCGTATCCTGCGTTGATAGGGCTA
Organism: Nitrospirota bacterium; assembly: GCA_037441185.1. Lineage (GTDB taxonomy): Bacteria > Nitrospirota > Thermodesulfovibrionia > Thermodesulfovibrionales > Dissulfurispiraceae > JBBISP01. The sequence goes on along the minus strand of JBBISP010000014.1, from coordinate 24,157 downwards.
ATGGGAATGCATCAATATCAGCAAATTCCTTGAAAAGCATTGCCTTGCCTTCCATTACTGGCATTGCTGCATCAGGACCTATATTGCCAAGGCCGAGGACAGCACTGCCATCTGTAATAATGGCAACGAAATTTTTCTTTATTGTGAACCTATAGGCTTTTTCCTTATTATGATGTATTGCAGTGCAGACCCTTGCAACACCTGGTGTATAGACCATAGAAAGATCGTTTCTATTTCTTACAGGAACCTTGTTGTGTATCTCTATCTTGCCTCCATGATGCATGAGGAATGTCATATCAGAGACATGGATGACTTTTGCCCCTTCTACTTTCTTTGCGCTTTCAACTATTTGTTTCTCGTGGGCCTCGTCCCTTGCATTTACAGTGATGTCCCTGATTATTACGCCTTTGCCAACACTGACGATATCGACAGCGTCTATGTCTCCCCCCACATTCCCGATGGCAGTTGCAACCTTGCCGAACATCCCCGGTTTATTGATCACTTCTATTCTTAGAGTTATACTGTAACTTGGGCCAGGTATTTTCATAAGGCAATTATATCCTAAATTGATGGAGTGTGTTTTATAATTATTTGATGATAAGAAAATTATGGCCGGATGACATTTCAGAGGCAAAGAAAATTCAGGATCCCCTGAGAAAGAGGGTGAAGATTATACCTCTGAAAAAGACGCCAGAAATAATCGCTGGGGTTGATGCTGCATTTGCCGGCGATAAAATTGTAGCGGTTGCCACCCTCTATGAATATCCGGAGTTGAAACACCTGCATGATGCCTCTTCTATCGAAAAAATACGGTTTCCCTACATACCGGGAATGCTGTCCTTCAGGGAGGGGCATGCTATTGTAAATGCTGTCAAAAGATTAAATATAAAGCCCGATGTGATACTTTTTGACGGTCAGGGTATAGCGCACCCAAAAGGTATTGGTATCGCATCCCATATCGGTGTAATTCTGGATATTCCTACTATTGGGTGTGCAAAATCAAGGCTTATAGGGGAATTTAAGGATCCTGATATAATAGAGAGAAGTTGGACATATCTTTATTTCAAAGAGATTAGAGTTGGTGCAGTATTAAGGACAAGGAGCAATGTGAAACCTGTTTTTATATCACCGGGGCATATGATTGATATTGATTCATCTGTAGAAATTGTGATGAAATGCGTTTCTAAATACAGGATACCAGAGCCATTAAGAATAGCAGATATTCTTTCAAGAAAGCTTAAACGTTTAATTAGGTCTAAAATCCAATGCTGCTCTAAAATCCAGTTGTAGACAAATTGTGCATAAATAAATTGTTTTGATTAATAATGAAATGAAATGAGATACATAAATATAGCAAGCCTTGAAAATCAAATCATAAAAGAGGCATTAAAAATAAAGAAGAAACACGCCAGATACAAGCAGGAGGCGTTTCTGATAGATGGCGCTCATCTGCTGGAAATGGCAATAGCATCAGCGGATGTAAAAATAAAACGGGTATTTTTTACAGAAAAGTTTTTTAATAAAAGCGAAAATCAGAAGATTTTAAGAAAAATAGAATCAAGAATTAAGGGGCAAGAGTCAGGAGATTTTTTTGTAAAGGTGTCAGAGAATGTCTTATCAAGGCTTGCTGACACTGAAACACCGCAGGGAATTGCATCTGTTGTATCGTATAAAGCAATCGAATTAAATGAAATTAAATTTAAAGGCAATCCATTTCTTGTCATCTGTGATGAAATTCAGGACCCAGGAAACCTTGGCACGATTATAAGGGCGTCAGATGCTGCAGGCGCAGATGCAGTAATAATCCTTCATGGTACATGTGATGTCTTTATGCAAAAGACAATAAGGGCCACAGCAGGAAGCATTTTTAATATTCCAATTGTTTATACTGAGATGGCGGCTTTTTTGGATTATCTAAACTTTAAAAATATTATATTATATGCTGCAGATGTGCATGCACAGATGTCCATTTATGAATATGATTTAAAGAAGCCTGTGGCGATTGTATTTGGAAATGAGGCTCATGGAGTCAGTAAAGAAGCGTTAAAAATGGCAAGGGGTTTGATTAAAATTCCTATTGTAGGCAAAGCAGAGAGCTTAAATGTTGCTATGGCTGCCTCAATATGCGTGTATGAAGTAGTAAGGCAGAGGTTAGTTTAATATTTTTGACTGCAATTGTTATACTAATTTATAAAAAACAATAAGGCTAATAAAAGGAGGGTTTTATATGCAGATTATTCTTAAGGAGGATGTTAAGGATTTAGGCCGTATAGGAGATATGGTGCAGGTTAAGGACGGCTATGCGAGAAATTTTTTAATACCAAAAGGCCTTGCTGTTGAGGCAAACACAAAAAACATCAAGACTTTAGAGCATGAAAAGAGAAAGATACAAGAAATTGCAAAGAAGGCAAAAAACTCTGCAGAGAATATTGCATCCAAGATTTCAAGCACAACTGTAACAATAAAGGCAAAAGCAGGGGAAGAGGATAAGCTTTTCGGTTCTGTTACTGCAATGGATATTGCTGATGCGCTCAAAAAAGAAGGCATAGACATTGATAGAAAAAAGATTGTGATGGATGAACCTATAAGGAGGCTTGGAAGTTATACGGTTAATGTGAAGATTCATTCTGATGTTTTGGCGCAATTAAATTTACAAATAGAGAAGGAGTAATGGAAAACAAGATTCAAAACTCAAGATTCAAGATTCAAAATTTATCTGCTTGGAGGCAACATTGAGAGAGGTTGATTTAGTCTCAAAAGATATGACTGACAAACTGCCTCCCCAGAATATAGAAGCGGAACAGTCTGTTTTAGGAGCTATTATATTTGATAACGAAGCCATGCCAAAGGCCATTGAAATTCTAAGCGCTGATGATTTTTACAAGGAGAGCCACAGACGTTTATATAATGCTATGTGCGGGCTTTTTGAGAAGAATGAGCCTATAGACATCGTAACCCTCAATGAACACCTGAAAAGGAATGATGAGTTGGAAGCAGTTGGCGGCATTTCTTATCTTTCATATCTTGCAAACACAATTCCTACATCTGCAAACATAAGGTATCACGCAAAAATAGTCAGGGAAAAGTCATTATTGAGGGCATTAATACAAACAGCCACTCACATTACTTCAAGAGTTTATGAAGACAGCCTTGATGCGGATGAAATGGTTGATTATGCGGAGAAAGTGATATTTGATATTGCTGATAAAAGAACGAAGACCTCATTTACGAGCCTTAAGAATGTTCTTAATGACACTTTTAAGATGATAGAAAATCTCTACGGTAAAAAAGAGGCCGTTACTGGTGTTCCGTCAGGTTTTAAAGATATTGATGAAATGACATCAGGATTTCAGTCCGGAGATTTAATAATTATCGGGGGCAGACCGGGCATGGGTAAGACGGCACTTGCCCTTAACATAGTACAGCATGTAGGCATTGACTTGAAAGAGCCTGTGGCTGTATTTAGTCTTGAAATGTCAAAAGAACAACTGGCAATGAGAATGCTGTGCGCTGAAAGCATGGTTAATGCCTCGCATGTAAGGAAGGGTTTTATAAGTAAACAGGATTGGCCTAAGCTTACAAAGGCTGCCGGAAGGCTTGCTGATGCTCCAATATTTCTAGATGATTCTTCTGCTATCACAGTGCTTGAAGTTAGGGCAAAGGCGAGAAGGTTGAAAATGGAGCGCGGCGGGTTGAGCCTTGTTGTGGTTGATTATCTTCAGCTTATGAGGAGCAGAGGTAATTTTGAGAGGAGGGAGCAGGAGATTTCGGAAATATCAAGGGCTTTAAAGGCCCTTGCAAAAGAATTAAAGGTCCCTGTCATTGCTCTCAGCCAGTTGAACAGGGCAGTGGAACAGAGAGGTGATAGAAAGCCCGGACTTGCAGACCTCAGAGAATCAGGGGCTATTGAGCAGGATGCTGATGTAATTATATTTCTTTACAGGGATGAGATTTACAATAAGAACAATCCAGCAAATAAAGGCAAAGCAGAGATTATTATAGCAAAGCAGAGAAATGGACCTACCGGCATCGTTAATCTCACATATCTTGCAGAAAACACAAGGTTTGTTGATTTTGCAAATGTATCATATGAATCAGAAGAGGAAGTCTATTGATGAAGAGGGCGCCGGCAGTAGCAGGACAATTTTATTATGGCTCTGCATCAAGACTAAAAAATCAGGTGCAGCAATATATTATTGAATGCGCAGAAAAAGAGAAGGTTATTGGAATTATATCTCCACATGCAGGATTGATGTATTCAGGACATGTTGCAGGCGCTGTATATTCCTCAATACAATTTCCCAAGACATTTATCCTTATAGGTCCAAATCATACAGGATTTGGAGCAAATGCATCCCTGATGGTTTCAGGAGAGTGGGAGATGCCAACAGGGACTTTTCACATTGATGAAGAACTCAGCAAAAAGATACTGCAGAAATCATCTTATATGTCAGAGGATATGCAGGCGCATATTTTTGAGCACTCCCTTGAGGTTCAATTACCTTTTATTGCTTATTTTTCTACAAGTGTTAAGATTGTTCCAATATCTGTGATGAGAGCTTCTTTACAGGATTGCAGGGAAATTGCAGAGGCTATAGCAGATGCTGTAAAAGAGACCAAATATGATGTAGTTATTGTGGCAAGCTCTGACATGAGCCATTATGAGCCTGATGATATTGCCAGAAGACTTGACAGTCTTGCCATCAATGAGGCTATTAATTTAAATCCAGAGGGGTTATATAATATAATTCAGAAGAAGGGCATTTCTATGTGCGGTTTTATGCCCGCAACTATAATGCTTTATGCTGCAAAGGCATTAGGAGCCAAGGAGGCAAAACTTGTAAAATATGCTACTTCAGGCGATGTCAGCGGCGATTATGAACGCGTTGTTGGATATGCCGGAGTTATAGTGAAGTGAAGATAGAGCTGATTTCTGGAGTTGTTTTAGCAGGCGGTGAAAATATTAGATTTCCGTTTTTAAAAGGTTTTATAAAACTCGGCAAGTCAACAATTATTGAGAAAAATCTTTTTTTATTGAAAGAACTGTTTGACGAAGTATTTATCAGCGCCAATATTCCTGATGTCTATTTTTATCTTGGCGCACAGATGGTTGGTGATGTCCTGCCTTCCCGGGGGCCGATGTCAGGCATATATTCGGCATTAATAAATACAAAAAGTGAGTGCGCTTTTGTCATTGCTTGTGATATGCCATTTCTGAAAAAAGATCTAATTGTGTTTATCTGCAAAAAACATGATGAAATATCAAGGTCTAAATCTGTTGATGCCACGATACCCATCTGTAATGGAAAACCACAGCCTTTATTGGGCATATATTGCAAGACTGTTTTGCCATATTTTGAACGCTGTGTGCGGAATGATAAGACATCTATGAAGCGGTTGTTAAGTGAAATTAACACTTATTTTATTGATGAGTCTGATATAATGACAATAGACCCTGATTGCAGGTCATTTTTCAATATAAATACAATAGAAGACTATGAAAGAATACTTATGGCTCATGGCTGATGGCTCATAGTAAAAAACTATGAGCTATGAACTATGAGCTATGAGCCAAAGAGGAGGTAGTTTATGATTGGTGGGATTGGGATGACAGAGTTAATAATTATACTTGCAATAGTTCTGATTCTTTTTGGTGCAAAGAGACTGCCGGAACTTGCAGGCGGCATCGGCAAAGCAATAAAGAGCTTCAAGAAAGGGGTATCTGAGCCTGACGAGATCGATGTAACCCCTAAAAAACCATCTGTAGAGGAAAATACAGAGGCTAAGAAGGAGTCAGGGGTTTAAATTTGGGATTTCGAGGCGCTATTGCAGAAATAAACCTGAACGCTATTGTCGGTAATCTCAAGGTAATAAAAAAACTTATCAATAATCGTCCTGTCATAGCCATTGTCAAAGCAAATGCTTATGGTCACGGCTCTGTTGAGATTTCCAAAAGGCTGGTTAAGGAAGGAGTTGAGTATCTCGCAGTAGCCTTTACAGAAGAGGCAAAGGAACTAAGAGATTCGAGCATTAATATTCCGATTCTTGTTCTTTTTGACCCTGATATTGAAGATATTGTCAAATATAATCTCACCCCTGTAATCAGTGATAAAAAGACAGCTCTTGTTTTATCAAAAGCAGCTGAAAAAAATAGCAAGAATATCAATGTGCATATAAAGATAGACACAGGTATGGGAAGGCTCGGTTTAACAAACAATGCTGCTAAAGATGTATTGGAAATAGCGAACTTAAAGGGCATAAATATAGATGGTCTAATGAGCCATTTTTCTGAGGCTGACTTAGCAGATGCCGCATTTGCCATGATACAGATCGAGCGATTTAATGCTGTGACAAGAGAATTGCTCAACAATGACTTAAATATAAGGCTTTTTCATATAGCCAACACCGCTGCTGTTATGACACTACCTGAATCTCATTTTAATGCAGTAAGACCTGGATTAATGCTGTATGGATATTCATCTCTACAGAAGTCAAAGGTTAAGGATTCAAACCCTGAACTCCAAATTCCAAACTCTCAACTTATTCCTGCCATGACTATTAAAACAAAAATATTAACAATAAGGAGACTTCCAACAGGCACTCCCATAAGCTACGGCCGGACATTTATCACAAAACGCGACAGCCTTATAGGTGTTATGAGGCTTGGCTATGCCGATGGTTTTAGCAGGAGATTTTCAAATAATGCTGAGGTATTGGTGAGGGGCAGAAGAGTCCCTATAGTAGGCCGCGTCTGCATGGATTTATCGATGATTGATTTGACAGATTTAGAACAAGTGGAGGAAGGGGATGAAGTCGTAATTATTGGGAGACAGGGTAATGAATATATTGATGCGGATGAACTTGCGCTTATGGCAAATACAATCCCTTATGAAATATTAACATCTCTTGGAAATATGGCGAAAAAGGTTTATAATTATAGCAGCTAAGATGAAAAATCAAATAGAAAGGAGGTGGCATCAATGTTTAAGAATCCTTTTATGAAGGCAGTTGCAATGTATCTTGTGTTTGCGATGTTCATTATTGGAATTGCTCCAAGGGTTGAGGCTGGTTTTGCTCCGTCAGAAACGGTTGTGTTGTCAGGGTTTGACAGGGCTGCAGATTTGGACAAGATACAAAAGGTCCTTGAGACAAAGATGGTTAGGGAGAGACTCCAAAAGTTAGGCTTTAGTCATGAAGAAATTAATAATAAAGTTGAACAACTCAGCGATCAGCAAATACATCAGCTTGCGCTTCAACTGGATGAACTGAAGGTTGGCGGCGACGGCCTCGGCGTGGTTATAGCCCTTCTTGTGATAGTGATACTCGTTATTATAATACTGCAATTGACAGGGCATAAGGTTATAGTAACCAAGTAGTTCTTAAAAAAAACTAAACGGCTATGGGCAATAAGCAAAATATAGATGATGGACTAAATATCTCATATAGTTACTTATCGCCTGTAGCCTTAAGTCTATCTGTATTTATACTATTTTTTATTTGTTCATGCTCTACAGTTTCTGTTCAGCCAAATTCGAAACCAATCCTAATAGAAAAAGTGCCTTTTTATCCTCAAAAAGATTATCAATGCGGCCCTGCAGCCCTTGCAGGCGTTTTGAATTACTGGGGAGTAAATGTAGTGCCGGATGATATAGCAAAGGATATATACAGCGGATCTGCGAAGGGAACGCTTAATGTAGAGATGATGATTTATGCCAATAAGAAAGGACTTCATTCATTGCAATACAGAGGAAATTGGGATGATCTAAAATCAAAGATTAATCAGGGAAATCCTCTGATTGTTCTTGTCGATTACGGTTTTTTTTCTGCGTATCAGGCAAACCATTTTATGGTAGTTATTGGGTATAATGATGAGGGTGTTATTGTTAATTCTGATAGAACAGAGAATCTTTTTATAGAGAAAAAGAAATTTCTTAGTATATGGCAAAAGGCAAATTATTGGACATTGCTCGTAAAAAAGTAAATACTAACGAGTTGAGAATTGAGAATTGAGGGCTGCGAGTTTTAAAAAGATTTATTTGTTACTTTTTACATGTTATTTGTTATTCATTACTTCTTGTTCTCTGCCGCGCATTATCATTTTAGATGATCCTCTGTCTCCAGAAGAGCATATAAATCTGGGAGTTGCATATGAGAGACAGGGAAAATTTGACAATGCCATTGAGGAATTCAAAAAGGCCTCAAAAAAACTTCCCACAGCATATCTTTATCTTGGCAATGTTTATATGCAAAAAGAGGATTTTAATGAGGCAGAGAGGTATTATAAAAAGGCAATAAAAAAACAGCCAAATCTTGCCGATGCCTATAATAATCTTGCATGGCTTTACTATGTAAAAAAGGAGAATCTCCAAGAGGCAGAGAGGCTTGCATTGAAGGCGTTGGATCTAAGCCCTTTGAATGAAAATTATAAGGACACCCTGAACAAGATTCGTGAATTAAAAGAACCTAAATAGTTATTAGTGTCAAAAATAATCTGCCTATATCTTCTTTGTTGGTTCTGCAGAAGTTTATTTTAAACAAGTATGAAAATACTTGACAAAATTAGTAGGTTTTTATACCATAAAAAGTATGCTAAGGTTGTCAACAAAAGGGCAGTATGGCGTTAGAGCTATGTTTGAGATAGCAAAGGGTTATCCAGAACCTGTAACTATAAAAGAGATTTCTGAAAAACAGAATGTCTCTATGGCTTATCTTGAGCAGATACTTAATAAACTCAGGAAGTCAGACTTAATTATTAGCAAAAAAGGGCCTGGCGGCGGCTATGTCCTAAATAAGAATCCGCAGGAGATAAGTATTGCAGCTATATTAAATGAGCTTGAAGGCCCTGTTGCCATCACTTCGTGTCTTGACCCATCGGAGGGATGTGTAAGAGTTGACAACTGTGTCACACATTTATTATGGAAGGTGCTTGGGGAGCAGATAAGCGCCTTTTTAAATACGATAACCCTTAAGAATCTTCTGACGGGAGACCTTTTGGAAGTGCCAGCCGGCCAAAGTGTCAGAGCGACAAAATCAAAGGCTTAAAGTATCAAAAAGTCAAAGGCTATGGCGCTATTGAAGCTGTACACCGCAATACTTGTTATGAAACACACATTAGCCTTTGGCTCACAAAAGGGGATGAAAATGGCATTCCTGCGGAAGCAGGAATCCAGAACGCTGACACTCTGGATTCCCGTTTACACGGGAATGACAAATTAGGGGTATTTTCAGGTGAAATTTGTTCATGATATAAAGGCTGATGTAACTGCTGATATTGTTTATATGATGTGTCCTATGCATCTTCTTAAGCTCGATGAGATGATAAAAAATATTGAAGAGGGACAGGTGCTTGAGATACTTACAGATTATGACGGCGCGCTTGAAGATATCCCTCAATGGTGTGAAAAAACAGGAAATGAGTTTATAGGAATGGATGAGGACGAGGATTATTATAAATTTTATGTGAGGAAAAAAGCTGAAAACTGAAAAGGAGTATATATGAGAAAATGTTTTTTTGACCATGTTGCAACTAATCCATTACATCCAGAAGTCCTTGATGCAATGATGCCTTATTTTAAGGAAGAATTTGGAAATCCTCTAAGCGTATATGATCTTGGAATAAGGGCTCGGGATGCCATAGAGAATGCACGGTCAGCAGTCGCTTCTTTGATTAATGCTAAGCCTTCTACGATAGTCTTCACATCAAGCGGCGCTGAGACAAATAATTTTGCCCTCAGGGGAATAGCGCTTGCAAAACAAAATCAGGGCAGGCATTTGATTGTATCAAAGGTGGAACATCATTCTATATTGAATTCAGCGAGGTTTTTAGAAAAAAATGGTTTTGTAGTCACATATCTGCCTGTTGACAAATACGGACTTATTGACCCTGATACAGTAAAAAAATCCATTACAAAGGAGACTATACTTATATCCGTAACTAATGCAAGCAGCGAGATTGGTTCTATAGAGCCGATAAAAGAGATAGCAGCAGTGGCAAAAGAAAGAAATATAATATTTCACACAGATGCTGTGGCAACAACAGGAAATATTTCTGTTGATGTGAAGGAGCTTGAAGTTGACCTTCTGAGTATGGCAGCGCACCAGTTTTATGGGCCAAAGGGAGCGGCAGCCCTCTATGTAAGGGAAGGATTAAGAATAGTTCCTCTTATTTATGGGGGCATTCAGGAAGGCGGCAGACGAGCCGGCACAGAAAATGTTCCTGCTATAGTGGGAATGGGCAAGGCTGCAGAACTTGCAAAAAAAGAATTAAATAAGAGAATGGATCACTGTAAAAAACTGCGGGATAAGATAATAGAAGGCATGCTTAAAATCCCCAACGTATACCTTACAGGGCATCCTGAAAACAGGCTTCCTCACCATGCAAGTTTTGTTGTCGAATTTATCGAAGGAGAGGCGATGCTTTTAATGTCTTCGATGAAAGGCATATACGCTGCAAGCGGTTCTGCCTGTTCTTCAAAAGCGCTTAAATCATCGCCTGTACTGCTTTCTTTGGGTATTTCGTCTGCTCTGGCTCAGGGTTCTATTGTTTTTAGCCTTGGAATTGATAATTCAGATGAAGATATTGATTACTTTATCAGCGAGTTTCCGCAAGTGATTAACAGGCTGAGGGAGATGTCGCCTTTTACAAAGGGATGGGGCGAGGCTGGGGAAAGCGAAAAATGTTATACAGGATGAAAATCGATAATCAATAATTAAAGCGGGAGGTCAAATTATGTATTCGCCAAAAGTTATGGATCACTTCACGAATCCGAGGAATGTAGGAGAAATTCCTGATGCTGACGGCATAGGAATGGAAGGCAATCCGACATGCGGAGACGCTATGCAGATATTTATAAAAGTTGAAAATGATAAAATAGTAGACGCAAAATTTAAAACATTTGGCTGCGGAGCTGCTATTGCTGTAAGCAGCATGATTACTGAGATGGTAAAAGGCAAAACCCTTGAGGAGGCTTTGAGCATTTCGAAAGAAGCGGTTGCGCAGGAACTTGGGGGCCTTCCGCCGCAGAAGATGCACTGTTCAAATCTGGGCGCTGATGCGTTGAGAAAGGCTATAGAAGATTACAGAAGCAAGCAAAAGTAAAGAAAGTCTAATGGATCAGTATTTGTATTTTGATTATTTCTTGTTGTAATATCAAGCTGCAAAAAGAACTAAAAAAGGTGTAAATATGTCTAATAAGCTTTTGTTGGCAGATGACAGCCCGACTATTCAGATGGTGATTGAGCTTGTTCTGACACCTGAAAACTTTGAAATCAGGGCAGTTAATGACGGAGAGCAAGCTCTGCAGGCTCTTGAATCTTTTAACCCTAATATTGTTCTTGCAGATATCGGGATGCCAAAATTAAACGGCTATCAGCTTTGTGAAAAGATTAAAAATAACAAGGCTACTGCTCATATCCCTGTAATTCTTCTTGCAGGCGCTTTTGAAGCATTTAACGAAGAGCATGCAAAAGCAGTTTTTGCCGACGATTTTATTGTTAAACCCTTTGAGGCTCAGGAGTTGATCAGCAAGGTAAAGTCCTTGATTGCTGATGCTAAGTTATCATGGAAAGATAAAATTAGTGAGTTAGGAACGGGCTGGGAAGAGGAAATTGCAGTTGCTGATGATAATATTAAAGAACAGGCATCGGCGGACGAAGAGTTTGAGGCAGAGATTGCTTTTCCTCAAGGGATATCAAGGGCAAAGGAATTTGAAGAAGAGCTTATTGAGGCATTCAAAGGCGAAGATAAGTTAAGAGTTGAAAAGAGTGAGGTTAAAGAAGAAAGAATATTAACAGAAATGGAATTGCCCTCAAAAGAAGAGATCTTGGAGTTAATAAAAAAGACGATAGATGAAAAAATTTCAAATATGGTAAATACTGATATATTGCCTCACATATCTTCAATAATTAAGGGTTCTGTTGAAACAGCAGTGCCAAATATAGCGCTTGATGTTATTGACAATGCTGCGAGGATATTGATGAAAGACCTGCTTGAGCCTTTAAGGGGTGAAATTGACGCTGCGATTAAAAAGATTGTTCCAGAGGTTGCCGAGGCAATAATTAAGAAAGAGATAGAAAAGATCACCGCAGAAATTTAATAATATAGAAAAGCCTAATCTCTAACCCAGTCAAACTATGATTGAACTAAAAAAGAGCTACAGCCCTGAAGATATAGAAGATAAGTGGTATTCTATTTGGGAAAATAATGGGTATTTTAAGCCCGATCTAAATGCCGCTAAGTCTCCTTTTTGTATAGTCATACCACCGCCTAATGTTACAGGCTCCCTCCATATGGGACATGCCCTTAATGTCACGATTCAGGATATTATCTCAAGATGGAAAAGAATGTCAGGACATAAAGTATTGTGGCTTCCAGGAACAGATCATGCCGGCATTGCTACTCAAAATGTGGTCGAGAGGGAAATTTCTAAAGAAGGCATAGACAGGCACAAACTGGGCAGAGAAGCATTTATCGAAAAGATATGGACATGGAAGGCAGAATACGGCAGCAGGATAATACACCAGCTTAAGAAGCTTGGCGCATCATGTGATTGGTCAAGAGAGAGATTCACTCTGGATGAAGGGTTGTCAAAGGCTGTTAGAGAGGTCTTTGTAAGGCTTTTTGAAGAAAGATTGGTTTACAGAGATAGCCGTTTAATCAACTGGTGTCCACGATGCCACACAGCTCTGTCTGACATTGAAGTGGAGTATGAAGAGATAGAGGGTAAATTGTATTACATTAAATATCCATTAACTTCGAACTCAGAGGTTCAAACTCAGGACTTTATCGTTGTTGCAACTACAAGACCTGAGACAATGCTCGGAGATATGGCTGTGGCAGTTCACCCAGAGGATGAAAGGTATAAGAATTTTATTGGCAAGAATCTTGATTTGCCATTGACAGGAAGGAAAATACCTGTAATTGCAGATCTATCAGTTGACCTTGCCTTTGGAACCGGCGCAGTAAAAGTGACGCCTGCTCATGATTTTAATGATGAGGCCATAGGCAAGCGCCACGAACTTGAGGCAATCAGTGTAATTGCAAAAGATGGAAGCATGTCTGCTGAGGCTGGCCAAAGATACAAGGGTCTTGATAGATACCAGTGCAGAAAAAAAGTGATAGAGGATTTGAATGAACTTGGATTGCTGCAAGGAGACAAAAAACATCTTCATTCTGTAGGCCATTGTTACAGATGTAAAACCATAATAGAGCCGATGCAAACCATACAGTGGTATGTAAAAATAGAATCCCTTGCCAAAGAAGCGATAAAGGCGGTTGAGGACAAAAAAATAAGGCTTATTCCCGAACAGTGGGAAAACAACTTTTTTGCATGGATGAAGGATATAAAGGACTGGTGCATATCGCGTCAGATATGGTGGGGGCATCAGATACCTGTCTGGTATTGTCTTGAATGCAAAGGAGAGGATGGCATGCCTCTTAAAATTTCTCAGAGACAAGATCCGACTGAATGCCCTGAGTGCGGAAGCAAAAACATAATCCGAGACCCTGATGTGCTTGACACATGGTTTTCATCAGCATTATGGCCTTTTTCGACACTCGGATGGCCGGACGATACCGAGGACTTAAAGACATTCTATCCGACGAGTGTTCTTGTTACGGGCTTTGATATTCTTTTTTTCTGGGTTGCCAGAATGATTATGATGGGACTGAAATTCATGAATGATGTTCCTTTTAGAGATGTTTATATCCATGCCCTTGTACGCGACTCAAAAGGCCATAAGATGAGCAAATCAAAAGGCAATGTTATAGACCCTCTTGTGATGATAGAAAAGTACGGAGCAGATGCCTTCAGATTTACACTTGCAGCCTTTGCTGCACAGGGAAGGGATGTAAGATTTTCTGAGGATAGGGTAGAGGGGTACAGACATTTTATAAATAAATTATGGAACGCTGCAAAGTATATTATTAATATTCAGCATCCAGATGTGGCATCCTTTAGTGAACTATCAGAACCTCCGAAGCCTTCAACCCTACCAGAGAAATGGATACTTAACAGGCTTGCCATTACTGTCGAAGAGGTAAACAGAAATCTTACAAATTATAGATTTAACGATGCTGCCAACAACATATACCAGTTTGTCTGGCATGAGTTTTGCGATTGGTATATAGAGCTTACAAAGCCTGTTATTTATCAGGGAAGTGATAATGAAAAAAATGAGGTCATAAAATGTCTATTTTTTATTCTTGAAAAAACGATCAGGCTGCTGCATCCATTTATGCCTTATGTTACTGAAGAACTGTGGAATACTGTATTTAAAAACAGCGAAAGCATTATGGTATCCCCTTATCCTGAAGGACTTCCTAAATATTCCGATGCAGATGCGGAGATGAACTATGTGATAAATGCAGTTGCTGGAATCAGAAGCATAAGGGGCGAGTTAAATATTTCACCTTCGCTTGAAATTAAAGCTGACATAAGAACTCTATCTAATGAGGTAGAAAAAATTCTTAAAGACAGTCTGCCTGCTATAATAAAATTAACGCGCTGTAAAGAGATAAATATCGGCGCTGATGTTAAGAGGGCAAAAGGCTCTGCTGTCTCTGTAAAAGAAAAAATGGAAATATATATTCCTATAGAGGGGCTGCTGGATATAAAATCTGAAATAGACAGGCTTCAGAAAGAGAAGACGAAGATTGACGATGCCATAGCAGTTCTGAATAAAAAACTTTCTAATGAAGATTTTCTAAAAAACGCCCCAGATGCCATAGTTCAAAAAGAGAAGGCAAAGTTTGACAACCTTATTCATAGAATAGGCAAGATAGAGGAGAATATAAAACTTTTGAAACAAGTAAATAGTGAATAGGTCTTAGGCTTTAGCTAATATTATTCACTAAAAAGGAGGATAAGACATGGAAAAAGAAACAGTAGAGATAGAAAATAAAAATCTTGATATGGTTGAAGCAGAGTTCATGGATATCAGACAGAGCACTGTCAGATCAGTTGAGGGAGGACATATAGAACTGCAGCAGGTTGGCGCATTGAGTATTGATGGGGAGCGTGTTGAAGTTACGCAAGGAGCTGCTGTTATGATTAGGGGTGAAACCCTTTCTTTAAACCAAAGCATAGCAATCATGACAACAGGAAACTCCACAGATCTAAATTTTTCCTTTACCCCTGTTGCTGTTTCTGCAGAAAATGCGGTTCTTAATAAGAGCGCAGCCGGCATTATTGCTGCAAAAGAAATAGCTTCCAATAACAGCACATCAATAATTATGATAGGGCAAAATATAAAGGGCAATGTAACTACTCTTCTTGATTGGCGCTCCGCTCTTGCACTTGGCGCTGTTGCAGGAGGAATCTTTGGATTGTTTTCAATTTTTAGAAAGCGGGGATAGTTTATTATAAATATGAATTGGCTGTTAAAAGAAACAATTTGTATTGCCATTCAGGAAGATGTTGGACATGCAGATATAACATCACTTCTAATTGTTCCTGAAGACAGTAAAGCAAAGGCAAAAATTATTGCGAAAGAAGAGTTTATTCTTGCCGGAATGCCTTTTGTTAAAGAGGTATTTGCTGCCGTTGATCCGTCTATTAATATAAAGATATTTTTTGAGGAAGGGGCAGTCGTAAAAAAGGGCGATATTATAGCAGAGGTTTCTGGCAATGCAAGGGGGCTTCTTTTTGGTGAAAGAATTGCTTTAAATATGCTGCAGCGGGTAAGCGGTATTGCTGCATTAACAAATAGTTATGCCAATAAACTTAAAGGATTGCATTCAAAAATTGCTGATACGAGAAAGACGACCCCTGGAATGCGTTTTATGGAAAAATATGGCGTAAGAATTGGAGGCGGAATTAATCACAGATTTGGACTTTATGATGGAATTCTTATAAAAGATAATCATATAAAAATTGCAGGCAGTGTAAAAAAGGCTGTAGAGCTTGCCAAAAAAGGACAACATCTCTTAAAGGTAGAAGTTGAAGTAAAAAATATTGATGAAATAAAAGAGGCGCTGAATGCAGGAGCAGATGTAATTATGCTTGACAACATGTCTATTGCTGACATGAAAGAGGCTGTAAAAATTGCAAAGGGAAAGGTTATCCTTGAGGCATCTGGAAATGTGAATTTAGAAAATATCAGGAGCATTGCAGAAGCAGGAGTTGATATAATATCCATCGGCGCATTGACGCACTCTGCAATGGCTGTTGATATTAGTATGAAAATAGTTTAAGAATCATTAATAAAGAGGATTAACAATTGATTCTGGATGTCTAATATTAAAAACTTAACATGGAGGGAGGCAGCATGATACACAAACTTACTGCAATCATCGAAAAAGAGGTCGATGGTGTCCTTTATTCTACGTGCCGGATTTGAATCATGAGGTAATATGGAAGAATTAACTTATAAAAAAGCCGGCGTTGATATTGATGAAGGCGACAGGTTTGTGAGCCTGATCGCACCTATGGCTAAAAAGACTTTCAGACCAGAGGTGATGACTGACATAGGCTCATTTGGCGCATTGTTTAAGCTTGACATAAAAAAATACAAAGAGCCTGTTCTCGTTAGCGGAACAGACGGAGTTGGAACAAAATTAAAAATAGCATTTATGATGGATAAACATGACACTGTCGGGATCGACCTTGTGGCAATGTGTGTTAATGATATTCTTACACTCGGAGCAGAGCCTCTATTTTTTCTCGATTACTTTGCCACAGGGAAACTTAAGTCTGAAAAGTCGGCTGAGGTTATAAAAGGCATAGCTGAAGGCTGTAGAGAGTCTGGATGCGCATTGATTGGTGGTGAAACAGCAGAGATGCCTGGATTTTATGATGAGGATGAATACGATCTCGCTGGGTTTGCAGTCGGTGTTGTGGATAAAGATAAAATCGTTGACGGCTCAAAGATAAGGCAAGGAGATGCCATTATAGGCATAGCATCCAGCGGTTTGCATAGCAATGGCTATTCACTTGCACGAAAGGTGTTTTTTGATGCTGCTAAATTGGACATTAATACATACATGCCTGAAATTAGTTGCACTATTGGAGAAGAACTTCTTAAGCCCACAAAGATTTATGTAAAGGCGCTTAATGTCTTAAGAGATAAAGCAGATATTCATGGAATGGCTCATATCACAGGTGGTGGCATTGTAGGCAATCTGCCGAGAATTATTAAAGATGGACTAACGGCTACAATTTATAAAGACTCATGGCCTATCCCTCCGATATTCAACCTTATTAAAGCTCTGGGTAATGTTCCTGATGAAGATATGAAGAAAACATTTAATATGGGCATAGGGTATATTATTGTGATAGATAAAAAAAGTTCAGAGATTGTTATTGATGCTTTAAAAACCAGCGGCTTTGATGCATACCAGATAGGGTTTATAGAGCAAGGAAACAAAAAAATACTGTATGTCTAAATTTTAAAGATCATAAATTTAATCTATGAAACAGATATTTCTCGATATCCTTACCTTTGAAGAAGCAGCAGGACTTTTAAATAATCGGCTTGATTCTATGAAACTTTATTGCCTTTCCTCTGAAATTGTCAGAACTGTGGATTCCCTCGAAAGAATTACTGCAGAACCAATATTTGCGCGCTATTCATCGCCATTTTATCATTCTGCTGCAATGGACGGTTATGCTGTGAAATTTACAGATACATTTACTGCATCAGAGACAGCGCCATGTTTATTAAAAATAGGATATGATGCTGTTTATGTGGACACAGGAGAACCCATGCCTGAAGGATTTAATGCGGTGATTATGATTGAAGATGTGAATATAATCAGTCAGCAGTCAAAGGAAGAATATATCGAAATTTATCAGCCTGTTACTCCATATCAGCATGTGAGGACAATCGGAGAAGATATTGTTGCAACTGAGATGATAATCCCAAAGAATCACAAAGTAAGACCAATAGATATAGGAGCAATGCTTGCAAGCGGCCATGTAGATATATCTGTTAGAAAAAGGCCAAAGGTTGCAATAATTCCAACTGGTACAGAGATTATAGAGCCTGAGGTGATAAAGAATAGGCATCCTCAGCCGCCTGAAATAATTGAGCACAACTCTGCAGTCCTTTCAGGACTTATAGTGGAATCAGGCGCAGAGGCTATAAGATTCAATATTGTCAGAGATGATTTGGAAGAGATAAAAAAGACATTAAAAGAGGCTTCAAAAATATCAGACATTGTTTTGATAAATGCAGGCTCAGGAAGAGGGTCTGAGGATTATACATTATCAGCAATAAAAGAGCTTGGTGAAGTGATTGTAAACGGCATCTCCATAAAACCAGGCAAGCCGCTTATTATCGGCATTGTAAACAATAAGCCTGTATTCGGCATTCCTGGGTACCCTGTCTCTGCATACCTAACATTTCAGTTGTTTGTTAAACCTCTTATTTCAAGACTTTTGGGCATTGCAAAGGAAGAAGATGAAACAATAAAGGCATTAATTTCAAGGCATATAGCATCTCCATTGGGAGTGGATGAATTTATCAGAGTAAAAGTTGGGGTTGTCAATAATAGATATATTGCTACTCCTGTTGGCAGGGGAGCAGGATTGCTTATGTCACTTGTGAGGGCAGACGGCATTGTAAAAATTCCGATGAACTCAGAAGGCTTACAGGCAGGGACTGAAGTTTCAGTAAAACTAATGAGGGATAAAATTGAGATTAAAAATACCATTGTGTGTATTGGCAGTCATGACAATACATTAGATATCCTTGCAAATACCATAAAAAAAAATCATCCTAAATTTTCTCTCTCATCAGCCCATGTGGGATCAATGGGAGGTTTGATAGCATTAAAAAAAGGAGAGGCGCATTTTGCAGGAACTCACCTTTTGGATGAACAGTCAGGAGAATACAATATTCCATTTATAAAGAGATTGTTTCCAGACAAAAAAATTGTGCTTGTGAATCTTGTTTGCAGACAGCAAGGGCTTTTGGTAAAAAGAGGCAATCCAAAAAATATAAATGGCTTTCAAGACCTTATAAGAGACGATGTGATTTTTACTAACAGACAGGGTGGCTCAGGAACTAGGCTTCTTCTTGATAAACATTTGAGGGAACTGGGAATTAATCCTTACTTGGTCAAAGGATACGATAGAGAGGAATATACACACATGGCCGTTGCATCTGCTGTGCTTACAGGACTTGCAGATACTGGACTGGCTGTTTATTCTTCTGCTGTTGCTCTTGGACTTGATTTTATCCCTGTTGTTTCTGAACGTTATGATCTGGCAATACCTCAAGAATTTATAGATACTGAAATAATACGGATCGTGTTAGATATTATTAAAAATGATAAAGAATTCAAGACTGCAGTTGAATCACTTGGCGGCTATGACATAAGGGATATGGGAAAAGTGATTTTTGAGGAATAGGGTGTTGACAGAAGAATGCGAGTTAATTTATAAAGTCTGTTTATAGTTATCAATTTTTTGAAAGTTCGAAGTTAAAATCTGAAATTTGAGGAGACAGGGTATGGGCGAAATACGGATTGCAATTGCCGGGGTCGGCAATTGTGCAAGTTCTCTGATTCAGGGGATAGAATATTACAAGTCGTTAAAAGCTGACAATCCTGATATAACACTTGGTTTGATGCACCATAACATTGGAGGATATTTACCTCAAGATATAGAGGTTGTGGCTGCCTTTGATGTAGATGATAGAAAAATAAACAAGCCGCTGAAAGATGCTATATTTGCAAAACCGAATTGCACAAAGGTGTTTTTCCCCGAGATTCCTGATTATCCTGTAAAAGTCCAGATGGGAGAGGTTTTTGACGGAATATCGCCTCATATGGCTGATTATCCTGATGACAGAAGGTTTATCCCATCCAATGACAACCCTTGCAATATAGTAAAGGTTTTGAAAGAAAGCGGGGCTGACATGCTTATCAATTATCTTCCTGTTGGGTCAGAAAATGCGACCAAGTATTATGCAAGTGCATGTCTTGAGGCAGGGGTTGCATTTATTAACTGCATACCTGTCTTTATCGCATCAGATGATGTGTGGGTAAGAAGATTTGAAGAAAAGGGCATACCTATAATTGGCGATGACATCAAATCCCAGATAGGAGCAACTATAATACACAGGATGCTTACAAAGCTGTTTATGGACAGAGGAGTGAAAATAAAGCATACATATCAGTTGAATGTTGGCGGAAATACAGATTTCCTTAATATGCTCAATCATAGCAGGCTTAAAACAAAAAAAATATCAAAGACAGAGGCTGTGCAGTCGCAGGTTACGCATCAACTTAAAAATGACGATATACATATTGGCCCTTCAGATTATGTGCCATGGATGAATGATAACAAGGTCTGCTTTTTAAGAATAGAGGGTCGCGGTTTTGGGAATATGCCAATGCACCTTGAGCTGAGGTTATCGGTTGAAGACTCTCCTAACAGTGCTGGAGTCGTGATAGATGCCATAAGATGCTGCAAGATCGCAAAGGACAGAGGTATAGGCGGAGCGCTGATTTCTCCTTCTGCTTATTTTATGAAACATCCAAAGATGCAGTATACAGACGAAGAAGCAAGGGAAATGGTAGAAGAATTTATAGCTGGCAAAAGGGAGCAATAGGTGATAAGCGCAAAGCTTGGACATTTTCTTGACAAGCCTTTTACACCAATAGCAAAACGAATATCAATAAGCCCGAATATCCTCACTATAACTGGATTTCTGATTACTGTTCTGGCTGCTTTAAGCATACCATTTAGTCTGCTTTCTGGAGGTCTTCTAATACTTCTTGGCGGTTTTTTTGATATGCTTGACGGCATTGTTGCCCGCACAAATGGCAAAAGCACTAAATTTGGGGCGCTCCTTGATTCAACACTTGACAGGTACTCGGATTCATTTATTTTTATAGCTGTGGCATGGTATTTCTTTGATAAAAATAATCTGGCAGGAGTTGTATTGGCAGTTCTCAGTCTTGTTGGAGCATTGTTGATAAGTTATGTCAGGGCAAGGGCTGAGGGCATTGATATTGAGTGTAATATAGGGCTGATGGAAAGGCCGGAGAGGGTGGTGCTTTTAGCCCTTGGCTGTATAACAGAATGGCTGTTTGCGATAATTATAATATTGGCTTTACTTACCCATGCGACTGTGATTCAAAGACTATGGCATGTATATAGGATGATAAAAATAAAAAGTGAAATATAATTTTGTTGATTTTCTTTCAAGAAATGTTAAAATTTGAATATATAAATTCAATTTTTGATACTTTGCTGTTTGCTTTTTGGTTGTCAAGGTAGGATAGTCATAATATTATGATATACTCTTGAAATAAAGGAGGCGAGATGGACCAATCATGGATAATAATTATGAGTCTGGGCGTATCTGTGGGTGTAATCGGCTTTTTAGTTGTCGTTGGTTTTATTGTTTATGCCTCTATTGAGATAAGAAAAGCAGCAAAAACATTTAATGGGTTTTTGATTAGGACTGAGGAACGAATAAAACTAGTTCTTCAGGAGGCGGAACAGAGCCTGAAAAGCATAAGAAATGTGAGCGATGATATGAGGACTGTAACCGAAAATGTCAGGAATTTTACTGGTGCAATGAATGAAATAACAACAAATCTGAAAATCATCAGCAATATTGTGAATGAGCTAAAAGAAGGGGCATCCTTAAGGATTTTGGGGATAAAGGCTGGCGTTAGAGCAGCCTTGAATGTTTTGATTAAAGAACTTAGCGCTAAGTAGCTTATTGCTTAAGCAAAAAAAGGAGGATTAAAATGAGACACGAAGAAAGCGGTTTTAGTTCGGGATCTGTATTATTGTCATTTCTTTTGGGAGGAATGGTGGGCGCAGGGCTGGCTTTTCTTTTGGCGCCGCAGTCCGGAGCAGAAACGAGGAGAAAGATTAGAGAGCTTACTAATGAGGCTAAGGGAAAGGCATCTGATTATGTGAGTCACGCAAAAGAAAAGGCTATATCAACAATAGAAAAAGGCAAGGATATTTTTGAAGAAAAAAAATCAGCCATATCAGCAGCGATTGAAGCAGGCAAAGAGGCTTATGAGCAGGAAGTGCATAAATAAAGGATTAACCTTTAAGAGTTATGCATGAAGTTTTTATTGCTGAAAGCCTGCTTGAAACTGCAATCCATGAATGTAAAAGCAATGGTTTTAGTTTGATAAAAAACATAAAAGTAAATGTTGGAAAGGCCTCGACAGCATCAATCGAGGCCTTAATTTTTGCTTTTGATATGTTAAAGATGGGAAGTATTGCAGGCGAAGCATCCCTGATAATAGAGGAAATACCAACAACAGGATACTGTAAGGCTTGTGATAGAGAGTTTGGAGTAGATGAAGATTTTATCTTCCAATGTCCATGTTGTGGAAGTGATTCGGTTATAATAAAATCTGGAAATGGCGTGGAGTTGTCGGAAATAGAGATAGATGAATAGTAGGACATGACTGTTACAAAATAGAGAGCCTGTGAACGATCATATTTATTTCATGAAACTTGCCTTGAAGGAAGCAGAAGATGCCCTTAAAGAGGGCGAAGTGCCTGTTGGAGCAATTCTCGTTGTAAACGATAAGGTAGTATCTCAGGCGCATAACACACGAGAAGCGGAATTTGACCCTACGGCACATGCAGAGATAATCGCATTACGAAAAGGCGCTGAGAAGATTAAAAACTGGAGGTTGAATAATGCAACTCTCTATGTTACAAAAGAGCCATGTATAATGTGCGCAGGCGCTATGGTTAATGCCCGACTTGGCAGGCTTGTCTATGGATGCAGTGATATAAAAGGCGGCGCTGTTCAAAGTCTCTATCAAATTCTTTCAGACAATAGATTAAATCATCAGGTTAATATAGTTTTAGGGGTAATGGAGGATAAGTCTGCTGAATTATTAAAGAGATTTTTTCAGAATCGGAGATTAAAAAACTTATTATATTGAAAATGCTTTTTGCTAATTGTTTGATTAAAATATGATAAAAAATGCTCAGCTTCTTAAAAAATAGAGAATACAGTTATAAAAAGAGAGGGCAGTCTCCCGTTCAGCTCTGCTATGCATATATTTGAGTCTCTCTGGAATGAAGGGATTAGACTTGAAGTGCTGGCATCCAAGAAACCATTGGAAGGCATAGAGGTTGATATAAAAATAGCAGCAGTGCTTAATTCATGTTTGAAGAAATTCTCGCAAAAATAGGAGCATCGTTTAAAAAAACCACAGAATACCCTATATGATTATCGGGGGGGGGGCAGGCTGTATTGCTTTATGGAGAGCCTCGCCTTACCAGCAGACTGTAAGGGGTTTTTTCGGGAATTTGTATAAAAAATAACCCGCAAATTTGTGGATATGTGGAGAATCTGATAAACTTTAAAATATTTCAGAGACAGGTATTGAAAAATGATTGATGAAGAAAAGATTGAAGAAATAAAAAAAAACGATTGTAAAAGCTATCTCGCCTGAGAAAATCATACTATTCGGTTCTTGTGCAAGAGGCGAAGCAACAGAAGAAAGTGACATAGACATGGTCGTAATATGGGATTCTGATTTAAATCCCCACAAAAGAAATCTTTTTTTGAGCAGGCTTTTCCCAAAGAGAAATTTTGCACTGGATATCTTTGCATTTACAAAGGAAGAAGCTAATAAGCTGAAAGATATAGCTGGAACAATATTATATGAAGCATTTCATCACGGGAAGGTTATATATGCACGATGAGAAGCTGTCAGTTGTGAAACTATGGTTTAAAAAGGCTAATAGCGATCTCAAGCAGATTAAAAATATGAACTCATGCTGATTATCAGTATTTAATGAAAATTGAGAAGACAGAGATATGGATGACATGCGAGAGGGCGCTGCAGTTGAGCGATGGGCGGACTGTGAGGGGATTTTTCGGGAATTTGTATAGGAAAGATATATACTCTTGTAATTTTATGATATACTGATTTAAAACAAAAAGAACAGTTGGAGGTTAAAAAGAAAAGCGTTGACATGATCAAAAAGGCTTTTAATATCAAAGACAGCACAGAAGCTGTAAAAATTGCGATTGATTCTATTGCAGGCAATTTGGAGATTAAAAAATTCTTTGAAAAAACCAAAGGATTAAAAATTAAAAAGGTCTATGACTAAGAAGGTATTAGATACTAATATCTATATAGACCTTTTCACCACCTCTGTTGTCGAGATTCTTTATTAGGGGATTATCTGCAATATTAACTGAATCGTCAAAT
>JBBISP010000013.1:40274-58585 GCA_037441185.1 Nitrospirota bacterium | reverse complement strand
CATTGACATGAGGCTTTACTCTCTCAAATTTTGCCTTTGCCATAATCCCTCCTTATTATTCTCCCTTAACCTTTGCGACAATTTCTTCCATTATATTTTTTGGAACATCTTCACTGTGAGAAAACTGCATTGTATATGTCGCTCTGCCCTGTGTCTTTGACCTCAGGTCAGTAGCGTATCCGAACATTTCAGAGAGAGGCACTAAGGCCTTTATTACCTGAGCATTTGCTCTTTTTTCCATGGACTGAATCTTGCCGCGCCTCGAATTAATATCCCCTATAACATCCCCCATATATTCTTCAGGTGTAATAACCTCTACGCTCATTATAGGTTCAAGGAGTGTAAGCCTTGCTTTTTTTGCGCCTTCTTTAAATGCCATAGAGCCTGCTATCTTAAATGCCATCTCAGATGAGTCAACCTCATGATAAGAGCCATCAAAAAGAGTTGTCCTCACATCTACGACAGGATAGCCAGCAAGAACACCGCCTTCCATCGCCTCTTTTATTCCTTTTTCAACGGCTGCGATATACTCCTTTGGAATAGCGCCGCCCACTATTTTATTGACAAATTCAAAACCCTTTCCTCTTTCTAATGGCTCTACATCTATCACTACATGCCCGTATTGCCCGCGGCCTCCAGACTGCCTTACAAATTTGCCTTCTACTTTTTTTGCCTCACCCTTTATAGTCTCTCTATACGCAACCTGAGGCTTGCCGACATTTGCGCTAACCTTGAATTCCCTCAGCAATCTATCAACAATTATTTCCAAATGCAGCTCTCCCATTCCTGATATTATAGTTTGCCCTGTTTCTTCAGCAAAAGATACTTTGAAGGACGGATCCTCCTGCGCTAATTTTGCAAGGGACATGGACAATTTTTCCTGATCAGCCTTTGTCTTTGGCTCAATTGCAACAGCTATTACAGGTTCAGGAAATTCTATAGACTCAAGGATTATAGGGTTGTTTTCATCACAAAGTGTATCTCCTGTCAATGTATTTTTTAATCCAACAACTGCTGCTATATCGCCTGCCCTTATTTCCTTTATTTCTTCTCTCTTATTTGCGTGCATTTTTAGAAGTCGGCCTACTCTCTCTTTTGCATTCTTTGTAGAATTATATATATAAGACCCTGCGCTCAATATCCCGGAGTATACCCTGATAAATGCAAGCTGACCGACAAATGGGTCTGTCATTATCTTAAAAGCAAGGGCTGAAAAGGGCTCGTCATCCGATGCTATTCTCTGGACTTCTATGCCATCCAAAGGCCTTATTCCTATTACAGGAGGCCTCTCCAATGGAGAAGGCAGATAATCCATTACTGCATCGAGAAGCAACTGAACGCCCTTGTTTTTGAAAGCAGAACCGCAGATAACAGGGGTAAATGCCATTTCTATCGCACCTTTACGCAGCGCTCTCTTAATAGCATCTACAGGCACTTCCTCTCCAGAAAGATATTTATCCATTATGTCTTCATCAATATCAGCAACAAATTCCAATAATTTATCTCTATATTCCTTAGCCTTAACAATATGCTCTTCAGGTATATCAGCCTCAACATATGTTGCGCCAAGCGTCTCATCATCAAAAAAGAACGCCCTCATAGTCACAAGGTCTATGGAACCTCTTAACCTTTCTTCGCTTCCTATTGGTATCTGAATAGGAACAGGCCTTGCGCCTAACTTCTCTTCCATACTTTTAACAGCCATGAAGAAATCTGCGCCTACCCTATCCATCTTATTTATAAAAGCTATCCTCGGAACACGATACTTGTTTGCCTGCCTCCAGACGGTTTCTGACTGCGGCTCAACACCGGCAACACCATCAAATACAGCGACCGCTCCATCTAAAACCCTCAGAGAACGTTCAACCTCAATAGTAAAATCAACATGGCCAGGGGTATCAATTATATTTATCTTATGATCTTTCCATGAGCATGTAGTTGCAGCAGAGGTTATGGTTATTCCCCTTTCCTGCTCCTGAACCATCCAGTCCATTACAGCAGCGCCCTCATGGACCTCGCCTATCTTATATGTAACGCCTGTATAATACAATATCCTCTCGGTAGTCGTTGTCTTACCAGCGTCTATATGAGCCATAATGCCAATATTTCTCGTTTTTTCTAATGGGAATCTTGACATGAAACTTAAAACTCCTTACCATCTATAATGAGCAAAAGCCCTGTTTGCTTCTGCCATTCTGTGAACATCTTCCTTTTTCTTTATAGAACTGCCAGTATTGTTGTATGCGTCTAAAAGTTCTCCGGCGAGCCTCTCCTGCATTGTCTTTTCCTTACGCCCCCTTGAATAGCTTACAATCCACCTTAATGCAAGGGCTACCTTTCTGTTCGGCTTTACTTCCATTGGAACCTGATATGTTGCACCGCCAACCCTTCTCGGCTTTACCTCAAGTATCGGCTTTACATTTTCCACTGCTGCCTTAAATACTTTCAATGGTTCTGCGCCTGTCTTTTCTTTGATAATATCAAGAGCGCCGTAAAATACCTTTTCAGCCGTGGACTTTTTGCCATCCCTTAAGATAACACTTACAAACCTGCTGACCAATTTGCTGTTATATTTTGGATCAGCTAATACTTCTCTTTTTTCTGCTTCTCTTCTTCTTGCCATCTTTATGCTCCATTACCCGTTATTAGTTAGTAACGAATAACTAATAACTGATTAATCATTTCGGTCTTTTTGCTCCGTATTTTGACCTTCCCTGTCTCCTGTTTGCTACTCCGGCGCAATCAAGAGTTCCTCTAAGAATATGGTATCTGACCCCAGGAAGATCCTTTACCTTGCCGCCTCTGATTAATACTATCGAATGTTCCTGTAGATTATGACCTACACCAGGAATATATGCAGTAACTTCCATGCCATTTGTAAGCCTTATCCTTGCCACCTTTCTTAAGGCAGAATTTGGCTTCTTGGGCGTAGTTGTATAAACCCTCGTACAGACTCCCCTCTTCTGTGGGCAATTTTTGAGGGCTGGACTTTTCGTCTTCTTTTCAATCTTTTTGCGGCCATTCTTAATCAGTTGTGCAATCGTAGGCACTTTTCCTCCAAAACTTTAACAAACTTTTTTTTCTAAATACTCCGATTTATCGGAAAACCTGTTAAGCTTACCAGAGAATATTTTTTTTGTCAAGCCCTTTTTAAAATATCCACCGATAGTCTGGAAAAGAGAAATATAACATATTATTTTAAATAAAATAAAGTATATTTCAAAGGCCATGTCATAAGCCCTTCTTTTATACAGCGATATATACTGCTTAGAATTGCAACAATATGCGAAAGCGCACCTGTTTTTTTGCACTTACGGATAAAACAGTTCAAATCTCCTTGTCCTGATATTTATCAAGATTCCTGCTGCTATGAAATTGCTTAAAAGCGCTGTGCCTCCATAACTCATAAACGGAAGCGGCACTCCAACTACCGGCATCATGCCGAGTGTCATTCCGATATTTACACAAAAATATACTAAAAACATAGCTGTTATTCCGATAGCCGTCAATTTTCCGAATTCATCCTTTGCCAGCATTGCTGTACCCAGTCCCCTTAAAAATAGCGCCAGATATATTGCAAGAAGCATTATGCTTCCTGCAAAGCCCCATTCCTCAGCAAAGATCGAGAATATGAAATCTGTATGCTTTTCAGGCAAGAATCTTAATGGCCCCTGAGTTCCCTCTAAGTAGCCTTTGCCGAAAAAACCGCCAGACCCTATTGATATTTTGGATTGATTAATGTGGTAACCTATGCCTGCAGGGTCAACATTAGGGTCAATAAAGGCGATTATACGATTTTTTTGATACTCCTTAAGTCCTTCCCATAATATATGCCCTAAAAATGGAATCGAAATAAGCCCTATTATTACTGCTGCTGCAATAATCTTTTTGCTTAACCCCTTTGAAATAGACAGAACTACAAATAAAGACATCAATAAAATAGCAGTACCAAGGTCAGGTTGTTTAATCAATAGCACTAAGGGGACTATAGCAAATATTAATATGCTTTTTATAGACATTTTAGCCAGAGAATTTCTGCCAATATTTGTTAAATAGGAAGAAAAAGCAATTATAAAAAATACCCTGAAAAATTCTGAAGGCTGAAATGATAAAAATCCTAAGCTAATCCATCTCTGCGCCCCCATGCTTGCCTTTCCGCCAAAAAGAACGATTAAAAGAAGCAGAAGCCCTAACCCATAAAAAAGATACGAGAGTCTGTATAACCATGTATAGTCAAAAAATACAATGACAAACAGCGCTGCAATGCTTATCATTAACCAAAGCATTTGTTTTAGATAAAAGGGCGAATGTTCTCCTATACCGAGCGGCGGTCTTGTAGCGCTGTAAATAGTCATTATCCCTATAATAGAAAGGGTTATAATCATTAGAAGGGTTATCCAGTCAAAATTTTTGATTAATCTTCTGTCAATCTTAAACATAAAGCATAGTCCTTAGAGCAGTAGAGCAACAGCGCAGCAGTTTATTAAAGGGAAAATTTATTCCTTAATATAACTAATGCTCTACTGCTCTGCTATTCTGTTGCTCTTTGCTTTTTATATACGCATCAATTGCTTTTTTTGCTATGGGCGCTGCAACTGCTCCGCCGCTTCCGCCGTGCTCCACAAAAACAGAAAGCGCTATTTCAGGATTATCAATAGGCGCAAATGCTACAAACCATGCATGATCCATAAATCTTTCGCCTGTCAAGCCCTTTTCCTTTCCCACAACCTGAGATGTTCCTGTTTTACCTCCTATGGCAACCATTAGCGACCTCGCTCCTTGCGCAGTGCCGGTTGATTCATTTACAACACCTGAAAGCGCATCTTTTATAATTCTTATTGTTTCTGGCTTCAAGTTTATTATTCCTGATGCCGTTTGATTGGTCTTCTTTAAAGATGGCTTATATATCTTCCCTCCATTTACAAATGTTGCTGTCATTAAAGCCATCTGTATTGGAGTTGAGGCAATAAATCCCTGACCTATAGATGAATTAAAAGTGTCTCCGAGATACCATGGAAGATTTTTCTTTTCTTTCTTCCATTCGGTGTTAGGGATTAATCCTTTTTTTTCCTTTACAGGGATGAGTTCTATCCCTGTTTCGTTTCCGAGGCCAAAGGCAGATGCATATTTATATATTTTGCCTATTCCAAGTCTTCTTCCAACTTCATAAAAATATACATCACAGGACTCAACCAGCGCTTTATGCATATCAACCATTCCATGCCCTTCTTTTTTCCAGCACCCGAATCTCCGTTTCCCATAATTTATACCGCCTGTACATCGAACCTTCTCATTTGCATTTATAATACCTTCTTCGAGAGCTGCTACTGCTGTTATTATCTTAAATAAAGACCCTGGAGGATACTGGCTTTGGATAGCCCTATTTAGCATGGGCTTCTTTTTATCCTCAATAAGAGACTTCCAGTTATTGGATGATATGCCGATTGAGAATACATTAGGATCAAAGGACGGCAGACTTTCAAGTGCAAGTATTTCGCCTGAATCAGGCTTTATTGCCACAAGGGCACCGGCCTTATTGCCAAATGCGCCTTCAATTGCTTTTTGAATATTTATGTCAATGCTAAGACTTATATCCTCTCCTTTAACAGAAGGCGTTTCCTGTATCATTCTCAATTCTCTTCCTACCGCATCTACCTCTATTATCCTTTGCCCTGGAGTTCCTCTCAGTTGAGCATCAAACAGAGCCTCTACTCCCCATTGCCCTATTAGTGCGTCTGGCAGGAGATGTTTTAATTCAGAATTATTTGCTTGCTGTGAGGTTATCTTTCCGAGGTAGCCGATGATGTGTGCACCGACATTGCCAAAAGGATATTCTCTGCCAATTTCTGTCTCGATAAAGAGACCAGGAAAATCAGAGCGCCTTGCCTCTATGCGGGCTATTTCTTCAAAACCAAGTCCCTGCTTGAGTTTTATAGGGACAAAGGGACTGCTGTCCTTTAACTTTTCTTCAATCTCGGTTTTACTTAATCTAATGAGATCTGAAAGCGAATCAAAATCGATGTCTTTAAATTTATCAGTGGTTATGGAAACACTGAAAAAGGGAATATTTTTCACCAATTGAGTGCCGTTTCTGTCGTATATAATACCTCGCGGCGCAGTGGTCTTTATTATTCTGAGCCTATTGTTTTCGGAAAGTTGTTTGTATCTGTTCCCTTCCAGCATCTGCATCTGCCAGAGGCGAAAACATAGCATAACGAAAATTCCTATTATGATGTAGGAGCTTAATTTTATTTTTTTTAATGTCATGCTATTTTACTATACCTGTCATACGAAAATTTTTGGGCATAAATATTATACCAAATGG
The DNA here is from genome assembly GCA_037441185.1 of Nitrospirota bacterium. GTDB lineage: Bacteria > Nitrospirota > Thermodesulfovibrionia > Thermodesulfovibrionales > Dissulfurispiraceae > JBBISP01. Next base: position 52,260 of record JBBISP010000013.1, on the reverse strand, counting down.
TATATTGATGAGGGTCTGAATAAAAATAGTTTTTAAGGCATCGATGGCATTTATGTCAATATTGGAAAATAATATCCGAAAAATAGCAACCATAATGCCATCAAAAAAAGTAAAAATAATTATAGCGATGCAGCCAAGCAATGGAGTCCATTTAAAAAAGATTCCTGTAAATGTAACAACAGTGAGAAAACCTATCAATCCTTTGCTGAAAAAAGCAGCTCCTATAATAGACCCTGACAACATGTCCTCCAATAGCCCAATAACAGCGCCGAATGCAGTACACTTAATTTCAGATGTGCCGCTGTAATAGCCGCTTGTGTTAGACTGGCGAGGCAGGTTTTTCAACGCAAAAAAATAGACAAAAACAACAGTGAAATTCAGTGATATATTAAAAAAAGATGAGCCCTGAGTCTGTATTAAAAATGTCAGAAAGCTAAAAAAAATCCACTTAAAGTAGCGCATAACCAGTAGCTCATAGCTGATAGTTTATAATTCATAGGGCTTTTTTTGCCTGCAAACTATGGGCTGTGAGCCAGTATCACCACCTCTTCTACTTTTGTATCAGCCTGCAATGGTTGAATCTGTATATATTGGAAAAATGCGGTTCCTTGTTTTTTGACGCTGCTTACTATACCAACAGGCAATCCTGGAGGAAAGATGCCATCCAGTCCGGAGGTCACTGCTATATCATTTTTTTCTACGGCCTCTTCTGGCGGAATATATTTCAAAATGCAATACTGATAACCTGTGCCGGATACAACTCCTTCCTGCCTGCTGCTCTGCAACCTCACCGCCACTGAAAAGTTAGGATCTCTTAAAAGCAAAACCTCTGAAAAATCATCCCTTACAGAATATATCTTCCCTACAATACCTCTTGTTGTTATGACAGCCATATCCTTTTTTATGCCGCTATTTCTGCCTTTGTCCAAAACTATTGTATGCAGCAGCCTGTCATAGCCTTTTGCTATTACCTTAGCTGTTGCTACATAATTTGGCGTATATTCTTTTAGCGAAAGAAGTTCTTTAAATCGCTTGTTTTCTTGAAGAATTTCGCTATGCCTTTGATTTTCAAGAAGAGCCGCTGTCAATTCTTTTTTTAGTCTTTTGTTCTCTTCAAATGTATTTATCGCTTCATAAAGCGTCGTATTCATAGTTGCGGTGAGATTATTAAGAATGTCAAAAGGATATGACAAGGCTTTTCTGAAGTTTGACTGCTGAATGCTGACTGATGATTTTTTATGCTGGTAGGCAGCTAATACAATGGCAGTCAGAGAGAGCAGAAACAGGATGATAAGTCTCTTTTTGCCTTTTGACATTAATTAGCAGCTATGGCTATTTTCCTTAGAAGTTCAAGCTTGCTGAGCATCATACCGCACCCCCTTACAACAGCGGTTAGAGGATCATCAGGCACTACAACAGGCACCCCTGTTTGTTCCCTTATCAATATGTCGAGGCCCCTCAACAAAGCGCCTCCTCCTGCCAATACAATACCCCTGTCAATGATATCTGATGCAAGCTCAGGAGGAGTATTCTCAAGGGTGACTTTAATGGTATCCAGTATAAGCCCTACGCTTTCTTGCAGGGCTTCTCTTATCTCTTCTTCTGTGATATTAATAGCCTTTGGGATTCCTGATATTAGATCCCTGCCTTTCACTTCCATAGGAGGCACGATCTTATCTGTCTCATATGCTGACCCTATTTTCATTTTTATCAATTCAGAGGTTCTTTCACCTATCATAAGATTGTATTTGCGTTTTATATATGCCATTATTGCCTCATCCATCCTATCGCCGCCAACACGCAACGCCTTGCTGAAGACTATCCCATCAATAGATATGACAGCCACATCAGTTGTCCCGCCGCCTATGTCTACTACCATGTTCCCGGAAGGTTCGCCAACAGGCAATCCAACGCCAATTGCAGCAGCCATGGGCTCTTCTATGAGATAGACCTCCCTTGCTCCTGATGCATTGGCAGCATCCTTGACTGCACGCTGCTCCACCTGAGTTATGCCTGAAGGAACGCCGATGATTACTCTCGGAGAGACAAAGCTCTTTCTGTTGTGAGCCTTTGCTATGAAATATTTGAGCATCTCCTCAGTTGCATCAAAATCTGCAATAACTCCATCTTTCATAGGCCTTATGGGCAATATGTTTGAAGGAGTCTTCCCCAGCATCTCTTTTGCCTCTATTCCGACTGCAACAGGTTTTTTATTGTCACGTCTTAAGACGACTACTGATGGTTCGTTGCAGATAATTCCCTTGCCTTGAACATAAACAAGGGTGTTTGCTGTGCCGAGATCTATTGCAAGGTCGTTTGAAAACATTCCTAAAAGTTTCTGAAAAAACACTTACTTCCTCCTGATTACTTAGTTGTTTTAACCAACAAATGCTTTATCTTCAATCACTTTTGTATTTGCTATGTCATCGCCGAGCCTCATGCCGTCCTTATTGCCCATCATCAAAAGGAATTCTACTGCAAGAATACTTATGAGCAAAAACCATCCTACTAATGGAATTTTATAAAGCAAAAGCGCTGCTGCAATAGTAATATTTCTTAGTATGGAATCCCTGAATGCTGCTGAACTGTCGGCTGACAGCGATATTACCTTCAATTTCAATATTTTTTTGCCGATGCTCCTGCCGTCAAAAAGCCCGTCGCTTATAAGAAGGTAAATAAGACCGGCAATGTATCCCACCTGCGGCATAATTTTTGCCGCCGCTGCTATAATAATAAAATCAAGCGTTTTGGCTATAACCCTTAACAGCAAGCTTGCCTTCATATTATTATCAGGCATTGTTAATACTATCAGATGATTTATCTTTTTTTCAAGGATAGTAAAAATTGTATGACATCTTACAAACCTTTAATGCTAAATTCTATGCCCAGACACAAGATTCTTGACAAGTCTCCCTGTTTGTCCCAAAAATCTCCTTCAATGCTCTCTATAAACTGGTTAATATGTCTATATCTATCTGCTGTCTTTTCTATTTTTTTATTGACAAGTATAGCTTATAACTGGTATAAAGTCATACTCATAATATTTATTTAAAAATGCAAATGCAGGGGTTATTACAAAACAGTCTGTATAGCAGACCTAAAAATTAACAACAGGAGGTGTTACAATGAAGCTTGGTGTTTTTGTAAGTGATTACAGAACAGGATCTGATGTGCTTGAAAGATTAACTGCTGAAAAGCTTGGCATTATTCTTGTAGGCAATGGTATCTATCATGCAACAATCAATGAAAATGGCAAGGCATCTTCTATTTTCGACAAGTCTGCCAGCTTCTATGTATTGGTTGAAGACATGGAGAGCAGGGGATTAAGCACAGCAAATCTGGACAGCCGTGTCAAAACTGTAACTTACAGTGATGTAGTTGATCTTATATTTAATGATTACGAAAAAATAGTATGGTTATAAAAAGACAAAGGAGGCAAACATGGGCAAATTAACTGTAGGTTGCTTTTCGTCTTTAGTCGGTTCTCTTTCTATCGATTTTGCAGTGAAGTTGTCAGAAGCAGCCGTAAAAAAGGGACATGAGGTGGATTTCTGGGTATCAAGCAATGCAACAATGCTCTCCAAAAAAGGGCAGAGGGCTTTCAAAGATTATTCATATCTTGCAAAAACACTCACAGAACTATTTGAAACAGGCAAATTCAAGGCAGTCGCATGCGAGGCATGCGCTGAGGCAAGAGGCTATCACAAAGATGACACAATGGAAGGCTGGGGAAGGCGCAGCATGGACTGGTACCTTGCAAGCTGCTTTAGCGCAGACAGGGTGCTTCTTATGGGAGGTGATTAATATGGCTATAAAGAAATTAGGATTTATTATTAGATCTCTTCCCTATAAAACAGAGGCATCAAGGCTTGCGATGACACATGCAATCGCAAGTCAGACAGTTGAAATATATTTGGAAGACGGAGACAATGTAGAGCCGGTTGTATGCTTTATTGGCGACGGCGTGCTGAATTGTCTAAAAAATCATCAGGCAATAAAATATTACGGGATAACAAGCCTTGAACAGCATATAAAAAATGGACTTCTCCTTGACCTTAATATTCTGATATGCAAAGAAGATATTGATAAGTTCGGGATTAAAGAAGATGCTCTCATCCTGGATGCAGAAGATATAGGAGGAGAGACAAAGGCCAGGATCGCACCATATAGTGAGATTGCCAAAGTTATGGAATCTGTAGACCACCTGCAGTTCTTTTAAAAAATATAAGGAGGATTTAAAAATGGCAGATTTAAAATCTCAAACACCAGCAGAAACTTTAGATGTATTAGGAAGGGTTTGTCCTTATCCATTAGTATTAACAAAAAAAGCAATTGAAAAGTTATCAAGCGGAGCTATCCTCAAGATACTTTGTGATGCTCCTGCCTCTGCAGAGGATTCAATTCCAAGATTTGCAGAAAAACAGGGTTATGAGTTCGAATCGGTAAAGGTCGAAGATAAAGGTTACTGGGAACTTTACCTGAAGAAAAGCTAATCATAATATAGCTCTCTCATCATAAAAGAAAACAAAAGAGGTTAAAAGCTTAAGCTTTTAACCTCTTTTCAGTTTCATCAATTTTTGCTACAGCTTGCTGAGATCTGACAGATTAAATCTCAGTTATCGTAATTGCGCTGGGTGCGCAGACCTGCAGACATGTCTCACAAAAAACACACTCTGAAGACTGATATGGATCAGACTTTCCGTCAACCATTCTAAATACTTCTTGCGGGCATTGATTGACACACTCTTCGCATCCTTCGCACTTTGCTGCATCCACTGTGACAATATACATCTTCCAATCACCTCCTTTTATTTCATAAAAAAGGGGGGACTCTTTTTTTTCTAAATCCCCCTTTATGGCACATCTCTTGTATTATACAAAATTTATATCTGTTAATGCTCTAATTCGACGCCTGCGGTTTCTTCTCTTACAGCAACTGCAATCTTATAAAGCACCGTAAGCACAAGGAGTCCTATTGCCCATACCCCTGCTGAAATAAGCGTTTCAGGCGCAGTTGGCCAATATTCTGTTACCCCTTTAAAGGGATTAGGCACATATCCGCCCATAATAAATCCAAACCCCTTATCTATCCACAGTGATGCAAATAGTGAGATGCATGCAAGCGCAAGGATTTTTTCATTTTTCCTCAGGGCAGGGATTATTAATAGGCAAATAGATATTATAGCCAGAATATTAGATACCCACATAATTGGCACAAGTTTATTATATCCATCCAGTCCGAAATAAAGATACTGCAGTGGATAGGTATATCCGGGAATCTGACTGTAAGAAGAGCTGAATACCTTTAATCCAATAAAAAATACATTTGCAATCATGGCATATGTAACTGTTTTAGCCAATGCCTGAATAGGTTCTGTCCCGGGGTCAAATTTTGTAAACCTCCTCACAAGCAATGCTAAAATTATCAATAGCGCAGGGCCAGCAGCAAACGCCGATGCCAGAAAGTGCGCTGCGGTCAGGGCGCTCATCCAGAAATATCTTCCGGGAAGCCCTGCATAAAGAAAGGCCGTAACAGTATGAATGCTGACTGCCCATGGTATAGAAAGGTATATCAGCGGCTTTATCCACGAAGAAGGCTTTACTCCTTTTTTATCAGCATGCAAGGTTGCCCATCCTATTATTATATTGAGCGCCAAATATCCTCCAAGCACAACGCTATCCCAGAACATTACAGAGCCTGGTGTGGGATGCAGCACTACATTCATTATCCTCATTGGTTGTCCCATATCTACGAATATAAACAATATACACATGGTAACTGCAGACACAGCCAAAAATTCTCCTAAGATAACTATCTTGCCGTACTTTTTATAGTCATGAAGATAATATGGAATGACAAGCATAACAGCCGAGGCAGCCACTCCAACAAGAAATGTAAACTGTCCTATGTATAGTCCCCATGAAACATCCCTGCTAAGACCAGTTATGCCTAAACCCTGGCTAAATTGCTGCAAGTATGCAATAAACCCTATCCCTATAACTGCAAGCAAAGATATTATCCACATCCAGTATCTTTTGCTGCCTACTAATGCCTTCTCAACCATTGATGTCACCTCCAGATATAGAAGTTGGTATGTCTAAGATATAATAAACACTTGGCTGTGTTCCGAGTTCTGCCTTTCTCCTTATAGTGTAATTGGTCTGAAGAATTTTCCTCACATCAGAATCAGGGTCTTTTATGTCTCCAAAGATTAATGCGCCATTTGATGCATCTACACATGCAGGCATAAGGCCTTTCGCGAGCCTTTCATCGCAAAATGTGCACTTTTCAACAACACCTATCATCCTTGTTGGATATTCAGGGTTTGGCTCTTTGATGAACGGCCTTGGGTCCCTGTAATTAAAGCTTCTGGCGCCGTAAGGACAGCCTGCCATACAGTATCTGCATCCGATACAGCGATGAAGGTCCTGCATTGTTATTCCGTCTTTTCTTTTAAATGTTGCCTTTGTGGGACATACCCTTACGCAGGGAGGATTTTCGCAATGATTGCAGAGCAGAAGAAATGGAACACTTTGTAAGGATTCAAACATATAATTACTTTCCTGCCCAGGGAATGCATGCTTAAATTTATCAGTCCATATCCATTTAACCTCATCTTTAGGATTGCCAAAGTCAGGGACATTATGGGCGCGGTGGCATGCATCAATCACTTTTTTATAATCCTCTTCTGTCTTGAACTTTCTTGTATCAATGACCATTGCCCACTGCTTTGCCTGAAGGGTCTGACCTGCCTGTAAGTATTGGGCAGCCTCCAAGAAATCTCCAGGCTTGCTCAATATCCATCCTGCTCCTATCCCTAAAGATGAAAGTCCAGCTATTTTTAAAAATTGCCTTCTATTCATGCTCATAACTCTTTCTCCTTTGGCTCGATATGACAGGTCCAGCAGTAAGGCTTTACTGCTGCATAATTGTGGCACTTATCACAAAACTCTTTTTTATTGGAGTGGCATTTCATGCAGGTATTCTGAAGGCTGATGCTAAACATCTTTCCTTCTGAATTAATATATTCCCTTTTGCTGTTCCTAATAGCAGAGTCTCTCCACTCATTCAGAAGCGCCATGTGTTCGGCCTTCATATATTCCTTTGATTCAACACACTTCCTCTCACTCTCGGGCAACTGTTGAATAAACGGCGTATCAAGTTTAATCTCAGGCTTTGCACTAACCTTCCCGATATTACTATAAAAGGGAAAAGTAGCTAACAATACAAAAACAATTATTCCAACAATTATTTTGCCTCCATTGTACATTATTCAGCGCCCTCCTTTCCTGGAAGTGGTTCACCGCGCAAATCAGTTGTGCGCTCCTTTTCTCCACTCATTATCAGGGCATTGCCTAAAAGTTCATGCACTCCCGCAACATCAGTGCCAGGCACCCAGTAGTCCATTGAAGCCTGTAAGGTTGCCCTGTCTATTGCACAGATATTTGCGAGCAGATTTACGCCATGCTGCTCAGCAACATACTTAACTGCATTTGCCCTTGGCAAGCCTCCCCTCATTCTCAATTCCATATTCTCTGAGGCATTTAATCCAGTACCGCTTCCGCAGCAGAAGGTTTTTTCCCTGATTGTGTGTTCTGGCATTTCATAGAAATGATTGCAGACATTGTTGATTATATACCTTGGCTCCTCAAACATACCCATACCTCGGGCAATATTACAGGAGTCATGAAAGGTGACCTTAAGATGATCATTTCTACTTTTGTCTAATTTGAGCTTACCATGCTTTATAAGGTCTGCGGCAAACTCAATAACATGGATCATTTTTGTGGACTTAGCATTCTCAAACACAGTTCCTGTTATAGGTGATTTAGGCATTTCAAGGAAATCTGCAGGGCCGTTCCATGTATCCATATACTGATGTAACACCCTCCACATATGTCCGCATTCACCTCCAAGTATCCATTTAACGCCAAGTCTCTTAGCCTCTGCGTATATCTTTGAGTTAAGCCTTTTTGCCATTTCATTAGATGTAAAAAAGCCAAAGTTACCGCCTTCAGAGGCGTATGTGCTCCATGTATAATCAAGGCCGAGTTCATGGAAAAGCATCAGATACCCCATTGCTGTATAGACACCAGGAACACCGAAAAGGTCTCCCGAAGGTGTAACAAAGAGTATCTCTGCACCCTTTCTGTTAAATGTTGGATTAATCCTTATGCCTGTAATGGTCTCTATATCATCGAGCATAAACTCGATATTGCTCTTTATTGTGTGAGGCTCAAGACCAAGATGATTGCCTTTCATGTAACAGTTGGCTACAGGCCCTGCAATCCAGCCAAGCTGAAGACCTAAAAGATTTGTAAGTTCCCTGCCTATCATTGTAATCTCAGCAGTATCAATGCCGTAAGGGCAGAACACAGAACAACGACGGCATTCTGTGCACTGATAGAAGTAATACCATAGTTCTTTCAATACATCCTCTGTCAGCTCTCTTGCCCCTGCTGTCTTTCCGAAAATCTTTCCGCTGGTCGTAAAATATTTTCTGTACACAGATCTCAATAATTCTGCTCTAAGAACAGGCATATTCTTTGGGTCTCCTGTGCCGAGATAGAAATGGCACTTGTCAGCGCAAGCACCGCACCTTACACATATATCCATAAATATATGGAAGGAACGGTATTTCTGAAGCCTTTCCTTTATGCCGTTTATAACAGTTTCTTTCCAGTCTTCAGGAAGGTTCCAGTTTTCATCAGTGGGTTTCCATTCATGAATATTTGGAAAATCGACAGTCTCGAGATCCTTTGCCTTTGAAGGGTGACAGTACATATGCTCCCTTATTTCAGCCGGAGTATCCATCCAGTTTGTTTTGGAAGGTTTGAAATTAATTTTTAGTAAATCAAGTGGTTTTGCAGTAAACTTTGCCATCTCTACTCCTTTTCTACCGGTATTTCAGCCATTTTCATTTTTTCCCTAAAATCTTCTTCATACTCTTCATATGTATGAACATTTACAGGATAGTTCCATGGATTTATATGCCTGAACTCCCTGCTGTTTCCCTGTAGATTTCTGGTTGGACTGAGGAATACTCCGCCCATATGCACCAGCTTGCTGAAAGGAAAATATGCGAATAATGAGCTCACAAGCATCAAATGAATATAGAATACAACACCGACAGTTTCTGAAATGACAGGATTAAACCTTACCAATCCCATAGTGAGCTCCTTGATGCCAACGATATCAGTCTTAAAGAAATATCTCATTAATATACCTGTAGCAGCTATTCCTATAATAAGAAAGAGGGGGAAATAGTCAGCCGGAAGGGAAATATAGCGCACCTGTGGAATATAAAGCCTTCTGAGAAAGAGGAAGGCTGCAGCAGCCATAAGGACTAATCCTGTCATGAAAAGCCTTGGCGCTCCTATTTCGAGAAAGCCGTCAATAGCCTCAAGCATCGGTAGAAAAAATGGCGCTGGCTCTGCAAAAAATCTTATATGTCTCAGCAGAACTATCAGAAAGGAATAATGAAAAACAATCCCGGCCAGCCAGAGCCATTTGTCAGAGCCATAAATAAGCCTTGAACTATCTTTTAATTCGCCTTTCACATTCCTAAATAATGAACGGAAAAATAATGCCTCAAGCAGCATCCTGCCTATTACATGAGCAGTGCTTGATGGATTTTCGAGCTTATTCTGCCTAATCCACGGAAGGGTCTTCTGCTGTCCGCATGTTGTTACTATGCTAAATGGGACAGGCGATTTAGCCCATTTCACAACACGATAAATTACCCCGATTATAAAGATAAAGAAAGCCGCATATGGAATAACAACTCCAAAAAAATAGCGCAGGTTTGCTCCACCCACCCCGACTGCGGCGAGCAAGACAAGCGTTATTACTGCAAAAAATGGAAATAATATCCTCATTTAATCACCTCTTTCTATTTAATTGCCTTGCAGGTCTGCATTTTCTAAATCGGTTTTCCGATACTTAGCCTCAAATATTTTATTTGCCCTTTCCACTAATTTAGAAGTCATATTTCTGAGTTCGTTCGCCTTGATATCATAAATCTTCTCTCTACATTTCATGTATATGTCAAAGGACAATAACATAAGATTATCCAGCAAACGGTCAAATGCAAACAATTCATCAGCGAAAATTTTTGTCTGATTCTCACCGCTTATCTCCTCTCTAACTATCATCTTCAGGTAAAAAATAAAGGCAATAGCTTGAGAAGGTGCAAAGTCCTGAATCGCCTTTATTCTGATGATATCGTTGAGAGATTTTGATATTTTATCTATATCTGCTCCGGCTAATATCTCGTCAAAAAGAGAATTCAATCCACTGCAAATAGCGCTGCCAACAGGATTTGCAAATTGATCTTTTTGTTTTTTAAGGAAAGTGGCTGTATCTTGATGGTAGCTATTAAGCACTGCATCAAACCACTTGTTCAAGATAACCATCTTTTTTTCTGACAGGAGTTCATACAGATTCATTTTCTGTTTGATGCCCCTCCTAAATGATTTAAAATAGAGAGTCTTGCTTCTTACTTATTGTTTTTATCTAAGGATGGCGCTCCTTCTAATTGGTTAGAAGAAGCGCCACACCTCAAAATTTTAATTGGAACTATACACAGCCTGTCGGCTTTGGAAGCCCTGCGTATCTACATGCCTGTTTTGCAGGTCCGTCAGGGAAAAGCTCATAAAGGTACTTTGTGTTGCCCTTATCAGGACCCATAACCTTTGCAATTTCCTTTACCAGGATCTTGATCATTGGCGCTATCTGATACTTTGAGTAGTAATCCCTCAAGAAGTTGATAACTTCCCAATGAGAGTCTGTAAGTTCAAGACCGTCACTCTTAGCCATCATATCGCCAAGCCCCTTTGACCAATCGTCGAGATTTACAAGATAACCATCCTCATCAACCTCAATCTGTTTTCCTTCAAAGTCAATATTTGCCATTTTGCTACCTCCTTTCTTTGTTTTGAATTATAGATTATACACTAACAGTGATTTTTGTTCAAACAAAAAGCGCTTAAGAAAATAATACAGACCTGTGTTATAGGTCAAATAAAATGATATTATAATTATATTTATTATTCTTATTAGTTTCTTATTCTGCTTATCGCCTCTTCTGCTATTTCTCCGACTGTTCTTTTTATCAGATTACCATCCTGATAAAAGTTTATTGAGGAATTATCACCAGCCAAATTTTTAATATCTTCCACAAATTCTCCTGCGCCTATAATTCCAAAAAACCATGCAGCATAACCCCTGACAGTCGGGTTTTTGTCTGTTATCATCACCTGCAAATCTTTAAGAATAAATCCAGCCAGATCAGGTCTACATAAAGCTATACGGCCCATAGCCCATAGTATCCCTGGTCTGAACATCTCTTCATCTCTGAATGACCAGAGTATTGGAATGATATCAATAAATTCATCAGGATTAGCTCTGATTATCTCGCCGAGCATCTCTGCTGAACTCCATCCAATCCCGCCTGATTCCTCGCCCATTGACCACAACAGTCTTCTGATAGTATCCCTGACAACATCAATTCTTTCCACTGAAAGCGCTTTAGCTATAAACCCTATTGCCTCAATAGCACGCCATGTCATTACGTCTTTCTTGTCATATGCCAATGAGATTGTCTGCCTTATAACTCCTTTATCTGTTTTTGCAAGATCTGCTATTTCATCATATGATTCCGTATCCAAAAGCTCCTTGATCTTATTTTTTAGTCCGCCTTTTATTGCAATCGTCTTTTTTTGAGTATCAGCGCTATCTTTTTTTTGCATAATGTCAGAGTCTCGATATCGTCTCAGTTTCACAAAGATAAGCTTTCCTTTTGCCTCGCTCATAGCTGCAGAATGTATTTGCATATGATTCTTCAAATTATAACCCATTTCCTTAATCTCATAATCCTCGTCTTCCCCAAGTTCATATATATTCCAGTCACCCTTTGCTATTGCTAAAGCCTCCATGTATGCCTCTCCAACATTGCGGCCTGTTGGATCGCATACATAAACTGAA
>JBBISP010000013.1:0-40174 GCA_037441185.1 Nitrospirota bacterium | reverse complement strand
AACAGATGAATAATGAAACTCATGGCCATGTAATACTGTTCCAACAGGATAAAAAGGATTCTCCTTTTCAACCTCAACAATTGTATATCCATGCGCTTGAGGCTTATTCTTCATCTCAAAGCTTAGAGGGAATATGCCGACCATAGGAAATTTTTTATTGTCAATTACGATAAAGTCGCCCAAAAACATTAGTCCCCCGCATTCTGCATAAATGGGGAGTCCTTTTTCAGCAGCTTCTTTTATCGAATGTCTGAAACCTGCGTTTTCTGCAAGCCTTATAGCATTCGTTTCTGGGAAGCCGCCACCAATATAAAGGGCATCAATTTCAGGCAGTGATACATCTTTAATAGCATTTATCTCTATGATTTCAGCTCCGTTTTTCTCAAGTTCTTCAATGTTTTCTGGATAGTAGAACTGGAAGGCAGAGTCCCTTATTATGCCGATCCTTACTTCATGATGCGTAGTGGGTGATGCGTGATATGCAGACAAATCACCAATATTGTTCCTTGACTCATTACACATCACGCATAACGCATCACAGTCGTTCAGTGGTTCTGCCTCCATTGCGATACTGAGCATCCTGTCGATATTTAGATATTTGTCTGCCATCCCTTCGACAAATGAAATTGCATTCTCTATGTCCTGATGCTCCTGATACGGTGTTAGTCCCATATGCCGCTCAGGAAATTGCCCTGATTGCAATCTTGGCACTGCACCGAGGACAGGTATTGAACAGTATTTCTCGATAGAGGCACGCACCACTGATTCGTGCCTGCTTCCTGATATCTGATTCAGAACAATTCCTTTTATTTTGACATCTTTATCGAAACTCATACAGCCAAGCACCACTGCTGCGGCCGTCCTTGTCATTTTTGTGCAGTCAATTATGAGTATCACAGGCGATTTTAAAAGCTTTGCAAGCTCTGCAGTGCTGTATGAACCTTCCACATCCATTCCATCGTATAAACCCCTGTTGCCCTCTATAACTGCTACATCGCCCCTGAAATGGGAAATAAAAGAGTCGAGAGCTTTTTTCTTAGAGATAAGAAAGGGATCGAGATTATAGCATGGATTTTTTGCAGCAACAGACATCCAGCCTGCATCTATAAAATCAGGGCCTTTTTTAAAAGGGATAACATTCAGTCCTTTTTGTATTCTCAGCGTGGTTATTATTCCAAGAGAAAGTGTAGTTTTTCCACTCCCTCCTTTAATTCCTGCAATAATAATTCTCGGATAAAAATTCATGATTTTTTAAGGATAATAGCTATTTTAAAATGCTGACCAGTTAGGACTAATTGCCTTAAGTCCTTTTGGAGTTATTCTTTTTTGCTCTTCTCCATTAGCTCTCATTAAAAATATTCCCTTTGATCCGTCTCTATCTGATGTAAAAGCAATATATCTTCCATCAGTCGAAAAAGATGGATCTTCATTGCTGCCTTTATCGGTTAACTGTGTTGCTCCTGTGCCGTCTGTTTTCATGATAAATATTTGATTCTTTCCTCCTGTCATTCTGACAAATGCGATTCTGTCTCCTTTTGGAGACCATGCAGGAGATGTATTGTATGAGCCTTCAAAAGTAAGCCTTCTTATTCCATTGCCATCTTTATCAGCAATATATATCTGAGGGCTTCCAGACCTGTTTGATACAAATAATATATAGTTTCCATCAGGAGACACAGCAGGCGAGACATCTATCCATGGCGAAGAAATTATCTTCCATCCTTTCACATTAACTATATCTCCTATATAAATATTAGATTTATTGTCCTTTGATGATGAAAAAACAAAGTCCTTATTGTTTGGAAAAAAATTACCTGCCATGTTCAATCCATTAAGCCTCGCAACTTTTTTTTCTTGTGAAGTATTCATATCAAGCATATAAATATCCCAACTGCGGTTTCTTTCAGCAGAATAAATTAGTTTTGTCCTGTCAAGCGACCACTTAGGAGACAACAATATCCCCCCTGTTATCCCAAGCCCACGCATACGATGACCGTCCCAGTCCATGATGTATAGCTCAGAATTTCCACTTTCTTTCGCCCCCTGACTTTTGCCCCCTGGCACTACAAATGCTATCTTTGTCCTGAACATGCCTGTTTGTCCTGTGAGGAGTTTATAGATGTCATTGGCTATAGCATGTGCAATTGGTCTTAACATTTCTACAGAGCCTGAGTACTCTTTTTTAAATACCTCTTTTGCTTCAGAGACATCATACGCAGAAATAATTATGCTTAATCCAGCTCCTTTTACAACTCTCCCTTTAACAACCAGCTCAGCTCCAAGCCCCTTCCAGTTATTGGAATTAAATGGCTGTTCAGGCTTCTCAATATGGGCTGCATCATCAATACAGTCAAATATCCCTGTGAAAGTTAGGTCATCTTTAATGATATCGGATATTTCGCTTCCGCCAATAAAACTTTGAATAGCAATTGGCAGTTTTTTAACACCAGGAGATGTTATGTCAATGTAGACTTTTTCAGCAAAAGCCGGAATCAGAAAACAGAACACAGAAAACAGAACACAGACTATAGTCGATAGTCGACAGACCATAGACCACAGACTATGGCCTGTCGACTGTGAACTGTGGACTATGGACAGTGGACTGCATTTGACTTCTGTTTTCTGTCTTTTCATGGCCTGAACCTCACTCCGATTTCTATTTCCTGAGGCGGTGGCGGCAGAGGGCTTGATTTGTTTATTGCCCTTAAAACCGACCTGTCAAACAACGGATTGCCTGAGCTTTTCTCGATATTGTCAATTGTTATGCCGCCGTCTTTTGCTATCCTAATTATAACGATTGTCAGCAAGTCTTTATCAATACTTTCAGGATATATCCACTGCTCTTTTATCCTGTTTACAACCATAGAGTAATAGTCCCCGCCAATATGACCTTGAGATTTTGATGTAGGAGAGGAAGCTTTTGTGCCCTTACTGCTTACTGCTGACTGCTGATCGCTGATTTTGTCTATATCAACCATTTTTCTCAGAGATACCATCTTTTCTATTCTTTTCTTGGCCTGAAGCGCCTCTATCCGTTCTTTAACTGCCATTTCATCCTTTTTTGAAATGTCTTTTAGTTTAGTTGATGCATCCATGCTTTGAGCTTTAGGTTTTACATTTTGAGACTTCGAATCCCGGACCTCTGCCTCGGGAGGCTTACTGCTTACTGCTGACGGTTGACTACTGACTGCTGCGCTGTCAACAATTGTAACGATATACGGCACAGGAGACTTACTCATGTTTGAATGCCGCACAACAATTAAAGTGGCAGCGATTATTAAGGCATGTAAAAAAAGAGAAAACGCAAAATCGCTATTGATGCCTATGGTTTTCATGGCACAAAGAATTACGGAAGGGTTATTTTCGGCTCAGTAATCATCCCGAGCTTTTCTATCCCTGCCTCTTTTATTTCGCCCATCACTTCCACAACTAATCCATAAGGGACATCTTTATCTGCCTTGAGAAATACATTTGGATTAAGCTTGCTGATAGAAGAAAGCTTTTTAACCATCTCATTCATGGATACGAAATTATCATTCATATAAAGCATTCCGCCTTTTTTAACTACAATGGTAACCCTTTCCTCTGGCGGCAAGTCCTTTCCCTTTGCCTTTGGAAGATTTACATCAATACCCTGCTGGAGCAAAGGAGCAGTGACCATAAAGATGATCAAAAGAACGAGCATTACATCAACAAGGGGGACGACATTTATTTCTGAAAGGATAGTTCTATGTTTGGGATGTCTGAATGCCATTATTAATGCTTTAATATGTAATCAACCAGTTCTTCCGAAAAATCTTCCATGGCTATTATCATATGGTTTGTCCTGCTTAAATAATAGTTATAGGTGATTACTGCTGGAATAGCCGCCGCAAGGGCAATAGCTGTGGCTATCAGCGCCTCTGCAATGCCGGGGGCAACCACTGCAAGGGATGCTGAACCTGCAGAGCCGATTCCTCTAAAGGCATTCATTATTCCCCATACTGTTCCAAAAAGACCTATATAGGGGGTTGATGAACCTGTTGTTGCCAAAAAATTGAGATGTCTCTGTAGCTTTTCGGCCTCTAATGTGCTGTATCTTCTTAACATACGTTTAAGCTCTTCTTTATCTGTATAAGTCTTTTCTGAATAAACAGCCCTAAATAGATTAGCATTAGGGCTTATGCTGAATTTCTTTGATAAAGAGAAAAGGTCATTAGGATTTTTTGTAGACTCATATGTCCTTGAAAAGTCGGATGTCTCTTTATTAGCAATTTTAAAATGACGCCATTTGTGGAATATTATCGTCCATGAAACAACGGAAAAGAAAAGAAGAATAACAAGAACTGCCTTAACTACATAGCCTGCCTGAAGAATTAACTGAATTGCTGAATGCTCCATAATCTTATAAAGATTAATCCATCTTCTCATAAAATGTCAACCCTGATTTGATTTTTCTGACTACTGTAAGTTATTTTTTCAATAATGAGCCTTTCAAAGATAATCAATTCTTTTAAAAGAAAAAAAATATTAATAATCGGAGATCTGATTTTAGACCGCTATATTTACGGAAGGGTCAGCAGGATTTCTCCTGAGGCTCCTGTGCCTGTGGTTGATGTGGTTAGCGAATCATTTCTTCTTGGCGGGGCCGCTAATGTTGCAAATAATATCATATCGCTGGGCGGTGATGCATCAGTTGCAGGAATTATAGGAAAAGATGCAGCAGGAAGAATCATAAAGGAATTGTTTAAAGAAAGACAGATAAATACAGATGGGGTTATTGAAGATAAAAGGCCTACAACAGTCAAAACAAGGGTTATTGCTCATAATCAGCAGGTGGTAAGATTTGACAGAGAGGACAAAAAAAGACTTGAAGGGAAAAATCTTATACACCTTGCAAATTATATCAAAAATGCGCTCAAAGAACATGATGCTGTAATTATTTCTGATTATAAAAAAGGCGTTATATCCTTATCCCTCATAGAGACAATAGTCAAATATGCAAAGCCGAAAGATATCTTTGTGGCAGTGGACCCAAAGGTGGGGCATTTTCATTTTTATAAAAATGTTTCACTAATCACCCCTAACCTCATGGAAGCATCGCAGGGTTCTGGTGTGGAAATTAAGGACGACAGTAGCCTTTTAAAGGCAGGAAATGCCCTGCTGAATAAGCTTTCATGTAACTCAGTCCTTATTACAAGAAGCGAAGACGGCATGAGTCTCTTTGAAAAAAACAAAAAACAAGAGATTAAGACAACACACATTCCCACTGCAGCTAAAAAGGTCTTTGATGTTACAGGCGCAGGAGATACGGTAATTGCAGCTATGACCATTGCGCAGTCTGCCGGAGCATCCCTCTATGAGGCTGCTGTTATAGCCAACCATGCTGCTGGAATAGTTGTAGGCGAGGTCGGAACAGCAGTAGTAACACCTGAAAGATTGATAGAGTCCATCAAAAAGGCCTGATTCAAAAATATGCCAAAAGCTATAGCATTATACTCAGGAGGGCTTGATAGCACCCTTGCTATACTTATCGCCATGAGGCAAGGGATAGATGTTACTGCAATCACATTTCTTGCACACTTTGGTTGTGATATTTCGGATAGATCATCCTGCTCAAAAAATCCATTTGCAGCCTCTGAAAAGTTCGGATTTGAGGTAAAGTTGTGCCATCTTGCTGACAAGTTCATAGATATTGTTAAAAATCCTAAATTCGGACACGGAAAAAACATGAATCCTTGCATTGACTGCAGAATATTGATGCTAAAAGAGGCAAAGGAATTCATGAAAATGACAGGGGCTGATTTTATCATCACTGGAGAAGTCCTCGGACAAAGACCTATGAGCCAGAGAAGAGACACATTTCCAAAGATTGACAGAGAGGCTGGCATTGAAGATTATGTATTGAGACCACTGAGCGCAAAGCTCCTAAAACCAACCATTCCAGAGCAGACTGGTATTGTAGATAGAGAAAAACTCTGCAATTTTCACGGCAGGTCAAGAAAGCCGCAGATGAGATTGGCAGAGGAATTTGGTTTGGCAGAATACCCTGCACCTGCAGGAGGATGTCTTTTGACAGACCCGATATATTCATACCGTTTAAAAGAATTGCTTAACTACAATCCAAACCCTTCATTAAAGGACATTAATCTACTGAGGATAGGACGCCATTTCAGAGTTTCTGACAAATCCAAGATAATTGCAGGAAGAGATGAAAATGAAAACAATATGATTCAGTCGTTGGCAGAAAAGGATGATTATCTTTTATGGGTGGATGGATTCGGAAGCCCTTTAACAATGGTCTGCGGCGAATCAGATGAAGATGGTTTAAAATTAGCGGCATCAATATGCGCAAGATATTCTGATGCTAAGAGCTTATCAAAGGTTGCTGTAACAGTTTTTCAATCCGGATCAAAGTTTATTATTAAAACAAAGCCAGCAGATGATTCCATTTTAAACAAATACAGAATACATGTTTCTGATAATTAGGCTGCTTCTTTTTTCTTTTTTGCTGCAGCAATTGCAAAAACCTCTACAGCATTGAATGTCCCGTCAATAGCCTGCACAGGGCACTTTGAAGTGCATATCCCGCAGCCTATGCACTTATCCTTGTCTATAGAGTGCATTTTCTTTGGCTCACCGCCGGCTGCATTGACAGGACATACCTTCATGCATATCTGGCATCCAATGCATTTGTCTGTAACAAATGCCTTTGGTCTTTTAGGGATAAACTCTACAATTGCATTTGTGGGGCAGCTTCCCACGCATAAACCGCAGACCCTGCATTTATTTAAATCAATCCTTGAGAGATTATTAGAAACTGACGGCGCATTGAATGGGCATGTCTTAACGCATTTTCCGCAGGCTATGCAGCCCACCTGACAATATTTCCTTACATCAACGCCTTTGTCTTTTGAGTGGCATGCAACTATCACAGCCTTTGATGCAGGCAGCACCTCTATAACCTTTTTTGGACATGCTGACTCGCATTTCCTGCATCCAGTACATTTCGTCATATCAACTATAGGTAGGTGATCATCACTCATTGTAATAGCGCCAAAAGGGCAAACCCTTGAGCATGTCCCATAACCAAGACAGCCATAAATGCAGGACTTATCTCCGCCTCCAGCCAAGACCGCTGCTCTGCAGTCCTGAACGCCTTCGTATTTAAACCTCTTTTCTGCCTTGCTCCAGCCTCCCTGACACATTATACGAGCAAATATAGAGTCTCTTATTTCAGCTTTTTTGCCTGTAATCAAAGCTACTGCCTCAGCGCCTTTTACGCCTGCCGGGATGCAGAGATTTGGCGAAACATCTGGATTATTGACCACAGCCTCTGCATATTGCTCGCACCCTGCATAACCGCATGCGCCGCAATGTGCATGAGCAAGGACATCCTTTACCTGCTCCACTCTCGGGTCGATCTTGACAGAGAATCTCTTTGCAGCAAAAGCAAGGCCAAGACCGAATATTGCACCTACACCTGCCAGAAATATAAGAGTAAACTTTAGCAAAGAAGTCAGATCAACATATTCTTTTGCCTCGACCGCACCGCCTATGCCTGCATATAGAGCAGAAGAGCAGAAGAACAGAAGAGCAACAGTCATTAAGCATATATTTTTTGCCATGGAAATACTAAACATATCCCCCTCTTTTAAATCTTATTTATTATATCAAAGTGTTATTAATCCTGAAAACCCTGTAAATGCAAGGGCAATAAGGCCTGTAATCACAAATGCCATAGGCAGTCCTTTAAATGGCGCAGGGACATCGGCAATTTCGATCTTCTCACGGATGCTCGCCATTATTATCAATGCAAGGGCAAAGCCAAGTCCTGAGCCAAGTCCAAATGCAAGGCTTTCGATAAAACTGTAATTCTCGCCGGTGCTAATAAGAGGAACCGCAAGAATGATACAGTTTGTTGATATAAGGGCAAGATAGATGCCGAGCTTGTAATAAAGACCTGTAGCAACCTTTCTCATTATAGTATCCGATGCCTGAACAATTGCAGCTACTATTCCGATAAAGACAATAATTCTAAGAAATGTGATGTCAAAAGGAACCATCAGATAATTAAAGATAACCCAGCTACTCGCAGCACTCAGCATCATGACGGCTGTGAATGTAATGCTCATTCCGACTGCGGTTTCCATCTTTTTGGATACCCCAAAGAATATGCAAAGACCGAGGAATCTCGTAAAGACAAAATTGTTTATTAGAGAGGCTGACACTATCAACTCAAAAAGTCTCGTGAATTCGCTTCCCATTCATCTCCTCCTTATGCTAATGGCTGCTGGCTGATGCCCTCTTTTTTAAATATCTCATATCTATCCAGTTAAAGAATGCCATCAATATCCCTACTGCAAGGAAGCCCCCTGCTGGTAAAATGGCTATTAAAAGCGGTTTTGCATCAATTATCGTGAGGCCCCAAAGAGACCCCTTTCCTATTAGTTCCCTGAAGAAACTGATCACTGTAAGAGCAAACAAAAAGCCGATCCCCATGCCTATGCCGTCTGCCATTGATGGAGCTATCTTATTTTTGCTTGCAAACATTTCAGCCCTTGCAAGGATAGATGCAAAGGCAACAATCAACTGAATATACAACCCCATCTGCCTGTACACATCAGGGACTGCTGCTGCCATCACCATATCTGTAACCGTAACCCAACCTGATATAATGAGCATAAATATAGGCAGTCTTATCTTGGCATGTATAAAGTTTCTCATCAATGAGATAGTCGTATTGACCATTACCTGAACGAATAAAACCGCCAATCCCATTAATACGCCATTTTTAAGGCCGCTGGTCACTGCAATAGCAGGACACAAGCTTAATGCAAGCTTGAATATTGTATTTTCTTTTACAATTCCGTTTGTTATAAGGTCTATATAATTAATCTTTTTCGATTGTGCCATTTTCAGCGCCTCCCTTTAAGGTCTTTGTAAGGAAGTCCAGACCATTTTTCACAGCGTCATCTGTAACAGCCCTACAGGAAATCGTTACACCTGTTATTGCCTGTATATACTCTGTTGTCTCTTTTTTTACGAGCTTTATATTTTCAATCCCCTTCCCCCTAAATTGGTTCTTAAACTCGTCTTTCTCTATTTCGTCTCCAAGTCCTGGGGTTTCTGCATGGGAGAGAATATCAATCTTCTGCACCTTAATTTCTTTATCTACTGCTATTAATACATTAATATAGCTTGAGTATCCCTTGCCAAAAGACTGTATTATATAGCCGATAGTTTCATCGCCTTTCTTTGCAATAAAATACTCGGCGCTCTTTTTGTGTATTGTCCAGTCTCCTATCTTTTCTATAATATCTGCCTCGGGAATGAGGGTTTTCAGCGCCTTTTCTTTTGCTATTTTAGCGTTTTTAAACATTATAGGGGATGTCTTTGCATAAACTGCTGCGAGAATGGCCCCTCCAATGAGATATACGATAACAAGGTTTATAGTTATCTTTATAATGTCCTTGCTTGTCATTTCTTTATCTCCTTTTTTGCGCCAAATACCTTTGCCTTAAAGCCGCGGTCAATAAGAGGAGAGAAGCAATTCATCAGCAATATTGCAAACATAACACCTTCAGGATAGCCGCCTTTTAATCTTATAAGCATTGTGAGAAATCCACAGCCTATGCCGAAAAGTATCTGGCCCTTTTTAATAGAAGGGCTTGTGACATAATCAGTTGCCATGAAGAATGCTCCTAAAAGCATGCCCCCGCTTAAAAGATGAACTATTGGGTCTCCAGCAAATAATGCCCCTTTTGCACCAAATACCCATGCCATTACAGCAGCAGTGCCAAGAAAAGATACAGGTATGTGCCATGAAATATAGCCCTTATAAAAAAGAAATGCAGCACCTATAAGAAGCGCAATTGCTGATGTCTCACCAATTGAGCCTGCCCTGTGTCCTACAAAAAGCTGGATATAAAGATTAATCTTGTCCCCAAATGCCTCTATTAATTTTGCCGCGCCCTCTTCCTTTAATATTCCGAGAGGTGTGGCAGTAGTCTTTGCATCAAGATGGACAAAGGCTGCTGTAGGCTCTTTCCATATAGTCATCAGCTTCGGAAATGATATAAGCAGGAACGCCCTTCCAATCAAGGCAGGGTTAAATACATTAAATCCAAGCCCTCCAAACAACTGTTTTGTAATGATTACTGCCACAAGTGAGCCTATCACAGGAATATAAAATGGAACAGAAGGCGGGAGGTTAATTCCTAAAAGCAATCCTGTAAGGAATGCGCTTCCATCTGTCACAGTAATTTTTCTTTTAAGCGTCTTCTGAAATACATATTCGAAAATCACTGCCGTTATTATCGAAATCACTACTGTGATAACAGCTCTCGGACCGAAGAAATAAGCCCCCATTACGGCTGCCGGCAGCAGAGAAGCATTGACGCTCCACATAATCCTGCTTGTAGTCTCTTCGCTCTTTATGTGGGGACTGACAGAGACGATTAACCGCTGTTCTTTTTTTGCTTCTGCCAATTTAGCCTCCAGTTAAGGTTTTACCAGTGATTTTGCAAGTCTTATCAATTGCACTATCGGCCTTTTCGATGGACATACATATGTGCATGACCCGCACTCAAAACAGTCAAAGAGATTATAATCCTTTGTATTCTCATAAAATCCCTTCTCAGACAATACACTAAGCATTGATGGCATAAGACCCATTGGGCATATTTCAATGCATCTTCCGCATCTTATGCAAGGTCCGAAGTCCTCTGCATGTTCAACGCTTACTTCAGGAATGACAAGGATTCCTGAAGTGCCTTTTGTTACAGGAACATCAAGGGAATAAAGGGCAAATCCCATCATCGGACCTCCTGATATAACCTTTGCCACCTCTGACTTAAATCCTCCACACTCTTCTATCAGATCGGAAATTAAGGCGCCTATTTTAACCAAGAGGTTCTTGGGATCTTTTATTGCTTCTCCTGTTACTGTAACAACCCTCTCAATAAGAGGTTTGCCATAACGGGCCGCTTCATAAACCGCAATAGCTGTTCCTATATTATGAACAATAGCTCCAACATCCATAGGGAGACCCCTTGGAGGAACCTCTCTGTCAACAGTCGCCTTTATAAGCATCTTTTCAGCGCCTTGAGGATATTTTACTTCAAGGGCGCAGACCTTGATATTCGACTCTCCAGAGGCAGCTTGCTTCATAGCGCCAACAGCGTCAGGCTTGTTGTTCTCTATCCCGATAAACCCTTTATTAACCCCTAGTATCCTCATTAAAACCTTCAAGCCTTCTACCACATCCGCCGGTCTTTCTATCATAAGCCTGTAATCTGCTGTAAGATAGGGCTCGCATTCAGCGCCATTGAGGATAACCACATCTACAGGCTTTTCCTTTGGGGGCGACAGTTTCACATGTGCAGGAAATGCTGCGCCTCCCATGCCGACAATGCCTGCTTCTTTTACCTTGCTTCTTAATTCCTCCTGAGAGAAATTCATATAATCAGGGCTGTCTTTTAATGGTGACCACTCCTCTTTGCCGTCATTTTCAATTATTACAGAAACAATCATTCTGCCTGTAGCTACAGGAAAGTCTCTAATTGCTACAACCTTTCCTGAAACAGATGAATGAACAGGCGCAGATACAAACCCTTCAGGAGCGCCGATAACTTCGCCCTTTTTTACTTCCTGCCCAATTTTTACAACCGGTTTGCATGGAGCGCCTATGTGCTGCGCTAATGGAATAACAACCCTTTTAGGTGATTTTGCAGGAGAAATTGGTTTGTCTTTTGCAAGCTCCTTTTTGTCAGGAGGATGTATTCCTCCTTTGAATGTTGCAAGAGCCATTGAATTTTCCTCCGTTTACAATTTCTTATAACATTATTATTGATGTGGCATTATTGCGGTTTATTCTTAAAATAAACACGATAATATTGCGATCAACAATGTTCTGGAGGCTAAAAAAGCCAATAAGTAATAACATTCTAAAACAGAATATGTCAAGCCAAAATTTTAATTTTTATACCTCTTTGCTGCCATTTATGGCATAATTATTTATGCTGCAGGAGAATAAATGATAGACACACATTGCCATCTTGAAATGGATGCCTTTGGTAAGGACAGGGAAGATGTTATAAAAAGGGCAAAAGAAGCAGGTTTAGAGGCTATTATAACTATTGGATCTGATTTTGAAGGATGCAAAGGCGCAGTCGCTCTTTCAGAAAAGCATGATTTTGTTTATGCAACAGTCGGCATTCATCCCCATGATGCAAAGGATTTCACAGAAGATGTTTTTAATCAGATAAAGAAATGGACAACACCCGCCCATCCCCCCCTTTCTAAGAGGAAGCGACATGAGGGCAAGATCGTTGCTATTGGTGAGATAGGGCTGGATTATCATTATGATCATTCGCCGAGGGAGATTCAAAGAGAGGTATTCAAAAAGCAACTTCAATATGCAAAAGAGATAAATCTTCCTGTTGTTATCCATAGCAGGGAGGCAAAAAAAGATACACTTAAAATATTTGAAGAATCGAATATTACAAAAGGCATAATGCATTGTTTTTCCGGGGATATGGATATGGCAGAAAGGGCTATGGCAATGGGCATTTATATCTCTATTGCCGGTCCTGTGACTTTTAAGAATGCAGCTAAACTAAAAGAAATAGCAAAGGCAATCCCTGATGACTATCTGCTTATTGAGACCGATGCGCCTTATCTTACGCCAGAGCCTTACAGAGGCAAAAGAAATGAGCCTGCATTTATAGTGCATACTGCAAAGGCTATTGCGGATTTAAGAGGAGTTTCTTTTGAAGACATAGACAGAATAACAACCCTTAATGCAAAGAGGCTTTTCAATATCAATGAACTTCCTGCAAATGGAGAGATAGCCTATAAGATAAGGAATGCGCTTTATCTGAACATCACAAACCGATGCACAAGCAAATGCACCTTCTGCGTGAAATTTCACACAGATTTTGTGAAAGGACATAATCTAAGGCTTGAGCATGAGCCATCAGAGGATGAATTAAAAAACGCTATTGGAGATCCTTCAAAATATAAGGAGGTCGTCTTTTGCGGGTATGGAGAGCCATTGCTCCGCCTTGATATTGTCAAGTCAATCGCCTCATGGATAAAACAAAAAGGCGGCAGGGTAAGGATTAATACCAATGGACACGGCAGCTTGATACATAAAAGAAATATCCTTCCTGAGATGCAGGGAATTGTGGACTCAATTTCTATAAGCCTTGATGCTCATAATGAAGAGACTTACAATAAAGTATGCAGGCCTGCATTTAAAAATGCTTTTAATATGGTGCTGAATTTCATAAAGGAAGCGAAAAAATATATCCCTGAAGTAACTGCAACAATTGTGGCAATGAATGGCATTGATGTTGATAAATGCAAAGAGATTACAGACTCTCTAAATGTCAAACTAAGAGTGAGGAGTCTTGATATTGTTGGATAAACATAAGAAAGAATCTTCAATTACACTTTTCTCCTCACATGATATATAATAATTTAACTTTTTGCTAAGAGAGGAAAATAATGGCTACTGTAATGCAATCCCGTGATATTGATTTTCTTCAGGAGCAGGCAAGAATCGTCAGAATCGAGATACTAAAAATGCTCCACCAGTCAGGCTCCGGACATACAGGAGGTTCACTGTCAGCAGCAGATATTGTGACTGCTCTTTATTTTTACAAGATGAGGCACAAACCAGATGATCCAAAATGGCCGGAAAGAGATAGATTTATTCTTTCAAAAGGGCATGCTGCCCCTCTGCTCTATACTGTTCTTGCATTAACAGGATATTTTGACAAATCCCTTCTCAGCACACTCAGAAAAATAGGAAGCCCTTTACAGGGGCATCCTTCATCAAAATTATTACAAGGATTGGAGGTTTCTACAGGCTCGCTTGGCCAGGGACTATCTATTGCAAATGGCATAGCATTAGGACTGAGGCTCGATAACAGTTCCTCAAGGGTTTATTGTGTTTTAGGAGATGGAGAGACTCAGGAAGGCCAGGTATGGGAAGCTGCAATGACTGCAGGTCACTATTATTTAGATAATCTTTGTGCCATAGTTGATCTAAATCATCTCCAGATAGACGGCAAATGCTCTGATGTAATGAAGATAGATCCTGTGCCGGCAAAATGGAAGGCCTTTAATTGGCACATATTTGAAATAGACGGCCACAACATGAAAGAAATTATGAATGCCCTCGATGAGGCGGAAAAGATGAAAGGCAAGCCGTCTGTAATACTTGCAAGGACTATAAAGGGCAAAGGAGTATCAATATTTGAGGGCAAGGTGGAGTATCATGGACTTGCGCCTACAAAAGAAGAACTCGAAATTGCATTAAAGGAGTTAGGCGGAAATGGGAAGTAGAACAGAAGAATTAAGAGTAAGTGGTCAGGACACTGGAGTTAATTTTGCTGGGCAGGCAGTTGCCACGAGGGATGCTTATGGAGCCGCCCTTGCTGAATTGGGAAAAAGAAATGAAAAGGTAGTGGTGCTTGATGCTGACCTTTCAGGGTCAACAAAGACAGCAAAATTTGCAAAGATATTCCCTGAAAGATTTTTTAATATGGGGATATCAGAGGCTGATATGGTCAATACGGCAGCAGGATTATCTCTTACGGGGAAGATTCCTTTTGCATCAACATTTGCCGTATTTGAGACAGGCAGGGCATGGGAACAGATAAGGCAGACAATCTGTTACTCTCATCTGAATGTAAAGCTCGTTGCAACACATTCAGGCATTACTGTAGGGGAGGACGGAGCATCTCATCAGGCATTGGAGGATATTGCTATTATGCGCGTTCTTCCAGAAATGGTTGTTATTGCCCCTTCTGACGGATACGAGACTCAACAGGTCATTAATGAAATAGCAGAATATTATGGGCCAGTTTATGTCAGACTTGGAAGGGCGAAGGTGCCTGCTGTGCTGCCAAGCAACTATAAATTCAAGATAGGAAAGGCTTATAAATTCAATATCGGCAGAGATGTAAATATAATCGCAAATGGAATAATGGTCTCTGCTGCACTTCAGGCAAGAGATATTCTATCAAAAAAAGGAATTGATGCAGGCGTTATCAACATGGCAACAATAAAGCCTCTTGATGCAGAGGCAGCGCTTGAGGCTGCAGAAAACTCAAAACTGATAGTCACTGCTGAGGAGCATTCAATAATAGGCGGTCTTGGCAGCGCTGTGTCTGAGTTTTTATCAGAAAACCATCCTATGCCTGTCAGAAGGATTGGCACAAGGGATACCTTTGGGTGTTCAGGAAAACCAGATGAGCTTCTTAAGCTGTTCCATCTTACTGCTGATGACATTGTGAACATTGTGACAGAAAATAAATTTTAAATAAAGTATTTGTCTTATGATAAATTTTCAAAATGTCTCAAAATATTATGATGGACAGGTTATTTTAAGAAATATAACTTTCTCTATCGAAAAAGGTGAGATGGCATTTGTAACAGGGCCAAGCGGAGCCGGCAAAACCACACTTCTTAAGCTCATATACCTCTCTGAGCGGCCTGATGATGGAGATATAATAGTTGGTGATTTTCATACAGCCACTTTAAAGCCTTCCAAGATACCTGCATTTAGGAGAAACATAGGAGTCGTATTTCAAGATTTCAAGCTGCTGAATAATTTGACCATATATGAAAATGTAGCGCTGGCATTAAGGGTAAGGGGGGTAGGAGAAAAGGCAATAAAGGGAGCTATATCTAATGCTCTTAAGCTTGTGCATCTAAGGCACAAGGCTGGCAGTTATCCATTGACCCTTTCTGGGGGTGAACAGCAGAGGGTCGCACTTGCAAGGGCTATTGTAGCAGAGCCAGTTGTTGTGCTTGCGGATGAGCCAACCGGTAATTTAGACCCAGGCACAGCAGCAGATATAATGAAGGTATTCTATGAAGTGAATATTCGTGGTACCACTGTATTTATCGCTACACATAATAAAGAGCTATGCAAAAATACCGGCAAGCGGCTTTTGAAACTGGATGGAGGAAATCTTACTGGAAATGAGGTTGGCTAATGGCGCTTTCTTACTCTTTTAAATCAGCCTTCAGAAGCCTTTACAGAGAAAAATGGATAAATATACTTTCTGTATTTACTGTTGCATCAAATCTGTTCATAATTACCCTTGCAGCATTTTTTCTTTATAACATTGAACTCATTGCCAGCAATCTTCCAGAACGCTTTTCCATAGTCGCATATTTCAAGGATGATCTTTCACAAGAAGAGACACTGGGCATTCTTGATTCTCTCAAAAAAAGAGACGATATTTTGAGTTTGAAATATATATCTAAAGAAGATGCTATGAATGATCTTAAAAAGACCCTTGGGGATACGAGCTATATACTTGAGGGACTTTCAGAAAATCCTCTTTTATCATCGGTTGAGATAAGGGTAAAGAAAGATTTTGTAACCTCTGATACTGTAACCCAGATTTCAGATGAGATAAAAAAAATGCCGGGCATCGATACCGTTCATTATGGAGAAAAGATTGCTGAGGCAATACATTTATTAAAGAGATCAATAAATAATATTAGTATTATTATATTCTTAGCAATCTCATCAGGCGTCATCTTTGTCATATACAGCACAGTGAAAATCCTTTTTTACAGGAGGAAAGAAGAGATAGAGATAATTAAGCTTCTTGGGGCAACAAAGGGCTTTATAAGAAAGCCGTTTCTTATAGAAGGCGGTGTTATTGGATTTTTCGGGGGAGGTTTTGTAGTAATCGGCGCACTGTTTTTTTATTTTGCTGTTACATACAGGCTAAGCATGGTTATTCCTATTTTTAAGACATTGACATTTCCTATGGAGATCTTAATGTTGCTGCCCATAATCGGAACAACCCTGGGAATTATAGGCTCCATTATTGCCCTTGGGAGGCTGAAGCTTTGAAAGGCAGCAGCAAAGTTAAAGGCATTAAAAAAACCGCTGCTCGTTACTCGTTACTTATTGTTTTTTTTATATTTACTATTCACTATTCACTATCCAATGCCGTTTATGCCCAGAACACTCAGGAAGAATATGGACAGATACAAAAAGACCTCAAGACCCAAAAAAAGAAACTTGAGTCAGTCAGAAAGGTTGAAAAATCTGTTCTCGATGAACTGAGAAAAACAAATGCATCCCTTAACGAAATAGAGAATCAGCTATCAGTTCAGCGCACTAAAATAAGAAAGATGCAGAACAACATATCAGCCTTACAGATCAATATTGATAACAACAAAAAAAACCTTGATTTGCAAAATAATCTCCTTAAAAAAAGACTTCGAGCATTTCAAAGAATCAGTAAGGGAGATGATGCATCACTTATAATTATCAGCGGCGAGGATATCTCACAAACATTGAGAACACTGCGTTATTTAAGCGACATTTCAATGCATGATTACAAGCTAATAAATACATACAAACAGACTGTGCAGGTCTTAAGCGGAAAACAAGCAGAGCTCAAAAAATTGTTTGCAGAACTAAAGACAGAAGAGGCAAAGCTGTCTAAATTAGAGGAGTCATTAAAGGAAAAGAAAACAGAGAGGGAAACGCTTTTAATCATCGTCAGAAAAGAGAAAAGAAATTATGAAAAGATGATAAAGGAACTTCAGGAGGCTTCAAGCAGATTATTAAAAATAATACAAGAATCAGAAAAAAGAGAGAAAGAACAAAGAAAAAGGAAAACACCAAAGCCAGAAACCAAAAAGAAAGAACCAGAAGGAGACAGCGAGTTTGCGCGATTAAAAGGAAGACTCCCGTGGCCTGCAAACGGCAGTGTTGCGATACAGTACGGCACACAGATTGACCCAATCTTTAATCTCCCTGTATTCAGAAGTGGCATACATATAAAAACAGCAGATGGCTCTCATGTTAAGGCAGTTCATGAAGGCAAGGTTGTTTTTGCTGACTACTTCAAGGGCTATGGGCAGCTTGTTATAATAAGTCATGGCGAAGGTTATCACAGCCTATATGGAAATCTATCGAAGATTTTTTTGAAGAATGGAGTTATAATAAAAGAACATACAACCATAGGAGAGGTTGGGGAATCGAATGCTATCGGGGCAAGCGGTCTGTATTTTGAAATACGGTATAAAGGCAAGCCTCTTAACCCCCAACAATGGCTGAGAAAATAGCTCGGAGGATAAAATGTTTAGAAGAAAAAAATGGCTGGTCATAACTGTTATGCTTTCTGTCGCCATAATAGGCGCTTTAATAGGCAAATGGACGGTAGACAATGTAGGCGCTCAAAACGGATATGAGGAGCTAAGGACTTTTACCGAAGTTCTTACCCTAATAAAGAAAAACTATGTAGATGAAGTAAAAACAAAGGATCTTATCAGCGGAGCTATTAAGGGAATGATCGTCTCCCTTGATCCGCATTCAGGCTACATGTCGACAGAGGCATTTAAGGAATTTCAGGTGGAGACAAAGGGTGAATTTGGCGGGCTTGGCATCCAGATTGGAGCTAAAGACGGAATTCTTACAGTTATAGCCCCAATTGAAGATACTCCTGCATATAATGCAGGAATTAAGGCAGGCGATAAGATTCTCAAAATATCAGGAGAATCTACAAAAAACATGAGTATTACTGATGCTGTATCAAAGATGAGAGGACCAAAAGGAACATCAATTACAATAACTATTTTTAGAGAAGGATGGAAAGAGCCAAATGATTTTACCATAGTCAGAGACATTATAAAGATAAAAAGCGTGAAGTCAAGGATTCTTCCTGATAATATCGGATACATAAAACTTACACAGTTTCAGGAAACAACAGCAACTGAACTCGCTTCTACAATAGAGAAATTAAAAAAAGAAGGGATGACATCAATGATACTTGACCTAAGGAATAATCCAGGAGGCCTGCTAAATGTTGCAATAGGAGTTAGTGAGCAGTTTCTTCCACCACAGAAGCTAGTTGTATATATAAAAGGCAGGGCTGGAGAAAAAATAGAGTACTATACTGAAAAGGCATCTCAACAATATACAGATATGCCTATGGTTGTTCTTGTAAACCATGGCAGCGCAAGCGCGTCAGAAATCGTTGCAGGTGCATTGAAAGACTGGAACAGGGCTGTAATTATTGGAGTCCAGACCTTTGGGAAAGGCTCTGTGCAGAGCCTTATACCTCTAAGTGACGGCTCAGGGCTGCGCCTCACAACTGCAAAATATTATACGCCCAAAGGCACAAGCATACAGGGAGTTGGAATCACTCCTGATATAGCAGTGAAGCTTGAGGCAAAAAGTGGAAAGGAACATCGGATTGTCAGGGAAAAAGACCTTGAAGGACATCTTAAAAATGAGCAGCAAGAAGAAAGTACTGAGGAAAAAGAGACAGCTCCTTTAGAGGTCGATGAAAAGGACGATATTCAACTTCAAAGAGCCATAGATACAATCAAAACATGGAAGGTTTTTGAGAAGATGAAAAAAGCAGCATGAGTCGCATTATCTTTGATATAGAGACAATCGGAGTGGACTTTGAGGCTCTTGACCCTTCAACTCAGGAATATTTGCTTAGGTGGGCAGATACAGAGGAGGAAGAAGAAAAGGTTAAGGAAAGTCTCTCCTTTTATCCTCTCACAGGCGAAATAGTCTCCATAGGCATGTTAAATCCTGATTCCAAAAAAGGCGCTGTGTATTTTCAGACCAATGAAGATATGCTCCTGCCTTTTGAAGAAAACGGCATAAGATTTGAATGCGGTACTGAGGCAGAGATTTTAGAGAAATTCTGGAATGCCGTAAAAACATATGATCAGATTATCACCTTCAATGGCAGGGGCTTTGACTGTCCATTTATCATGATACGGTCTGCTGTAAGCAAGGTAAAACCAACACGGGATTTAATGCCTAATAGATATAATGATTCTCACATAGATCTTCTTGACCAGTTAACCTTTTATGGGGCTTCAAAAAGGCGGTTCAGCCTCGATATGTGGTGCAAGACATTCAACATAAAAAGCCCAAAGGCAGAGGGCATAACCGGCTATGATATAAAAGATCTTTTTAAAGGAGGCCGTTATTTGGACATTGCGAGATACTGCGCAGGAGACCTTAAGGCAACGATGGAACTATTGAATGTCTGGGATAATTATATAAAAATACATAACCGCTAAGTTATTTCATGTTTAATGGACAATCTTCACATAATGGCTTAGGCTTGCAGTAGTCCTTGCCTAATCTTACAAACAAGGCATGATATTCGTTAAATAGTTGTATATTTTCATCTATTTCCCTATGAAAAAGGTTTTGGTATTCCTCATAAGATGCATTGTAATCCATGATATTATGCCTTGATAAAATCCTCCTGGTATAAACATCAATTACAAATACAGGCTTGCTGAGGGCATAAAGGAGGATGGAATCAGCAGTCTCAGGTCCGATTCCGTGAATGCCAAGGAGTTTTTTTCTGAGTGATTCTAAATCTTCTTTCTTCATTTTTTTAATACTGCCATTGTAATTATCCATAATAAAATCTATAAATGCCTTCAGCCTGTTTGCCTTTATATTAAAATAGCCGGCAGGCCTTATAAGCAGGGAGAGTTTTTGAGTTGACAGCTCATGTAATGCCTTTACGCTTAATGCCTTGGCATCTTTAAGGTTTTTTATTGCCTTTTCAACATTAGACCAGTTGGTATTTTGGGTAAGGATTGCTCCGATGACAACTTCTAAAGGGCTATCTCCAGGCCACCAATATTGCGAGCCGTAAAAGGAGTAAAGCTTGTTGTATATATCCATGAGATAAGAGCCCTTGCAATTAGTCATAAGTAGTTCTATTATAACAAGATAGAAGACTGAGAAAGGGGGATGGCTTTATGCTTGATGCAAGATTTGTGAGAGAAAAGATCGATGTTTTAGAGAAGACACTCCAAAAAAGGGGTTATGAAAAAATAGATTTCAATGAATTTCTATCTTTAGAGGAAGACAGGCTCAGGTTTTTAAAAGAATCTGAAGAGTTAAGAAATAAACGAAATATAGTATCTGAAGAGATAGGAAAAATAAAAAGGCAGGGACAGAATGTCGATAGCCTTGTAGCTGAAATGAAAGCTGTTTCTGACAGGATAAAGGAAATAGATGAAACTCTGAAAGGTATAGAGGAAAAGACAGGAATGTTTTTGCTTAACATCCCAAATATTCCTCACGAATCAGTCCCTGTTGGCAAGGATGGAACAGAGAATGTCAAAGTGAGAAGATGGGGCATTCCGAGAGAATTTGATTTTGAGCCTCTTAATCACTGGGATATTGCTGAATCCCTTGATATTATTGATTTTGAGAGAGGGGCAAAGATTGCAGGAGCAAGGTTTGCTGTTATGAAAGGATTGGGCGCAAGGATTGAGAGGGCATTAATGAATTTCATGCTCGATCTAAATACATCAAAAGGATATAAGGAGATTTTCCCTCCGATCCTTGTAAACAGGGAAAGTATGACAGGCACAGGTCAGTTGCCGAAGTTTGCTGAAGAACTCTTCAGGACGGTTGATCCTGAATTTTATCTGATACCTACTGCTGAGGTGCCTGTTACAAATATTCACAGGGGTGAAATATTGAGGGAAGAGCAGCTTCCCATCTATTACACTGCATACACGCCGTGCTTCAGGCGTGAGGCAGGCTCTTATGGAAAAGACACGAGAGGCATTATAAGACAGCATCAGTTCAATAAAGTGGAACTCGTAAAATTTACAAAACCTGAAGAATCTTATAATGAGCTTGAAGCCCTGACTGCAGATGCCGAGGACATACTGCAAAGATTAGGGCTGCCTTATAGAGTCATTGTCCTCTGCACAGGAGATATGGGCTTTTCTTCTGCAAAAACATATGATATAGAAGTATGGCTTCCCGGCCAGCAGAAATACAGGGAAATATCTTCGTGTTCAAATTTTGAGGACTTTCAATCAAGAAGGGCTGATATAAGATTCAAACGAGAAGGCAAAAAAGGGACAGAGTTTGTACATACCCTCAACGGCTCTGGCTTAGCAATAGGCAGGACACTCATTGCAATTCTTGAAAACTATCAACAAAAAGATGGCACTGTTATTGTTCCAGAGGCATTGAGGCAGTATATAGGAGTGGATGTTATAGAATAAAATGAGTTTTAATTTCTGGCTCCTGGGGAGGGATTCGAACCCCCGACCAAGTGGTTAACAGCCACCCGCTCTGCCGGCTGAGCTACCCAGGAATCATACTTTTATATCAGAAAAATCGATTTATTGTCAAATTCATTTAACTAACAGGGTCATGAATTGATAAAACCTGATCTTTGAAGGGCGGATAGGAGTTTAGCATCTTTATTTTCGCTCTGCGATTTAAGGCCATCTCTCACTGATAGAAATTTTGCTACATATTTTCCGAGTATATCAGGTTCGAGATTAACAGTGCTGCCAATATTTTTAAATCCGATAGTTGTCATCTTTGCTGTATGGGGAATAATTACAACGCTAAAGGCATCACTCAGAATATTTACGACTGTTAGACTTATGCCATCAACCGCAACAGATCCTTTTTCCACAAGATATTGCAATATATTGTCAGGCGCTTCGATCTCAATTTTTAATGCATTGGCTATCTCTGTTTTTTTTCTTATTTTCCCGATGCCTTCTACATGACCTGTGACAAAATGCCCGCCTAATTTTGAGACAGGTTTAAGGGATGGTTCAAGATTTACCATGTCATCTTTTTTCAAGCTTCCGAGATTTGTGCTTTGAAGGGTCTCATATGAGACATCAAAAAAAAGTTCTGAGCTTAATAAGCGAAGCTCAATTATCGTAAGACATACGCCATTTATGGCAATGCTGTCTCCAGTAGCAGAATCCTTTATGACTTCATTGCTTTTTATAGAAAGCCTTGCGCTACCCGGCTTGTTATCCAAAAAAGCTACCTTGCCAAGTTCTAAGATTAATCCTGTAAACATAATTTAGCTCATTAATTCATTTAAGATAGTTAATGTATAAGTTTTCCTATCCGCTTGAGTCTTGGAAATTTTTTAGTTTTATCCCATGACCAGTATATTATAAATGCCTTGCCTTTAATGTCTTTTATGTCCACATAACCCCAGAATCTACTGTCATAGCTTTGATCCCTGTTGTCTCCCATTACAAAAACCTTGCCCTTTGGAACAATATAAGGGCCAAACTTGTCTCTCTGCTCTATGTCTCCTATTGTGTCGGAATCCTCTACATGCTGGATATATGGCTCTTTCAATATCTCTCTGTTTAACACAACCTTTTTGTTCATTCCACCAATTATATCGCCCTCAACAGCTATTATCCTTTTTATAAAATCCCTGTCAGGGTCTTCAGGATACTTAAATACTACAATATCGCCTCTCTGTGGTTTTGTGAATTGAAGCATGCGGTTGTCAATAAATGGTATTTTTGTTCCGTATATAAATTTATTTACGAGCAAGTGGTCCCCAATAAGAAGCGTAGGCAGCATTGAGCCAGAAGGAATCTTAAATGCCTGAACTACAAATGCCCTGATAATAAGGGCAAGGATTAATGCAGTAACAATAGCCTTTGTGTATTCTAAGAACTTACTTTGTTTCATTTGTATATTATCTCTCCTGTTTTTCTGTCATGTTTCTGCTTATTCCTTTACTTGTAGAACAGAAAAGAACGCCTCCTGCGGGAGTTCTACTTTTCCAACCTGCTTCATCTTTTTCTTTCCTTCCTTCTGTTTTTCAAGGAGTTTTCTTTTTCTTGTAATATCACCGCCATAACATTTAGCAAGGACATTCTTTCTCAATGCCTTAACACTCTCCCTTGCTATGATTTTGCCGCCAATGACAGCCTGAATAGCTATCTCAAACAACTGTCGCGGTATAACCTCTCTAAGCTTTTCAGCAATCTGCCTGCCCCTATAATAAGCTTTATCTTTATGAACAATCAAGGAAAGCGCATCTATAGGCTCTCCATTAAGCATCATGTCGAGTTTAACAAGATTTGACTCCCTGTAGCCAATAAATTCATAGTCCATGGATGCATAACCCTTTGAGACTGATTTAAGTCTGTCGTAAAAATCCCATAATATTTCATTTAGCGGCAATTCGTAAGCAACCATTATTCTGTCCTGGCTGATATAGTTGAAATCCTTCTGTGTTCCGCGTTTTCCTTGACATAGTTCCAATATCTGGCCTATATAAGCCTGCGGAACAAAGATTGTAACCTTTACAAAAGGCTCCTCTATTTTCAAAAATCTTTCAGGAAGACTGCTCGGATTATCCACATATATCTCTTTATTGCTCATATCCGTTACTTTATATATAACTGTCGGGGCTGTGCTTATAAGCGAAAGTTCGAATTCTCTTTCAAGCCTCTCTTTTATTATCTCCATATGGAGGAGTCCAAGAAAACCGCATCTGAAGCCAAAACCGAGGGCAGATGATGTCTCTGGTTCAAAGCTGAAAGAGGAATCATTTAGGCGAAGCTTCTCAAGGGCAGTCTTTAGGTCTTCATACTGATGAGTTTCTACAGGATAAAGACCACAGAAGACCATAGGCTTTATCTCTTTATATCCAGCAAGGGGTTTATCTGCTGGATTATTTGCATCTGTAATTGTATCGCCTATTTTTGTGTCACTCACATTTTTTATGCCTGCAATCACATACCCTACTTCGCCTGCTGAAAGCTGGGAGATTTCCTGCATTTTTGGCGTAAATACTCCAACCTTTGAGACCTCATAATCCTTATTAGTTGCCATAAATTTTATCTTCATTTCAGGCATTATTACCCCATCAAAAACCCTTACAAGCACAACAACACCTTGATAATTGTCAAACCACGAATCAAAGATTAATGCCTTTAAAGGGCTTTCATCTAAGCCCTTTGGAGACGGAATCTTTTTTACAATAGCATCTAATATCTCTTTTATCCCCTTGCCTTCCTTTGCGCTTGCTAAAATTGCATCAGAGCAATCTATGCCAATGGCATCCTCTATCTGCGCTTTAACCCTGTCAGGCTCTGCTGACGGCAGGTCTATTTTATTAATAACAGGAATTATCTCGTGGTTATTGTCAATAGCAAGATAAGCATTTGCAAGAGTCTGAGCCTCAACTCCCTGTGTAGCGTCAACAATTAAAAGGCTTCCTTCACATGATGCAAGGCTTCTTGATACTTCGTATGAAAAGTCTACATGCCCAGGCGTATCTATGAGATTAAGTATGTATGAGGAACCGTCTTCAGCCGTATATTTCAGTCTTACAGCATGCGCCTTGATAGTAATGCCGCGCTCTCTTTCAAGATCCATGGAATCTAAAACCTGTTCCATCATTTCCCTTGAACTCAGGGCGCCTGTAAATTCAAGCAGCCTGTCTGCGAGAGTGGATTTTCCATGATCTATATGTGCAATTATCGAAAAGTTTCTTATATTTTTAGACATATGCCTCCAAGCTTAATTTTTGCAATCCTCAAATATAAGCATTGCTGCGCCAATTATTCCTGCATCGTCTCCCAATGCAGATCGAATAATATTTGCCCTCTTAAAAAGTTCCTTTAGCGCTCTTCTTGATGCCTCTTTTATAGCAGAATCAGCATAGATATTCCATGCCCTTGACACCCCCCCTGTAAGCACAACAGCATCAGGGCTGAATATGTTTATGATGTTTGCTATTGCAATGCCGAGGATTTTTCCTGCCTCTCTGAGAATCGTTCTTGAAAGGAAATCACCTTCCATAGCAGCGTTATAAACATCCTTTGCATTAATCTTATAAAAATTTCCATCATAGAAATTTTTCAAAATACTTTCAGCGCCTTTCTCTATTTGAGAAACTGCGCTTGATATAATAGCAGTTCCTGATGCATATGACTCAAGGCATCCTGTATTTCCGCATGCGCATGACTGTCCATTAGTATTAATGCTCATATGGCCTATCTCTGCTGCTATCGGCAATAACTTATTATTTATTACCACCCCTCCGCCAATGCCTGTGCCAAGTGTGAAGACAACAAAATTCTTATAATTTTTTCCTGCGCCTGATATCTTCTCTCCATATGCGGCTGCATTTGCATCATTTTCCACAACAACACATGTCTTATATCTTTTTTCCAGATCAGCTTTTAAGTTTACAGTTGTTAGATCCGGGATATTGGGAGACCTTATAACACTGCCGCCATCCCTGTCTATGATTCCAGCAACTGCTACTCCAATGCCGCAAATATTCTTAGATTGTGAAAAATACAGACGATCCAAAAGATGATGGATAACTGACAAAGGATTAGCACTGGTAGGCTCTTTAAGTTTTGTCTCTATCTGTCCATGCCTGTCAATCAGCGCTGCTCTTATATTAGTGCCGCCTATATCAATGCCAACAGCATATTTTTCTGCCAACAATTCGCTCCTATCTTCTATTTAATTACAATGTTTATTATAACAAACTCCGCAGACATGATGTGGCAGTCTCACTTTGCATTTTAAAGGAAAATTTGTGGTATACTAACCACCAGCCTGATTTTGAACACTTGATGTCATAATGATTTGGAGGTTATATGCTGAAAAAAATAATTGCTATAGTAACATTAGTGTTAACAATGCTATTGAGCA
The DNA here is from genome assembly GCA_037441185.1 of Nitrospirota bacterium. GTDB lineage: Bacteria > Nitrospirota > Thermodesulfovibrionia > Thermodesulfovibrionales > Dissulfurispiraceae > JBBISP01. The sequence continues at coordinate 13,683 of JBBISP010000013.1, read as the reverse complement.
GCACAACAGCATATGCTGAAGATTTGCCAATTGTGACAGGCATAAATGTAAAGGGACTGAAACGTATCGAAGAAGGCTCTATAACGGCAAAGCTATCGCAGAAAATAGGCGACCCCCTTTCTCAGGAAAAGACCACAGAGGATATAAAAACCATTTATAAAATGGGTTATTTTGAAGATGTCAGAGTTGAGATAGAGCCATTTGAAGGCGGCATAAAAGTTATATACATAATCAAAGAAAAGCCGACAATCGTGAAGGTGAATTTTCAGGGAAACAAAAAATTTGATAACGCATCTTTAAAAGAAAAAATCACATTGACTGCAGGCGCAATATCAGATGTCACTCTTATCAATGATAATGCAATTAAATTAAGGGTATTTTATGAAGATGAGGGCTACTATCTCGCACAAGTTGTTCCTGTCGTTAGAAGGATGGCAGAAGGAGAGGTTGCAGTTACTTTTCAGATAGATGAAGGCAAAAAAGTAAAGATAAGGGAAATAAATATAGATGGCAATAAGGCATTATCTGACAGCAAGATTAAGAAGGCATTGAAAACCTCTGAAAGAGGGATGTTGTCCTTTATTTTAGGTGGTGGTTATTATAAAAAAGATGAAATGCGTTCTGATATAGAGAGGATAAAAGACCTTTATTATAACAATGGATATATAAAGATAACTGTTGGACAACCTAATATACTATTGGCAGAAGACAAAAAGAGCATGAATATTTCTATATATGTTTTTGAAGGCGAACAATTCAAGGTCTCCTCAGTAGATGTTGCAGGCAATAAGGCATTTTCAGAACAAGAGATTCGCAAACTCATAAGGCTTTCTCCTAAAACAATATTTAGTAAGGAATCGCTTAAAAAAGATGTCGCTGCTATTACAGACCTGTATTCTAACAATGGTTATGCCCTTGTTTTAGTTTCTCCAGATCTTATCCCAAATGAGAAGACAAATGAGACAAAGGTTATTTATAAAATTGACGAAGGCGACAAATATAGTGTCGGAAGAATAGAAATATCAGGAAATACACGAACGCGGGACAAGACAATTAGAAGGGAAATAAGGCTTGATGAGGGCAATGTATTTAATGCCTCTTTGCTGAGAAGAAGCTATGAAAGACTTAACAATCTCCAGTTCTTTGAATCTGTTGACATTGCACCAAAGCCTGACCCTGAAAAGAAACTCGTTGACCTTGCTGTAAATGTAAAAGACAAGCCTACTGGGTTTTTGAGCATTGGCGGAGGTTACAGCTCCATTGATAAGTTTGTGGCAATGGCTGACTTAACGCAGGGCAATCTGTTCGGAAAAGGGCAGTATATAAAATTAAAAGGTGAGCTGGGAGGGAGAAGCTCATTTTATGAACTCTCTTTTAGAGATCCATGGTTTATGGATAAGCCTTTGTCTTTTGGAACAGGCATTTATAAAACTACAAGAAAATACGCTAATTTTGAGAGAAGAGCAACAGGCTTTGAAGTCTCATTCGGAAAGAGTTTCCATGAATACTGGGGAGCATCGATATCTTACAATTATGAAAGGGCAACGATATTTAATATCAAAGAAGGAGCATCTCAGACAATTCTGGATCAGAAAGGCACAAAAACAACGAGCAGTATCAGTCTTTCAGTTGGAAGGGATACCCGAGACAGCAATATAGACCCATTAAGAGGCTCAAAGAATGTTGTACATACAACATTTGCAGGACTTGGAGGCACAAATGCATTTTACAAGATTAACTTTGATTCGGGCTGGTTTTTTCCAGTATTTGATGTAACCACAATCCATCTGCGAGGTAGAGTTGGATATGCAACAGGCATATTCGGCAAAGAACTTCCCCTTTATGAAAGATATTATGTTGGAGGTATATATACTGTTAGGGGGCTTAATCATGGCGATGCAGGGCCAAAGGATATTAATAGAGAGGCTATCGGAGGCGTCAAGCAACTGATATTCAATGCAGAATATATATTCCCAATATTCCCTGAATACAAACTTAAAGGCATTGTATTTTTTGATGCAGGAAGATCGTATGAGACAGGAGAGACCTTTGGCAGTGATCTGAGGTATACTACAGGCGCTGGAATAAGGTGGATATCGCCTATGGGTCCTATCAGAATTGAGGGGGGATATAATCTTGATAAAAGGGCAGGCGAATCAGCAAGCAAGGTGGAATTTACATTTGGAACATTCTTTTAATTATAATTAAGTGCTTAAGTCAATTAATAATTAGGGTAATAAAATGAACTTAATAGTTCGTTAACTAAATAACACTGGAGGATAACGATGAAAAAGATTCTGGTTATAATAATTATTGGGATGTGCATATTTGCATCAGGGATACCAACAAAGGCATCTGCTGCTGACACAGTTAAAATAGGCATTATTGACCTTTTAAGGGCTCTCAATGAATCAGAGGCAGGGAAAAAAGCAAAGGCAGATCTTGAGGCGTTGATAAAGTCAAAGCAGACATCTATTGATGAAAGGGGTAAAAAGATAGAGACCCTTAAAAGCGACCTCGAAAAACAAGCAGCATTAATATCTGCTGAGGCAAAAAAGGCAAAAGAGGAAGAACTTGAGCGTCTTATCAGAGACTATCAGCGGATAGTTGCTGATTCGCAGGCTGAGGTGCAGAAAAGAGAAGGCGAATTGACAGGAGAAATACTAAAAGATCTAAGAAATGTTATCAATACAGTTGCACAGGAAGAAGGATACTCTTTAATATTGGAAAAAGCTGAAGGTCTTGTCTTATATGCAAGCAAGAATTTTGATATTACAGATAAAATAACCAAGAAGTATGATGAGTCTAAGGCAACCAAGAAATAAAGAGCAGTATAAAAATAATGAAGCTTAGAGAGATTGCAAGTCTGATAGATGGCAGGATTATCGGAGACAAAGAAATTGAGATAACAGGGGTTTCTGGAATTTCTGATGTAAAAGAAGGAGATATCACATTTTTATCAAGCACAAGGCTGTTGAATGAGCTAAAAAAAAGCAGGGCAGCAGCAGTCATACTGAAGGAGACTGTAGCTGGATTAGAAAAACCTTCCATAGTCGTTAAAAATCCTCAATATGCATTTGCAAAGCTTCTTTCGCATTTTTATGCAAAGCCGCATCCATACAAAGGAATTCATAAAAATGCCTATGTCTCTGATAATGCAAACATTGGACAGAATGTCACCATTTACCCCTTTGCATATATAGCCGACGGCGCAAGCATTGGTTCAGGAACAGTTGTTTATCCAGGAGTATTCATTGGCGAGAAAAGCACTATAGGAGAAAACTGTCTCATCTATTCAAATGTGACCATAAGGGAAGGCGTTACTATCGGAAGCAGTGTTATAATCCATGCCGGAGCTGTTATAGGCTCTGACGGCTTCGGATATGTATTTGAACAAGGCGCTCATCAAAAGATACCTCAGGTTGGAGGTGTTATCATAGAAGACAATGTGGAGATTGGCTCTAATGTTACAATTGACAGGGCAACAACCGGCAATACCACAATTTGCAAAGGAACAAAAATAGACAATCTTGTTCAGATTGGGCATAATGTTCAAATAGGCAAAAATGTTATATTAGTATCTCAGGTGGGGATTGCGGGCAGTTCTAAAATAGGCGATAGCGTTATACTCGGCGGCCAGGTTGGCGTTGCTGACCATACGGTTATTGAATCAGGCACAATGGTCGGGGCTAAGGGTGGCGTTATGGGAGAAATAAAGCATGGCATATACTCAGGAATGCTGCCAATGCCTCATAAAGAGTGGTTGAAGGCAATGGCGATATTTGCAAAACTGCCTGAGATTAATAAAAAGATAAGAGAACTTGAAGAGAAAATAAAGTAATACAGCAGGAGGTTTTATGATTGATATTAAAGAAATATTATCCTTGCTTCCTCATAAATATCCTTTTTTGCTTGTTGATAAGGTTATAGAGATTGAACCTAATATCAGAGCAGTTGGCATAAAAAATGTGACCATTAATGAGCCTTTTTTTCAGGGCCACTTTCCGAATAATCCTGTGATGCCAGGGGTGTTGATAGTAGAGGCCATGGCTCAGGTGGCTGGCATTCTTGCTTTTAAATCAGGCGTTTGTGGGGGAAATGTCTATTTCATGAGCATTGAAAAGGTAAAGTTCAGGAAACCTGTGCTGCCTGGAGACCAGCTTAGGCTTGAGGTGCAGGTTACACATGCGAGGGGCAATGTTTGGAAATTTTCAGGCAATGCATTTTCAGGCGACCAGTTAAAATCTGAGGCTGAATTTACTGCTATGATTACTGCATAGCAGGAGGAGCATTAATGTCAAAGAATATACATAAAACAGCGATAATAAGCCCAAGGGCAGAGATCAGCGATGATGTTTATATAGGACCATTTTGCATTATTGGCGATGATGTTGTAATAAAAAAAGGAACACGGCTAATGTCCAATGTTGTTATTGAAGGCAGTGCAGAGATAGGAGAAGATTGCACAATATATAATTTTGCATCTATCGGCCTTCCTCCGCAAGACCTAAAATACAAAGGCGAAAAGGCAGGCGTTAAAATTGGAAATAAAAACATAATCAGAGAATATGTGACAATTCATAGGGCATCTGTTTCAGGAGACAGGATTACAGAAATAGGGGATTCTAATTTTTTGATGGCTTATGTCCATATTGCCCATGACTGCAAGATCGGCAATTCTGTGATTATGGCAAATGCAGCGACCCTCGCAGGCCATGTGCTTATTGAAGACTTTGCCGTTATAGGAGGCCTCGCGGCTGTGCATCAATATACCCGCATAGGCGCATATTCTATGGTGGGAGGGTTCAGCGGCATAGGCCAGGATATTCCTCCTTATACAATAGCATCAGGCGCAAGGGCAAAATTATATGGACTCAATATTGTTGGCATTAAAAGGCATGGTTTTTCAGATACGGCTGTAAACAATCTGAAAAAAGCATATAAAATTATTTTCAGGGAAAAAAGGACATTAAAGGATGCCCTGAAAAAAGTACATTTAGAGCTTCCTGAAACAAAAGAGGTAATGCATCTAGTTGAGTTTATAGAGAAGAATAAAAGGGGAATATGCAGATAGGCATTATTGCTGGGACAGGCGAGCTTCCCAAAATAGTTGCAAGAGATGCAAAGAGTCGAGGGTTTAGGGTAATTACAGTGGCGCTCGAAAATCTTGCCTCACCTGACCTCAATAGGGTATCCGATGAGATAAGATGGATCAATGTTGGAAAGCTTGGAGCATTGATAGATACACTAAAAGACCATAATGTAAAAGAAGCCTTAATGGCAGGAAAGGTTCCAAAATCACTGCTTTATAAATCAAAGATAACGCCAGACATCAGGGCAGCAAAGCTGCTTTTTACACTTAAAGACAGAAGCGATGATTCCATTTTAAATGCGATTACAAAAGAACTGCAAAAAGAAGGAATCAATATAATAGACACAGCAGCCTTCAGCCCTCATCTGCTGACTCCTGAGGAGATGCTTACAAAAAATCCTCCTTCAAAGGATGAGTGGAAGGATATTAAATTTGGCTGGAAAATAGCTAAGGAGATAGGAGGTCTTGATATAGGCCAGACAATAGTGGTTAAAGGAAAGGCTGTTATGGCGGTTGAGGCTATCGAAGGAACAGATGAGGCTATACTTAGGGGCGGTAAGTTGGCTAAAGAAGGCGCAGTCATAGTCAAAGTGTCCAAACCGCAGCAAGACATGAGGCTTGATGTCCCTGTAGTAGGGCTTAGCACCCTTAAATCCATGATTGAGGTTAGGGCGCGGGTTCTTGCTATTGAAGCGCATAGAAGCATAATTATAGACAGAGAAGAATTAGTAAAAGAAGCAGATAAAGTCGGAATTTCGATAGTAGGCATAAGGTTTTCGTAGTGTTTATCTCTGCAATAAAAGAAGGCATAAATACTGTCCATAGAAACTGGCATCTGGTAATTATCCAGTTTGTATCCTTGCTTTTAAGCTGCATAGCCTTTTTTGTTGTCGTTGGAATCCCAATTGCTTTTGCATTCATAATGCTCGGACTGGATCTGACAGAGATTTTAAGATTCAACGATTTTCTCAGCGCTTTTAAAGGATCTGCAGACCTGTTAAGCAAATATTTTGGAATGGCTATAATTGTAATACTGAGCCTTTTTTTGTACCTTGCATTCATCATAATTCTATGGATTTTCACTATCAGTGGAACTATCGGCACATTAAAAAACAGCATACTGACCAGCGATTACAGATTCAGTCTGAAGTCTTTTTTTATAGAAGGCAAGAGATTTTTCTTTCCTGTATTTTTCTTTTCCGTAACTGTCGGCATTATTTTTATAATCCTTGCGTTTATGCTTGGACTCTTAGGAAGCGCTGCATCAACAATAACAGAAATAGCTAAAACTCAGGAGGCAACCCTTGCCCTTTTCCTCGGCGTCTTTTTTTCTCTTATAATTATTTCTGCAGGTTTATTTTTGATAATAGTTACGCTTTCAACAGCAGTATATGGAATCGCCTATCTCGCATTTAATATATCAAGGCAGCCATTTGAGACCCTTAAAGAAACCATAAGATATCTTTATTCTACCCCTTCTTCTATAAGTTTTTATGCAATCCTTTTTTTAGGGTATATAGCAACAGGTTTTTTAATCATTCTGATAGGCTCTCCATTTACATTGATACCCATCATTGGCCCGATATTATCTTTGCCTTACCAGGTAGTTACTTACATCATACAGGGATATGTAAACCTTATAATGCTTTCTTCAGTGTTTCACTATTATTATAGGACTGGATATTCCGTAATGTCCCCTGAGTCCATTGCGGATTCTGATACTTCTCAGAAAGGAGACGCTGAGCAACTTCTTCTTCATGAGGAAATAGATGAGACTCAAAAAGGGTGATGCCAAAGGTTTTCTCAAAAGATGATTTAAGGCGCTTTTTAAATTCTTCAGGATTAAAATTAGGAATCAGATCCCTTAAACCAGATAAAGAAGTATCAGGGTATCGGGGCATCGGAGCATCGGGGCAACATTTATGTGAGGATTTAAATACCATACTAATCCTTTCATGGTCTATAGAATAAGGTATTGACCCCTGCTGCAAAAAACCATCCTTCCATCGCTTCTGAGCCGAGCCTATAAGCTTTTTGCCGTAAAAGGTTATCTCGCCATAAGATGTAGATTTAAAACAGATAGAGCTTTTTGTAAGATTCCTTCCTAATTCCCGCTCCATCTTCATTGTCACCGGCAGCCCAATTTCATGAAAGGCTGATTGAAACGCCTCGCTTAATTGTTGATAGGTCTTTAAAAGATTTTCAGAAAACCATTTCTCATTTCTTGAAGAAAAACTGTATGTAAGCTCATCTCCATGAAGGATGCCTCTTCCACCTGTTGGTCTTCTTACAGCCGGGATATTGTTGATTTTGCAAAACTCCAAATTTATTTCTGTTATTTTTTGGAATGCCCCGATGCTTACTGCCGGGCAGTTCCATTCGTATAATCTTAAAGTCGGTTGTGAGTCTCCATTCCTTACAGCTATTGCGATTGCCTCATCGGCAGCCATATTATATGCAGCATTACAGGAGCCTGAATCTATTAATCGCCAAATATAAGTCATTGAATCATTGAGTCATTGAGTCGCTGAGTCATTGAGTCATGATTTTTTTCTAATGACCAATGACTATTGACTAATGGCTGCTTTTTATTTCGCTTCTTCGAGAACTATCTTGTGCCTGAGCAGAGATATTTCTTTTACATGACCCTTAAGTGTCTTCTGCTCTCCAAAGAGGTTTTTCAGGTAAATATTGCTGCCCTCTGGAATTAAGACATCAACATTTTCAAGATATAGCTCTTCTTTCCCATCTTTATAAATATATGCATTTGCCTCACACATCTGAGTCCTCCTTTAAATTTTCTTTTATTCTATCAACCAGTTTTTCTATTAAATGGGGCAGCGGCTCTTTAAGAGCGCCTATTACCTCAACATATTCTTGATTTAAGGGGATTAAGAATTTCTTTGCCTGTGAAGATGTTATTGCCTCAGCCATTTTTGATGTAAGCTCTCCAAGCATTCCATTTGGAAGCACGATGCTCAAAGGACCTGTTATAACATCAACTTTGTTTGAATTCCACATTATAGCGTTTTCACCAGTAGCGCCCTTATTTGCCCGTGCCTTCATCATAGCGCTCGTGGCAGTTGAGTTAGTGCCGAGTGCTATTATTTCTATGCCGTCTCCAAACTCTTCCCTCAGCATCTTGACAACGAGACTCCCTATGCCGCCGCCCTGTCCGTCTATCACAGCTATCTTCATAAAAATAAGTATACCCCAAAAATATTGCAAAAAACAAAACAAAGGTGGACCTTTTCGTCATAAAACTTTTGCCTCTGTCTTTTTGCTTTCTTTGTTGCATCTGCTTTAATAACCACTGCAGAATTGACCCTGACTTTCGTTTCCATGGCTCATTAGCAAATAAGAGGCATATGAACGGTTATAACCTGCCAGGGCTGTAAATTCATCAAGCATGATGCCCTTTTGCTTTTTAGATGCCTTTTGATACCTTATGGAAAGTTCCTTTGTTACAGATTTCCTCTCTTTCATCGTTAACCCCATTTCCGCCTCCTGAAAAATATATCTTCAGAAGACTATTGTGATATTTTCGTTTAGATTTCTTAAATGAGGTAACGATTCACTTTCGTTTAGATTTTTGATGAGGCAATTCGATCATTTGTAATCCTGACTAAATTTTATTATAATCAAAATTATTGAAATAAGCACGCTGCTGGAGGATTTATGGAAAGAAAGGTAATGTATTTTGAAAAGCCGGGAAAGGAAAATACAGAGGCATGCCTTGAAATAGTTAAAAATACAATTAAGAATGGCAGTTTCAAGCACTTGGTAGTTGCATCAACAGAAGGGGACACAGGTCTTTTGTTTTCAGAAGCATTGAAGGATTCAGGAGTCAATATCGTCGTAGCAACACATTCTGCAGGATTTAAATCTCCCAATACCCATGAAATGAATTCCGAGATAAGAAAAAAAATAGAAGCCGCAGGAGCAAAGGTTTATACAGGCACAATGATCACGCATAATATAGAAACCGCCTTTTCATCAAAATTCAACGGTATATATCCAACACTAATAGTAGCCCAATCACTGAGAAGATACGGTGAAGGACCAAAGGTATGCTGCGAGATTATAATGATGGCCGCTGATGCAGGCATCATCCCTGAAGGAGAAGAAGTCCTCGCTGTTGCAGGAACTGCAAAAGGCGCTGATTCTGTGCTTGTTATAAGATCCGCAGCCTCAAAAAGGTTTCTCGAATTAAAGGTTCTTGAAATACTGGCTAAACCGAGGGGTTAAAAGATAACATCAAATTCTTCAGGGCAGAGGGTCAGAGGGCATAGGAGGGCATAGGGTCAGGTCTTTAATTTTGACATTTCTCTTCATCATTCAATAATCTGCTTATTGTTGAATAATGCATTCCAAGGTGTTCTGCGATTTCATTCTGACTATAGCCGTATTCCATGACCGCCTCTCTAATCTTCTTATTCCTCATCCCTTTGTCCTTTTTTGTTTCAACCTTAAATAGTTCCATAAGTAAAGGCCTGTTTATATATCTCTGGCTTCGGGGTATTTCCTTCATTTCCTCATGGTTTCTTACATGTTCTATGAATTTTTCAACAAATTCTTCCTTGCCAAGCATAATCTGTCCCTTCAACGATGTCCATATCGTGCTCTCTCCTATACCTGCCTTCACAAATTCTTGATACTTCTTCACGGCAATTCCTCTTTTTGTCGAAAACTGGCCAAGCACCCACTCAATGGTGAGGCATGGATGCGGTTTTTCTAATCCAGATGTTCCCGGATAACTGCTCCATTTCCATTCCCTTGGTTCTCTTATTATCTTAGCCCTCACAGGATTCAACACTACATATCGGCAAGTCTCAAGCAAGTGGCTTTCCTTATTGATAAGTATTGCTTTATATCTGCCCTGAAATACATGGCCAACTCTGTCATGTCTCTTGTTAATTGACTGGGTATACACTCCGTTTAATTGCCTCATCCCTTTTGAAAGATTACCATCCGGCGTTTCTATTACAAGATGATAATGATTATTCATAAGGCAGTAGGCATGACAAAGCCAATTATGCCTTTCGTTTACTTTTTTAAGTGTATCCAGAAAAAGCAGCCGGTCTTCATCATTATTATAAATGTCCTTTCTCTCGTTTCCTCTGGATGTTACGTGATATACTGCGCCGTCATACTCTATTCTTAGCGGTCTTGCCATACTGCAAGCTTATATTGAATCAATGCCTAATGTCAAGATTAAAGACCTGACCCTGTGCCGCTGCTGTTCTTTTGTTATCAGAATTAAACTCATATTTGACATCAAGGGATAAAGACCCCAGAGACAAAATTTTATAATGCCTGCACTTGTAAATATGATTCCTGCCAGATTCTCCAGCGGCATAAATCTCAAAGGACATTAAGAAATGCGGTGCTTCGTAGATAACCTTGAACTCATCGGAGGGCGAAAAATAAAAACTTCTTTGTGTTGTTGCTATATTTTCTGCATTGTAAGTTTTGCACTCTAAATAATATGGTTTCTTATTGAACCAGAATAATATATCAGGATATCCAGTAGATTTTTTGCTACCGCTGGGACCCGTTGGAACATCTGCATTTAGATTCAAAGAGTTTAATGCCTTTTTAATAAATGGCTCTATATCATTTCCTACTTTATGTAGATGTGGTCTTAACATCTTTTCGTTTTCTTAATCGGTTGTATTCGTCTATGATATCTTGAAAGGTCACATTGCTCTGCTTGAATGCTTTAACAAGTAGTTTTATTCTATGTTTTTTTGAACGGGTTTTAATGCTTTTATTTTTCATAAATGTTTAACGCTGGTTACATTTCGGAAATAGATCAACTAAAATTATTTCCAGCTTGTAAAGTTTTGCTAACTGAATGTATTGATGAACCATTCCCGAGGAAGCCACCTTGACATATCCCGATTTACCAATAGAACCATGTTTTGTTGTTTTATAGTTGTGATTACGCATACATAAGTAAAGTTTCTTAACGCGTGAATCCAGCAATCCCTTTAAAACAACCTTGAAGAACTCGGCAAAAGCATCAGCCAAACTAATTTCAAAGGCACAGCCAGTTTGAATATCGAGAATATCAAATGCCATCAATTTTGAAGGGTCTAATTCAAAGTCTTTAGTTTCTTCACCTTTAAACCGCAAAGTCATATTCTCCGCTACATTTGCTTCAATTTTAATCCTTTTAGCTCCAAATTGACTTAAAATATGATTTTGTAATTTTTTAACGGTTTGCTTGGTTTTAGCTTCATCTTGCGAGTTTTCATTAAGTCCAATATCATTAAGCCACGATTTTTTATATGCAGCATACTTAAAGCCTCTCTGATTTACTTTGACTTCAAGTTTATCAGAGAAAAACTCTATTATTTCATCCAATATATCTTGTTCCGGAAGCATATTACCGTATTAATTCTAAGCGGCAAGTTTATAAAAGTTATTTTTTGCCATATCATTGTTATATAATTCAACCTTCTCTTTTCCTTTTCCCCGAACACCAATAAAATCTTCTCTGATTTCATTCAGTTTATAGCCCATATCCTCTAATGAGTGGGCATCATTTTCTACATAATCAAGGGCGATAGAATAAGGCGGAGAGGTAATAATTCCATCAACAGAATTATCAGGGCGTTCAACTTTTCTTGAGTCTCCTTTTTTTAGGTCAACATCCCCTAATCTTAAATGTAATGTTTCAGTAATTTCTTTATAATCTTTTACTGAATCTATCATTAGATTCAAATTCTTGATAAACGATTGCTCAAAAGAGCGGCCCCGCCTTGATTCATCACTAACTGCCAATAGTCTTGCAAGAGCATAAAAATCTCTTACTTTATTATTTTTAATATCCTCCAAAACTTTGTAAAAATCCTGTTCTTGATTAAAGAGAGACGGTTTGATTTTAGATATTAGAACATTTTTTGATTTTGTAATTTCATCTATTGCATAGATAGAGCTTGTTTTTACTTTCCCTTGCAATACGCATAGAGGAGAAATATCGATTCCAATAAAATTTATACCAAGTAATTGTGCTTCTAATGCAGTTGTTCCGCTTCCAGAAAATGGTTCAAATACGGTATCGCCTTCTTTTAACCCGATGATATTTAGTAATGCCCTAATCATCTGGGGATGAAACTTGCCTTTGTATGGATAAATCCAGTGAGTTAAATATTGATTTACAGACCGAGTCCTGTTTTTTTGGATGATTTGAAAATAGTCAGTAAAATTTTTCCCGACAGATTTAAAGTAAGATGATTTTCTTATTATTCTTTCATTTAATTCATTTGATTTATTGTTTAATTTAAATTCTCTTAGTCCATTGGTAACTTCATAATCAGCCCCCAATGCCCTTAATTCCAATTCTGCCAGTGATAGCTCATAAATAAACTGAACATTGTCCAGCAAAGTTAAGTCGGCATCTTTTGAATAACTAAGGTCATATGCCCAAAACTGGCTTATATCTTCAGCCCTTTCTAACATTGTTTCACCTTTGCGATTAGGAATCATTTATGCCTCTCTTTCAGTCATTAATTATCACGGGTTTAAGATAAAATTGCAAACTTTTTTTGGGGGAGGTGGGGTAAGTGCGAGTGGAATAATACCTTTTGTATTTTTATCTTATGTTTAACGGCACGCATGAGGGGCGGGGAATATAAAATAATGAAAAAATCCGACAGCTATTCCCCGTCCCTCTCGATGCTTTTGTTATGCGATATTTCTTTGCTTTTTAATGATTTCAGTTAAAAACCGAAGTGCTTGATTTACAGCATCATGATTAGGGAAAAACTTTGCAACATCGGGTTCGATTACTACAACATTTGTACCCTCTGCATATCTCTTTGCATATTTCCCGCGAATGCCTTTACTGAAATCATATTCCTCAAGCATATCCTTATCTTTTTGCATCCTCTTCATATTGCTTCCTTTCTTTTTTTGTTGCTTTTCTTGCGCTTATTATTCTGATATTGTCCCCCCTTTCTGTATGCACAACTACAAGGAGACGGTTCTTAACGGAATTTCCAATAAGAGTGAATCTATCTTCTTCATCAGAATGTAAGGGATCATGAATAGTCAATGATAGAGTATCTTTGAATGCTGTGCTTGCTTCATCAAAAGATACACCATGAATTTTTATATTCTTTCTTGCTTTGTTCGGATCCCATTCAAATAAAAGCATATCTGCTCATTTTTGATTTAATTATAACAATTTTAACGATAAAGGTGAGACAATTTCATTTATTCTTTTTATGTTTATGGCGTTTTTTCTCAGGCATGGGAGGTGTCCACAACTCTGGTGGGCCACTACCGCCCATAGCTCTTGTCGTTGCTTTCAATCTATCAGCATTTGTAAACTCTTTATGCTTTCGAGGAGGTGACCACATAAAATAAAAAATGAACCAGGCAATTCCCCCGCCAAATAAAGCAATCAGAGGATTTAATCCTGCGATGCTTAGAGCAATTCCTAAAATGATAGTACTGACTATTATCGCAATGATAAGCTTAGGCTGCATACATTATCTTATCTCCTATTATTCATGCATAACGACCAAGCTAACCCGTGCGAATGAAGCGGAGCGTAATGAGTATCGGTGTTGAGCGATTTG
>JBBISP010000012.1:0-59939 GCA_037441185.1 Nitrospirota bacterium | reverse complement strand
AGAAAGCCATTTATCCGCCCATGCCTCCTTGTTTTAATGTTCAACTGCATTATTTGGATTAAATCGAACTTGAAATAAAAAATGATCTGCAGAAATCAGGGTGGGTGATTTAACGACAACAATTGGGTGAAATAACCCACAAATGGGTCATTTCACCCAATTGTTGTTCTTCCCTTTAGTAAAGGATTCTTTTTTATCCCCCCCCTCACCCCCTCCCGCAAGGGGAGGGGGAATTTATCCCCCCACCTTCCCGAATACCCTGTGAGAAGGTGGGGGGATAAATGGAGTCAGCGCCTGACATATAAAATCGCTCAACTTAGGTATACCTTTTTCATTGGCATGTGATTTGCTATATATTCTGCAAGATTCAAAAAAATGCCTGCCAAAAACATTAGCTCTTCATGGGATGGGGGTCTCAGAAAAGGGCAAAGGGATTTTTTGTCATTGACATTGTCATTGACAGAAAATATCACATCAAAACACAAGGAGATTAAATTATGAAAAAATATCTCATACCATTAATGTGCTTAGCACTTGGGATACTCATCGTATCTTCAATGGTAACAGCAGGAACCTATACTTACACAGGCGGTACTGGTATTTACAATACACCCCATGACCTCCGCCCTGGAACAGAAGCGGGCAATCTATACGGAGCAAATGACTATCTTGACAGGCTTTGCATATGGTGTCATGCGCCTCACCATACATTAAGGCCTGCTGACGCCCCAGATCCAAGTGGCGGCGGCGTGTATGTGCCTCTTTGGAACAGAGGTGTATCACAAGAAATATTCGAAGTTTACAGCAGTGGTGATGGCGCTCCAACAGAGGGTCCTCATGCACTTCAGGCAAAAGACGAGGGTTTAAACAATGGTCCTGGTGGTATTTCGAGGCTATGCTTAAGCTGTCATGACGGAACAATAGCTGTAAATACCTATGGATATGAGCCTCAGGATTCAAGGTCAAGACAAACAGGCAATACATCTATCACTGCTCAGTACCTTATCGGTGGACTTGGAGACCTCACAAACCACCATCCAATCGGGTTTAATTATGATGCTGTAGCTGCTGATGATGATGAAATAGCAGACTCATCGGTAGTTATGGTGGCAAATTCAAAGGGTACAGGCAAAACTGGAGAACAACTCACAATTGAAGAGCTCCTTCATGCTGGAAAGATGGAGTGCTCAACATGCCATGATGTTCATAACTCACAGAACCCTGGCGCAGAAAAGTTCCTCTGGAAATCAGACCAAAAAAGCGCATTCTGCGTAACATGCCACCTGAAAGGCATCGCACCTTAATCACTGCATTTTAAATGCAAAAAAAGGAGAGGGCTCAGCCCTCTCCTTTTTTTTGAGCTTCTTCAGGGTTTAGTCTGGATACAATCCGAAACAAGCTGCTGGGAGGATCCTCAGGACAGCTTCATTTTTAGACAATTTTAGGGTATAATAATTTATGACAATACTAAAAACTAAGTTAGAGGTGATCTGTATGAAAAAACTCATATCAATATCTATGCTGCTAATAATATTATTAGCCATTTCAGGCTGCGCTACAACACCTCCTCAAAAAGAAGAACAGCCTGTATTTTATCCTGGTCCTCCAAATCCTCCGAGGCTTCAGTATCTGACTTCATTTACAAGCTCAAAGGATATAGAACCCCCAAAAACAGGCTTTGAATTGTTTGTGGTAGGAAAAGAGATAACAATGAGGCTTGATAAGCCTTATGGTTTTGCCCTCTATGACGGAAAGATTTATGTTGCTGACACTAATGCAACTGTTATGGTCTTTGACCTTGATAAAAGGTCTTTAAATCCCCTTTCTGGAGCGCACGGCATGGGCAAACTGCTTCAGCCGTTAAATATATGCATAGATGCTGAGGGGAATAAATATGTGGTTGACCCTATAAGAGGACAGGTTGTTGTCTTTGATAAAAAAGACTTCTATGTAAAGGCATTTGGAAGTTCAAGAGAGTGGAAACCTGTAGATGCTGCTGTATTTGAAGACAGGCTGTATGTGGTTGACATAAATAACGCTGTAGTGCATGTGCTTGATAAAAAAACAGGGAACACCATAAAAAAGATAGGCAGAACTGGAGAGGCTGTAAACTGGCTTATAAAGCCTACGAATATAACTATTGATAAAGATGGCGTCTTATATGTATCTGATGCAAGCAGGTTTCAGATAGTGACTTACAACCGCGACGGATATTTCTTAGGCGCAATAGGAAAGCTCGGCACAAATCTGGGACATTTTGCAAGACCGAGGGGTGTGGCCTCTGACAAGGAAGGAAGGATTTTTGTTGTTGACGCCTCATTTGACAATGTGCAGATATTTGACAAAACAGGCCAGTTGCTTATGTTCTTTTCAAAATACGGCAGAGGAAGGGGCGACCTCTATCTGCCAGCTAAGGTTGTTGTTGATTATGACCATATAAAATATTTTAGTAAATATGCAGACCCTGATTTTGAGATAGAATATCTTGTGCTGGTTTCGAGCCAGTTTGGAGAAAGGCTTATTAATGTTTATGGCTTTGGAAAGAAAAAGGGAGAGAAATATCCAACTGATGAAGAACTAAGAGAGGAATTGAAAAAAGATCTCGAAAAGAAGTTTGGGACTCAGAAAAAGCCCGAGGATAAGCCTGATGAGTAAAAAATGAGATATAAGCGCCTTATATTAGCAATTATCTACGCTATCTTAATTTTTGCTTTAGTCGTAGGATGCGCTCCACAGACAAGATATAAGGCATTGAGTTTTTTCTTTGACGGCGTGCCTGACCCTGATAAGATAGAGGAAAAAGGACCTGCTCTTGATTGGAAAAAAAAGGGAAGGAAGGAAAAAAAGGAACAAAGGGTTTATGGACAGCATGGCCCATTTGCAGCAAAGATGTGCGAAGGATGCCATGTGAGAGGCTCCAATGCCCTTGTAGCGCCTATTGAACAGCTCTGTTTAAACTGCCACACTCTTCAGATAGAAAAAAAATGGATTCACGGACCCCTTATTGCAGGGGGATGTAGAATTTGTCATGAGCCGCACGGCTCAGGAAATCCATATTTGCTTGTTTCTGAGTCAGAGAGGTTCTGTTTTCACTGCCATAATGAAAGGGATGTGCTTAAAAATCCTGTCCACAGCGGCATTGATGCTGCATGCACAACATGCCATGACGCTCATGCATCTGATAATGATTATTTGCTGAGGTAAAAAAATCGTGTGATTTGAGTGTGACTTTTTCAAGACCTGCCCCCCTTGTTGCTTGCATTGTATCCAGACCAAACCTTGAAGAAGCAAAACTTTTGACAATACTCTATGAACTAAGAGAAAGCTGGAATGACATTTTTTCTTTCTCTATTTTTTGGAAACAACAAAAAAAACTTGCATTTATAGGCTTTTACTTTTAAAATTATTTGGCATGAAAAAAAATTAAGGAGAGCCTTTTATGCAAGGGTTATGAACAGGATAGTTTTTTTTTCCTTCGTCTTCTTGCTTTATCTCGCCATTGCGCTTCCTTGCTCAGCACAGGTTGATATAAGGTCTTTTATTCCTAAAATATCAGGCTACAGCGGCACATTCGAGATAGACATTGCTCATAACACAGATGAATCAAAATCAGATGGAAAGGGCGCTGAAAGAACTTCTACGAGATTGAGCGAAAGGATAAAACTTTCTGCTGTTGGGTATGTGTATCATCCGAGGCTTATGGTATTCAGGCTTGATCTGTCTGGAAGATTGACGCACAGAAGCTTTAAATCAGGCGCTGAAGATGAAGGATGGACAACAGGGGCTAAAGAGGAGTTTGACTTCAGGACAATGATCCTGCCTGAACACCCTTATAACCTTGAGCTTTATACATCCAGAAAGGCGCCTATAATCTTAGGACGGCTTGCAAGAGGCGAGGAAACTATTACATCCGAAAGAGGAGCAATCTTTAATTATAGGAAAAGGCCTTTCAGCCTTAATATGAGATACAGTCTTTTGACAACCGAATCAGAAGACAGAAAAACTGACAATACCCGCTACAGCATAAGAGGCAGCCATACAGAAGGACCTTTTTTGACCTCATTAGGATACTCCCATTCTAAATCATCAGGCGACGACAGCAAAGGATTAGATGATAATTATTTTTTTACAAATAATATAAGATTCAGCAGTTTGCAGCTTAGAAGCAGCATAGATTATAAGGATTCAGAACAAAAAGATATAGCCCTGACAAAACATAAAAGCCTTTCATGGAGAGAAGACCTTAAAATAGACCTCCCGTGGAACTTTGAGGCAAGGCTTTCATACAACCACCTGAAAACCACATTTGAAAGAGGCAGGCAGGATATAGATGAAACATTGAAGATAATGAATAAAACAGACATAGCATCTGCAGAGCTAACCCATACGCTTTTTAAAAGCCTGAGAACTAACATCTCATTTGATCACATAAAAAACAGATCCGAGCGCGGGGAGACAACAACTATAGCAGGCGCATTCGGCATAAACTACACAAAAAAGATACCTATAGGCAGGCTTTTTGCTAATTACAGTGGTAGAAAATCTATTACAGAAAGAACAGGGCTTCAATTTAATATAAGGGAGGTATTTCGATCTGATATAGGAGAAGGAGAGGAGATTATACTTCAGCAAGGCACTGATCCAGGAACTGTCTCTGTTGAGGTAAAGGGATGCTTTTTTGATGAAGATGGAAATGAAAGAAGAATAACATCATTATTAATTGAAGATGAAAATTATTTTATTGACACAGAGATAAATCCTAACAGGGTTACAATAATAATAACCAGTCTTTTGGTTCAAAGGGGTGATGAACTTGAACCTGTTCAGGTAGAGCAGTGCTCTGATCCCGATACAGGCGATCTCCTTCCCTTTGAATTTTTTGTCACATTCGCTATTGCTGGAGACTCAAAGGTGGAGACCTTATCAAATTCTTACAGCTTAAGGCTTGATCTCTTTGACGGCTTGATAAGCCCATATTATCAAAGGGCAGAATTGAAGCAGAAGGTGTTGTCAGGGGCGATACCATTTAAGCCAGAGGACTCTGCATCAGAGGCTATAGGCATAACATTCAATAAGCCTCCTTACACACTTAGCGGTGAATACTCAAGGGTAATATCAGAGACAAATCCATCTACCTCGTATAAGGCAGAGGCTGAATATAAGAAATTCGTAACAACAACACTTCATCTTAGAACGAGGATATTTTTTGTTAGGAAAAATCTTTTAAGGGCAGAAAGGGCATTTGATCGTGAAGCAGTTAAAAGAGAGGTTACAGAAGATGCATATGGGATTAATATAGCAGCGAGAAAGAGATTTTCAACATATTTGAATCTCTCTGTAGGAGGCTCTGCAATTCAGAGGAAAGGCGAGTCAGAATCATTAGCTTATTCTCTTAGAGGGCACCTCACATGGATTATTGGAAAGCTGAATCTTAGGGCAGGCGCCACACTTACCCATTCAGAGAGTGAGTTTAAGGCAAGAAAGTCAGAGAGGATGTCTCAGTTTTATTATTTGAAGATTGAAAGGAAATTGTTTTAAGATAGAGATGCGCTAAAGAATTTCATTGGAGGGAATTTTAAGATGAAAAGATTATCATTGATAGCATTCGCAATTGTGTTATTGCTTGCAGCAGAGGCGAGTGTTTTTGCATTTCCTAAAAATAATTCAGGCAAAGGCTACAGCATGCAGCCACAAAGACAGCAGATGCCTGAGGCAATGAAACAGCAGATGGCAGAAGCAAGGGATGTTGTAGTTGCCCGTGTAAACAGCTCTCCAATTACGATGGAGTCTGTGCTTAAGATGATGAATCGCATAGCTTCCAGAGCGCCAGGTAAGAATATAGACATGGCTGAGATAAAAAAAGAGGCTTTAGACAGGATGATATTTCAGGAGCTCGTATATCAGAAGGCTGTTTCAGAAGGCATGAAGCCTGATAAAAAAAAGGTTGAAGACACAATCGCTTCCTTTAAGATAAGCATTGGAGGAGAGGATGAATTTAAGAAATATCTTCAGGATGAGATGACTACTGAGGATAAGTTAAATGCATCTGTGGAGCGTGATATGCTTGTAGAGGCAAAATTTACAGAAGAGGTATTCAGCAAGATCTCTTTATCTGAGGATGTTTTAAAAGATAGTTATAAAAAGGATATCGATAAATACAGGCAGCACGAAAAAATGATCGTAACTGATGTGGTCTTTTTGCTCGATATTAATGAAGACGCATCATTTAAAAAAGCAGAAGAAATACTCCAGATCATAAAGGCAGATAAGGATAAAAATCCATGGAAACTCACGCCTGACAGCAGTTTTGTAGTAAGAAACATAGAGATAATGGATGACAAAGACAGGGATAAGGAAAGAGAGATTTATGAGGCGGCAAAAAGACTCAAAAAAGGTGAAATCTCTGATGTTTTAAAGCTGAGCGATAGCATTCATATAATAAAGCTCATAGAATATAAGCCTTACAGGGAATTTACATTTGAAGAGGTGAAGAATTTTATAATGAATAATCTCAGAAATGAGGCTGCTCAGAAGAGGGTAAAGGAATGGGAAGAAGAACTGAAAAAGAATGCTAAGATAGAGATAATAGAAGCAGGAGAGAAATAAATAGGCTTTTACAATGAAATTTTTTCTTGGCATATTTTGCCTTGCCCTGCTCTTTGCTTCAGGCTGCGCCCCGAAATGGGCAGTAAACTACGAAACGCCTGATATGGAGATCCAATGGCCATATCCGCCTGCAAAGCCTGTAGTAAAACACCAAAAAAACATAAAGGGCTTTAGAGAAACAGAGGCTGTTACACTTAAATCCATAATCCATGGCAGGGAAGAGATCATCATCCAAAGGCCATCTGCAATAGCAGTAGGAGATGACGGAAGATTTGCAATAGCTGATACAGAATGCATGTGCGTGCATCTTTATATGCCGTCAGAGCAAAAATATATTATGATAACAACAGCAAAAAATGATGAGCTGAATTCGCCAGTTGGATTAGTATTTGACGAGGAATTCAGGCTTTATGTCTCTGATTCTGCTCTCGGAGGGGTCTTTGTTTATGATGCTAAGGGCGAATTTCTTCATTCTATAAAAAATTTCAACGGCATAAAACTGAAAAGACCAACAGGAGTCGCTTATAATACAAGAAAAAAATTGCTTTATATTATTGACACCCTTGAGCATAGGTTTTATGCGGTCAATAAAGAGGGAAGGATTGTATTTTTCAGAGGATCAAGGGGCGAAGGGGATGGCGATTTTAACTTTCCAACCCATGCATTCTGGTCAGATAGAGATATGCTTTATATAACTGATTCTATGAATTTCAGGGTGCAGGCATTTGGATCCGACGGTAAATTTATGTTTAGGTTTGGCCAGCATGGAAACGGCTCTGGAGACTTTGCTATGCCGAGGGGAGTTGCGGCTGATATGGACGGAGTTATCTATGTTGTTGACAGCCTTTTTGATAATGTACAGTTGTTTGATGAAAATGGCGAATTTCTTTTGACAGTTGGAGGCAGAGGATATTTTCATGGCGAGTTCTGGCTGCCTTCTGGCATGTTTGTAGATAACAAGAGCAATACGCTTTATGTATGCGATACATACAATAGAAGGGTGCAGGTATTTCAGATAATGAGGAATCGTCTATGAGGCTTGAAAATGAGGCCTACTAAGGAACTGAAGTTTAAGGCAATTGTTTTATTGTCAATATTGATTTTATATTCGGTCATTGCTGAGGCAAAAACAGGCATTATAGCCACAAAACACAACCTGTCAACTACAGGTCCTGGCGAGATAAAGGCGATTATAGAGACGAGGATTTGTGTATTCTGCCATACGCCGCATAATGCATTCCCAAGAACACCGCTCTGGAATAGGGAATTAGAGCCTCAGAACTATGAGACTTATACAAGCACAACCATCACAGCGCTGCCTCTTCAACCAGACGGACCATCGAGGCTCTGTCTAAGCTGCCACGACGGCACTATTGCACTCGGAGCAGTGCTGAGGCCTGCAGAGGGCATCAGGGTAACAAGGGAGATAACCCCAGAGAGGCCTTCATATATAGGCACATTTCTTAAGGATGACCATCCAGTATCATTTTCTTATTATGAATCCTTGGTAAATCCTGAAATCAATCCACAACTTCCTGAAGGATTGATCTTCTATGGGCCGGGGTTTATACACTGCTCTACATGTCATGACCCACATGATAATACATTCGGCAAGTTTCTTGTTATGGATAACAGGGCATCAGCATTATGCATTAAATGCCATGATAAAGACGGCTGGGCTGATTCATCGCATAAAAACTCTATAAAACCTTTGCTAACGTCTCTGCCTGGCCTTGAGTGGACAAACTGGACTACTGTGGCTGATTATGCCTGCGAGAGCTGCCATAAGCCTCATTCTGCTGGAGGCCCTGAAAGGCTGCTAAGAAATCTTAATGAGGAAGAAAACTGTTTTGCCTGTCATAATGGAACCGTTGCTGAAAAGAACATACAAGCTCAATTTCAGAAAACATCTTTTCATTCTGTAGCCGAAACACAGGGAGTTCACGATCCAACAGAGGACCCGAGAATAACATCAAGGCATGTAGAATGCGCCGACTGTCACAATTCCCATGCTGCAGACAATACCCCTGCACAGCCTCCTTTTGTCTCTGGAAGATTAAAAAAAGTGTCAGGCGTTGACAAGGATGGAAATCCTATATACAGGGATGTTGTTGTAGGCGCTGCTGCACTTTATGAATATGAGATATGTTTTAAATGCCATTCTGATTATGAGACGCTGCTTCCATATATCCCACGGGTAGAAGATGAAAAGAATAAGAGGCTTAAATTCAGTTCTTTAAACCAGTCGTATCATCCAGTCATTGCGCCTGGAAAAAACCTGAATGTGCCGAGCCTTAACCCTGCATCTCTTGATGCGCCTGAATATGTGCGCAATTTGAGAGAATCCAGCTACATTTACTGCGCAGACTGCCACAGCGATGACAATAATGTTTCCAGAGGTCCTCACGGCTCAGATTACAAACCTATACTGAAAAGGAGATATGAGACAGAGATCGGAGCATCAGGACTGCCTGAACATAACTACAGCCTATGTTTCACATGTCATAATGCAAACAGCATTTTGAGCGACCAGAGCTTTAGCGAGCACAGAAAACATATAGATGATCTTGAGGCTTCATGCTCTATCTGCCATGATGCTCATGGAGTCAGCAACAATACGCATCTAATAAACTTCGATACAAGATTTGTTGCTGCATCTCCTACTCCTCAGTTTATTGACTACGGATCATTTTCAGGCAGTTGCGCCCTTAACTGCCATTTTGACCCGACAGATAGAACAAGGATTCATTTCCATAATCATGAAAATAGCCGCTATCCATAAGGGTTAATATTCACCCCCACCCCAATCCCTCCCCCCTCAAGGGGGAGGGGGCTTTAAGGTAACTCTCCCATCAAGGGAGAGGGAACTTCCGGATGCTTCTATGTCTATTTTTCGGGGGAAGGGTAGCATTGTAAAAAGATTAGGGAAGCTGTTATAATGATGTGCTTAATAAAAATAAAAAACTTTTATATACATAAGGTCAGGAGGGTTTGATATGCAAAGAATGGTTTCACTCATTTTAGCTGCTGTTTTTCTTTCAGTGGTTTTAGGGATCGCAGGTTTTGCCTCTGCTTTTAAAGGAGCAATGGTCGAACAATCAGCCCCTGCCGAGGAGATGAAAGAGCCTACAGCCGAAGAGCTTGAGAATGAGAGGATTAAAAAACAGGGGCTTGAAGAGGCTAAAAAAGTGGTTGCTGCAAAGGTAAACGATATTTCTATAACAATGCATTCTGTTGTGATGATGATGAACCGCATAGGAGCAAGAGAAGGCATGGATATTGAGGCTGTTAAAAAAGATGCTATCAATAGATTAATCTTCCAGGAGCTTATATATCAGAAGGCAAAGGCTGAGGGGATAAAGATAGAAGATAACAAGATAGATAATGCTGTTGCTAATTTTATCGAGAATTTGGGCGGTGAAGAGGCATTAAAAAAATTCCTTGACATAAATGTCTTGACAAAAGAGGATATTAAAGAAGATGTCAGACGAGGCCTTATGGGTGAGATTTTATACGCAAGAGAGGTGCTTGAAAAGGTTAGTGTTCCTGAAGATGCTCTTAAAGAAGAATATGAAAACATAAAGGACAGGCTTATATTCCCTGAAAAGGCAATTATTACAGATGTTTATTTCTTGAAGGCAAACAAGGAATCTATGAAAAAGGCTCAGTCAATACTCAAAAAAATAAAGGCTGATAAGAATAAGGATCCATGGAAGCTCGTGCTTGACGGCACATTTATTGTGAGGGATATAGAGACAAAAAAGGACAAACATGCTGAACTCTTTGAGGCAGCAAAGAAGCTTAAAAAAGGACAACTCTCAAACATCATAAAGACGCCCACAAGTCTTCATATAATCAAGCTGAAAGAGTATACGTCAGAAAAGCAAGCTACATTGGATGAGGTGAGGGGATGGCTTGAAAACAGACTGAAGGCTCCATATCAACAAAAGAGAATGCAAGTATGGGAAGAGGAACTGAAAAAGGATGCTAAGATTGAGATAATGCCTTAATCTTCTATTTTTATTCCCCATTTCTTAAGGCGGTAGCGGAGAGTATCCCTGCTTACGCCGAGTATTTCTGCTGCTTTTTTCTGATTGCCGTTGGCAAGCTCCAGCGCCTTTTTGATGCAGTCCATTTCCATTGTATTAAGGGATATGCTGCCGCTTCCATTAATAGCGCCATGCATCTGTTGTGCAAGCGGCGCTAATTGCTTTTGCTTCTCCTCTGCATTGGGATTTAAAAATTTATGAGACAGGTCATTTACATCTATTATTTCAGACATTGAGAGGATATGCAGTTTTTCTATCATATTTTTCAATTCCCTTACATTTCCGGGCCACGGATAGTCAAGCATGAGATTTAATGCTTCTTTTGATATTGTTTTAGGTTCTGTTGCATATTTCTGAGAAAAAAGATTTAAATAGAAATTAACAAGCATTGGTATGTCTTCTTTTCTTTCCCTCAAAGGAGGTATTTCTATTGTAGCTACATTCAACCTGTAATAAAGATCAAGCCTGAATTTCTTTGCCTGCACAAGGTCATGAAGATTTCTGTTTGTAGCGGCAAATATTCTTACATCAGCCTTTATATAATGCAATCCGCCGATCTTTCTAAAACGTTTATCTTCTATCAGGGTGAGTATCTTAGACTGCATTGCATACGGCATGTCTCCTATTTCATCAAGAAAAACTGTGCCGCCATCAGCCATTTCTATAAGTCCCTGTTTTGAAGTTTTTGCGTCTGTAAAAGCTCCTTTTTCATAGCCAAAAAGTTCGCTTTCTATAAGGTGCGCTGGAATGCTTGTGCATCCTATTTCCACAAAAGGCTTATCTTTGCGCGGACTCCAGTCATGTATCTTTTTGCAGATGAAGTTTTTGCCTGTGCCGCTTTCTCCAAGAAGTAAAATTGTCACATCAGACTTTGTGGCAAGATTCTCCATTATCCTTGCGATTTCCTTCATTTTATCGCTCACAAAAATAAAATCGCTTGTGCCAATCTTGCTTATTTTTTTAGGAGCTTTTTGCTTTATTTTATTGTTACGGGCTTTATTCAGCAGATCCCGGAATTTATCAAGATCTATCGGTTTTTCAAGATAATCAATCGCTCCTGCCTTCATCGCCTCTACTGCCCCGCGAAGGTCTGCATGGCCTGTAATTGTTATGGCTATAGTTTCAGGACGGCCATCTTTTATGGTCTTTAGCAGATCTATGCCGTTGGCATCCGGCAGACGAACATCTATAATAGCTATCTCAGGAGGATCATCTTCGATAGATTTGAGGGCTTTTAGCGCTGAACTCGCTGTTGTCACCTCAAAACCTTCATCTTCGCAGATTTTTTTTAGTAAAAGCCTTATATGTGATTCATCATCTATGACTAATATTTTTGTTTTATCGGTCATCTTTTTACCCAAATTGAGCGATTCTAATATTATCTTTCATATACACTTAAACTAACACTTTTTAAAGTCTTTGAGCAATGTCTGACATATAAAATCGCTTAGATTTTATCTACTTTAAGGTATCAATAAAGGATAGAAAAAGTCAATAAATCCAGAGATGAGCATACCTAAAAACCATACTCATTCCATCTGCTGTCAACAAGCTTTTTAATCTCCTCTGACATGAATAATTCATCAGGCCAGTCGCGCATCATGCCCTCTTCTCTTGTCTTTCTCGTTGCATCAATGCCCATCTTGGAGCCGTAGCGCGGAAATTTTGCAGCATGGTCAAGGTCGTCAAGAGGCCCTTCTGCAATAACCACATCCCTTTTCCAATCAACATTATTGAGAACACGCCATGCAGTGTATGAAATATTCTGAACATCTACATCATCATCCACAATAATCAAGAGCTTTGCAAACATCATCTGACCTTTGCCCCATAATCCGTGTATAATCTTTTTTGCATGGCCGGGATAGCTTTTCTTAATGGATATTATGGCGCAGTTGTGAAACACCCCCTCCATCGGAAGGTTCATGTCCTTTATCTCTGGAAATTCAAGACGGATTAGTGGTAGGAAAATCCTCTCTGTTGCCTTGCCCATATAGCAGTCTTCCATAGGGGGCTTTCCGACAATGGTCGCTGGATATATCATATCTTTCCTGTGGGTTATGCAGGTGACATGAAATACTGGATAATAATCTGCTGCAGAATAAAAGCCAGTATGGTCGCCAAATGGCCCTTCTATCAGCATCTCGCCGGGTTCAAGATAACCTTCTATAACAAGCTCGCTGTGAGCTGGCACTTCGATATCAGAGGTAATGCATTTTACCATCTCAACAGGCTCTCTTCTTAAAAATCCTGCAAAGAGCATCTCGTCTATTCCTTCGGGCAGCGGCGCGCTGGAAGCATATATAACCGCTGGATCGCTGCCAACAGCAATTGCAGCAGGCATTCTACTGTTCATGGCTTTATATTTGTCATAATGCCGCGCGCCATCTTTATGAATGTGCCAATGCATGCCTGCAGTCGTTTTATCGTAAATATGTATTCTATACATTCCGCAGTTTGGCCTGCCTGTTTCAGGATCTTTTGTAAATACCATAGGAAATGTTATAAATCTCCCTTCATTTTCAGGAGGAAAGCTCTTTAGAGGAAATTGTTTTCTGACTGCATCCGTTATCTGTCCATCTCCAGGCCAGCATTGGATAATTGGAAATTTGGACAGGTCTGGATTATCTTTTTCAATTATCTCTTGACACGGAGCGTTTTTAACCCCTTTGGGAAGCCATTTAGACATCTCAAACAGCTTCGGCAGCATCGCAATTTTTTCCATCAATGTCTTGGGCGGTGATTGATTAAGCAGGTCTTCGATGCGTCTACCGACATCATCGAGACGATTAATCTCAAGTGAAAGACACATCCTCTCAAAAGAGCCAAAGATATTGGTGACAACAGGATATTGGGAGCCTTTGACTTTTTCGAAAAACAATGCCTTGCCTCCATCAGGGCTTTTGCATTGTCTGTCAGTAATTTCAGAAATCTCTAAAATAGGGTCAACCTCGACCTTTATTCTGTGAAGAAGTCCCCTTTTCTCAAGGGCTGCGATGAAATCTCTTAAATCCTTGTATGCCATCTACAGTACCTCCAAAGTAGAAAAGAAATATCCTATCTCAAATGCTGCTGTTTCTGGTGAATCAGAGCCGTGAACCGCGTTTCTTTCTATGTTTTCTGCAAAGTCTTTTCTGATTGTTCCGGGATCTGCGTTTGCTGGATTTGTGGCTCCCATAATCTCCCTGTTCTTTGCAATGGCATTTTCTCCTTCAAGAACCATTACAACTATCGGCCCTTCTGACATGAAATCCGTGAGGCTGTCATAAAATGGCCTGTCTTTATGCACTATGTAAAAACCCTTTGCCTCTTCCTTTGTCATCCATATCTTCTTTGCAGCAGCAATCCTAAGGCCGTTTTTTTCGAATCTGCTTATTATCTGCCCGATTACATTCTTCTTTACTGCATCAGGTTTAATTATCGACAATGTTCTTTCCATCAATCCCCCTCTATAAATTTAGTTTCTCAACCAATGATTTCACTGCTGACACTGACCTCTCAAAATCCGCCCTCTCCTGCTGGTTCAATTCCAGTTCAATAATCTTCTCCACTCCGTTATTTCCAAGCATCACAGGCACGCCAGTATAAATGCCGTTCTTACCGTATTCTCCATTAAGATATGCAGAGCACGGCAGCATCCTCTTGTCATCAAATAAAACTGCCTTTACCATCTGATATGTTGCAGCAGCAGGCGCATAGTAAGCGCTTCCTGTCTTTAAAAGCGCAACAATCTCTGCACCGCCGTGTCTTGTCCTTTCTACAAGTGCGTCTATCCTGTCTTTGCTGATGAGTTCTGTAATTGGCACTCCCTTTACAGTCGTAAATCTCGGCATCGGAACCATCAGATCGCCGTGCCCTCCGAGGACAAGTGCCTCCACATCTTCAGGAGAAACATTCATTTCCCATGCAATAAATGTCCTGAACCTTGCGGAATCAAGAATTCCGCCCATTCCGATAACTCTATCAGAATCAAATCCTGATACCTTCATGCTCACCTGAGCCATAACATCCATAGGATTTGTGACAACAATTATAACTGCGTTAGGCGAAGCCTTTGATGTTTTCTCTGTGACCTCTGACACAACCTTTGCATTGGCATGAAGCAGGTCATCCCTGCTCATGCCAGGTTTTCTTGGAAAACCAGCAGTAATAACTATTACATCTGAATTTTCTGTATGAGAATAATCGTTTGTGCCTCTGATAGAAGACGAAGAACCCCAAAGCGGACATGCCTCTGAAAGATCAAGAGCCTTGCCCTGAGGAATGCCGTCTGCAATATCAAACAATATGACATCAGCGCTGCCTGACTGAACAATCATCTGCGCAAGGGATGCGCCTACATTGCCCGCGCCTATAACAGAAACCTTTTTTTTCATTTTCCTCCTATCCGCACATGCTGAACGGCGCAGATATATTTACCCTTAAATAACCTTCTTCCTTGTGCACCTTATACTTAGCATTGCATGAACGGATATACATCTCAAACTTCTTCAAATCATCTGCACTGTCGTCCAAATATACGGTGACATCTTCATACACAACGCAGATTCCTTCAAAATGCCTTTTAAATTCTTTTATATGTTCTGGATGTTTTAATCCCGTTGCATCAATAAGCATTCTTCAGCTCCGCCAATGTCTTATTAAGAGAATCCATGTCTTCTGCATTTAAAGCCTTTACAGATGAATCTATTCTCTTTATAAGCCCTGAAAGCACCTTGCCAGGACCAACCTCTATAAATGCGTTTATGCCTGAAGAAGATATTGTCTTTATGCAGTCCTCCCATAAAACCGACTGGCTTAACTGCCTCACAAGTGATCTTCTTATATCTTCTGCATTTGAAACAAACCGTGCCTCCACATTATTTACAAAAGGCACATGCGCATCCTTTATCTCAACTTTCTTCAATGCCTCTTCGAATTTTTTGCCTGCATCCTCCATCAATTTACAATGCGAGGGGACGCTCACTGCAAGCAGCAGCGCTCTCTTTGCTCCTTTTTCTTTAGCCATTTTCATGGCCTCTTCAACTGCTGCCTTTTCGCCTGAAATAACAATCTGTCCCGGACAATTATAATTGGCAGCGGATACATAATAAGGCAGTGACGAGTGACGAGTAACGAGTGACGGGTTAGAAGATACTTCACTGCAAATTTCATCTACAACCTCTCTACTAAGTCCTAATATTGCAGCCATGAGACCTTTACCCTCAGGCGCTGCATCCTGCATTATCCGGCCTCTGATTTCTGTTATTCTTACAGCATCCTTAAATGATATGCTTCCTGCTGCAACAAGCGCGGAATACTCGCCGAGGCTGTGTCCTGCAACAGCAGAAGTAGTAATATTTTTCAGAGTTAGTGCCTTATAAGCTGCAATGCTCGCAACGAGTAAGCAGGGCTGTGTCCTGAATGTCTTATTCAATTCATCTATAGGGCCGTTGAAACTCAAGTCAGCCACATCATAACCCAAGATTTCAGATGCCTCGCTGTAAAGCTTTTTTACCTCGTCAAAATTGCCATAGAGGTCTTTTCCCATGCCCACACCCTGCGAGCCCTGACCCGGAAAAACAAAAGCCGCCTTCATGTTATCCCTTTGCCTCCCTGAGCTTCTTAATCAAAAGAGGCACCACTTCATTAACATCCCCAACTATTCCGTAGGTTGCCACATTGAAAATAGGCGCCTCTGGATTTTTGTTTATGGCAATAATTATGTCAGATGACTGCATTCCGACAAGGTGCTGCACAGCGCCTGATATGCCGCATGCTATATATATCTTCGGACATACTGTCTTGCCTGTCTGGCCGACCTGATGGCTGTAAGGAATCCACCCCTCATCAACAGCAGCTCTTGAAGCGCCCACAGCGCCTCCTAAAAGTTCAGCCAACTCATCAAGCATCTTGAATCCCTGCGGATCCCCTATTCCCCTTCCTCCTGCAACAATAACCTCTGCATCCTGAAGGTTTATCAGACATTCAGATGCCTCTTTAATGGTCTCAAGCACCTTAGTCCTACAGGCTAAACCAGATGCCTGCACAGAAATAATCTCTCCTTTTCTGTCTGGTATATATTCGCCCTTTTTCATTACCCTCGGCCTTACTGTTGCTATTTGAGGCCTGTGATTAGGGCAAAGAATAGTAGCCATTATATTTCCGCCGAAGGCAGGCCTTATCTGCAAAAGATTGCCTGAATCTTTGTCTATCTCAAGAGCGGTGCAGTCAGCAGTGAGCCCTGTTCTTATCTTTGCAGCCACCCTTGGAATAAAAGAACGTCCTATTGCAGTAGCTCCTGCAAGAATGATTTCAGGCTTATGCTCCCTTACCAGCCATGTAAGCAACTGAGAATATGGCTCATCATTAAATGTTTGAAAAATAGGGTCTGCGCAATGATATACCTTGTCAGCGCCCCATTTAATAAGCTCTTCTGCCTCATCTGCTGTTGAGCCGAACAAAACAGCAGAAAGGTCTGTTTTTAGTTCATCAGCAAGCCTCCTGCCTGCGCCCAAGATCTCATATGCAACTGCTGCGATCTTACCCTCTCTCTGCTCTGCAAATATCCATACGCCCTTATATCCAGAAAGGTCTATCTCAACTACATCTCCTGCTTCTTGTATTTCTAATATCGCGCCTTCCGGGCAGATGCTCAGACATGCCCTGCAGAACTGGCAGTATTCATTGATAAAGGCCTTGTCACCCTTAATTACAATCGCTGTGAAAGGGCATGAATCAACGCATTGTCCGCATCCTGTGCATCTTTCTATATTTATGACTATACGCATTTTAGACTCCTTAACTCATTAATAAGAGTCTCCACCTGCTCTTCCACGCTTCCAGAAAGCATTTTCCTATCAGCCTTTGATTGCGGTGCAAATATATTTTTGACCTGAGTAGGAGAGCCTTTCAGTCCGACATTCTCAGGCTCTGCACCGATTGCATTCAGATCCATCTTTGTGATTACTGCCTTTTTGGCTGCCATTTTCCCTTTGAGGGATGGTAGTCTTGGAGTATTTAGTTCTTTTACAACAGTTAGTAAGACTGGAAGCGGTGATTCAACAACATCGTATCCTTCATCCATGAGTCTCTGAACCTTTATGGATTTATCGCTGACATCCTCAACCTTCCTGATGTATGCTATGTGTGGAATGTTCAGGAATTCAGCAACCTCCGGGCCCACCTGTGCAGTATCTCCATCTATTGCCTGCTTTCCACATAAGATTATGTCGTATCCAAGCTTTTCAATAGCCTTATAAAGCGCATACGAAGTTGCCCATGTATCAGCGCCTGCAAATGCCCTGTCAGAGATAAGCCTCACTTCATCAGCGCCCATGGATATCGCCTCTCTCAGCGCATCTTCAGCCTGCGGAGGCCCCATTGTTATTACGGTGATCTTTGCTCCTGTTTTCTCCTTTATCTGGAGCGCAGCTTCAATGGCATGCAGATCGTATGGATTTATAATGCTCGGCACACCTTCTCTAATTAATGTATTTGTCTCAGGATTTATTCTGACCTCTGCAGTGTCAGGAACCTGTTTTATGCAGACAATAATATTCACAGAATATCCTCCAATTTTCATTATTCGTGTCCATTATCCGTGTCCGTAACCTAAAAATCATTGCTAAAAACTTCTCATAAAACGGATAATGGAAAGCGGAAACAGTTCACGGAATTACAGTTTGAAATTATACCTTTTATGTCTTTTTTCTTTCAACTACAACTGATGCTAAGGCATAGCTGCGCTCATGGGTTAAGGTGAGGTGAATGATAAAATCATCGCTAAAAATTGGCTTTAAATTTCCGAGCAGATTAATGAATGGCTTGCCTGTTGAATAGTTCAATATTTCAATATCTTTAAAATTTATAATTTTCCGCCTATGCTCTGTGCTCTGCGTTCTGTTTTCCAAAGACAATGCCTTTATAAACGCCTCTTTGGCAGCAAACCTAACCGCAAGATGAGGATAAGGGTCTTTCTTTTTATAGCAGTAAGCGATCTCATTTTCGGTAAATATTTTCTTTAAAAACCGCTCTCCCCATTTTTCAACTGCGCCTTTAATTCTGCTTATCTCAACAATGTCTGCGCCAATACCTAAAATCATTATCAACCCTTTTTCCTTTTGCCTTGCTTCCATCTGTTTAGGCTTGTGAGATTATCAATATCATACCATTGCGAAAGCAATGACACGGATAGTTTAGTCTTTTTGATATTTTCAAGAGTTGAAGACATTACATCAGAAGTCCCCCATGAAATATCTTTAAAAACTGCAGGCAGCAGTCTCTTCATGCCAATCAGATAATAACCTCCGTCTTCTGATGGTCCCACAACAATATCGTGATGGTCAAGTTTGTCAAACGCTTCATAAATAATCTTCAACGGCACATCAGGCGAATCTGACCCTATTAATATAACTTTGTTGTATCCCATTTTTAAAAGCTGGTTAACTGCATTCAGCATTTTTTCGCCAATATCTTTGCCATGTTGGGCCAAGACATCAAATATTTCAAGCACATTCGTTTGCTGAGACACCTTGCCTTCATAAAAACCATAAATATCCACACCTTTAAGTCTTGAAACATTAGTTATTGTCTCATAAAGCATGGATGAATATGCCTTGAGAGCTTCATCGTGGCCTATTTGAGCGGCAAGCCTCTTTTTTACCTTGCCATGCTCAGGAATTCTGAACATGATGCCAAGTGCAGAATTATTGCTCATCTTTGCTTGGCAATAGCTTTTTAAACATTGGTTTTAAGGCAAAAGGCAAAAGCATAGCAGCGGTGGCTATCAATATGCCTATAAAAATGCCTTTTATATTCCCTTTAAGGATTAACTCTCCCATTGAACTGCCAAATGCCACATAGGCGATGCAGGCTGGAAGCATAAATACTAAGGTGCTCCAAAGATAATGTAAAAAAGGTATGGGTGTGATGCCAAAGAGATAATTGAGGACAGGATAAGGAAATATCGGCACAATTCGTGTAAATGCAACTGCCTTCCAACCGTGGCGCTCAACCTTTTCTTTTAGCAATTCCCATCGGGCATAACTAAATCGCTCTTTTATAGCATCCCCAAGAATATACCTTGAAATAAGAAAAGACACTGAAGCGCCAATAGTAGCGCCTGTTATAGAAAATATAACGCCCCAGAATGGCCCCCAGAGGAATCCTGCGCCAAGAGTAAGCGGAAGGCTTGGAATAAATATGCTTGGACCTATTGAGTAGATTGCAATAAACAGAGCTGGCGCAAGGATTTTATAATGCTTGATAAAATCAAATAAAGATTCAGCAGAGATATACCCTGCATTTCTTAAATATGTGGCAAAGGTAATTGCCATAATTACAATTATGCTCAGTAAAACCTTCTTTCTCATTAATCTTTGAGCCATTGAGAGTTTGAGCCTGTTGAGCCATTTGACCCCCGCTGAAACAGGCTGTTTCAGAGGTTTCACATCTGCAATTAGCTCAAAGATGTGATGCGCCTCTTTGCCTTGTTTTAAAAATTTGTTTTTGCAGCCCATGCAGTATGTGACAATGGGATTTTCTTTTGCATCTTGAATAACCCTATCACTGAAACTGTTTGATAGCCCTTCTGACAATGTATGGGAGCCTCCCCCATGACCGCAGCATGATGGAATGGAAGCTTGGTCAGCTATATTTGCAATGCCTGAAATGATTGTGTTTGCTTTTTCTCTTACATGGTCAAATCTAAAAGAAGGACATGGGTGATGCAGATAGATATCTTTAAGGTCTTTATGGAAGTTTAGTTTCTCTTTTATTTCGGGAATTACCTCAAGGACATTGGCAGTCTCTATTTCAGGCATATATATTGAGAATATCTTTTTACAATTTGTGCAGCCGAGAATCAGTTTCTTTATCCCGTATTTTTTGAACCTTTCTTTTAGCCTTTCTGACGCGGATTTCACTGCATCAATATCTCCATGGTGAAATAGCGGGTCAAAGCAGCAGTCAAGTGCAAGCCCGATTTTTCTGTTGTTGCTTTTTAATAATTTAAAAATCTTATTTACAAGTTCCGGGCTTGAGCCCATTAAGGAACAACCGGGCCAAAAGGCAGTTTCACGCGAGTCATAGTAAGAAAAGGGAAATCTATGTCCCCTCATTGCAAAGGCATTGGAGGATTGAAGGAGGCTTTTTACATTTTCAGATATATTATTGGTTTTGATCAGCTCCTGCTTTAAGGTATGAAGCGCCTCAGATGGCGAAAGTTCAGATGGACATAGATTGTCACATGCCCTGCAATTCGCACAGAGGAATACATCCTCTGACTTTGATGAAACGATTGTGTCAGGGCTGCCAAATTTTTCTAAAAAGGGGCATGCGTTTATGCATGCCCCACAGGATGTGCAGTTTTCCAAAAAAGTGTTTATGCCTGTGTTTGCTTTCATAAGTGTTTTATTGTTTCAATTTATATATCAAAATTACAGGCTTGCCATCTGGCGGCAAGACATCTGCCTTGCCCTTGAATCTGGAATTTGGATTGATAAACCGTTTTATAGCGCCTGTCTGTGGATAATTAGTATTGCTTGCAATGCTGATCCAGCAGCTTTCTAAGCAGGTTATACAGCCTGTATTTTGTTCTTCTGATGCCTTTCTGTTGCCGCCGAATTTTATGTGGAAGCCTTTAGCAGCCTCATCATGAAATATCTCGTTTAATGAATATTCTTTGCTTGACGGCGGTATTATAGCCTTAATCTCAAGTGTGTCTCCCTGAACATGCTGCCCTACTGTATCCTTGTTTAAAGTATTTCCAGGCTTTGCTCCTATTTTTATAAGCGCATCGTGGAAGTCAAGATGTGGGGCATATGCCCTTAGGATTGCCCTGTCCTGAAATCTTCCTCCTTTAAAAACAACACCCCAATGAACATTTGATTGATGAACATTCATTTCATTAACCTCTGTGTAGAGAAGCAATTGCTTGTTTTTTTCATCAATGATTAAAGGATTTTCTTTTGTTGGCATCTGCAAAGCATTTGAATTTGAAGATGTAAACCAAAACACAGCAGCCAACAGCATTGCCAATACAAGAAATTTTTTTGATAAACATACTTTTAAAATCATACTGACCTCCCAAAAATTATTTATACAGCCTTGCCATGCTGTGTGGATTGATGCCAACGATAAAAAGTAAAGCTATCAATACATTTCTCAAACTAACAAGTATCGGAGAAAGCGGATAGCCCTTTTTTAGCCGTCTTGCTGAGACAATGACTTTTGGGGATAAGCATTTGAGTCTTCCAGCCTTTCTCAATCTTAAAACCAGGTCTATATCTTCAAGAAATGGATATTTTTTAAATCCACCAATTGAGTTAAAAACCTCCTTTTTTATAAATAATGCCTGATCCCCATAGGGAAGGGAAAACCATTTTGCCCTTAAGTTTGCAAATATCTCAACAAGCCTGGTTGATATGGAGCTGTCGTTAAACCTTAATCTAAAAAAGCCTGCTACATAATCTTTTAGGTTTAATAAATCTTGAGAAATGTTTTCTTCAAACACGCTATCTGCATGTAGAAACAAAAGCACATCTCCTTTTGCTAAAGAGGCGCCCACATTCATCTGTACTCCTCTTCCACTTTGAGATTGTATAATTGTTGCGCCGTATCTTTGCGCAAACTCTTTTGTCTTGTCAGTGCTTCCGCCGTCAACAACTATAATTTCAAACGGATTCAGCCATTTTGCCGACTCTATACTGGCTTTAATATGTTTTTCTTCATTTAATGCCGGGATTATTACTGATAATTTCACAGTTTATTTTTATTGGTTCTTTCTCATTTCAAATGGGTAAGCCTTTTTTATTCCCCCTTAGTAAAGGAGACAACCCCCTTATCCCCCTTTTATAAGGGGGAATTACAAGAATAACCCATTAACTGGGAATACCCATTCAATATGAGAAAGAGCCTTTTTATTTACCCTTCTTTAGCATCTCTTTATATGGCCAGCCTGCTATGCCACCTTCAAGGATATACAGTCTCTTCTCATCAATCCCTTTTGATTTAAGGTATTCATATGTATTCATTGCTCCGCTTCTACCTCTTGGGCAGACGATTACAACATCTTCCTTTGATGCCTTAATCTTATCAATAGCCTTGTTTAATCTTGCTTTTTCTTCATCGGTCTTTGCAGGAAATGCGTTTGTTTCAATAGAGCCTTCAAAATGGTGTTTAGCAAACTCATCAGCAGGCTGGATATCAAAGATTATCAGTAGTTTTTTGTTTTCAAGCCATTGTTTAAATACATCTGGCTTCACCATGTTTGCCGCAAGGGCAAGTGATGTTAATACGAAGACAAATAAGACTGTCAGCACAAAAACCTTTTTCATAGAGACTGCCTCCAGTTTTTAAATTTATACAGGCAATGCCTGCTATCCAATCCATACGATTTTCTTAAAGTCTTTCATCCCTTCTACAATATGATTTGATGTGCCTCTGTAGCCAACCTTTATTTCAGATTCAAGATTGTAATGCTTGAGGCATGTGCCGCAGGAAAATACCTCAACGCCCATTGCCTCAATATCCTTCAAAATTGGGACAATCTCTTCATTAATTGTTGTAAGCTTTATGGCTGCATTAAGGAAAAACATCGTATGCGGAATTTCTTTTGTCACCTTCATTGTCTCAAAAAATGACTTC
Organism: Nitrospirota bacterium; assembly: GCA_037441185.1. Classification (GTDB taxonomy): domain Bacteria; phylum Nitrospirota; class Thermodesulfovibrionia; order Thermodesulfovibrionales; family Dissulfurispiraceae; genus JBBISP01. The sequence goes on along the minus strand of JBBISP010000012.1, from coordinate 36,657 downwards.
ATTAAAACTTTGCCCAGTTCTTCTTCCTTGCCCATTGTATCAGAGCCAATTATAAGCAGAATGTCCTTTTCAGGTTCTTTTATTTCTTCTATCTGTTCTCTGGCTTCTGTCTTCTGTGCTCTGTCTTCTGGCGCTTCGCACGGATAACCTTTTATTATCTTTACCCTCCAGTAGTTATCCTCTTTAACCGTTTCAGAATAGAAGGCATTTTTTGTTGCAAAGCGTGAAAGATTGCCTACTGATGCCTCGTTGTCCACGAGTATCTCTACAATGCCTTCTTCTATTTTTGATAAAGCATCCTCTGCCATTAAAACCGGCTTAGGGCAGCCTATGCCTCTTGCATCGATAACCATAAACACCTCAAAATGCTTTTATTAGATATAGGATAATGTTTAAATAGACATATTTCCAATAGTTAATTTGGATGCTAAAAAATGAATTAATAGGTTTTATCAATAGACGAAAGGAGACTGCCTTAATAATGCTGAAACCGTGTAAAAGAAGCTATTCGGCTTAGTAGGTTTTAGCTAATCCGTGCGCTATTTGCAGTGGGCTATAGGTTCCGGAATGCAATTCCCGTATTAAATCTTCAAGGCCGTATATATTTTTTTCGAAAACAGTAACTATTCTGCCAACCTCTTTGATGGTGTGGGCATCGCTTCCGCCAATGCCTTTTGTTCCATTGCCTCGCAATCTTATCCAGTTTTTTGCAAGTTCATTTTCATCATAACTATTTCTGCCATTTATGGCTTCGATAATATGTGATGACTCAATAACAGCGCTGCTGGCAGGCCTGGTTTTTCTAAATGGATGAGATGCAATGACAACGCCTCCTTGTTTTAAAACATAACTAAAAAGCTCCTTTGCCTTCAAGCCTTTCGGTATATTGTCAGATGGGCAAAAAACAAGGAAATCACCCTCATCAGTTGTATATTCCATCCCAATAATTACACAGATCCCTGATCTATCGCTTATATTTTTGAGAACATGCTTTGCAGATACTGTATCATGGTCTGTGATGCAAATGCCTTCAAGACCTATTTCACGCGCCCTTTGTATAAGCTCTCGAACTCCTATTGCGCTGCAGGAAGAAAAATGCGTATGAATATGCATATCTATTATCATATTTTAATAATAAGCCTCACTATCGTTAGATTTCAAATAGATAATTTGAATAGGAAAAATCGTATATATAATTAAAAACTATTAGTAAAAATCCTTTTCCTTTGGTATACAATATACAATGCGCTGTATTTTGGTTATTTTAGACGGCATCGGAGACAGGGGGCAGGACTGCTTTGGAGGCAGGACGCCTCTTCAGGCTGCATATACGTCTAATCTTGATTATCTTGCGGCTGTTGGAGTGAACGGAATGTTTCATAGTCTGATGCAGGGAATTCCCATGTCAAGCGAAAATGCCCATTTTCTCCTCTTTGGCTACGATGCAGAGGAGTTTCCTGGCAGAGGCGTTATCGAGGCTATGGGAAAAGGCATTGCAATCGAGCGCAATGATGTAGCTATTTTATGCCATATATGCTGCGCATATAAGCAGAATGACAGCCTAATCCTTTCATGGGGGCGCCCAGACATATCTTACGAGGAAGCAAGAATTCTTAAAAAAGAAATACAATTTTTTGAAGCAGACGGCATAAAGATAAATCTTGCGCATTCAGACGGCATTGATGGTTTTCTCATTCTTAGCGGCGAAGTTTCAGATAAGATTACTGATTCAGACCCTGTTTATGAAGGAAGGGCAGTAATGGAAATTCTGCCAATCATTCAAAAGAAAATCACAGCTTCATCAAAAAAGAGCGCTTCAGCGCTAAATAAATACCTGATATGGTGCCATCAAAAGCTGTCAGAACATCCTATCAATAAGGATCGCATTGCAAGAAATCTTCCGCCTGTTAATGCCCTTGTTACCCAGAGGGCAGGCAAGAGAAGAAATCTGCTATCTTTTCAGGATAAGTGGGGCATGAAGGGCTTATCTATATCATCAGGCGCTATTTACTGGGGGCTCTGCAGTGAACTGGGAATAGATACCATCAAGGTTGAGGACACCGGCAATGTTGAGGAAGACTTGAAATACCGCCTTCGGGTTGCAAAGGATATGCGGGATTATGATTTCATTCATGTTCACACAAAGATGCCTGATGAAGCAGGACATACAAAAAATCCATGGTATAAAAAAGAGGTAATCGAAGCTGTTGATAGGGCTATGTCTGTTTGCATAAATGAAATTATTCATGACAGTGAAGTTCTACTTGTCATTACTGCCGACCATTCCACAGCAAGTTCAGGCACGATGATTCATACAGGTGAGACAGTGCCTCTCACCATGGTTGGCAAATATGTGAGAAAGGACAGGGTTGAGGAGTTCAGCGAAGTAACATGTCCAAGGGGAGGACTTGGCATTGTAAAGGGAAAGGAATTGATGTATCTGATACTGAATTTTCTTGACAGGGCAAAGATGTATGGGCTTATGGATACACCAGTTGATCAGCCCTATTATCCGGGAAACTATAAACCACTTAAATTATGAATAGCAGACTTCTTGAAATATTAACCAACAAACCAGAACTGATCACTGATTTTCCTGGGTGGATGCTTGCGCCTTCAACAATTAATGAGATCAGAAAATATGAAAATAGCGCCATAGCTGAAATAGCAGGGAGAGACAGTGTTGCAGCTATTATCCGTGCCTGTGAAATGATGCCAATCAAGGCAATTATTCCAACCATAGCTTATACAGGCACAGAATACGGCGATTGGAATATACCACTTGAAAAGACAGAATTTGTGAAAAATAAATTGAGACAAAAGAATATTAAGGTTTTTGAACCAATTCTTTTAGGCTCTCCAAAATTCTGGTGGCAGCTTTGCGGCAGATATACAACACATTTTTTTAAAAAATTTGGTTTTTATTCTCACTGTGTGGGATGTCATCTCTACTTTCACGCTATCAGAATACCCGTTGCAAAGAAATTAAATTGCAAGGTGGTGATAGCAGGAGAAAGGGAATTGCACAATAGCAAAATTAAGGTTAACCAGATAAAGGTTGCTCTTGATGCATATACTGGCTTTTTAAAGAAATTTGACATAGAGCTTTTACTGCCTCTCAGATATATAAAATCTGGCGAGGAAATAAAGTCAATTGTCGGAGGTCATTGGGATGAGGGTAAAGAGCAGCTTGAGTGTGTGTTAAGTAAGAATTATCAGGAATCTGATGGAAACGTGTTATTTACAGAAGTCAGCATCAAGAAATTTCTCGATGAGTTTGCTCTGAATATGGCTGAAGAGTTTGTGATAATGCAAACAAATTAGATCACGCTTAAAAATTTCCTTGCATTTTCTTTTACATCGCCGATTAAAAGGCCTGATGATACTGCCACGCTATCGCATCCTGCATCAAAAACAGACATGACATTGTCTGCTGTTATCCCGCCTATCGCAATTACATCAATTTTGACAGATTTTTTTATTTCTCGCAAAGGGTCTAATCCCTGAATTATCACATCATCTTTTGTTGTTGTATGAAATATAGAGCCAAAACCTATATAATCTGCGCCTTGTTTTTCGGCATCAACAGCCTCTTTGAGATTGTGTGTGGATATTCCGATAATCCTGCTTCCAAGAATCTTTCTCGCCTCTTTTATCGGAAGGTCCTGCTGTCCTAAATGAACCCCATCTGCATCAACAGCAATGGCAATATCAACATAATCATTTACCGTAAAGAAGGCATCAAAGCGTCTCGTAATTTCTCTGAGCTTCAAGGCATCATAAAACATCTCTCTTCTTGTTTTGTTTTTCTCTCTATACTGAATCCATCTTATGCCTTCTTCTAAAAGCGAAGTGACTGTATTGTAAATATTAGCGTCGGTATTGAAAGCGGTTATAAAACAGATGCGGTCAAGCTTCATTGTTTTCTAAAACATTTGTCTCTGTATTGCCGCTGTTTCCAGAAGTATTCATTCTTTCTATAAAATCCGTACTGAAATTTCCCTTCAAAAAATCCGGATGATTAAGCACTTTCTTATGAAATGGAATTGTTGTCTTTATTCCATCTATAATAAATTCATCTAGAGCCATCTTCATCTTTGCAATAGCCTCTTCCCTGTTTTTTCCGTGTACTATCAGCTTTGCAATCATAGAATCATAATGAGGAGGCACTACCCAATTAGTGTATGCAGCAGTGTCAACCCTAACGCCAGGCCCGCCGGGCGCTGAAAACAGTGTGATTTTGCCTGAAGACGGAACAAATCTTTCAGGATCCTCTGCATTTATCCTACATTCTATCGCATGGCCTGAAGGCTTTATTTGATTCTGTTTATAAGACAGCGGCTGTCCTGCTGCAATTTTTATCTGCTCCTTTATTATATCAATCCCTGTTATCTCTTCTGTAATAGGATGTTCAACCTGCACACGCGTATTTATCTCCATGAAATAAATGTTCTGATCCTGGTCAACAATAAATTCGATCGTTCCGACATTTTGGTATTTTATCGCCTTTGCAGCTCTGACTGCGAGTTCTCCAATTTTTTTGCGAAATTTTGTCGTTGCAATTGGCGATGGGGCCTCTTCAATAAGCTTCTGGTGTCTCCTCTGTATTGAGCAGTCCCGCTCTCCGAGATGAATGATATTTTTCCCGTCAGAAATTATCTGGACTTCCACATGCCTTATAGAAGGAAGATATTTTTCCACATATATTTCGCTGCTGCCAAAGGCAGCGAGCGATTCCCTCTGCGAAGTGTGAAATGCCTGAGCAAGCTCCTGCGCCTCTTTGACTATTCTCATGCCGCGGCCTCCGCCGCCAGCAGAAGCCTTTATTATCGCAGGGAATCCTATTTTTTGAGCTATTTTTAATGCTGCATCTTCTGACACCACAGGTCCGTCGCTGCCGGGAATAACAGGAATGCCGCGCCTTTTTAAAACCTGACGCGCCTTTGCCTTGTCTCCGCCGATCTTTATATTTCCAGGAGTAGGCCCTATAAATGTAATTCCTGATGTTGCGCATGCCTCGGCAAATTGAGAATTTTCTGATAAAAATCCATATCCAGGATGAATGGCCTCAGAATCTGTAATTTCAGCAGCGCTGAGTATTGCCGGCACATTCAGATAACTGTGCTTGGAGCTTGCAGGACCAACGCATATCGCCTCATCAGCAAGCCTCACATGAAGCGCTTCTCTCTCTACATCAGAAAATATAGCAACCGTTTTTATCCCGAGTTCTCTGCATGAGCGCATAATTCTTACAGCTATTTCTCCTCTATTCGCAATAAGTATTTTTTTGAAAAGTTTCATATCTCTCCTATTCTATCGGGTTCACAAGAAAAAGCGGTTCTCCATACTCAACCGGATGCCCGTCTTCAACAAGCACTCTTGCAATAACGCCGTCAACCTCGCTTTCTATTTCATTCATCAGCTTCATTGCCTCAATAACGCAAATAATCTGACCCTTCTTTATCTTTGATCCCGTATCAGCAAAAGGCTCAGCATCAGGAGACGGCGACCTGTAAAATGTTCCGACTATCGGAGAAGTAATTGTCAGCAGCCTGCCCTCTGTTTCTACACTTATAACCTCTTCTTTTCTGATCTCCTTTTTCTCATGAACGGGGGGATGAATCTCTAAGTGACCGAAAAATTTTTCTCTTTTAATCTTAACTTTAACTCCGTCTTTTTCTATCTGAAGTTCGGTTACATCTGTATCCTTTAAAAGTCCCATTAATTCCTTTAAATCTTCAAGCTCCATTATGGCCTCCATTTTTAGAGTGCTTACTGCTTACTGCTTACTTTTTCTATATACTCCGATGTCCTTGTATCAATCCTTAACACATCGCCTATCTGTATATGGAAAGGCACTTTAACCACCGCTTCTGTCTCAAGGGTTGCAGGCTTGCTGCCTCCTGATGCAGTGTCGCCTTTAAAAGCAGGCTCTGTATCAGCCACTGCAAGCTCGACAAACATGGGCGGCTCAACAGTTATTGGTTCTCCTTTATAATATAGAATCTTTACAACCATGTTTTCTTTTATGAATTTTTTTGCATCTCCGAGTTGCGCTGCAGTCAGCGGCACCTGCTCATATGTTTCCATGTCCATGTAATAATAGTGTTCTCCATCTCCATAGAGGTATTGCATATCCTTTTCTTCAAGTTGCGCTGGAGCGAATTTGTCGCCAGCAGGGAAATTTTCCTCAAGCACTCTTCCAGTTTTTAAGCTCTTTACTTTTGTCCTTACAATAGGCGCTCTTTGCTGCATCTTAACATGCTGAAATTCTATCACCTCAAATGGTTCTCCCTTGTATTCAATCTTGGTTCCCTTCCTAAAATCACCTGCTGTAATCAACACTGCACCTCCTGTCTTACTTCTTAGTTCTTACTTCTTAGTTTTTTATTATAACCAGATCTCTGCTAAGATTTGTTAAAAGCTCTGCCTTTTTATTTACTAACACCATATCCTCTATCCTGACGCCGCCTATTTCAGGGATATATATCCCCGGCTCTATGGTAAAAACCATGCCTCTCTGAATCTTTTCTCCCTTGGCCCATGACACACAGGGCAGTTCATGCACATCAAGCCCTACTCCATGGCCTGTGCCGTGGCCAAAAAACTCTCCATATCCAGCCTTTTTTATTACATTTCTGGCAGCGCCGTCAATATCCTGTGTCTTTAAGACTGTTGTTATTGATGAAATTGCCTTTTTGCGGGCATCATTAACTGTATTATAAATCCTTATCTTTTCAGAAAGGTCTTTGCCTTCGATAAGAAATGTCCTCGTCATATCTGAATAATATCCATCAGCCTCACCGCCCCAATCAATTATAACAAAATCTCCTTTTTCTATCTTCTTTTCCGTGGGTCGTGCATGAGGCATTGATGCGTTTTTCCCAGAAGCAATTATTACATTAAATGGAATGCTCCTGCATCCTGCCTTTCTAAGCTCTGCCTCCAGCCTGAGTGCAATTTCTCTTTCCTTTACGCCTGCCTTTATCCGCGGCTTAACATTAAGAAATGCCTTTTCCGCTCTCTTGACAGCTTCTTTTATACTGTTAATCTCTTGCTCATTTTTTATCTTTCTCAAATCCTCCATAATGTTTTTTTTGGGCATCAGGGTTGCAGGAAGTTTTTTTAAAAGCTCATAAAATTCGTATGATGCTGACTTCTCAAAACCAAGTATTTTGATGCCCAATCTCTTTACAATGTTTTGTATCAGATTTATCCTTTTGCCTTTTTCTATGCCTATTTCAAAATCCTTAACCTCTCTATGAGCCTGTTCTTTATAACGGAAATCTGCATAGAACAAACACTTATCCCTTGTAACAATTACAAAGCCTGAAGACCCTGTAAAGCCTGAGATATAGCGGACATTTTTTATATCAGTGATTAAAAATCCGTCCATCCCTTTTAATCTGATAATCCTCTGAATATCTATTTTCCTTGAATTTGTCATTTAATCTTTAAGATCGCTAAACTTAGGCAACAGCCCTAATTGGATGCAGCAAAGCGTATTTTTATAGCTTCTAAAAATTTATTCAAGCGGGTTACAGATGCATCTCTGCTTTTAGAGGAAACTGCAACATCTGACAATCCAGGTCTTTTGTTTATCTCATCAAGCAATTTTCTAACAGAAATATTATCAGGAAATCTTTCTATTATCTCTGAAAGCTCTTTTTTTGCCTCAGAAAGCATATCACATTCAATATAATATCTGCCAAGCGCAAATCTTGCAGGGATAAACTCAGGATTTTTATTAATCCCCTCAATAAGAATAGCTATGGCTGCATAAATTTTATCCATTTTTTTATATTCCTCAGCCAGAGATAAAAAAAGCCTTGAGTCTGGCTTATGCCTCAGTCTTTCCTTGAGCCTTTCTATGTATATGCTATTTTCTTTCACTCAGTTGCTCCATCGCCCTTTAACTCAATTATTCTGTCAAATAAAGCCATCGCAACATCTTCCTTTGACATTCGTGGAAGTTTTCTCTCCGAATTTTTATCAATAATCACAACCTCATTGGTATCCACATCAAATCCAGAGCCTTCTTTTGATACATCATTAAAGACTATCATATCAACATTTTTGTTTTTAAGCTTTTTTCTTGCCCTGTCAAGCCTGTATCCTGTTTCTGCGGAGAAACCCACAATAAAGGGTTTATTTTTAAACCTTCCAGCCTCTTCGAGAATATCTGTTGTTTTTATAAGATTTATTAAAAAATTCTCTTTTTTTTCTATCTTGCTCTCTTTTCTCTCGACAGGCATAAAATCAGCGACTGCAGCAGACATTATGAATATTGAAGACATCGAAATATTGTCCATTACAGCGGCATGCATTTCATCTGCTGTCTCAACCCTAATAACATCAATTCCATCAGGAGGCGTCATTGATACAGGGCCGCTTATAAGCGTAACATCAGCGCCTCTTCTTTTAGCAATCTTTGCAATAGCATATCCCATCTTGCCTGATGATCTGTTAGATATATATCTTATAGGGTCGATATATTCCCTTGTCGGGCCCGCTGAAACAAGAATGCTTTCTCCTGAGAGGTCGTGCTTTGAAAGGGCGGTTTTTATTGATTCTATGATTTTCTCTGCATCAGCCATTCTGCCCATGCCTTCCTCTCCACAGGCAAGGCTTCCTTTTTCAGGACCAACTATTTTTACGCCCATAGAAACAAGAAGTTGAAGATTTCTCTGGAAGATCTGATTTTCATACATCCTCCAGTTCATGGCAGGCGCCATGATTATTTTCCCATTGAAGGCAAGCAGCGCAGTGCTTAGAAGGTCGTCGGCGATGCCGTTTGCATATTTGCCGATTATATTGGCTGTTGCAGGCGCAACAACAAACAGATCAGCGCTTTTAGGCAGTCTCACATGAGACAGCGGCGATTCAAACATATCTGAGCAAACACTATTGCCTGATGCAAGCTCTATAGAAAGAGGCGTTATAAAATGTTTTGAGGCCTCGGTCATTATAACTTTAACAGAGGCCTCTTGCTGTCTTAATCCCTTAATTAACTCTATTGTTTTATAAGCAGCTACGCTGCCTGTAATGCCCAAAAGTATTATCTTTTCCTTTAACACTTCCCAATTTACTCTTCTGCAGATTCTTTCTCTTCCTCAATGCTTGCTGACTCGCCAAAAAGATCTTCTAATGCCTTCTCTGTAGCTTCTCTTTCATGGAGATAAACCTTAAGGTCTTTTTCGATCTCTGAAAGATCTGCTAATGGTTTTCTCCTTGCTTCAACTAACTTTTTGTAATCAATTTTTTCTGCTTTTTCCTTTGCAATAAGAGCATCTTCTCCAATAATGTATTCTATATTGTTAGAAATAGACTCTATGATAGCTGTTGTGGTCGCCTTTTTTGACTTTGCCTGAACCTTCTGGCTGGCGCCAAGTGAAAGCTCTCTTGCCCTCTGGGTAGAAATTATCACAAGCCTGAATCTGCTGTCTATCTTTTTTTTGTCATATTCAATTGGAAGCGATATTATGTCCATTTTATTTCTCCTTTTATTTTAGTTCTGTCTTAAAAAATTTTCTTCTATCCAGTTTCGTTCTATTTTAGATGTCCTGACTCTCTCAGCGATAATCACTGCTGCCATGTCTTTCAGGGCATCATCGATCATATCATTTATGATAACATAATCGTAATTTTTATACTCCTTTGTCTCATCTAAGGCATTTTTAAGCCTCTTTTTTATAAAATCTTCAGACTCGCTCATCCTTCCCACAAGCCTCTCTTTTAAGACTTCCATCGAAGGCGGCAGCACAAAGATCAGAACGCTTTCAGAAAAGTGATTCTTTATTTGCCGAGCCCCTTTAACATCTATATCAAGCATTACATCAAAACCGCTATTTATAATATCTTCTATTCTTTTTTTAGATGTCCCGTAAAAATTGCCGTGGACCTCTGCCCACTCTATAAACTCTCCCTCTGCCGCCATTGAGCGGAACTCACCTTCATCTATGAATGTGTAATGCACATCATTTATTTCTCCGCTTCTCGGCTGACGAGTTGTATAAGATACAGAAAATTTCAAATCAGGAATGATTTCTCTAAGCTTCTGGCACAATGTTGTCTTGCCTGCGCCGGATGGCGCGGAGACCACAAACAAATTACCTCTTTTTTGCCTCATAATCAAACCCTTAACCTCCTTGTTTTTTTGAGACACCTTCTTTTTCTTCGCCTACTCCGGAAATCCTCTGGGCTATGGTCTCCACCTGAATTGCCGAAAGTATAATGTGGCCGCTGTCTGTCACTATTATAGAACGCATCTTCTTGCCCTCAGTGGCATCAATGAGATTGCCCCTTTCCCTTGCCTCTTCTCTTAATTTCCTTATAGGGGATGAGCCTGGATTCACAACAGCCACAACCCTCGATGCAGCTATGACATTTCCAAATCCTATATTAACCAGTCCTGTCTTCATTGGATATTCTGAGCCTGCTCTCTGATTTTTTCTATTTCTGATTTGATATCTATAGTAATATTTATGATTCTCACATCATCCATTTTTGATGCGATGGTATTTGCCTCTCTGTTCATTTCCTGCAGAATAAAATCGAGCTTCCTGCCGATGACATCTCCATTGAACAGGGCAGACCGAAACTGCTGCACATGGCTTCTGAATCTCGCCAGCTCTTCTGCAATATCGCTCTTCTGAGCCATTATGGCGACTTCTTGCGCAAGCCTTGTCTCGTCTATAGATAAATTTGGAACAAGCTCTGCTATCTTTTTTGCAAGGGCCTCTTTATAATGAACCACAAGTCCCTTTGAAAGCCCCTCTATCTCGCCATGTATACCCTCAAGTCTTTTCAAGTGGTCTGTTAATTCTTTCTTGAGAATCTCTCCCTCTGTCTCCCTCATCTTCTCTACCTTTGATACAGCATCGTTGAGGGCATTATATAGAGCATCTGTATTATATTCCGGCTCTTCTGTCATTAGAAGTTCTCTATAGCCTGAAAAGAAGTCTATACTTAAAGCTCCGGGCAATGATAATTCTTTCTGCAAACCAGAAAAGGCGTCATAAATACCTTTTGCAAGCTCTCTATTAACGCCCATCTTCAGTTGCTGCTTATCTGTCAATGATATATTAACATCAAATTTGCCCCTCGCAAACTTTCCCTTAATAATATTCCTGACAGGCATCTCATGCTCCATCAAGACAGAAGGCATCCTGACAGAAATCTCGATATACCTGTGATTTAGCGAGCGAATCTCAACCTTAAAGCCCTCCCTCTCTGCTGCGCCAAAACCTGTCATGCTCTGAATCACAAATGCGCTCCTTTTTTCTTTTTATTAGATTTATAATATACTTCACCTATAGCTATTGTTACAATAGCAAGCAGAATTCCGGCAATCACATCTACTACATAATGATACCTGCAATATACAGTAGCAACTACCAAAAGCAATGATGGAATTAGCATTGCCCAGAAAAGTCCTCTGACATATCTGTAAGACAAAAACAGCACTGTCAAAGTAATTGCTGTATGGCCGCTTGGAAAGGCATTTCTTTTTATTCCTTCCAGTAGATTCAATGTGTCCTGAATTGGCTTAGCAACAATAAAACCAGTCAGTTCCATCCCATGCAGATGCTCCATAGCATATCTTGGACCAAGGGCAGGCACAAGTATATATCCAACATAAGAGAGATAAAAACAGAGGAGTATTAAAAACAATGACTTTTTAAAATCTTCATCCCTATTTTTAACTTTCAGCGCAATACCCAGCATTATGGGTAAAAAATAGTATGTTGTATAAGCGACCTGAAATATGTCGGTTAAAATAGGCTGCATAATCCTTTCCATAGCAATTGTCGGATAATCCCCAAAGATAAGATAATCGAGCCTTATTAGGAGATAATCCATATCCTGCGGATTTACTTTATGCACAATTAACTCAAGGCTGTCAAAGATAATAAGCACGCTGATTGTAGGGAATATAATATCGCGGGTCTGGGCTAAAAAAGAATTCAGCTTGCTAAGATAAACAAGCGATACTTGAAAAAATATCAGAGATGCATAAATTAAGATGAGATTATTTGCAAAAGGGATCTTGAAATAAAAAACCGCAGTAAGAACTAAAAGAAAAAAACTGAATAAGGCTGTAATTGTATCGGCAGGGCGGAACATTTATTGAGCTTCGGACTCTTCTGTTATTTTGTTGAGATAGTCTTTGACTTTCTCCAGAAAGTCTTTAAATAAAGGCTCTGTTTCTGAAACAAACTTATTGATGGATGACCAGCGAATATCAAGATATTCATGCGCGACGATATTTCTTAACCTTACCCATCTGGCAAGGGATTCTGCATTATCAATGTTTAGTTCTTTAACGATGGATATGGATAATACAATATCTTTATAAGTGTCTGGCAGTCTTATGTTTTCTAAAGTCAATATATTTTTGGATACATCTACTAATGAATTTACTATATTTTCAACCCACCGTTCAACGCTTCTTCTTTTGTCATCATCTTCACGAAAAATCAGCTCTGTCAGTTGTCTGAATTTTGGATAATAGCCAAGTTCATTCTCCAGAAAATTAATGTGTTTCAGCAATTTTTGCTTTATCTCTCTTTTCATACCTTCTTTTCTCACGAAAATCTGTAATTACCATCTCCCAGAAATCCTCTGCTTCTGTTGTTACAACTTCCATGAAATCAAGATACAAACCCCAATCGTTTATTGCAAGAGGCATTCCTCTTATTGCACTGGCTGCAATGCTGCATGGAACTCTGTTTAATACGAGCAACTCCACATTCTTTCTCAAAATCCTCTCAACATCAGTCCATATATCATCTTCGCTATCATAAAATTTCTCTTCTTCATACTCTATTGGATGCCTTTTTTCAGGATGGAAATAAACAGCTATGTCGACATCTGACAGCTTTGTTGCCGTGCCTTTTGCGTATGAGCCAAACAAAAAGGCAAAGGCGATGTCAGAGCGGTTTTGGAAATAGTGTTGTAATAACTTTACTTGCTCATCAGAAATCATACTCAACCCTCAAAAATCTTTTATCTTATTTATCTTACCTTCAATATCGCTTTTTGTCACCATAATAAATTTATATTTATCGTTCAGTCCGCCCCAAATGCCGCCTGTGGGGACTTTGATGCAAACAAAAGGCACATTCGGCATATCTTCGGTCAAGATATGGTAAGGCTTGTCTGTAATCTCTATGAATGCGGCTTTAGCGGGATTTTTGCCTGCGCTTTCCTTTGCAGCTTTTAGATACTCTTCAAGACGGTCAATTACTGCTTTTTGGTAGTTTTTAAGCTCCATATTGCCGTAGTAGGTTCTAAAAAGCCTGCTCATTTTATTTTTCAAGCTCCAGTTTATCGGTATGTTTCGGCAATTTTTTCTTTTCAGCCTCAAGGCGGCGTTCGATTTTTTTGATATCTTCTGCCGAAGGCAGTTCTTCCGGCTTAATATTCCTGTTTTTTAATAAATTCCGGACATCGGTATTGTTTTTAACATGCTCGTTCGTTATATCCGCTTCGGTTTTAAGTTCATCCCTCTTTATATTGAAATTTGTTATTTCATTCGCAAAATCTTTGGCCTTTATTGTTATAGTCGGCAGAAAATCTGCTAACGGTCTGCTTTTAGGCACATCCAAACGATCTTTCATCTGCTGGGTCGTTATCCCGCCGAATAAAGCCTGATCTCCCTTACTCCTGATTATCGCAAAACTTTGATTATTACCCAATCGCTCAAAAATTATTCCGGAAAGTTCTTTTTCGGATATAGTTAATTTCTTGCGCGCATTAAGGCGCTAAACCTCAGCAAGACGCTTTTCTATTATTTCCTGCTTTCGCGTCTGAACGGCAAAATATGTTTGAGCAAAGGCAATCTGGTCTTTTGCAGGGTCGCCGTTTTGTGCTATTAGGTAACAAGCATATCTTGACAGGGCAATATCTTCTATCTCCCGCTCTGCTCCCGAACCTAATTTAACCATTTTCCTGATATCAAGAAAATGGTCTTCAGCTTCATAACCCGAATTTATACAAGCAGTTTTGGCCTTATTGATAACATTGATAAAGTTCTCCCATTTAGAATAGCCGAGCGCATTTTGAAGGTCTCTTGCCAGCCAGAATTCCGTGTCGGTTTCGGTCTCGATCCTGACCATTTTCTCAAAATCGGAATGAAGTTTTACAATGATGTCTCTTTTCATAAATACCCCCTTCTAAAAACTCCTTACTTCGTATGGTATCTGCTTAAAGACAATTTTTAGCTCATTGAGCATATCTTCATCCAGCGTGCAATTATCCGCATAAACAACCTTTTGCTTGTCTGTCTTTTTGAGCTTTGATGCTGCCTTTTCGTTTAAAACATTTTTCCCGTTTTGTTTATAGATAAGATAATACTCGGTTCCGTTCCTTTCGCCGATAAAATAGTTTGCACCCCCCTTATCCCCCCTTAATAAGGGGGGAATTGAGGGGGGGTAGGTCAAGCTTTGTCTCGGAAAAGAAAATATATCTTGCAAGGTCTGTATATAAAACATCGTCATTGATAAGCCCGTGTGAATCAAAAAGCTCTGTGTCAAGGTTCATAAACTGAAATCCTCCGCCAAGCCCTCCGACCTTTATGCTTTCGCCCTTATTGTTTTTGTATGAGTAGCCTTTTATAACCCTCTTTACTCTCTCTGCCGTAACCTTCCTCGCAATCTCATCTTCCATCTCAACAAGGATAAACTTGCGATTGCCGTTGTCTTCTTTATTCAGTTCAAGCACGGCATGGGCAGTCGTGCCTGAACCGGCAAAGGAATCGAGAATGATGTCGTCTTTATTGCAGGCCAACTGAATGATGCGCTTGATAAGGCGGACAGGTTTGGGGGTTTGGAAGATAGTTTTTGCATCTGAAAATATCTGCCTTAGCTCGTTTCGCCCCTCTTGGTTATCATCAACTTCATCTCGGAGCCATAAAGTTATTGGGACAAGTCCTTCTCTTACCTCGGATAAGAACCGTTTATATCTGGGAACATTGTTGCCATTTTCGCCAAAATATATACGATTATCAGCAATAAGTTCTTGAAATCTTTTTTGTGAAAATCTCCAGCTTGTTCCGGACGGAGGCATTAACTTCCTGCCACTTGGGGTTATAATTTCATAGATATCTTTCGGATTTGGGGTTTTCGCATGGCATGGTCCCGAAGCCCACTCTCCTCTTGGATCATTATCTATATTTGAATAAATATTGCTTTTAGCATCTTCTCGTGGCAATAAATTTGGTCGCCATTTATTTTTATCTTTCGCAAATATAACAATATAGTCGTGATTGTCAGAAAACCATCTTGCATCATTACTCCTCGTATGCTTTTTTTGCCATACAACAGTAGCAATAAAATTTTCTACTCCATATATTTCTTGCATCATCAGTTTTAAATGATGCTGTTCGTCGTCATCAATGGACACAAAGATAACTCCGTCATCTGCAAGCAGTTCACGCAAGAGCTTCAGCCTCGGATACATCATGCAGAGCCATTTGTCATGGCGGCTCAGGTCTTCGCCCTCGCTGCCCACAACCCTGCCGAGCCATTTTTTGATTTCAGGAGAATTCACCTTATCGTTGCAAATCCAGTTCTCGTTGCCTGTGTTATAAGGAGGGTCTATGTAGATGCACTTTACCTTGTTGTAATAATAAGGCAGGAGGGCTTTTAAAGCCTCAAGATTGTCGCCCTTGATAATCAGGTTTTCGCTCTCGCCTACAGAAAGAGATTCCACCCTCTTTAAAAGCCTGAAAGGGACTTCCTTGTCGTGATTTATAACCTGCTTTTTTCCTATCCAGTCTAATACGGGCATATTAATTTTTCTTAGGTCTTTTCATGATCACGGCAACGGTTCCGTATTCATAGCCTGCAAGACCTTCTAACGTATTATGTTCAATATCCTCTAATTTCCCCAATTTGCTTGTCCATCGTCCATTATTTAACTGCCTTGCAGCATGGGTTGGAATTCCTTCGGAATCAACATATATAGCAACTTTTTCTACACCTTCTTCATACCTATCATTATCACAAAGAGAGTATCCAAGAGCCTCATAAACCTTAATGAACACATCCAAGCTTTCTTCTTGTGGGATTTCATACGGCCAGAAACAATCTTTATTAGGCCACCACCAAGTTTCGCTATCTCCTGCCGCCCATGCAATGCAATTATATTCTTTTGTTGCCGGGCTGGTAATATCATAGCCGATAGCTTGCAAGCTGGGAAAAATCTCTTCAATCAGTTTCTGTCCCTTCGAACTCACGTAATATAGCCGTTTTTCCTGCCCCACTTAAGCCAATCTTCGGTCATCTGTTTTAAGCGGCCTCTATGCTCAGGCAACACGGGATCTTCGCCTGTTATAGATCTTAAAGCCCAGAACCAATGATCCGGTTTTTTCCCCATCTCCAAAAGAATCAAAGGAATAGCAATTTGTCCCATTCCAATAATTTGCTGATAGGCATGATGCATGACTATTTTAGTCATAGATGATAGATGAGCGGTTTCAGCTTCCCACTCTGCCTTAAGTGTAAGGAATCTTGTTAAAGGATTAGCCCACTGCCTTGAAATGGGCAATAAATAGTGTTCTGCAGAACGTTTATATTCACCGTGAATAAAAGATGATTCTTTCCCTACGGCTACCCCTCCATTCTGTATGGGCACCCATTTCTTTGATCCTTTACTAACCGTTTCAACGTATGTCATTTAAATAGCTCCTTTGTTTTGTCTGTTATGCTATTAAAAAAGATATCATTTTTAAAAATCCTCAGCTTTTCAAAATCATTCCATATTTCTTCTTTATCGTCCACATAAACTCTTTCCTTAAAGACATCAATATCAATGATTAACGGCAATCTTTGATTCTCTGTTGGCGGTTCCATAGTTTCAGTAATTATAGCTGAAGCCTCTATTTCCTGATTCGGCATAACAATCTGCATAAAAAAATGAGATAAAGATTGCGATAAGTTAGGTGCAACCTCTGGGTTAGTCAAAATATATTCCTTAAAGTCTTTTATAGGCAAAGGCGCTTCTATTCTGTTTATATACCTTAAAGCAATGCGAGTTATTCTTTTGGGAGTAAATAATTCTGCATAGATATTCCATAGCGACTTAGCCTCAGAACAGAAAACTTGCCAACTCTCGTAAGGTTTTAGTTTATTAAAAGTAAAACCATCCATTCGTGCTTGAGCTATTTTATTCTCGTTGGGTGAACGGGAAAGGAATCCTTGAGGACCACCAGATGCCGGAAGTGATTGCGGAGTTCCATCCGGCGTTAATTGTACCCCTATCGCAAATGTTCCATGTGTTTTCTTATCAGGGAATCTATCTTTGATATGCTCATGGAAGGATTCTAATCTGGCAATGTCTATGCCTTCCGGCAACTCAACACGAATATCCAATAAAGCTTCGGTAATCGGTGCATTTGGGAATATGATATATTCGCTCAATGCTCCTCCATTCAATTTTTCTAATTATAAAGATATTTTATCAAAAAATACATATCTATTAATGAAATTTTAAATCTTACAATTTGCTCAATGCCCTTCTTATTGCCTTTTCTTTTTTCGAGAGCTGGCAGGGATTTCCTTTGGAAGCATGTGAATATTCGTCTTCTTCAAAATCTTTATAGGAAAGTTCATCAGCAGTTTCTTCGTTTGTCTTCTCAAAAACCCGTCCTGCATGCTTTGAAACAATCTCAAAAAACCTCCCGGACGGTATGGGAATAGAATTTAAAGACCATGCATAATTCACAATATCCCTATCACCGCTAACCACAATCCACTCCTTTCGTTCCTTTGAGACAATTCGCTTGATGACATCATCAGCCTTGTCCCCAAGTCTTGAGTAAATGATTTTTATTCCTCCCCTAACAGTTGCCTGCTCTACGCCCACACCGCTTTTGTAGCCGTCAAAAACCACCACGATGTCATGAGCCTTTATCTTTTTGTAATCTATCAAAAGATCGACAAGCCCATCCCTTGCCTTTTCCATGTCCTTATGAAAAATGCCGATTACATTATAGCCGTCAATTATGATATAAGAAATAGCAGCCCCCTGAATCAGGCTCGATTGCAAGGCATTAGCGATATGAGATTCCACATCTTATCGTCAATCTCGTCCATATATTCTGAAACCTTAAACTCCCTGCCGCATTCCATGCAGCGGAAATACACGGTCTTTCAGCCAATAATAAGCCTTAGTTCGCCATTACAATTTTTGCACTTCATTGTGTTTTTAATATACCATACATCTATGGCGCTATTGAATTTGCTTAATCATGAACTGTCATGGCACAAGAGATCTGATTGGGACGAGACTATAGAACTTCTAAAAACATTCTCATCTGAACATGCCAACAAACTTAGGCATGTCATAGATTTTGCACGAATTGTAAGATTAAGGATAGATGCGATAGATTCCTTCATCCAGCAAAACACCTCTATTGTCTGCCCGAATTGCGAAAAGGTCTGCTGCATAAACAGGCATGGATATTATGATTATGAGGACATTATATATATCCATGCCCTCGGATTGAAGCCTCCAACTTATAAGGAAGGTGTAAGAGACACTATCCCATGCCAGTTTTTGTCAGAATATGGATGCACAATACAAAGGTCTATAAGACCATTTAGGTGTAATTGGTATTTTTGCAATGCCCTTCTTGAGCGCATAGAACAAGGCCCTTCAAGACCTTACCGTGTATTCATCAAACAACTCGATGAAATTGTTGACCTCAGAAAAGAGATGCTGGATGAGTTTTTCAGAATATTAAAAGCCGCTTAAAAAATATTGTCTTTTCCCTTATTTTTATATTATTCTTTATAAAAGCGCTTCTAAACTGCTGAACACAGATTTTATGTATTATGTATAAAGAATACTTTGGCTTAAAAGATCTCCCTTTTTCAATAGCCCCTGATCCGCATTATCTTTATATGAGCAATCAGCATCGTGAAGCCCTTGCCCATCTGCTTTATGGAATAAACAGTAACGGAGGATTTATCCTGCTGACAGGCGCAGTTGGAACAGGCAAGACAACCATCTGCCGCTGTTTGCTGGAGCAGATGCCAGAAAACACAAATATCGCATTTATACTTAATCCAAAACTGACTGTTACAGAACTTCTGGCAGCCATATGTGATGAATTGGGCATTCATTACCCTGAAAACAACAAGAGCATTAAAGTTTTTATTGATAATATTAACGAATATCTGCTTAATGAATATGCAAACAGACGCAAGACAGTGATCATTATTGAAGAGGCGCAAAATCTCAGTTTTGATGTTCTGGAACAGGTCCGTTTGCTTACTAATCTTGAGACCAATCAGCAAAAACTGCTGCAGATAATTATGATAGGGCAGCCTGAACTCATCGAAATATTATTCAGGCCAGAAATGAGCCCACTTGCCCAGAGAATTACTGCCAGATACCACATAGAACCACTCTCAAAAGAAGAGGTTGCTCATTATGTTGCGCATCGCCTATCGGTTGCAGGAGTCAGCAAGGCGCTATTTCTACCCGAAACCATTAACAAGCTATACGCCCTAAGTAATGGAATCCCAAGGCTTATCAATCTAATATGCGACCGTGCGCTTCTCGGCGCATATGCTCATGGAAAAGAGCGGATTGATAAATCGACTATTATCAGGGCTTCACAGGAAGTATTCGGAGATTATAATGTCAAAAAGCAGCCGAGAAGGCATTTTAAAAAGGCATTAGTCAGTCTTATGATAATAATTGCCGCCGGGGCCGCTTTGGCAGCAATTTACTATAATCAAAAAAATTATCTTCCGCTATTATTAGAAACAGAAAAACCAGCACAAACAAATATAGAAAAACAAGCACATCTCGATTCACTTCAGGATCAAAAGCCAATTCCTAACAGCAAAGAAATGGCATATCATGCCTTATTCAAACAATGGAATCTTATTTATCAGCCCAAGAATAATAATTATTGCGAACAGGCAAAAAATCAAGGTTTGCAATGCCTAACCGGGATAGGTAGTTTAGACGCCATACTCATGTTAAACAGACCTGCTGTGCTAAAGATGTATGACAATACAGGTCAGGAATTTTATGCAGCATTAATAGCTGTTAAAACACCTGTGGCTACTCTTGTATTAGGCGATGAAGAAAAAAATGTCCATATAAAAGAGATCAAACAGCATTGGCTTGGAGATTATACTATACTCTGGAAAACCCCACCAGATTATAAAAGTGCTATTAGATTAGGAGTTAAAGGCTCCGAAGTAGAATGGCTTGCAAGCCAACTTGCACTCATTCATGGCAAAACATCGTCAATAAAAAATAAGGTGTTTGACAATGAACTTGCCATGCAGGTAAAAAAATTTCAGCTTTCTGAGGGTTTGATGCCTGATGGAATTGCAGGGCCTCTTACGCTGATTCGTTTAAATACAATTGTTGACAGTAAAGAGCCGCTATTGATAGAAAAGGAGGGCAGATAGGCATGTCTTATATTCTTGATGCCCTGAAAAAAGCAGAGAAAGAACGTCAGAGAGGGACGGTGCCTGATGTCTTAACTGTTCAAGAAACATCAACATCGAAAATTAAAAATTATCGCGCTCTACTATACATTTTACTACCTCTGCTGCTCATAAATGTTAGCATATTCATATTATGGACAATTTTCTCTCCTGTAAAAATCCAAACCATTGCACCTGCATCAAAAGCAACTGTTGAAAAAGAGTTAGAATCAAAGATATTCGTTGATGATAAAGAATCAGTTCCAAAACAAAATCAAAACATTATTTCAGTTCTACCTAAACAGAATGCCCAATTGAAGAAAAAAACTGATGAAACATTCCAGCAGGGTCGATCAAAAAATATCGTTTCTAATATTCCGCAAAACACCAATGACAAATCCACAAAAGATAAAAGAATATTTGATTTCAATGATTTACCTGCTTCAGTCCGTCAAGGTCTTCCAAGCATGTCTATGTCTGTGCATTATTATTCGGACATCCCCTCTTCAAGAATGATTAATATCAATGGACGCACTTTAAAAGAGGGGCAGGAATTAGCAGCAGGACTACGTTTGGAAGAAATTACACAACAGGGAGCCGTATTTAGTTATCAGGACAGCCTATTTCATATAGAACAAAACAAATAACGAATAAACTCTACAATTAAAACTCATTTGCATCTTTATAAACAAACATTGTGAAGTCATAAATTATCCACAGTTATTCCTCTGTCTTTAAGAAACTGGTAAAAATCCCCTTTGCCACAGCCAAAATCGAGTATTTTCTTACCATTAATATTGCCGATGTCGAGCATAGATTGATAATGAAGCGTTTGTCCCATTGATGACCAGCGCACTGCATCAGGCTTGTCTCCGTTCAGCATCAGGTTTTTATCGAAAAATGAGATTACATATTCTTTTGAAAGCTCAGCCATAGATCGCATTCTATTATAACCTAAATGCTCGTCTGTCTAAATTCTATCAGGGTCATTGCATATTGTTTTTTATTTTTGTTATGATTAATAGTGCTATAAATTTTACTTTAAGAAAGCATTTGCAATTTAGGCTTTCTGTTTAATAAAAAGGGGACGGAGGATGAATAATGAGCGCTAAAAAAGAAAATCAAGGAATAGTCGATAAGATATGGAACTTTTTTTCATCTATAACGCTCGCAGTTGTAATCTTTGCACTCATATCAGTTACATCTATTGTCGGTACAATCATTGAGCAACAGGCAGAGCCTGAGCGCAATATCAAGCTTCTTTCGAAATTTGTTGGAGAGTCATTTGCACCAAACGCTTATAGAATACTCGATGTGCTCGGCTTTACATCCATGTATGATTCATGGTGGTTTCTCTCCTTACTGTTTATCTTTTCAGCAAATATTGTTATTTGCTCCATAGACAGGCTTCCTAAAATAATGAAAGTAGTTAAAGAGCCGATAAAGCCTCTTTCTTCTGAAATTCTCAATACAATGCCTATAAAGAAAGAAACCTTATTAAAGAAAAAGGGAGAAGAAGCTGAAAAAGAAGTAGTATCTGCCTTGAAAAAAATAGGCTTTAAGCCTATCATACGGCAGGAAAACCCGGCAGGAGGATTGCAAATCTGCGCAGAAAAAGGTAAATACAGCAGACTTGGAGTATATGTAACACACTTTAGCATTCTTTTAATACTTTTGGGAGCGGTTGTAGGGATATTTTTTGGATTTAATGCCTATCTGCCATTATTAGAGGGCACATCTTCTGCTGTTGCGTACCAGAGAGAGGGAAAAAAAGAGATTCCCCTCGGCTTTGAAGTCAGGTGCGATGATTTTAATACCTCTTTTTATGAAAATACAGATACACCAAAGGCGTTTGTGAGTTGGTTGACTGTCATAGAAAACGGCAAAGAGATTTTAAAAAAAGAGATCAATGTTAACACTCCATTAAGGCATAAAGGGATAACCTTTTACCAGTCAAATTATGGGTTTTCTCCGAGCAAGGATTCGCTGTTTAAATTTGATGTGACATCAAGCTTTGGGCAAAAGCAGAGTGTTGCTGTAAAATTCGGTGAATCATTTGTCTTTCCTGCAACTAATATAGCAGCTAAGGTTATTGACTTTAGCCCTGCTCTGGGACAAGACCAATCCGGCAAACTGTATACCTATGCAGAGATGATGAACAATCCTGCAGTCCTTCTTGAGTTTTCAGAAGACGGCAAGCCAAAATACAACCAGTGGATATTAACACGCTATCCGCAGACATGGAGAGTGCCGGACGGAATCATTGAGTTTAAAGACCTTTGGGGGGCACAATATACAGGGCTGCAGGTAAGAAAGGACCCGGGTGTCTGGCTCGTATATCTTGGCTCTCTGATTATGTCGATAGGCCTTTATGCTGCTCTTTTCATGAGCCATTCACGGGTGTGGTTAAATCTGAGCGGTGACAAGGCTGGCACAAAGATTGCCATTGCTGCCTCTGTTAATAAGAACAAGGCAGCATTTGAGCAAAAGATAGAGAAATTATTAGGAGGTTTACATGGATAGCTCTCAGTTTTTTGGAATATCAAGCATTGCTTATATCATTGCAATGGTTACTTATATAACATATCTCGTTTTTAAAAGCTCAACTGTTGGGGTTATTGCAACCACTATAACAGTCATTGGTTTTGGTTCACAAACTATCGCCTTTTTCATGAGATGGAAAGAGTTTCTTGATATAGGACAGATGGGCATTATGAGGGCAGTGCCGCTTACCAATCTTTATGAGTCATTGATATTCTTTGTCTGGTGTATAATACTTGTCTATCTGATAATAGAATTCAAATACAAAAACCGCTCATTCGGCGCATTTGTTACTCCAATAGCAGGCATGGCCCTGGCATTTATTGATATATCAGGCATGTCAAAGGATATACATCCTCTTATTCCAGCGCTTCAGAGCAACTGGCTTTTGGCGCATGTTACCTTGAGTTTTATAGCCTATGCCACATTCGCTATAGCCTTTGCCACAGGTATAATGTATCTTGCTGTTACAACAGACAACAAAAAGAGCGGCGCATATATATTCTGGACAGTAACATCAGGAATATTTATGACAATCCTCATTGCAATGGGCATAGATTTTCTTGCATTTAAGATTATCGCAAAATCTCCAGAGGCATTTATAAAAAGCTATATGTTTAAGGCAACATTTAGGAGCAGCTCAGGCATGGTTGTCCTGCTCAGTTATATTGGTTCTGCAGCCTTTTTATTTTTTGTATGGAGATATGGCTATCTTCTTAAAAAATTGATCGAATCTTTTTCTATATCCAAAGAACTTCTCGATGACCTGACATATAAAAATATTGCCATTGGATTTCCAGTCTTCACTCTTGGCGGACTTATATTCGGCGCTATCTGGGCTGATCAGGCATGGGGAAGATACTGGAGCTGGGATCCAAAAGAGACATGGTCTCTTATCACATGGTTTGTTTATGCCTTTTATCTTCATGCAAGATTTTTAAGGGGATGGAGAGGACATAAGATAACCATAGTTGCGGTAATAGGCTTTATAGCTACGCTTTTTACATATCTCGGCGTAAATCTCCTGCTTAGCGGATTGCATGCATACGGAGGGGCGTAAAGACAACAAATAATAAACAGTGAATATTTTAGGAATTGATACATCTTGCGATGATACATCTGCGGCTGTTGTTGTTGATGGAGAAAGAATCTTTTCTAACATAGTATCTTCTCAGACCAATATTCATAAAAAATACGGCGGCATAGTTCCTGAACTCGCATCCAGAAGGCATATCGAAATGATATGGCCTGTAGTTAATGAAGCATTAAATACTGCCCGTATTTCTATAGATGATATAGATGCCATAGCTGTTTGTCATGGTCCGGGGCTCATAGGTTCGCTGCTTGTGGGGTGCGGCTTTGCAAAGGCGATAGGCTATGTAAAAAATATACCCATTGTTGCTGTCAACCACCTTGAAGGCCATATATTTTCCGTATTCCTCGAACCATTCAAGCCGGATTTCCCCTTTCTGTCTTTAATAGCTTCAGGAGGGCATACAAGCCTTTATGTTATAAATGGTTTTGGGCAATATGTTGAATTAGGCAAAACAAGGGATGATGCAGCAGGAGAGGCTTATGATAAAATTGCAAAGATGCTGGGTCTCGGTTATCCGGGCGGCCCTGCAATAGATAGGCTGGCTAAAGAGGGCAATTCCAAAGCCTTCAATTTTCCAAGGGCATATGTGCCTGAATCATTTGATTTCAGTTTCAGCGGGTTAAAGACATCGGTAAAGATAGAAGTTGAGAGAATAAGAAGTTGGGAAGATAAGAAAAAAACAAATGAGAAGAATTTCTCAACCTCTCAACCTCTTAACCTCTTAGCTTCTCATGTTTATGACATTGCTGCATCTTTTCAGGCTGCTGTAGTTGATGTGCTTGTAAGAAAAGTGGAGTGGGCAATAATAAAAAAAGGAATAAAGAGGGTTGCTCTATCAGGGGGTGTTGCTGCAAACAGCGAGCTCAGAAAAAGAATGAAGGAGATGGCTGAAGATAGAGGGATAGAATTATTTCTTCCCTCATTAGGCCTCTGCACAGATAATGCAGCCATGATTGCTGCTGCAGGCTATCATCGGTTTGTTGCAGGCCATATTGCAGATATAGACCTCAGTCCAAAGGCATATTTGCCGTTGTAATTCTATACCCTCAAAGGGTCTACATCAACGATAACCCTTGCGCTTTTAATTTTCTGGAGTTCACTTAAAATCCGCTTAGCTGCATCGTTTATCAGTCTTTTGTTTTTCGATCTTATAAGTATTTGTATGCAACGTTTGTAAGATTTTAGCGCAGAAGGAATTTCAACAGGCCCTAAAATATCCAATTGTCGTATATTTATATCCCCGATCATCTTTTGTATCTCGTATAAAAAATTTTGAACATCTGTTTTAACAAATATATTTAAAAGCATAATTTTATAAAACGGAGGGTAATTAAGCTCTTTTCTTTGAGACAACTCATTTTCATAAAAGTTATGGAAGTCATAGTGTTTAATGAATCTGAATATTCTGTTTTTTGGACTCCATGTCTGAAGAAAAATATCCCCTTCTGGCTTTACCATCTCTGATAATTGGATAAAATCCTGAAATGCTCTCTCATATGCCCTGAAATCAGGCCTGAAAATAAATGAGTCTGCATTAAAAATGGCGATAGCATCAAGTTTAACAGCTTTTAATTTTCTTGTTGCATAGGCCGTTCCGATAACAAATGAAGTTACATCAGCGTCAAGCGGCAAAGGATATGCTGCCTGCCCTTTTTGAATTAAAAGCGCCTCTTCATTTAAAATTTTCTCTATCTCCTCTTTTATCTTTTCTGCACCTGCGCCATAAGGCTTTATAACAAAACCCTTGCATTCTTCGCAGAATGACTGAACTGCTCCTTCATAACCGCAGTAATGGCATCTTATTATGTTTTTGCCCTTATAAAATACCAGAGGAACATTGCATTTTTTGCAATGGATTATATGTCCGCAATCCTCGCATTTTATAAGTGAATATCCTTTTCTGTTGACAAGAAAAAGAAAACTTCCTTCTTTTGATTTTATCTGCTTTGCCTCTTTTAAAACATCAGGCGATATTGTCAAAGCATTGCGTTTATAATTATTCATATCAACAATTTTTATTTTAGGACGCTCTATTTTTGATTCTTGCCTCCTGCAAAGAGGAACATATTTGCCGATTTTTGCATTGTAGATCGACTCCAGCGATGGACAGACCGACGACAAAAGCACACATGATTTTTCGATAAATCCTCTCATCACAGAAACATCCCTTGCATTGTATCTAAGCCCTTCTTCTGCCTTGTATGATGGGCTGTGCTCTTCAAAAACAGCTATAAATGAGACCATCTTAAGCGGCGCAAATATAGCTGACCTTGTGCCAACAATTATATCTGCCTCCCCTGAGATTATTCTCTTTATTGTCTCTATTCTTTTGGCCTTGCTGAGTTTGCTGTGTAAAAAACATAGCCTTTGACCGAGCATATTTTTAAGCATTGATGCAAGTCTTTCAATATGTCCAATTTCTGGCACGAGGATTATAGCGCCATGTATCTCAGAGATGAATTTATTGAAAACCTCATATATCAAGGAATATTCATCGTCTGCAGAAGATGAATGGAATAAAAATGATTTGTAGCTTTTATTTTTAATGTTGTTATAAATAACAGAGATATCAGAATTCAAAGATTCAGGGATCTGAGAATTCGAGTTTTTTAAATCCTTGACCCATTTGCTATTTAAATCCTCTTTATCTATTAACCTTGCTACATCTTCAAAGAAGCAGCTTTTTATGGCAACCCCCATAGGTGTCAGATAATAGTCAGAAAGCCATTTTAGAAATGAAAGATGTAATTCAGAAAATAAATATTGATGTATGCTTTGGATTTCTTTGATATTCTTTTCCTGCCTTATTTGCAGTTCATCTTTAACTTCAACCACAATTCCATAAAGGCTTTTACCCATAAGAGGCGCTTTGACTATTCTGCCTTTTAGGTCATGCGGTGCTTTTTCAGGCACTTTGTAAGTCAGAGGTGAGAGTTTTAACGGAAATACAATGTCAGCATACATACAGAAAGGATACAATATGTTGCTTATTTTATTCTCTATCGCATCTGTCAAAATAAATTTTTGATATGCGCCAAACATTGCATATAGCTCGCTTTTTGAAGCAAAATCACGGTTTACCTCAACTCAGCGAGAGTCGAAGCGAAAGCTGGGCGAAACAATTTAGATATAAACATTATGGTCATATCTGAGATATGCACTTTTGATAGAGTAGTTTATTTTGCAAAGAAATCGAGCTATATGCAATTAGCATAAATTATTTTGGACGGCAATGATTCTTTATCCAAATTAAGCGATTCTTTTAGTAAAAAAGCCAATCCGTTTACCGCCGGATTTGGGTTCTAAATGCCTTTAAAAAGCCTTTCACAAATTGCGCTGACTGAGTTTTCTCTTCCGCTGCTTCCTGATTCAGCGCAGAGCCTGAGCGGATAAATACAGTAGTATCAGTTTCGGCGCACGAATATCTATAGCCTGAAACCCTCCCCGTGGCTTTTCCAGAACCAGTCCAATCAATTATGTTTCCTTCAATAGTCCCCTTCCCTTTGTATTTGAAAATTATGGGAAAATCATCATCCAAAGTTTCTTTAAATACACCTGAAGCTGAAATAATATTCCCCCTTGCCTTGCCGCGCAGTGCATCATCAATAATCACATTACACCCTGTCTGCATAATAGATACGGTTCCGCTATCGCTAAACGGTTCTGATCCGGTAAATCCGCCAACTGTACAGGTTAAATTTCCTTCCATCAAAAAATCCCAGTCGCCCTCAATATTTACGCATGGAGCATTGCCAGAAAGTTTTACATTAACAGTTGATTTCTTAGGGTCATTAGACAGAATCCTTAATATTGCGTTCTTCCTGCCAGAAGGTGTTGCTGGCTTAAATTCGAGATCAATCGTGCATATTGTTCCCAAAGGCGCTATTGCTAATGGGCAGGTATGCCCTATTATGCTAAACTCGGAGGGAGTTACAATTTCAATATTTTTTATTACAAGGTCAGATTTTCCAGTGTTTCTGATTGTTACTGTGCGTGTTGATGTATCGCCAACTCTCACAGAACCAAAATTCACTGCCCTTGGGCGCGTTGAAATTATAGGCTTTCCTGCAGGTGAAAATATTGCTGTGCAGGTCTTATCTGCATCCATTGTAACGATTATTGTTGTGTTTGTCCCAGAACAATCCCCGCTCCAACCTGCAAACATTGAGCCTGTGGCTGGTGTGGCTGTAAGGGTTACTGCAATCTCTGAACTATAAGCCTCAGAGCAGTCGTCACCACAGTTGATGCCAGTTGCAGCCACCGTGCCACTGCTTGAGCCTTCTTTGGTTACCGTAAGGGTATGGACTGCATTAGATATAAATATTGCTGTGCAGGTCTTATCTGCATCCATTGTAACGATTATTGTTGTGTTTGTCCCAGAACAATCCCCGCTCCAACCTGCAAACATTGAGCCTGTGGCTGGTGTGGCTGTAAGGGTTACTGCCGTGCCTGCAATGTATCTCCCTTCGCAGTCAGTACTGCAGCTAATGCCAGCAGGATTGCTTGTTACCATGCCGGAGCCTGTGCCAGCATTGGCAATTGTTAGGATATAAAAAGAATTAAGGGCAGTCAATAAATCTATCCTCCGCTGCGTATAATAGCCAGAGCCTGTACAGGCGTTTGGAACAGAAGCCCCTGTACTTTTAAGGGCATCCAAAATATTAGATACAGAGGCCGACGGCGCCGCTTGTTTAAGGATCGTCCAAGCCCCTGCCACATGAGGAGCTGCCATTGATGTGCCGTTCCAACTTGCCCATCCATTGCCCGGCACTGAAGAAAATATTGAAGATCCGGGCGCAAAAAGGGACAAAATTGGGGCATAATTATTATAGTCAGCCTCGAAATCCGCTTTTGTTGTTGCCCCGACGCTTACAGCAGTCGAAATGCAGGCAGGCGCACTTACAGCATCGCAATGACCGGCATTTCCGGATGCTATTATTGTGGCAATGCCTGCGGAACGGAGGTTGTCAATAGCTGTTTTTATAGCGCTGAAATCTGAGTCGCAGTAAGTAGAATAAGCTCCTCCTCCGAGGCTCATGTTGACTGATGCAATATTATATACTGCCCTGAGCGAATAAACATGTTCAAGCGCACGGATCTGGTCTGATGTCCATGAAAGCAAACAGGGGCTGCTGTCGCAAATAGATTGATTATCAAAGCGTGAAAATACCTGAATAGATATCATATTAGAATCTTTTGCAACACCATTGATAGTGCCAGATTTACCTGCAGCTATGCCTGCTACATGGGTGCCATGGTCGCACCCTGAGATTAATGCCGAACAATTAACCCCTGCGCCGCTTCCTATTTGGGAATCCAGACCATTCGGGCAGAGCGTTGTTGAAGAAAAAGGAACAGATGTTGTTGAAAAGCACGCCTCTGAGATCACCTTTCCGTCACTAAAAAAGCTGTGCGTCTTGTCCACCCCTGTATCGAGTATCGCTACAGTCCATCCTGAACCTGTATATCCCAGATCCCATGCTTCAGTAGCTTTTATAAGAGGAACGCTTTGATTTAATAATGGAGGAACTGCAATATCTTCCTGTATTGACTCTACCAGAGGATTAGATATCAATGCGGAAAGCGCTGCTGAGTCCACTTCCATTGCAATATAAGGTATGTATTTGAATTTTTTAATGCCCTTCAACTTGTGTTTTGACAACGATTTAAGCAGTTGATCTTTGGTTTCTGATATCTTGGCGCGCTGTTTTAATGCCTCATCTTCCTTTAATGCCCCCTCCGGTGTAAAAGGTATTTTCAATTTAACTATTACACGAACACTGCCCTGTGATTGAGCTTTGAAAAATAGATTGCTATAATCTTGAAAATCGCTTTGCCCTTCAGCAACCGAATTCATACAAAAGGTAAATGCTAAGATACTGAAAAATACATACAGATAGATTAAAGACCTGTATCTCCTTACCATGGCTGCCTCCCTCATGAGATTGCTTCGGCTCAGTTCCTTTGCTCTGCTCGGGACAAGCCCCGCAATAACTTTTATCTCTGGATTTGGATGTTTATATTATAATTATAGTATATTTGCCGCCAGGCGGATTGGAGAAAATAGTATGATAAAGACAAAGATTAAAAATGAACTGAAAGAACTGAGAAAAATATGGACAGGCTTCTGGCAGTCAAGAGTTTTGCTGAGCGCAAATAACTTAGGGATATTTGAACATTTGAAAAATGAAAAAACTGCAATTGAAATTTCAAAAATCCTTAATACTGATAGGAGAGCTACAGAAATAATGCTTGATGCGCTTGCTGGAGTCGGCCTTTTAAAGAAAAGTGGCTCGACATACAGCAACACCTCCGCTGCCAATCGGTTTTTGGTCAAAGAAGGTTTATATTATCAGGGAGATATAATATCCCATGCCAATAACCTATGGCAAAACTGGTCTAATCTTGATACAGTTATAAAAACCGGCAAGCCTGCAAGGTCAGCAAAAAACCATAGTGCGTTTATCAGAGGCATGCACAATATTTCCATTTTAAAGGCAGAAGAAGTTGTTAAAGCAATTGATTTAACAGGAGTCAAAAATGTCCTTGACCTTGGCGGCGGGCCAGGAACTTATTGCATTGAATTCTCAAAAAAGGGTATTTCTACTACCCTTTTTGACCAGCCAGAGACTATAAAGATTGCAGAGGAAATAATAAAAGAAACAAAAACCAAAGGCATTGAGTTATTAGGCGGCGACTTCTTTACAGATGATATAGGTTCTGGTTATGACTTAGTCTTTATTAGTCAGGTGCTGCATGCCTTTTCAGAAGAAGACTGCATATATATTATAAAAAAAGCAAAAGATGCCCTCAATTCCGGAGGCAGAATCGTGATTCAGGAATTTTATATAAATAAAAAAAGGATATATCCTGCCAACAGCGCATTGTTTTCTATTAATATGCTTGTAAATACTGATGGCGGAAGATGCTATGCATCTTCTGAGATCAAGCAATGGCTTTCTATAGCAGGATTCAAAAAAACATCCGTTCAACTGTTGGATGACAATGTTTTAATATCAGCAAAGAAAATATAGGTCTCTGAAATGACAATACCATCAAATTTGACGCGCATTCTCTATTTTTTTCAGTTTGAGCAAGTTGACAAATATCGCAAAAAACTTTTATCTTAAAAGTAGACGGAAAACGGTTGCCGTTAGGCGCTGATGCCTTCTGGCATGAGCGTTTTTTACCATAAAAGAGGATATATTATGTGCCGTTTAGCAGCAATTACATCATCTGAATACATTTCACCAATGGAGACTATCCTTGCCCTTGAGACCATGAAAGAGGGGCACGATGGTTCAGGCCTCGGTCTTACATTAAAGAATCTTGGCGGTGAATTTGAAGATCTGAAGGACTATCCTGTGCTTTCAAGTATTTGCTCAAAAAAAGGGATTGAAGTTCTCAATGAATACATGAAAAAACACGGTTTCAAATTCAAGCATGCATGGACGCCGAATATAAAGAATATAAAAGGCATTGCGCCGAGGAAACATTACTTTGCGCGGGTCTATGATTACCCTGATTCTTACATTGATAAGTCAATCCATGAAAAGGAAGAGCTTCTGATGCGCACCCGTCTGGCCATAAGAAAAATAGGCGAGCCTGATGAGTCTATATTTGCATTTTCCTTCTATCCTGATGTTATTACTTTAAAGGAGGTTGGAGATGCACTTGAGGTTGGTGAATTTTTTGGGCTCGATAAGGATGACCTGAAAGCCAAGATAGTTTTTGCACAAGGCAGACAAAACACAAACTATGCAATATATCTATATGCTTGTCATCCATTTTTCATTCAGGGATACTGCTCAATGACAAATGGCGAAAATACAGCATTTGTGCCAATACGGGAATTTTTAATGAGCAGGGGATTCCCGGGATATATAGGTTATAACAGCGACAGCGAGGTGTTTACACACATTCTCCATTACACAGTAAGGCAGTTGAAGTTTCCGCTCACATATTATAAGGATGTCATTACACCGCTAAAGCCATCTGAGATGGAAAATAGGCCTGACGCAGAGGCATTAAAACTCATTAAACAGTCATTAAGACCCTTGTGCATAGACGGACCAAACATGGTAATAGGCTTTACTCCTGATGGAACATGTTTCATGGTTCAGGATTCAAAAAAATTAAGGCCTGGAGTTGTTGGCGGGGTAAAAGGAAAGTATGCATTGATGTCAGAGGAATGTGGTGTTGACAAGGTGATACCAAAACGAGACAGGAGCAAGGATGTATTCCCGATGAAATACGACATGGTAATTGTCTCGCCGGATGCGCAGGAGGTTAAGGTATGGAACCAGCTTCAGGGATAAGATTGGACCACAACCATCAACTCTCATTAAAAGAGTTTCCATATATAATCAGATGGAGGGACGACAGGTGCAAGAGATGCGGAAAATGCACAGCAGTATGCCCTGTAAAGGCAATTGAACCTACTGTAAAGGTTCAGAGGATTATAAAGTCCGAAGGACCTGTCCCCACACCAACAGCGGTAAGGAGCATTACACATGTGGTTGAGCAGGTCACTGACATGGAGCGATACTGCACAGGCTGCGGCACATGCACTCTGGTTTGTCCCAATGAGGCAATCGAGCCTGAATTCAATCCACAGCACAAATTCCTCCATTACAAAAACAAGGGAGGAGACGGATACAAGAGGGGTGGAAGGAGAAATGACCCATCCATATCAACCCTCGACAGGCTGAAATTCACGAGAATATCCATGCTCACAGATCCTGCGCTTGATGCAGGAAGACACGAGTTTCGCGTGAGGTCTTATATAGGAAGGATTCTGCCTCCGGAAAATCTGCCATTAAAGACAGTAAATGGCAAACTTGTTGTTGATAAGGAGAGCATATTCATCCCGCCTGTCAGAGAGATATTCCCTATAATGATAGGAAGCATGTCTGTCGGTGCATTATCTCCTCCAATGTGGGAAGGACTTGCAATGGGCGTGGCATATCTCAATGAAGTGGAAGGAATGCCTGTTGTGATGTGCTCAGGCGAGGGCGGAATGCCTCCGAGGCTCTTGAAATCGAAATACTTGAAATACTTTATCATCCAGATAGCATCAGGCTATTTTGGATGGGATGAAATAATACATGCAATTCCGCACATGATTGAAGATCCTGCAGCCATAGAAATTAAATACGGTCAGGGGGCAAAGCCCGGAGACGGCGGATTATTGATGGCTCAGAAGGTTTTAAAACTCATTGCAAAGATTAGAGGTGTCCCTCAGTTTGTTGATTTAGCATCGCCTCCAACGCACCAGACAAAATACTCCATAGAAGAGGCGGTTGCAAAGATGATACAGTCAATGTCTATGGCTTGGGGATTCAGGGTGCCTGTCTATCCAAAGATATCAGGGACAAAGACAGCAAGGGCTGTATTGAACAACCTTGCAAGAAACCCTTATGCAGCGGCTTTAAGTATAGACGGCGAGGACGGCGGTACAGGGGCAGCATATAATGTATCCATGGATAAGATGGGGCATCCAATCGCGTCAAACTTAAGGGAGTGTTATCTTGACCTTGTAAGGCAGGGCAGACAAAATGAACTGCCATTGATAGCAGCAGGTGGAATAGGAAAAAAGGGAAACCTTGCTGCAAACGCAGCAGCATTAATAATGCTCGGCGCATCTGCAGTTGCTATCGGAAAATATATTATGCAGGCGGCAGCAGACTGTTTTGGGGACGAATACAACAGATGCAACTTATGCAATACAGGCAAATGCCCGAGGGGCATAACAACACAAGATCCAAAACTTTACAGAAGACTTGATGCAGACAAGGTTGCGGAGAGGGTAGTTGAGGTATTCAAAGCTGCCGATGTGGAATTGAGAAAGATATTTGCGCCTATGGGCAGAAGCACAGAACTGCCTATAGGCATGTCTGATGGTTTAAGTATAGATGATGAGGCAAGTGCAGAAAAGTTGGAGATAAGTTATGCCTGCTAAAAAAAGCGTGAAGCGTGAAGCGTTAATCGTGAAGCGTCAAAAAACAAAGAGTAAAACAAAAACAGAAGATCAGATACTTACCATACAGGGAAAGACCGCTCTTATAAGAGGCAATGTCAATGGTCATAGGGTGCCTTCAAGAATCCTCGAAGAGCATATACAGCATGCTGTTCAGGAAAGCGCAAGAGAGCTTCATATAATCGCTGACGGACAGCATGGAATCGGCGGCAGAATCTGGCCAAGGGGCGAGACCGTCAAAATAACTGTTGAAGGACCTGTTGGACAGAGGCTCGGAAGCATGGGCATGTTTGGCACCGAAATTATAGTAAAAAATAGTGTTTCTGATGACATTGGGTGGCTCAACTGCGGTGCAAAGATAACAGTATTAGGCGATGTCACAAATGGCGCTTTCAATGCTGCAGCGCAGGGTGTTCTATATGTTCAGGGAAGCGGCGGTGCAAGATGCGATACTATGACAAAGCATAATCCCCGTTTTGAACCTCCTCAGTCATGGTATTTCAGGGATGTTGGCGATTCCTTTGCAGAGTTCAAGGCAGGAGGGATTGCAGTTGTCTGCGGCGTAAATCCGAGGAATCCGAAAAATATCTTAGGTTATCGTCCGTGTATCGGAATGGTTGGTGGAACAATATATTTTAGAGGGCCGATTCAGGGTTACAGCGAAAAGGATGTAAAGCTCCTTGACCTCACAGAACAGGACTGGCAATGGCTTGCTTCGAATATTAAACCATATCTTGAAACTATTGACAGGATGGAATATTATGACGAACTCACCAATTCACCTAATGTTTGGAAGAAACTGATTGCATATACACCTCAGGAAAAGAGGGCAAGAAAATGGTTCAAGATGTCCACCTCTGAATTCAGGAAGAATATGTGGGAAAAAGAGGTAGGACAGGGAGGTATATTTGCCGAATACCTTGACCACGAACTAACATTACTTCCATATATAACAACTGAAAAAGACAGAAGGAACAAACCAATATGGGCAAATGAAAAATATGCTCCTCCATGTGCGTATGCTTGCCCAACGCATATTCCGTCACATAAAAGGGCATCTCTGATAAGACAGGGCAAGATTCAAGAGGCGCTTGAACTTGTGCTTCAATACAGTCCATTGCCTGCAACGGTTTGCGGAGAGATATGTCCAAATCTATGCATGCAGGCATGCACAAGGGCGCATTTTGACAAGCCTCTTAATATAGACAAAATTGGCAGCCTTGCACTTGAATTGCCTGTTCCTAAAAAGGCAGAAACCACAGGACACAGGATTGCAGTCATTGGCGGAGGACCTGCAGGCATGAGCTCTGCATGGCAGCTTGCACTGAAAGGACATATCATTGACCTTTATGAGGCAGGTGATAAATTAGGCGGAAAAATAGAACAGTGCATTCCGAGGGAGAGGCTTCCGCACCAGATACTCGAAAAAGAGGTTTCGAGATTTAAAGAACTCGGTATCAATGTCCATCTGAATACAAAAGTGGACAAGAAGAAATTCGATGAAATATACAAAGACCACGAGGTTGTTATTCTTGCTATAGGCGCACATCAGCCGAGGAAGATTGCATTCCCTGGCTCTGAAGACATGACCACTGCATACGATTTTTTGAAAGATGTAAATCTCGGAAAATATCCTGACCTCAAAGGCAAGAAGGTTGTCGTGATCGGCGCAGGAAATGTGGGAATGGATGTCTGCTCAGAGGCATTCAATTATGGTGCTGAATCTGTTACAGCCATTGATATCCAGCAGCCTGCGGCATTCGGTGTCGAGATGGAAATAGCAAAGGCAAAGAAAACGCAGATCATGTGGCCTAAGATAACAGAAAGATATGACAAAAAGGAGAAAAAGCTCTATTTCAAAGATGGCTCGTCGATGGATGCTGATTTTATTGTGATGTCCATAGGTGATGTGCCGCAAATTGATTTTCTACCGCCAAACATACATACAGAAAAAGGCTGGATTGTAGTTAATGAAAATTATCAGACATCCGATGTAAAGGTCTTTGCAATCGGCGATGTGACAGGGCTCGGACTCATAACACACGCAATAGGTCACGGCAGGATTGCAGCAGAGCACATACATTATCAGATCGCACACGCTCCTCGCTGGCCAGAAATAAAGCAGGTTATTCCTTATGAGCGGATAAAAACAGAATACTACGATGTATGCCGTGGAGATGTGCCAATTGAGCAGGAGGCAAACAGGTGCATGTCATGCTCTGCATGCAGAGACTGCCACATGTGCGAAGCAACATGCTACTGGGGTGCGATAAGCAGGGTCGAGCGTGAAGACGGCTCATTCGAATATGTCGTGGATGACAATCTATGCATAGGCTGCGGATTCTGCGCAGGCATTTGCCCCTGCGGTGTATGGGAAATGATAGAAAATGTCTAAATTATATCACACCCCTGAAAAGCATTTTGGGGAAATTTGATCCGCTTGACAAAAGTTTTGTAATTAGAGTAATGTATTTATCTGTTCTTTGAAATTTGCTAAATCAGTGCGTGGTGGACACACAAGTTTTGATTTAATTTGAGTAAGGAAAACTATTGAGAGTTTGATCCTGGCTCAGAACGAACGCTGG
>JBBISP010000011.1:0-63962 GCA_037441185.1 Nitrospirota bacterium | reverse complement strand
TCATTAAACCAGAAGGGGTTTTATTATTTTGGGGAGTTCTATGTCTATTTTAGAGAGTAATGACAATCTTCTATCTCTATTTTTTCGAATAACTTACTCTGTTTGACTCCATATCGTAAGTAAGAGTATTATTAAATTATGCATAAAAAATCCCTTAATTCTCTCACAGGCAAGTTGATAGCAGCTATAGGCAGTATGATGTTTATTGTGGGATTCTGTTTTGCGTATATATTCATTAAGCAAAATCCAGATATTAGGCTTGAATTGATTTTATTATACGGCGGTCTTTTTATAGTTGCAATATCAGTGCCATTATGCTTTATCCTTTACCACATAGTTACAAAGCCCATGTCACTTTTGGTCCATGGAATGGATAGATTATCACAAGGAGATATGAATTACAGGATAAATCTTAATACAAAGGATGAGATTGGGTTGTTGGCTAAGTCATTCAATTCGATGGTGAATGAGATGCAGCAATACAAGGAGCAGATGGAGAATTGGACAAGGAGTCTTGAGGAAGAGGTCCAAAAAAAGACTACAGAAATAATCAAATCTCAGGAACAGTTGATAAATGCTGAAAAATTGGCATCGCTTGGCAGGATGGCTGCTGGGGTTGCGCATGAATTGAACAGCCCCTTAACAGGCATCGTAACATTTGCCCATATAATGCTGAAACGAACTCCTCCAGAAAACACTCAGGATACTGAGGACTTAAAGGTAATAATAGAGCAGACAGAAAGGTGTGCGAAGATTGTAAAAGAGCTGCTTGGATTTTCAAGAAAAGCAGAATCAGAAAAGGGCTTGGTTAATATAAATGTATTAATAGAAAATACATTATCAATGCTCAAAAACCAAACGAAATTTTATAATATAGCCTTTAATGTGATGCTTGATAAATCTATTCCTCAAATAAATGTTGACACAAACCAGATTCAGCAGGTGCTTTTGAATCTTTTATTAAATGCTTGCGATGCGATGAATGAAAAAGGCACTATAGCCATAGCCTCAAGAAAAGTGGAAGATGACAGTAGAAAATTCGCTGAGATAGAACTTACAGATACAGGTCCGGGCATTCCTGAGCATATTAAAAGCAGGATATTTGAGCCATTTTTTACAACCAAGCCGACTGGCAAGGGAACAGGGCTTGGACTTTCTGTAAGTTATGGTATTATCAAAAAACATGAAGGCCAGATATTTGTAAAAAGCGAGATGGGTCATGGAGCAAGCTTTTTTATAAGACTGCCGATACAGGAGTGATGATGAATATAACAGATTCCATAGAAGGATGTTTTCAGTTGATGGGTGGTGATTTTACAAAGGCCGGCAGCGCTTCCAGTGAATTGAAGCGCGCTATTGCAAAGCTTGGCGTGTCACAAGATATTGTGAGACGAGCGGCAATTGCAGCATTTGAGGCAGAGATGAATGTGATAATCCATGCTGTGGCAGGGACTATGCATTATGTAATCAGCGAGGCTGAAATAAAAATCACCCTTACTGATATGGGCCCCGGCATCGAGGACATTGAGCTTGCAATGCAGGAAGGGTATTCCACCGCACCTGATTGGGTGAGAGAGATGGGTTGGGGCGCTGGCATGGGACTTCCCAATATAAAGAGGAATTCGGATAAGTTAAAGATAGATTCTGTGGTAGGAGAGGGAACGACTCTTGAAATAATAATATACACGAGGGGAAGCTATGATGCTAAAAGTTAATGATATTGTCAGCAGACTTGCATTGAATATAAGGGTTAGCGGTGATATGTGTAAGCATATAACAGGCTGTTACATTAGCGATCTCCTTTCAGATGTTATGGCCAATAGCAAGGACGGCGAATTATGGATAACACTTCAGACCCATCCGAATGTTGTTGCTGTTGCAGTAATAAAAGGCATCTCAGGGATAATTATAACAAACGGCAGATCCCCTGAGCCTGATACTGTCAAAAAAGCAGAAGCAGAAAATATAACTATTTTAACTACCCCTAAAACTACATTCGAAACAGCAGGTTTGCTCTATAACATGCTCATGGCTCATGGCGCATAGCTCAATGTATAGAGTTAATATTTTTTGTTTTGAACTATGAACCATGAGCTATAAGCGGTTTGCTGCAGACTTGCATATCCATACATGCCTTTCGCCATGTGCTGAATTAGATATGACGCCTCTTCGGATAATAGATGCAGCAGTCAAAAAGGGTCTGGACATAATAGCCATCTCAGATCACAATTCAGCAGAAAATATAGAAACTTCAATAAAAATTGCTATGGATAGCGGCATAAAATTACTGCCTGCTATGGAGGTTACATCTTATGAAGAGGCGCATGTCATTGCCCTGTTTGATTCCATTGACAATGTTATGAGTTTTCAGGAAATTGTTTATAGAAATCTTCCGGATGGTGTTAATAATGAAAAATTGCAAGGCTATCAGTTGATAGTAAATGAAAAGGATGAGATAGTCAGATTTAATAAGCGGCTTCTTTTCATAGCCACGATGCTGTCTATTAAGGATCTGATTGATGTTATTCATTCATTTGGAGGGCTTGCTGTTGCAAGCCACATAGACAAGGAAGTTTTTAGTGTTGTATCGCAGTTGGGATTTATACCGCCTGACATTAAGTTTGATGCTCTTGAAATCTCATATAATACAAAAAAACAAAAGGCCGAAGTTCTCTTCAGCGAATATAAGTCTATTCCTTGGATAACATCATCGGATGCTCATCATCTCAAAGATATAGGCAGAAATTCCACTCTGTTCTTTCTGAAGGATGCATCTTTTGAAGAGATACAAAAGGCGTTTATGGGACAGAGAAAGATACAGTGGTAATATAGAAGTGGAAGACCTCTCATTACATATACTTGATATTGCGGAGAACTCCGTAGATGCAGGCGCAAGTAAAGTAGAGATAAGTATTTTTATAAGCGATTCTGACGACAGTCTTATCCTTAAAGTAAGCGACAATGGCAGGGGTATGGATGAAGATACAATCAAGATGGTGAGGGATCCGTTTTTTACAACAAAGATCGTAAGGAGATTTGGCCTTGGCATACCCCTTCTTGCACAAGCTGCAGAGGAGTGCAGCGGCAAATTGCTGATAGAATCAAGACCAGCAGAAGGAACTATTATTACAGCAAAACTTCAATATTCTCATATAGACAGAAAACCATTGGGCGACATTGGGGCGACAATGGCAGTTCTTATAGTCGGGCATCCTGAGAGAGATTTTTTGTTTGCATATGAAAGGAATGGATTTTCTTACCGGCTTGATACAGTAGAGCTTAAAAAAGAACTGAATGATGTGCCAATTTATTTGCCTGATGTTTTAAAATTAATAAAAGATGATATAAATGAAGCGCTGAAAGAGGAGGTGTAGATGGCAAAGGCAAAAATACTTGTTATTGATGATGAAGAAATTATAAGAATGAGCTGTAAAAGAGCGCTCATTCCTGAGGGATATGAGGTGGACACTGCAGCATCAGGAAGGGAAGGCCTTGAACTTTTTGAAAAGGGAAAATATGATCTTGTCTTGGTAGATCTCAAGATGCCAGGACTGAACGGGATAGAAGTTCTGCTAAATATCAAAAGTCAACATTCAGATCAGAATGTAATGATAATGACAGGATATGACACAATTGAGCATATAGTTGAATCCATATCATTAGGCGCAGCGCACTACCTCGAAAAACCATTTACCCCGGATATATTATTGGAAAGGATAAACGAAGTGATAGGGGAAGGCTTAAATTAGAGTTATTTTATGCTGCCGTCTTTCTTCTGTCCTCAAGATTATGCACAATCTCTGCTCCTATCAGAAATATGCATGAGGAGTAATATACCCACAAAAGGAATATTACAAAGGCAGAAAGCGGACCGTATATTGTGCCGAGTCTCATAACTTTTACTGCATAAAGGGTAAAAATATGCTTTGCTGTTTCAAGTAAAATAGCTGTAAATAATGCGCCTGACAGCGCATGTCTGACCTTAATTCTTTTCTTAGGAAGAAAAATATACAGGGTTGTTAAGGTCAGAAACACTAATATCAGCGGCACGACAAATCCTATGAGAAAACTTAATGCTTTACCTATCTTTAGTTCAGGGAAAAACTCTTGAAGGGTTTTCATCATAGAGATTGCAGAGGTGGCTCCAAAAGATAGCACAATAAATATAATTATTAAGGTGATTATTAATAATGAAAGTATTATTGAGACCGCAGGATGTCTTTTAACCTTTGTTTTGAATACCGCATTAACTGCTGTCTCAAGAGATAAAAAGAGCTGATACGATAAAAGGACATAAAGTATAATTGTGAATTGTCCAATGCCCTTATATGATATTATCCTTCTTAGTTCATCTGTTATCTCGTATGTTATCTGCGGAAAGAAGCCCACAAGCTTTGATGAAAAGAACTGGAGCAATTCTTCATGCTCACCCAGAAAATATCCGAATATTGTTACAAGGAGGAGGCAAAAGGGGATGATTGCCATCATACTGAAATACGATATCGAACCTGCAAACATTAGCCCGCCATCCCTGAAAAAGTCAACAAAACCTTTCAATGCTGCCTTAGTGTATTTCATAATCTCATCTGTTAAAAATATCTTGACATAATTATACATAAGTTGAGCGATTCATGCAGGCCGACATGGCAAAAAACCTTTAGGATCAAAGCTCTCAATTTAGGTTCAAATATGATAAAATTTAAAAAAACTTCGAGGTGTTAAAA
Source organism: Nitrospirota bacterium (assembly GCA_037441185.1). Classification (GTDB taxonomy): domain Bacteria; phylum Nitrospirota; class Thermodesulfovibrionia; order Thermodesulfovibrionales; family Dissulfurispiraceae; genus JBBISP01. Next base: position 59,238 of record JBBISP010000011.1, on the reverse strand, counting down.
ATGGAGAAAACTGTAATACAGGAAATTGGGCCTTCAAAGGTGATTGAGATGTTTTTCCCTACATCCAATTTTCGTGCAATTGTTGTTGTAGATAACACTGCGCTTGGCCCTTCTATTGGCGGAGTGAGGGTTTCTACTGAAGTCAAGGTTGAAGAGATTAAAAGGCTTGCAAGGACAATGACAATGAAGAACTCCATTGCAGGACTTCCGCACGGCGGAGGAAAGGCAGGGATAATAGCTGACCCAAGGGACCCACAAAAGGAGCATTATTTCAGGGTCTTCGCACAAGCTATAAAAAACCTGCATGAATACATCCCAGGACCTGATATGGGAAGCAATGAGGAGTGCATGGCATGGGTTTATGATGAGATTGGAAGGGCAGTAGCCCTTCCAGAGGTGATAGGAGGACTTCCGCTGGATAATCTTGGCGCTACTGGATTTGGATTGACAGAATGTGCTGAAATTGCATGTCCTTATGCAAATATACAATTAAGAGACTCAAAGGCTGCTATCCAGGGCTTTGGAAGCGTTGGAAAGGCTGCTGCGCAGTTTCTTTCAGAAAAAGGGGTAATAATTGTTGCAGTGAGCGACACGAAAGGATCTATCTACAATCCTGACGGACTGAATGTGAAAGGGCTGATAGATGCAAAAGAAAATACAGGGAGCGTAATAAATTACAAGAAGGCAGATATCAAAAAATGTGAGGAGTTATTTTTAACTGAATGCGATATACTTATCCCTGCTGCAACGCCTGATGTAATCAGCAAAGATAATGTTGACGGTATAAAGGCGAAACTCATTTTGCAGGGTGCAAATATCCCTATAACAAGAGAAGCTGAATATATTCTTCATAAAAAAGGCATTCTTTCAGTGCCTGATTTTATAGCCAATGCAGGAGGAGTAATTATGGCTGCAATGGAATATGCAAAGAAATCAGAAAGGGAAGCGTTTGATGCCATATCTGAGCGGATAAAGAAGAATACAAAAATAATCCTCGAAACAGCTTTTAATGAAAAAATTTTACCGAGACAAGCAGCAGAAGCTATTGCAAAAGAAAGGGTCATAAAGGCAATGGCTTATAAAAGGGTTTTGTAGTATTTGCTTTGCCAATAATTTTGTATTCAAGTATAATAATCAGTATGAATTATAGGCTTACAGAAAAGGTTAGGGCTGCTGGCTGAGCAGCAAAGATAGGTCCGTCGGATCTTGAAGATATAATCAGCGATATTCTCCACGCTGACCTCCAAATACCAAATTTAGGGATAAATGTTCTTGTAGGTCCAGGGGATGACGCTGGGGTTTATCTTATTGGCGATACCGCAATAGTGGAGACGGTTGATGTTATTACACCTGTGGTTAATGATCCCTTTACTTATGGAGCCATAAGCGCAAATAATTCATTGAGCGATGTATATGCGATGGGCGGAAGGCCTGTTTCAGCCCTTGCGATTACAGGCTTTTCTTCATGCGATTACGAGCCTGTTGTTCTTAAAGAGATATTAAAGGGCGCTATTCATTCCTTAAGTATTGCTGGGGCCGTGTTAATCGGAGGCCATAGCTTTGAGGACTCGGAGCTTAAATTCGGCCTCTCTGTAACCGGTCTTGTAAACAAGGATAAGGTATTGAGGGTTTCCGGGGCCGTAGAAGGAGATATTATCATTATTACAAAGCCAATAGGTATTGGAGTGCTTACTACATCTTTGAAAGGCGGTAAAATGACAGATAAAGACATAAAACATGCGATAGATTGGATGATGACACTTAACAATGAGGCTTCAGAACTGGCTTTAAAAGCGGATGCAACTGCATGTACAGATATAACAGGATTCGGCTTATTGGGGCATGCCTGTAACATGGTTAAAAATTCTAATATGGATTTCGTAATCCAAAAGGCTGAGGTTCCGGTTTTGGAAGGCGTAAATAAGATGATTAATGCCGGCATGGTTCCAGAAGGTGCGTATAATAATCTCAGATTCCTTGACAATAAGGTAGAATTTTCTTCTAATGTCAGCGAGGAGGACAGGCTCTTGCTTTCTGATCCTCAGACATCAGGAGGACTCTTAATAACACTTAAAGAAGATAATCTTAAGGTGTTTAGAGAATCATCCATTTTCTTTTCTGTTATTGGCAAGGTTTTAAAAGGCTCAGGCAAGATTATAGTGCAGTGAATGATTGTTGCATACCTCTTTTGAATGTCTGTCTTGCAATAGAAATCTCCAGAAGCTTAAGTATAAATTAAAATTTCCCTGCCGACAGCAAGCTTTTATGCCGACAGCAAGCTTTTATATGGGTATAATTTTATATAGGTAACAAACTCATCCGCTGCGTGTGATAATATCGCATTTTTTGGCAGTATAAGAGAAAAATTTCTCAATATTTTTTCCTCTTTCGGTGCAATAATCTTCAGGCTGTCATATTTTGTCTCTTTTCTTGCAGCCCATTTTGAGATTATTGATATCCCTACACCGTTTTCAACTGCCTCTTTTATGGATTCTGTACTTCCAAGCACTAGCGCAATGCGCATATCATCTATGCTAATACCGTGTGATAAAAGGTATTTCTCTATCATCTGCCTTGTGCCTGAGCCTTCTTCTCTTAAAATAAAAGGCTCTTTTAGTGCCTCTAATATTGAAACTGCCTTTTTCTTTGCCCATGGATGAAATGGAGGCACTATAAAAACAAGTTCATCTTTAATTATCAACTCTGTCTTTATTTTGTGTTTGAATGGCTCTCCCTCTACAAGCCCAATGTCTATGGCTCCTGAATTCATGAGATCTACAATCTTTTTTGTATTGCCTATAAGAACATTTATCTTAATTTTCATGCGACTCTTTTTAAAATCAGCTATTAAGGCAGGCAACAAATAATTGCCGATCGTTGTGCTTGCACCGACTGTTATGTTTCCCTTTGTAAGGCCGGTTATTTTTCCTATCTCTTTTGTTGCCTCAGCATAGAGGGATAGTATGTCTTTTGCATATTTATACAGTATTTCACCTGCATTAGTGAGAGTAATAAGATTGCTTGACCTGTCAAAAAGCTTTGTTTCGTATATCTCTTCAAGAGCCTGAATTTGCAGACTCACGGCAGGCTGTGTCAGGTGGATAATCTCTGAGGTCTTAGAAAAGCTTTTTGTTTCTGCAACCGTGCAAAATACTTTTAATTTGTGATCTTCCATTCCCATATTGAACCTACTATACCATAAAATTTATTTGTAAATAAATAAAGACAAAATTGGATGGGAGACTTGCACTTACGACGTGTAGGTTTTTACTTGTTACGCATGCGGTGACCTTTCCACATTGGTCTGCAATGAGAATCTCTTAAATTTATTACTTTCCCTATTTCTAAATCTTTTAGCTCTCTTACTGCAATGTAAAGGTTTCCATCTCTTCCAAAGTATTTAGAGCCTCTAATTTCCAGCACAGAGCCTATATTAAAGATTATAGATTCCTGAGATAAATACCACTCAGGCGCTGTAACAGCATTATAGGTTTTGTTCCCTGCATTTAGCTTTATAACAACAGGCCCTTTCATTTTGCGAATAATCTCTGTAACCGTTCCTTTGACTGTTATTTCTGTGTTTTCATCATATCCTTCTGTGATATAAGCTTCTGCATAAGAGAGTGAAAACAAAAAAATCAGGGAACAAACTGCAAATATTTTTATTATGTTTTTCATTTTGTACTGTAAAATATCTTTTAAATGATGAGGCAATTGTCTTTCGGCAAGTTTGCCAAAATCTAACTGCCTCATCGATTTTCATGCTCATTTGTATCAATTTAACTGCATCTTTTGTTGCAATCCATTCTGTCCATTCCCATCATTCCCTTGCCGTTGCCGCCTTTGCAAGAGCCAGGGCCAAAACCTGTAATACCACTTTCTGTTGCCTTTTTTTGTATCTCTGTCCTGACATCAACCATTTCCTTCTGCTTTTCTGAGATAACTTTCCAGTCTGGGGTTGTCTGCGCCCTTAATGACATGAGTTCAGTCTTTAACTGCAGCATCTTTTGTCGAAGCGGCAGTGTTTCTTTCTGGAAATCAGCAAACTTTTGTATCTGTTCAGGCGACATATCGCGCCCCATCATGCCATGACCCATTCCCATGCCAGGGCCAAATGCTGCTGCTACTGAAACAAGGGCTATCACAAAGACAACTGCCAATCCTATTTTGATTACTCTTTTCATCACACTCACCTCCTTCCTCTATCTGGCTTTTTGTTCTCTTTATTTTAGCAACTTTTATGCCAGACAGATGAAGTCATCTAAAATGTCTTTTTATAATGTCTGTAGCCTTTTATATAATGACATTTCAAAATAATCTATGCAATTTTTGCATATCCAAGTGCAATATTTGCATTATTTTTGCCCAAAACAATCTATTTACCCAAAAAATGCAGTTGAACATTAATCCGGAAATTGTCATTAGAGATGTGAAGGGAAGTAAGCGGGTAGCTCAAAGGACAGTGATTTGCCCTATAATCCCTCAAACCATTGCCGTCTTCGCATCGCCAGGCAAAGCTTCAAAATACGCTTATTGCCCTCTCTACAATTTCCAGAACCGTAATCTTCCCCCATAATTCCCCCCCCTGAGCCTCGAACTGTTTTTAATCATTTCCATTCTCCACCTCTTTGTAAGTGAGTATTTACTCACATTATAAGAAGATGAAAGCCTCCTATCAAGAATTTTTTAGTTACTCCTTTTTCTTCCAGTACGGATTGGACAGGTCTTCAAAGGCTGTAATTGCTGCAACAGCTCCCTGTCCAACAGCAGTAGCTATCTGCTTTACACCGCCAGTTACATCACCTGCTGCATAGATCAATGGCATTGATGTCCTTTGTTTATCGTCAACTTTAATATAACCCTCGCTGTTGAGCTTTAGACCCAGCATTTTTGCAATCTCATTGTTTGGCACATATCCAATGGCAACGAAGACGCCATCCACAGGTTTCTGTCTTACAGACATGTCCTTCAGATTTTCGAGTTTTACCGACATTACTTTATCCTTGCCCGCTATGTCCTTTACAACAGTATTCCATAGAACTGGTATTTTCCTGTCCTCGATACTTTTCTGTAAAAACATCTCTGCCCTCAATTTATCCCTTCTGTGAACCAGCGTTACATCAGCTCCTATGCTGTGTAGATACAAGGCATCGGTAACAGCAGTGTTTCCGCCTCCAACCACAATCACTTTTTTGCCGTCCTTAAAAAAATATCCATCGCAAGTGGCGCAGTAGCTTACCCCTTTTCCATAAAGACTTCTTTCTCCTGATACTTCGAGTTTTTTATGCTCGGCTCCGGTGGCGATAATTATGCCTCTTGCATTGTATGTCCTTCTGTTTGTCTTGAGTTCAAAGATATCTTCAATCTTTCTTATATCAACAACGCCTTCGCCTTCTGATATGTGCGAATAGTGCAATGCCTGCTGGTACATTATATCTATCAGAGTCTTCCCTGCTATCTGTCCGAATCCAGGATAGTTTTCAACAACAGGCGTTATGATCACCTGGCCTCCGACAGAAGTCCTTTCTATAATTGCAGTTTTCAAGCCGCTTCTGCCTGTATATATCCCTGCTGAAAGCCCTGCAGGTCCGCCGCCAATGATAGCAATATCAACATCAATTGTTTCTCCTGCCATTGGTGCAAATGCCCTTTCAACAGATGATAGACTATGTATCTCTTCTACAAATATCTCAGATGGTTTGACTCCAGTGCCGATTGCAATATCGTTTATAACAGTGAATGGAACAGTAATAATATGATGTTTATCTATATAGTCCCTGTTTTCATACATCTCTATAATCTCTGCTGTTATGATGTCAGGTCTTGCTATTGCAGCAGAAATAGCATTTAATGCTTGTTGAGGACAGTACGGACATGTTGGCGAAACAAAAACTTGAATATGTCGCCGTTCTTTCAATTCAAACAACCTTTTCAATGCTGCATCCGACAGGATTGTTCCATTTGTTGAGGCAAGCATTATAGCCATTATCAATGTGCGTCCCTCTTCGCCGAGTGGCGCACCTACATAGCTAACCTTATATTTATCAGGATTGATAAGAACAGTTGGAAACCTTGTTGTTCCCCTCTTTTTAGTATTGTCATCGCTTGGCTTATAAATTTTTACATCGATTTTATTAGTAAGTATGGATATACTTCTTAGAAGCTCTGTTGTGAATGCGCTGAACTGGTCATCCTTGTTGTCCTTTGCAAAAACTTCGAGAATGACTTTCTCTGCGAGATTCTTAAAAGTCTCCCTTAGAACCTTTTTTGTCTCTTCAGGCAGTATTTCGCTAAATTGCTTATCCATTTTCATTTCTCCCATATCAAAGTAATTATATCAAATGTCCAAATGCTTGTTGTTAATCCATGCTTTAAAGTATAATTGTTTATGCAAAAATTAGGATTATTATATGACGATATATTTCTAAAACACGAGACACCAGAGTGGCATCCTGAAACAAAGGAAAGGCTCGTCTCTATTATCAGAGTCTTGAGAAGCTCTGTCGTGTGGGAAAAATTGATTCATATCAAACCTAAAATAGCAGCTTTTGAAGATATCGCCCTCGTCCATACACAGAGATATATTGAAAAAATAAAAAAATTCGGTACAGGCTATCTTGACGGCGATACATATATGTCAGAAAATAGTCTTGAAGCATCATTATATTCTGCAGGCGCTGTAATAGAAGCAGTTGACAGATGCAAAAAAGGAGAAATACACCGTGCATTTTGCGCAGTAAGGCCCCCTGGACATCATGCAGAGGCTGACAGAGCAATGGGATTCTGCATATTCAATAATATTGCAGTTGGCGCAAGATATGCACAGAAGATTGGATATAAAAAGGTTTTTATCATTGACTTTGATGTTCATCATGGAAACGGCACACAGCACATTTTTGAAGAAGACGATACTATATTTTTTTTCAGCACCCACCAATATCCTCATTATCCCGGAACTGGATCAGAGCATGAAAGAGGGAAGGGTAGGGGAGAGGGTTATACTTACAATATCCCGATGCACGCAGGCTCAGGAGATAAGGATTACTTGCATATCTATCAGGACATATTGCCACAAATTGTAAAGAGATTTGAGCCTGATATTATTCTTGTTTCATCAGGCTACGACATCTGCATAGAAGACCCATTATCTGCAATTAGGATCTCAAGTGAAGGAATACGAGGAATAGTTCAGGGTATTCTTTCTTGCTCTAAACTCCAATCTCCAATCTCTGAACTTCCTGTCATCTTTGCACTTGAAGGAGGATATAATTTGGAGGCCCTCGCTGAATCTGTGAAAATTACGATTGAAGAGATGATGAAAAACTAAAAGCAGCAGCAGTCTGCATATTATGGAAAATAAGGATTTTTAAAAAGAAGGTTATGTAGAATACAAAAATCTGTTTGACAGGCAAATCAGAATAAGCTCATTCCCATAAAATCCGCTGAGTGTGGTAATCTATTAAAAAAGAGGTTTTGTTATGTCTGAAGAAGATATAAATAATGAAGAGTTTGCAAGACTTTTAAAGGAAAATTTCTCCTTTACATCACGGCTTCAGCCTGGTGAAAGGGTAAAATCAAGGGTTGTCAGCATATCAGGCGACATGATCTATATTGACCTTGGAGGAAAAAGCGATGGATTTATTGATCTGAGCGAGCTTAAAGATGAACATGGCGCTATCAATGTTAATATAGGGGATAACATAGAGGCAATTTTCAGCCATATGCAAGACGGAATGATGAAGCTGACAACATTGGTTGATGGATATTCCATAATGTCTCTAAAAAAAATTATTGATGACTATGAGTCAGCTACACCTGTGCATGGTGAGGTAAAAAAAGAGATTAAGGGAGGATTTGAGGTTTCTGTGCATGGCATAAGATGCTTCTGTCCTTATTCGCAGATTAGTCTTAAAGCTGAACGAGATGCCTCTCTTTATCTTGGTCAGACTTTTTTGTTCAGAATTTTAGAATATAAAAATGAAGGCCGAAATATAATAGTTTCAAGACGAGTTTTGCTTGAAGAAGAAAAAAATGCACGGATTCAAAATCTAAAAGAAACCCTTTCAGAGGGCATGATAATTAATGGAAAAATTAAGTCTATCAGAAATTTTGGCGTATTTGTTGACCTAAAGGGCATAGATGGGTTTATTCCTATCGGTGAACTTTCATGGAGCAGAATCGACAATATCGAGGAAGTCTTTACATTAGGACAGGAGGTAACTGCTAAGATATTATCTCTGCATTGGGACAATGAACGAATTGCCTTAAGCATAAAGGCAACACAGCCTGATCCATGGTTGACAATTTCAGACAAATATCCCGAGGGCAGCAAGGTAAATGGTGTTGTTGTAAGATTTGCTCCGTTTGGCGCCTTTGTAAACATTGAACCCGGAGTAGATGGACTGATCCATATATCAAATTTTGGCACTGGCAGGCGCATTAATCACCCTAAGGAGATTGTTCAGATTGGTCAGTCAATTGAGGCTTATGTGGTTTCTATTGATGCAAAAAACAGAAAAATATCGCTTACACTACAGCCAAAATCAGAGTCTCAGAAGATAATTCTTCCAGTCATAGGACAGGCAATTGAAGGAGTTGTAGAAAAAATAATGCCATATGGGGTATTTCTTAAAATTGACGAAAACCTGATTGGTCTCATTCCCAATGCTGAAATGGGAACGCCGAAGGGAAGCGATCACAGCCGTATGTTTCCTTCAGGCACACCAATGAAGGCAGTAGTTATAGAAGCTGATGAATCAAATAATCGAGTGCGTCTCAGCCGTAAGGCTGTTCTGGCAAAAATAGAACAGGAAGAGTTTCGCCAGTATCTTGATTCTGCTAAAAAAAAGGATGTTTCAACCGGCATTGGACGACTCGGAGAATTGCTCAAGACTAAAATGGCTGAAAAGAATATAAAGCTCTAAAGGAATTCACCTGCTCGTCTTTATTTTTTAAGACATGAAGGTCTCCTTTCTAAAAAATCTTGGAGACTCCAAAATATATGCTATATGAGAGTTTATGATATTTGCTATCTCTGACAAAAAAATTTCAGGAACTCTTATCCTGTTTATGTTTGAGGGATGCCATTTAATAAAGCTTGTGAAAAAATTTAAAACACCTTTTGACAACTTTATCGAGCCATCGCTGCCATTGATACACCTTTCACAGATTATTGACCCGTATGAGACATAAAAATTTATAGACAACCCACCTATCTTATCACCGCATTTACCGCACGTATCAAGCCTCGGCAAATATCCAACAATTTCAAGAAATCTTATCTTATAATATAGATAATAAAGCTTGTTGCTGCAATCCGATTCAAGCCTTGACAGCATATCAAAAAGAAGCTTAAATGCCCTTTTATTGGCATCCCTTTCTGGCAGAAAATTTAAATTCATCTCAAGGATTTCAGAAATACTGAGAAAACATCTTAAATTATCCCGCAATATGTGAAATGTCCTTATTATATCAGACTGGGTTAATCTCGGAAGACCTGTATCCTCTCTTCCTATAAATGAAATTTTAGAACAGGTGAGAGGCTCAAGACTGCTGCCAAATCTGCTTTTAATCTTCCTGGGGCTTTTGGCAAATACCTTCAGTAGTCCATAATCACGAGTAATATATGTGACTATTAGATCTGCTTCTCCAAATGGGAAGCTCTTGATTACGATTCCTTCTGTCTGCTTCAGCATCTACATGATATTTCCAAAATCCTCTGGCTTCAGGTTTTTAAGCCATTCCTCAAGTTCATCAGCCATTTTAACTTCAAGGACGCTGTCTTTCACAAATATAGGAGCCTGCACCCTGAGCGCCACTGCAATTGCATCAGATGGTCTTGCATCTACTGCTACCTCTCTGTTTCCATAGATTGCGTATATGGAAGCATAGTAGGTATTCTCTATTATATCCGTGATAACTATCTTTGTAATTTTTGCATTAAGCCCATCAAATACATTTTTGACAAGATCATGCGTAAGCGGTCTCGGTGTAATAACCTTGCCGATCGCAAGGGCTATGGAATCTGCCTCTGGTTTGCCTATCCATATAGGAAGGGTCTCAGCGCCATCAACTTGATGCAAAAGCAGAATATACATGCCGCTTCTTGGATCAAATAAAAGACCTTCAACTCTCATCTGAATAAACATAATTAAAACCCCAATTCTTTTAAGGTGCGCTCATTGCTGCGCCAATCTTTTTTAATCCTTACCTTTAATTCTAAAAAAACCCTTGTCCCAAGCAGTTTTTCTATTTCAATCCTTGCTTCTGTTCCAATAGCTTTCAGTTTCAAGCCACCCTTACCTATTATAATACCTTTTTGCCCTTCTCTTTCAACATAAATATTTGCATGTATAAAAACCGCCCTGCCGTCATGCTCTTTTGTCCTTTCAGACCACTGACTTATATCCACAGCAGCCGAATACGGCACCTCTTCCTCTGTCTGTTTAATAATTTTTTCCCTTATAATCTCCGAAACCATAAACCGCTCTAACTTATCTGTCAACATATCATCAGGATAATACTTGACGCCTTCAGGAAGATACGTCACAATTGTTTTAATCAAGATAGCGATGCCATCTCCTGTAAGAGCAGAGAGCGGTATTGTTTCTTTAAATGGATAAAGCTTATTGTAAGCTTCAATGACAGGCAGCATCTGCGGCTTTTTAACTGTATCTACCTTGTTTATTAACAGGAAAACAGGCTTCTTTAAATCTTTTAAAATATCGATTATGAATTTATCACCGCTGCCTGGCATCTCAGGGTCAACCATAAAAAGGATAATATCCACTTCCCTCACCGATTCCCTTGCTTCTTTTACCATAAGCTCTCCAAGCCTATGTTTTGGTTTATGAATTCCAGGGGTGTCTATAAATATTATCTGTGCATCAGGGAAGGTCGCTACGCCTATTATCCTGTTTCTTGTGGTTTGCGGCTTTGATGAAACAATCGCTACCTTCTCACCGAGAATTGTATTGAGTAATGTTGATTTGCCTACATTTGGCCTGCCTGTTAATGAAACATAACCGCTTTTAAATTTTTTCATTTACTTCAGTTTCGATACTGCTTCCTTTATCCTGTCAAGCCCTTTCTTAATATTTGCCATGGATGTTGCGTATGATATTCTTATATAATTGTCGTCGCCGAATGCCTCACCATGCACTAACGCCACATTAGCATCCTCCAAAAGATACATCGCCATGTCAAGCGAAGAATTTATCTTTCTTTCACCCGCACTTTTGCCGTATAATTTCGACATGTTTGGGAATGCATAAAAAGCGCCTGTCGGCTTAGGGCAGCTCACTCCCTTTATTGAATTAAGCTCCTCAACTAGGAATCTCCTTCTCTTATCGAATTCTGCATGCATCATGAATATAAAATCCTGTGGACCTGTTAATGCTGCTACTGATGCCTTTTGTGCGATAGATGCAGGATTCGATGTTGATTGGCTCTGAATATTTGTCATTGCTTTTATAATGTCCTTTGGACCAGCAGCATAGCCTATTCTCCAGCCTGTCATAGCATGAGATTTTGAAAGCCCGTTGACAACAATGGTCTTTTCTTTTATCTCTTTATCAAGAGCGGCAATGCTTATATGTTTTGTGCCGTCATATACAAGTTTTTCATATATTTCATCCGAAATAATATAGATATTGTTTTTCACCGCTATTTCAGCTATATCCTCTATAGTTTGTTTATCATAAGTGGAGCCTGTAGGATTTGAAGGCGAATTAAGTATAAGCGCCTTGGTCTTAGGAGTTATCTTGGCTGCAAAGGCATCCGTCTTAAGCATAAAGCTGTCTTCTTCATAAGTTTTGATAAAAACAGGTGTCGCATCGTTCAACAAAACCTGATCAGGATACGACACCCAGTAAGGCGATGGTATTATCACCTCATCACCTGGTCCGTAAACCGCCTGTGCAATGTTGTATAAACTATGCTTTGCCCCGCACGAGATGAGTATATTTTCTCTTGCATATTGAATATTATTATCTTTTTTAAATTTCTCAATTATGGCGTCTTTCAACTCATCTATGCCGCCCACAGGTGTATATTTTGTAAAGCCGTCCTTAATAGCCTTTATAGCAGCTTCTTTTACATGATCAGGCGTATCAAAATCTGGCTCGCCAACGCCGAAATTTACAATATCCAATCCCTCTGCCTTAAGCGCCTTTGCCTTTGCATCCATAGCAAGAGTCGGCGAAGGCTTAATCTTTTTAGCCCTTTCAGAAAGCATAAAAAATCCTCCTTAGTTAAAATATGCCATTCAAATCTGTTTAAACCATGATCCAGCAATAAGGATAAGTCTCTTTTGTTGATTTCATAATTTCTGATTGCCTCAGCGGTCTTTGTGCCTATAGCATAGCACATATTTTTATTCCTTTTAAATCCCTAATATCTCTCTTTGTCCATAAATATTTGCATGAAATATTTAAATCCATTCGCACTTGTAAATATTATCCTAACACAATATACACACATGCCTTTCTACCCAAATCCCGATTTAGAAAACCCAGAATATCGCCAAAGGTAAGTGAGACAGCCGTCTCGGCTGTCTCACTTACCTTCATCTTTTAGGACAGACGAGACGCCTGTCCTACTGCGATAGTGTAAGCCTAAAAATCGGGATTTGGGATTCTTTAAAGCCTTTACAGAGTTTAATCGCATATGTTAATCTATTGCACAAAAGCAATTAAGTTTATGATTAATTATTAATAACTTAATTGCTTGAATTTTAAAGAAAGGCGGTGATTTAATGGCACTGGATACAGCAAAGAAACATGGTATAATCGAATCTTTCAAAACTCATCCTCTTGACACAGGCTCTCCTGAGGTGCAGATTGCTTTATTAACAGAAAGGATAATTTATCTGACTGAACATTTCAAGGCGCATAAAAATGATCATCATTCAAGGAGAGGGCTTTTAAAGCTTGTTTCACAAAGAAGGAGACTCCTTAATTATCTCAAGATCGTTGACAAGGGTCGTTATGCTAATGTTATAGAACGACTTGGACTCAGAAAATAACCCGCAAAATAAAATTTACAGAATATGGAGAGACAGTTGAATGACTAATGTGGAAATAGAGATTAAAGGAAAGCGATTGATTCTTGAGACCGGTAAGATGGCTAAGCAGTCAGACGGCGCTGTTGTATTAAAATTAGGAGATACTGTTGTGCTTGCTACAGCAGTTGCGGACAAAAAGATAAAAGAGGGACTCGATTTTTTTCCCCTTACTGTTGATTACCAGGAAAAGACATATTCTGCCGGGAAAATACCAGGAGGATTTTTTAAAAGAGAAGGAAAACCCTCTGAAAAGGAAGTTCTTACATCCCGTATTATTGATCGTCCAATAAGGCCTTTATTCCCAAAAGGATTTTATAGTGAAACACAGGGGATTATTTCTGTATTATCATATGGCAATGAAAATGTAGCAGATATACTTGGAATAATTGGGATGTCTGCGGCTGTTCATATTTCGGACATACCTTTCAATGGGCCTGTAGGCGCTGTAAGGGTTGGAATGCTGAACGGCAATCTTATTGTTAATCCTGATCTGTCTGAAGTTGACAATCTTGAATTGAATATTGTGGTAGCCGGCACCGAAGATGCTGTGCTTATGGTAGAAGGCGGCGGTTCCGAAATATCAGAGGCGCTACTGCTTGAAGCTATAGATTTTGCACATAACGAGATCAAGAAAATAACAGCAGTACAAAACGAATTTAGAACCCTTGTTGGCAAGGGAAAAAGACCTGTAACTCCGGTTGAAGAAATAGCCGAACTTAAAAATGCAGTAAGGGCATTGGCCTCTGATAGATTAATAGAGGCGATAAGAATACCTGGCAAGCAATTTCGTCAGGAAGCGATAGACTTTATACTTAAAGATGCTATAAAACATTTCAATACATCTGAAAATATGGAGAAGTTTCTTGGCAATGTTGACAAAGACCTAACAAGGGATATAGTCAATATATTTGATGATTATGAAAAAGAGATAGTAAGAAACATGATCCTTCAGGAAGGAATAAGGTCTGATAACAGGAAACCTGATGAGATAAGAAAGATATCATGCATCATGGGCTTTTTGCCGAGAGTTCACGGCTCTGCGCTCTTTACAAGGGGGGAAACACAGGTTATTGTCGCAACTACGCTCGGCACATCTGCTGACGAGCAGAAGATAGATTCTCTTGAAGGTGAAACCTTTAAGTCATTTATGCTGCATTATAACTTTCCACCCTTTAGCGTCGGCGAAGTAAAGCCGCTGCGCTCCCCAGGAAGAAGGGAAATAGGACATGGAGCCCTCGCAGAAAGGGCATTGAAATGCGTATTGCCGCCAAAGGAAGTATTTCCTTATACCATAAGGGTTGTCTCTGATGTGCTTGAGTCCAATGGTTCCTCATCAATGGCAACTGTCTGTGGCGCAACACTTTCATTAATGGATGCAGGTGTCCCCATATCAGCGCCTGTTGCAGGAATTGCAATGGGACTCATAAAAGAGGGTGATCAGGTTGTTGTACTTACCGATATACTTGGGCTCGAAGATCATCTCGGAGATATGGATTTCAAGGTTGCAGGAACTGAAAAGGGTATAACAGCATTCCAGATGGATGTAAAAATAGGCGGTGTAAGTCATGAAATTCTTCGCAACGCCCTTGAGCAGGCTCGCATTGGAAGGCTTCATATACTGGGCAAGATGGATGAAGCAATGCCATCTGTAAGGGAAAACCTTTCACCTCATGCGCCGAGAATATACACAATGCAGATAAAGCAGGAAAAAATAAGAGATGTTATAGGCACCGGAGGAAAGGTAATAAGAGGGATCATAGAACAGACAGGCGTCAAGATAGACATAAATGATGCAGGTGTTATAAATATAGCATCCTCTGATGAAGAATCTGCAAAAAAGGCGATAGAAATCATTAACGGCATTATTGCAGAAGCTGAGGTTGGTAAGATATATATGGGCAAGGTTGTAAGAATAGCTGATTTTGGCGCATTTGTTGAAATACTTCCAGGCATTGACGGATTGCTCCATATATCTCAAATCTCAGACAGAAGAATAGCAAAAGTTACTGATGAATTAAATGTAGCCGACGAGGTGCTGGTCAAGGTCATAGAGATAGACGGTCAGGGAAGAATAAGACTAAGCAGAAAAGAAGCAATGCGTGAGAAGCAGTGAATAGTGAACAGTGAATAGTGAATAGGGCTTTAACTAAATACTATTCACTGTTCACTAACGACTGTTCATTAAATTATGTTTACAAAACGCTATCTTGATAATGGTATCCCTGTTGTAATGGAGCAACTAAAAAACTATCGCTCTGTTATATTGGGAATATGGATCAAAGTTGGTTCCCGCAATGAAGTCCCTGATAAAAACGGCATATCCCACTTCCTTGAACACATGTTTTTTAAAGGCACTAAAAAGCGCACTGCTACTGCTATCTCGATCGATATAGATTCTTTGGGCGGCGACCTTAATGCATTTACATCCCGTGAAAACACAGCATTTTATGTAAAAGTTCTCGATGAATATATTGATAAGGGCATTGAACTGCTTTCTGACATTTTCATTCACTCTGTATTTTCAGAAGAAGAAATAGAAAAGGAAAAAGGCGTGATAAAAGAAGAGATAAAACTTGTTGAGGATACGCCTGATGATTATATTCATGACCTTTTCAGCAAAACAGTATGGAAAGATACTGGTTTAGGGCAGTCTGTTTTAGGAAAACGGGAGACCATAAAGACATTCTCGCGCGATGATTTAATAAGCCATGTAAAGAAATACTACGGCACAGCAGATACGGTGGTGGCATGTGCCGGCAATTTTGAACCTGACCATGTTATAAACATGCTTAATCACTATCTTGGAGATCTCAGAAGAGGCTCAGAACCTGAATTGTTTTCTCCGCCATCCTTTAACAGCGCAATTTCAGTGCATACAAAAGACTTATCAGAGGCTCATATATGCCTTGGAGTTAAAGGGCTTCCATACAAGAGTGAAGACAGGTATGCAATTGCTATTTTAAACTCTATTGTCGGAGGAAGCGTAAGCTCACGTCTATTTCAGGAGATAAGGGAGAATAAAGGGTATGCATACTCAATTTATTCATTCGTATCATCATACATAGATACAGGTTTCTGGGCAGTATATGCAGGCACTGGCAGAAAAAAAGCAGTAACTGTCGCAGATCTTATTATCAAAGAAATGAAAGAGCTTTACACAACGATTTCTGATGTTGAACTTAAGAGGGCTCAAGATCAGTTGAAAGGGAATATGGTGCTCGGACTGGAATCAACAAGCAGCAGGATGCAGAGCATAGCCCGCCAGGAAATCTATTACGGCAGGTATTTTTCGCATAAGGAACTGATGAAGGAGATAGAATCTGTCACCCTCGAACAAATAACAAGTCTTGCATATAGACTTATCAATGAAGGCAAGATGAGCCTTACGGTTTTAGGACCTGTGAAAGGAGAAAATTTTAAGGGATTGTTTTGATGCTTCGTGAATTAAGGATCAAAAACTTCACCATCATCGATGACCTTTCCATAAAATTTGAAATAGGACTCAATGTTCTTACAGGAGAGACAGGCGCAGGAAAATCAATAATAGTAGATGCAATCGGCCTCATTCTCGGCGATAAAGCCTCTGCTGACATGATAAAGACAGGGAGCAAAGAGGCTATTGTTGAAGCATACTTTGACAATAAAAACCACCTACTCCTTGAAGAACTCGATATAGATAGCGATGATGGAATAATGATAAGAAGAAGCATATCTGCTCAAGGCAAAGGAAGGGCATATATAAATGATACTTCAGTAAGCCTCCAATCTCTCGCTGCTGTTGGTGAGGATCTTGTTAATATCCACGGACAGCATGAACATCAAGGACTTTTAAAAAAGGATAATCACCTTCTTTTTCTCGATGACTTTGGAGGATTGATAGATGACGCTGCTTCTTTACAAGTCTTATACAACGAAGTTATCGGCATACGAAATAAATTAAATGAACTAAAAAAGCACATCCGCGAGAGAAGTCAGAGAATCGAGTTTCTCCGATTTCAGGCAAATGAGATAGACTCAGCCAATTTAAAAAATGGGGAAAGAGAAGCCATAGAAGATGAAATGAAGATACTCCATAATCTCAGCAGGCTGAGAGAATCATCAGAGGCAGCATATGGTTTGCTCTATGAATCTGACGGCTCATGTATTGAAAAGGTGTCTAGAGCGTCGTCTCATATCAAAGATATGGTCAATTTTGACCCAGATGCAGGAGAGCTGGTTGAGATTATGAAGTCCATATTGCCTCAGATTGATGAGGCAGCCTTGCTCTTGCGAAAACTTAAGGCAAAGTATGATGCAGACCCTCAAAGACTCTCGGAGCTTGGCGAAAGGCTTGAGATTATAAAGAGACTTCAAAAAAAATATGGGGAAGACATCAACGCAATACTAAAGTACAGAGAGATTGCTGAAGAAGAACTCAATGAACTCGAACATGCAGATGAACAACAGGAGACGATTGAAGCAGGCCTTGCCTTAAAAGAAAAAGAACTACTATTAATGACAGAAGAACTTTCAGCAAAAAGAAGACTCGCTTCTTCGAAAATGGAAAAAATGATTGATTCTGAACTCAGGGAACTCGGCTTTCAAACGGCCATGTTTAAGATTGATATGAAAAGAAAGGAGACCGTTACAGTAAACGGCATCGATGATGTGGAATTTTTATTCAGCGCAAATCCAGGAGAGCCGGCTAAATCGTTGATAAAGGTTGCATCAGGCGGTGAATTATCAAGGATAATGCTTGCGCTGAAATGTATTGAGATACAGAAGACAGAAGACAGAAGACAGAAGACAGATAAAAAAGAAAGTCTGACTTCTGGTTTCTGTGCTCTGGGTTCTGATAAAACTCTTATCTTCGATGAGGTTGATGCCGGCGTAGGCGGAGTAACTGCACAGCATGTGGGAAAAAGATTGAAGGCAACTTCAAAAAAGTATCAGGTGCTTTGTATCACACATCTTCCACAGATAGCAGCGCTTGCAGATAACCATTTAAAGGTCGAAAAAGATATTGCAAAAGATGTTGTAAAGGTTAAAATAAAACAATTAGCGAATAATGAAAGACAAGAAGAACTTGCAAGGATGATGAGCGGAAAAATTACAGACATGTCCCTTAAGCATGCAGGCGAACTGCTCAGCGCTAAGATTTGATATAATATAAATATAATGATAAAAAATAATATCAAAGGCAAGATTGTTATTGATATGGAATTGTGTAAAGGATGCAAATATTGCATCATGGCATGTCCTAATGACTCAATTGTCATAGATAAAAAATTCAAGAGCATGGGCTATTTCCCTGCACATTTTGAGCATCCAGAAAAGTGTACAGGATGTGCAATGTGTGCCTGTATGTGTCCTGAAATAGCTATTGAGGTTTGGAGAGAAGAGTAATTCAGGAGGGTTGTTTTATGAGAATAAAAACTATTTTTACAGCATTTATTCTTTTGTCTGTTTTTTTCATTCAGCCTGTATTTTCAGAGGATTCAGCTTTAGATCAAAATAAGACACAAATACTCGAAGATATAGGAATCATTCTGGAGGGTATGTATAAAACAAAGGCATGCGTGACTGAGGCAAGAACTCTTGCAGAACTCGAAAAATGCCGAGAAGAGGTAAAGATGATGAGATTTCAAGAGGTTCAGGATAAGCTTTCTGAGATAGGAATGAGCAGGGAAGAAAGACAGCTAAAGAAATCTCCTCGAGAATACTAATCAGGGTAGTTAGATGCAACGCTTAAAATTTGCCATAATATTTATACTTCTTTTCATTCCTGCTTCTATTTATGCATCTGTAAAGGAATACACTCTCAAAAATGGACTAAAAGTCTTAGTCATCGAAGACTATAAAGCTCCTTTAGCTACATTCCAGATATGGTATAAAGTCGGTTCAAAGGATGAGCATGTTGGTAAAACAGGGATAAGCCATCTCCTTGAACATATGATGTTTAAAGGCACCCCAAGGTACGGTTCAAAGGAGTTTTCTAATATTATCCAAAGAAGCGGCGGCATTGATAATGCGCACACAACAAAGGACTACACAATGTATCACCAGACTCTTCCATCAGACAAAATTGGTTTGTCCATAAAACTTGAGGCAGACAGGATGATAAACCTTTTATTGGACCCAAAAGAGGTTATTGTTGAGAGGGATGTTGTAATGGAAGAAAGGCGTGTGAGATATGAGGATGACCCACAAAACTTATTATACGAGGAAGTCGTTGCAACTGCATTTAAAACGCATACATACCGATGGCCTGTAATAGGGTGGATGTCCGATATTGCATCCATAGAAAGAAAAGACTTATACGAATATTACAAAACATATTATTTCCCAAACAATGCTTTTATCATTGTCTCAGGCGCTGTGAACTCAGAAAAAGTCATAACTGAAATCAAGCAAGAGTTTGAGGATATTCCATCAAAAGAGCTGCCTGAGAGGACTAAATCTGTTGAGCCAAAGCAAGCCGGAGAAAAAAAGGTATATCTGAAAAAAGAAGCTGAACTGCCATATATACTGATTGCTTATCATGTTCCCACCTTGCAGCATGAAGACAGCTTTGCGCTGGATATATTGTCCACCATACTTTCAGGAGGCAAAAGCTCAAGGCTTTATAAAAATATTGTGTACGAAAAAAGACTTGCCCTTAATGCATTTGCTGACTACAGTTTCCATAAAGACCCTTTTCTCTTTATTTTTGGAGGAACGGCAGCCCCGCAAAAAGGCATAGAGGATTTAGAGAAAGAAATATACGAACAGATTGAAAAAATAAAAACAGAAATGCCTTCTGAAAGAGAGATGCAAAGAGCAAAAAACCAAATTGAAGCATTTTTTGTTTTCGCGCAGGATTCCAGTTATTCAAGGGCGCTTTATACCGGGATATTTGAAATATTTGGCGACTGGAGACTTATGGATAAATACATTGAAGGGATCAGAAAGGTAAGACCAGAAGACGTGCAGGCTGCAGCAAAAAAATATTTAATCTCTGATAACAAGACAGTGGGAATATTAGTGCCCAAAAAGGGCTCAGGAGTGAACAGTGAATAGCAAACAGTTTAAAAAAACTTTGATATTTTTGCTCTTACTGTTCACTGTTTACTGTTCATTGGTCACTGATAGCTATGCTCTTGAAATTAAGAAGCAGGTATTTTCTAATGGTCTGACAGTGCTTCATGTAGAGAGGCACAACCTGCCCATAGTTATGATTACGCTTTTAATAAAGGCATCTCCGCTAAATGAAGCTGAGGATAAGGCAGGAATAGCATATCTGACTTCAGCAATGCTGACAGAAGGAACTCATAAAAGAAAAGCATCCGAGATAAGCGATGAGATTGATTTTATAGGCGCATCATTAAATACATCAACCAACAGCGATTATACAACCATTTCTCTTTCTGTACTGAAAAAGGATTTTGAAAAAGGCTTCGAGATATTTTCTGATATTCTTTTGAACCCCTCATTTTCAGAAAATGAGATAAATAGAAAAAAAGATTTAATAAAAGGCTCTTTAAGACAGAGCGAAGAAAATTCATCCTTTGTTGCAGACAAGGTATTCATAAAAGAGGTTTTTGGCAAACACCCCTATGGAAGACTCGTAACAGGAAGCATTGAAAGCATTGACAACATAAAAAGAGAGGACATTTTAAACTTTTACAATGACTACTATTTGCCTGACAATGCAATACTTTCCATTGTCGGAGACCTTACATCCGAAGAGTTAAACTCTCTGATAACAAGATACCTCGATAGGTGGAAACCAAAAAACATCAGTCATCAGTCATCAGTCATCAGTCAGGCGGCAAAGCATCGAGACAAAAGGGTTGTGGTAATAAATAAGGATATAACACAGACAAATATTGTTTTCGGGCACATCGGCATATCAAGAGATAATCCGGACTATTATGCAGTATCTGTTATGAACTATATCCTCGGCGGCGGAGGTTTTGCATCACGCCTCATGAAGGTTATTAGAGATGAAATGGGGCTCACATATTCTATATACAGTTTATTTTCAGTCAATAAAGAAATAGGACAATTTAAGGTTGAGGTTCAGACAAAGAATGAGGCAGCAAAAGTTGTGATAAACGAGATATTGAAGCAGATAAATAAGATAAAGACAGAGCCTGTTTTGAATCAGGAGCTTGAAGATGCAAAGGCATATCTTACTGGAAGCTTTCCGAGGAGGCTTGAGACAAGCAGAAAGATTGCTGATTTTCTTACAGCAGTAGAGTTTTACAATTTAGGTGATGACTATATTAAAAAATATTCAGAATATATAAATCGTGTAACAAGAGAAGATATCTTGAGAGTTGCTAAGAAATATTTGGATATTGAAAATTATGTTTTTGTTGTTGTTGGAAATCAAAAGAACTTAAATCTATCTGATTTTCAATAGTCTAAAAATATCCATCAATTCGCTTATTGACAGTTGCCCCGGCGCTGATGGTCTGCTAACATAGCCGTAAGTAATAAGGGAGCCAAAAATAGGATTTATTATCCTCGACGGCAATCCTATATCTCCCATTGCCATTGTAATAAGCCATTCACCCCTGTGTTTTAAAGTAAAAGTCGCAAGCCTTATTAAATCATCATTGTTGTTTGCCATTGCAGCTATCTTAATTATATCAACACCTAAGCTTTTTCCCTTTAAAAAGATATTATCGAGGGAATCAATATCAGGCACAATTTCAAAGTTATGATATGATCCGATCATGACTTTTTTGCAATTCCTGCACATTTTTTTTACTTCCGCTATGGTATCATCTGAATTAATCTCTACATCCATGAGATCACAAAATGAGATAACAGCCCTGTAGATAACAAGTCTGTCTGTTATCTCTTTTTGCCCGCCTTCTTTTACATCCCTTACTGTTGCTATTATTGGTTTTTTAAATTTTTCTTTAGCGATTTTAAATATTTCTTCGACATGATTTACTGAGACATTTTCGAACATATCGACCCTCAACTCTACTAAATCAGCAGGGCTTAAAGAATCCACAGTAATGGTCTTAACATCGCTGTCATTGAGGGCACATGCAATAAGAGGCATTTTTCCAAGTTTTAGATTTTCCATTAGTCTCCTCAAAATCTCTAAGGTATCTGCAATGACTGAAGTATGTTGAATACTGACTGTACAGATATTGCGTTTTCAGAAAGCGCAAAAACCGGCTTGCCTTCCAGATCGAACTTGAATATCATTTCATCCTGAGGCACAAGCCCTGCTACATGAATTCCAAATCCCTCCGCCATTTTCTTGAGATCCTCTCCTTCCTGTCCAGCCACCCTGTTTATAACCAGGACACGTCCGCCAACCTCAAGATTTAATTCATCGACAAGTTCATTTATCCTTTTGGCTGTAAGAATACCCTTAACAGTGGGGTCGCTCACGATTATCAACAGATCCACTTTATGAGTAGTCCTTCTGCTCAGATGCTCCATTCCTGCTTCATTGTCTATAACAATATAAGGATACTTATCAGAAAGCATGTCCGTATATTTCCTTATAATATTATTGGCTGCACAATAACATCCCGGTCCTTCGGGCCTTCCCATAACCATAAGGTCAAAACCCTTTGCTTCTATAATAGACTGCTGAACCTGATAATCGAATAATTGCTCCATGGACATACCGCCAGGCCTGTCTCCTCCGCCCCTTACTGCCTGAAGGGATTCCTCCCTCAGCTTTCCTATTGTCGCGTGGATCTTAACGCCGAGGGCTTCATGCAGACATGCGTTGCTGTCTGCATCGACTGCAAGCACAGGCCCGCTCCTCTTGCTTAATAAAAATTTTATTGTCAATCCTGCAAGACTCGTTTTGCCTGTTCCGCCTTTTCCTGCAAATGCTATCGTAAAACCCATTTATTAAAACCTCCTCAAAGTCTTCGGATATTAAATTTTAACATATTTGTATCAGGCATTATGTGCCTCATCACTCGTAATAGATTTCCCCAAAGTGTCTTAATTAACAGATGATAATGGTTGCTCATCAGACAGTATGCATGCAATATATAGTTGTATCTTTTTATTACAAGACATAAGATATCAAGAAAACCAGGAGATGATAATTTGTTGAGATTTTGGAAAGAAAAATATATTATAGTATAATTACTTTTGGAGAGTGCGCTGATGCAAAGAACAATTTATGCAGTTGATGATATTCTATCAAACATCGAGCTTATAGAAGCTGTTTTCAGAGATGATCCTAATCTTATTATCAAAAAGGCAGGGGATGGGAAAGAGCTTCTTGAATTGATAGAAAATGACAAGAAATTCCCTGATCTGATAATCCTTGACTTGATGATGCCTGCGATGGACGGCTTTACCGTCTTGAAAAAGCTAAAAGATGTAAGAGGAAAAAACTACTTTCCTATTATTGTACTTTCTGCGTTAATTGACAAACATAGCATTATCAATGCCCTTTCTTTAGGAGCTGACGATTATATAATAAAACCATTTTTTGTAGAGGAACTAAAGGCAAGGGTTTACAACATGCTTAAGCTTAAGGAAAGAGATGAGTTTTTAAATGCATCCCTCGATGTCATGGAGTCAAACCTTTTAGAGAATCTCCGCATGTTAAAACAGACCCAGCTTGAGATTATAATAAGACTTGGCAAAGCAGCGGAATTTAGGGATGATGAGACAGGCAGGCATATCGAAAGAATATCTGACTATGTAAATCTTATAACTGAGAAGATCGGAATTGCTCAGGACCAAGTTATAATGATGAGATATGCATCTCCAATGCACGATGTTGGGAAAATAGGAATCCCAGACAACATACTCCTGAAGCCTGGTAAATTAACAGAAGATGAATTTAATATAATAAAACTTCATACAGTTATTGGAGGCAGGATATTAGCCGGAACAACTCTTCCGCTCCTTGAACTTGCAATGGAGATTGCACTGACCCATCATGAAAGGTGGGATGGCACCGGCTATCCTTGCGGATTAAAAGGGGAAGATATTCCAATATCAGGAAGGATAGTAGCAATTACAGATGTTTTTGATGCCATTACATCAGATAGGGTATATAAAGCTGCATGGCCTATGGAAAAGGCGCTTGATTATATAAAAGAGCAGAGGGGTAAACAGTTTGACCCTAATGTTGTGGATGCATTTTTTGATGTGTCAGATAGGATAATACAGATCAGAAAAGCAAAGAGCGATAACCATCCGGTAAAGCCAATTATTCAACAGATACTTGATGGCGATGTGAGAATAGAAATATTAGTGGAGCAGTGGCGATAGAGCAGAACACGGAACACAGATCACAGAATACAGAACAGGGGATGCAAACAAATCTGTCTTCTGACTTTTGTTCTCTAAATTCTAATAATTCTCTCCTTGTAATTCCCCTCGGCGGAGTTGAAGAGATCGGCGGTCTTAATATGACCGTTTTTCAATACTCCGAAGACCTTATCGTAGTGGATGCTGGCATAATGTTTCCTGATGAGGACATGATGGGCGTAGACTATGTTATCCCTGATTTTTCCTATATCATCGACAATAGGAAAAAAGTAAGAGGAATAGTTCTTACGCATGGCCACGAAGACCATACAGGCGCCCTTCCGTTTTTGCTGAAGGAAATAAAAGCTCCTGTTTATGGAACTCCGCTGACCCTCGCACTCGTTAAGGAAAAATTAAAAGAACACGAAATTATAGATGTCCCTCTTATTGCTGTAAAGCCGAGAAATGTCATTAAACTTGGTGTTTTTGAAGTTGAATTTATAAGAGTAACCCACAGCATAGTTGACGGAGTGGGTTTGGGAATCAAGACTCCTTTCGGCAATATTGTTCACACAGGCGATTTTAAGCTCGATCCGACCCCTGTAGATGGAGAATTGATGGATTTTCACAGGTTCTCAGAATATGGAGAAAATGGGACATTGCTGATGCTTTCTGACAGCACTAATGCAGGACAGGGCGGTTTTACATTTTCAGAAAAAGAGGTAAGAAGGGCTTTTGAAGACATTTTTTCAAAGAAAAAAGGCAGAATAATTATCGCCACATTTGCGTCAAATATTCATAGAATACAGCAAGTAATTGATGTAGCGATGCAGCATAAAAGACGCATAATAATGTGCGGCAGAAGCATGGTAGCCAATTCACAGATTGCTCTTGATTTAGGGTATTTAAAGATGCCTGAAAATACATGGGTAAAGCTCGAAAATCTTAAGTATTTATCTGACAATGAGGTAGTGATAATAACTACTGGCAGTCAGGGTGAACCTATGAGTGTCCTCTCAAGGATTGCGATAGATGAGCATAAGCATATAAAAATAAAAGAGGGAGATACAGTTATTCTTTCCGCAAAGATGATCCCCGGCAATGAACGTTCTATAGGAAGGATAATAAACCATCTTATAAGAAGGGGCGCAGATGTAATATATGAAAAGGTTTCAGAGGTGCATGTGTCAGGCCATGCGTCAAAAGAAGAGTTAAAGCTTATGCTTAATCTTGTGAAGCCGAGATATTTCATGCCTATACATGGAGAATACAGACATCTGAAATATCATGAAAGGCTGGCTGAAAAATCAGGCATACCGCTTGATAATATATTCATCATGGAAAATGGCGGAATTCTTGAAATCACAGATGCTGGTATCTGGAAAAATGGAAAGATAAACTCAGGCAGGATATTTATTGACGGCAAGGGAGCAGGAGAAGTAAAAGATATGGTGCTTAGAGATAGAAAAAGGCTTGCTCACGATGGAATAGTTATTATCCTTGTCGGCATAGAAAGACTTACAAAAAAAATTGTCTCTGGGCCTGAAATAATATCAAGAGGATTTATTTTTGAAGATGCCTCTCAGGAAATAATAAATGAAGTTAGAGATTTGATGACCAATACTCTGATGAGTCTTGAGGACGATATAATTTCTGATACAAGCATTATTCAGGCGAAACTGAGGTCAACGCTCAAAAAATATCTGAGAAACACCATGGACAGAAAGCCATTGATAATGCCGATTATTATGGAAGTATGAATGAAAAAAATTCCATATCTCCACATAATTTTATTTATTATCACCTTCTTGACTACCTTGACTGCCGGTGCATTGCAAAAGGGCGTGAACATATTCATAGAGCCGTCCAGGATAATAGAAGGGCTGCCTTTTGCAGGCACATTGATGACCATTCTTCTCTGTCATGAACTTGCTCATTATATTGCATCAAAAAAGCATCATACAAATGCAACGCTTCCATATTTTATTCCTGCTCCGTCAATAATAGGCACATTCGGAGCGTTTATAAAGATGAAATCACCTATAATTACGAGAAGGGCGCTTGTAGACATAGGTGCATCAGGTCCTATAGCTGGATTTATTGTCTCTGTTGCAGCCTGCATTGTAGGGCTGAATATGTCAGAGATTGTTTCATTGCAACAAACTGATGGTGCGCTTAGACTCGGTGATTCTATTTTATTTTCTTTCCTTTCAAAGATGGTTATCGGAGCTTCTGCGGATAATCATGACATTTTTCTTCATCCTATTGCTTTTGCTGGATGGATTGGCTTATTTGTCACTTCACTGAACCTCATACCTATAGGCCAGCTTGACGGAGGCCATATAGCCTTTGCAGTATTAGGAGAAAGGCATAAGTATTTATCCATAGTTCTTGTTATAATTCTTGGGACGCTGGGAATATTTTATTGGGAAGGGTGGGCATTATGGGCTGTGCTAATGCTTATTTTGGGCATCAAACACCCTCCAGTGATTTATTGGGAGATTCCGCTTAATTCAAAGAGAAGGTTTATAGGATTTCTGTCGCTGATTATATTCATAATTACATTCATACCAGCGCCGTTTAAAATAGTGCTGTGAGCTTTAAATTGACAAAACATTCTCATGAAAATTATAATTTTCAATACTTTCATTTTTAGAGATCAAGGAGGATTTTATGGCAGAAGGTGTTCTTGATTTTACAACCGCTAATTGGGATAGTGAAGTTCTACAGACAACAGGCCTTGTTATGGTAGATTTTTGGGCAGTATGGTGCGGACCATGCAGAATGATTGCTCCAACAGTTGAAGAGCTGTCAAAGGAATATGCAGGCAAGGTAAAGGTTGGGAAATTAAATACAGATGAAAATCCTGATGTGGCTAGCAAATATAAAATAATGGGCATTCCGACTATTATGTTTTTTAAAGACGGGCAAAAGGTTGATCAGGTAGTAGGCGCAGTTCCAAAGCCACAGCTTAAGGCTAAAATAGATGCTCTCCTAAGCAGTTAATGGCGTAAAATACTATTTAATAGATATATTCACTAACGACTAATATTATGTTTGAAAGCTTAAGCGATAAACTTGATTCCATATTTAAAAAGCTAAAAAGCAGAGGATTGCTTAAAGAGGAAGATGTTGATGTCGCCCTAAAGGAGATAAAACTTGCCCTTCTTGAGGCTGATGTAAATTTTAAAGTTGTAAAGGACTTTATTCAGCATGTCAGGGAGAGGGCGGTTGGAAAAGAGGTTCTTGAAAGCCTCTCCCCTGGCCAGCAGGTTGTAAAGATAGTTCATGATGAATTATGTGAACTGTTAGGCGTTACAAATACAAAAATACAGCTTTCGCCGAATCCCCCTACAATAATTATGATGGTTGGTCTTCAAGGGTCTGGTAAGACTACCACTTCTTCGAAACTGGCAAGATTCTTTAAAAAAGAAGGTAGAAGGCCTATGCTTGTTGCAGCAGACCTTAAAAGGCCTGCTGCTATCGATCAGCTTATAACCCTCGGAAAACAGATAGATATACCTGTATTTTATTCTAAAGAGACAAAAGACCCTGTGCATCTCTGCGAAAATGCACTGAAGCAGGCAAAGACCGACGGCAGGGATATTTTAATCCTCGACACAGCAGGCAGACTGCATATTGATGGAGAGCTAATGGAAGAACTGAGCCTGATAAAGGCAAGGGTCAATCCAAAGGAGATTTTGCTTGTTGCAGACGCTATGACAGGTCAGGATGCAGTCAATATGTCAAAGAGCTTTAACGAACAGATAGGCATTGACGGCATCATACTTACAAAAATGGACGGCGATGCAAGAGGCGGTGCAGCTCTCTCTATAAGGCATGTGACAGGGAAGCCTATAAAGTTTATTGGCATTGGTGAAAAGATAGACATGCTTGAGCCATTTTATCCTGACAGGATTGCTAACAGGATACTGGGCATGGGAGATGTCCTTACCTTGATAGAGCAGGCTCAGAAGTCATTTGATCAGAAAGAGGCAGAGAAGCTCCATAAGAGAATAATGGAGGAGAGCTTTACTTTTGATGACTTAAGAGATCAGTTGAAGAAGATAAGAGGCATGGGTTCTCTGGAAAGCCTTCTTAGTATGATACCAGGTATTAGTAAAGCGATGAAGGATGTAAAGGTGGATGAAAAGGAATTTATAAAGATAGAGGCAATTATAAATTCTATGACAAAAAAAGAAAGAGAAAACTACAATATAATAAATGGAAGCAGAAGAAAGAGAATTGCTATTGGAAGTGGCACAACAGTGACTGATGTAAACAGGCTCATAAAGCAGTATCTGGAGATGAAGAAGATGATGAAGATGTTTAAGGGCGGAATGGGTAAAAAGGGATTCAGGCTTCCGAAAATTGGCTTTTAGCTCATAATTGATAACTTATGGCAAAAATAGCTAATAAGATTGCATTATTTGAAGTAAATATATTAAAATTTACAGCGTAACAGTGGATGTTAATTGACGGCTGTTTAAAAATGGAGGTGATTATTTGGTAAAGATTAGGTTGACAAGAATGGGCGCTCATAAAAAGCCATTTTATAGAATAATAGTAGCTGACTCAAGAGCACGCAGGGATGGGCCATTCATAGAGATTGTTGGAACCTACGACCCCAAGAAGGAACCATCTGAAATAAAGGTAGATTCAGAGCGTATTAAATATTGGATGGAGCATGGCGCGCAGCCAACAGATAGCGTGAAAAAACTTTTACAAAAGGCAGCAACACTGTAGAAGGCAGATGGTATTTTAAAACTGTCTCCTAAAATACTGACGAAATTATGGAGGTGGATGATGAAGACATTGATCGAGGTTATGGCTAAGTCACTTGTTGACAGGCCTGAAGATGTGGTTATTAACGAGGTTGAAGGAGAAAAGACGACTGTTTATGAACTTAGGGTGTCTCAGGGCGATCTCGGAAAGGTTATTGGAAAGCAAGGCAAGACCGCTCGCGCAATGAGGACTATCATTGGAGCTGCGGGCACAAAGACCGGCAAACGCTGCGTTCTTGAGATATTAGAATAAAAAAGTTGTTATATGACTTACAAAAGGGCGTTTAACACTAAAACGCCCTTTATTTTTAGAAGCAGTAATTTGAAGCTGGCACTCGGCTAACATGCAGCAAGAACTTGTTGTTGTAGGCAGGATAATAAAAGAATGGGGACTAAAAGGGGATTTGCTGGTAATGCCTCTTACCTTTGATCCCAAGAGATTTTATAGTCTTCATGAAGTTTTTATTCAGTTAGAGGATATAGTTGAACTCAAAAAAATAAGGGAAGCAAGGCTATATAAGGGTAATTTATTGTTAAGGTTTGACGGCTGCGAAACTCCGGAGCATGCCAGGAAATATCGGGGCGCATTGATAAAAATTGATAAATCAGAAAGTCCAAAATTGCCAGAAGGCATTTATTATCATTATCAGATAATAGGACTTGATGTTTACAATACCAGTGGAGATTATCTTGGCGAGGTAAGGGAGATAATAGAGACGGCAAGCAATGATGTTTATGTTGTAAAGTCAGATGATGAGGAATATCTGATTCCGGCAATAAAGGATTTTATAGCCGAGATAGACATAGAATCAAAAAAGATGATAGTGACGCCTACGGAAATCGAAGAGGTGTAGATATTAATGTGATTACATTATGAGTATTGGTTTTGATATAATTACAATTTTCCCTGAAATTTTTCATGCCTATATTGGCGAAAGCATTTTAAAAAGGGCAGTGCAGAAAGGATTGATTGATGTGGAGATTTACAATATCAGGGATTTTGCAAAAGACAAACATAGGACTGTTGATGATTATCCATATGGCGGCGGCTCAGGCATGATTATGAAGATAGAGCCTATATATAATGCAGTGCAGTCAATAAAGGCTGATGGATTGGACAGGTGGACTGTAATGTTAAGCCCGCAGGGCAAAACCTATACTCAGAAAACTGCAGAAACATTATCCAAAATAAAGAAAAGAGTGCTTTTTATCTGCGGCAGATATGAAGGCATTGATGAAAGGGTAAGAGAATCACTTGTTGATGAAGAAATTTCCATAGGAGATTATGTTTTGACTGGAGGAGAACTACCTGCTTTGGTTATAATAGACAGCATTGCCAGATTAATCCCAGGTGTGCTTGGAGATGAGGAATCTTCAAAAGAAGAGTCTTTTACATGGGGAATTCTTGATTACCCTCATTATACAAGACCTCCTGATTTTATGGGAATGAAGGTTCCTGATGCTCTGCTTTCTGGCAACCACAGAGAGATATGGAAGTGGAGAAGAAGGGAAGCTATAAAGAGGACGCTGCAGAGAAGGCCAGACCTTCTTGAAAAAGCTAAACTAACAGAAGAAGATAAAAGGATATTAAGCGAGCTTTGCTCGGATTAAAAGTGTCGGTAGATAAAAACTGATCTAATATATTAGGAGGAAAAGTCATGAACGCAATGCAGACAATAGAAGAGGCCTTTCGAAAGGATGTTAACAAATTTAATATTGGCGATACTGTCAAGGTGTATGTCAAGGTCGTTGAAGGAGATAAAGAGAGACTCCAGCCGTATGAAGGTGTTGTGATTTCAAGGAAAGGAAGCGGCACAAGGGAGACCTTTATGGTAAGAAAGCTCTCTTTTGGAGTAGGCGTTGAAAGGATATTTCCTGTTCATTCGCCATCTATTGATAGAATAGAGGTATTGAAGAGAGGCGATGTTAGAAGGGCTAAACTTTATTACCTTAGAGGCAAGAAGGGCAAAGAGGCAAAGATAAAAGAGAGGGCAAGGGAAATAGCAGTAAAAGCATAGAAATAAATAAGACAATCTGCATGGATGTTTTCAAATATGATGAATCCATAAGAAAATATGGATTAGATGTTATTGCAGGGGTTGACGAAGCCGGCAGGGGACCGCTGGCAGGGCCTGTTGTGGCATCTGCAGTGATATTGCCGAAGAGCCTAAAAATAGATGGTATAAGAGATTCAAAAAAAATACCTGAAAAAGAAAGGGAAGAACTTTTCTGGACTGTGCTGCTCAATGCAGTAGATATTGGCATAGGTATCGTTGATTCCAAAGAAATTGACAGAATTAATATACTAAAGGCAACAAAACTCGCAATGCATAATGCTATAATGGATTTGACAAATAAGCCTGATATAATCCTCGTAGATGCCCTCAATATTTTATCAATAAGAATAAAGCAGTTGTCTATTGTTAAAGGTGATGCAAAAAGCGCATCAATTGCTGCTGCTTCTATTATTGCAAAAGTAGTAAGAGACGGCATAATGTTTAGATCTCATTTCATGTATCCTCAATATGATTTTGACAAGCATAAAGGTTATGCAACTAAGGCGCATATTGATAAAATAAGAGAGTATGGGCCATGTCCCATACACAGAAAGAGCTTTCAGAAGGTTATGGATTTAATGCTGTTTTAATGATGTTTTTATAGAATGTCATTCCTGCTGGACTTTACCCTCGTGAAAATGGGGGCAGGAATGACGAATAAGGAGAACAAAATGGAAAGAGAGAGAACTGATGAGGCTTTGGAGCTTTTATGGGAAATGCAGGAAGAAGGACACTCTGATATAAAGAGATTTAAGCTCAGTTCGGATGATTCTGATGTTGACTCCTTAATAGCTGCATTAGTGTCGGGAGGGTTGGCTTTAGTAGAAAACAATAATATTAAGCTTACAGAAAAAGGATATGAACTTGCAAAAGGACTTAAAAGAAGACACAGGCTTGCAGAGAGGCTGTTTATAGATGTGTTTGATCTTTCAGGAGATGTGGTTCATGAAGATGCATGTAGAATGGAGCATATATTGAGCGAGGAGCTTACAGACAGCGTCTGCACATTTTTAGGACATCCTCCGACATGTCCTCACGGAAAGCAGATTCCACGGGGAGAATGCTGCAAGAAATATAGGCTGGAAGTGCAGCCGGTTGTTGTCAGGCTTGTTGATTTCGAGATAGGAAAAAATGGGAAGATATTATTCATCACGCCATCTGAGGCCGCAAGGATAAGCCGATTAAGTTCTCTTGGCATCATCCCAGGCACGATAATAAAATTAATACAGAAGAGGCCTTCTGTTGTTTTTCAGATTGACGAGACAACTATAGCCATAGATCCAGAACTTGCAAAAGAGATATTTGTTAAAAAAGCTGCATAGCAGCAACTATTCAGTGGGATTAAGATGAGTTTCGTAAAATAATTAGTCATCTGTGCAGTCCCGCTGTTGTCTAAATGAAGCGTATACATATACTTATAAAAGGCATTGTTCAAGGTGTGGGCTTTAGGCCATTTGTTTATAATCTTGCAAAAAGCCTTAATCTCAAAGGTTATGTAAAAAATACCGCTGACGGCGTAATTATAGAGGCTGAAGGAGAGCCGCTGAATGAATTTCTTCGATCTTTGCAGAATAAATGTCCGCCTCTTGCTCGAATATACAGCATCGATACAAGAGAACTACCGTCTACTGACTACGAAGATTTTACGATTATAAAAAGCTTTGACAATGGCAGTTTTACTTTCCTGTCGCCTGATATTTCTATTTGCGATGACTGCCTGGCAGAATTATTTGATCACTCTGACAGGCGCTATCTTTATCCATTTATTAACTGCATAAACTGCGGGCCGCGATATTCGATAACAAGAAGTGTTCCTTACGACAGGCCGAATACAACAATGTCTGTATTTGATATGTGTCCTCAGTGTCTTTCAGAATACAGCAATCCGCAAAATCGCAGATTCCATGCCCAGCCAAATGCGTGTTATGAATGCGGACCACAACTTGAATTTCGAATTTCGAATTTCGAATTTCAAATTGACAAGACTTCAGATCCAATAAAAGCAGCAATAGAACTATTGAAACAGGGAGCAATTGTCGCAATAAAAGGTATCGGCGGTTTTCATTTATGTTGTGATGCAACAAACAGAGATGCAGTTAAAAGGCTAAGGGAGAAAAAGAGACGAAGCAATAAGCCCTTTGCGCTTATGTCGCCTGATGTTAAAACAATAAGGCAATTCTGCGAAGTTTTAGAAGATGAAGATGCTCTGCTTACAAGCAGACAAAGGCCGATAGTGCTGCTTAAAAAGAAGTCAGAAGTAAAAAAAATGCCTGATGAGATTGCGCCTAACAATAAATATCTTGGCTTTATGCTTCCTTATACTTCTTTGCATTATCTTTTATTCTATTATCCTTTAACTCGTCACTCATCACTTGTCACTAATCACTGTTTTGATGCCCTTGTTATGACAAGCGGAAACCTTTCAGAGGAGCCAATAGTTACAAATAATGACGAGGCCATAGTAAAACTCTCAAAAATTGCAGATGCCTTTTTACTGCATGACAGGGATATTTTTATGAGGGTAGATGATTCTGTTGTCAAGTCTCATCAGTTTATAAGAAGGGCGAGGGGTTATGTGCCGGATTCCATTCAACTGAATGATAAATGCCCTGATGTTTTAGGATGCGGCGCTGATGTTAAAAATACATTCACAATCACAAAAGGCAGTTATGCCATTGTCAGTCAGCATATAGGTGATATGGAAAATTTTGAGACCATAAATTTCTTTGAGGAGACACTGAATAATCTGAAACAGGTTTACAGGACAAATCCCGTCGCTATTGCTTATGATCTGCATCCCAACTATCTTTCTACGCGGTGGGCGCTATCGCAATCTCAAATTTCAAATCTCAAATCTCAAATTCAGCATTTTGGCATTCAGCATCATTATGCACATATAGCATCTGTTATGGCTGAAAAGGGCTTGAAGGATAAGGTCATAGGAGTTGCCTTTGATGGCTCTGGATATGGAATAGATGGAAACCTCTGGGGTGGAGAGTTCCTTATCTGTGATTTAGATGGGTTTGAGCGAGCTGCCCATTTTAAATATATTCCACTGCCAGGAGGCGATAGAGCTATAAGAGAGTGCTGGAGAACAGCAATAAGCTATATTATAAAAGCAGTCAACAGTCAACAGTCAGCAGTCATGAGTATTTGGGATTGGCTCGATTTTATAGGTTTTCTTGAAAAATATGGAAAAGACAAAATTGAGAATATCTTGAAGCTCCTTAATAACAGACAATTTTCTCCTCTCTCATCTAGCGCAGGAAGACTTTTTGATGCGGTATCTGCAATCTTAGGGATATGCGATATAAATACCTTTGAGGGCGAGGCAGCAATAGCCCTTGAGAACACGATTCACGATTCACGATTCGCGGTTTACGGTGAGATGTATTCTTTTGAAATTTCAGATAATGAGCCGATGGTTGTGGATTTTTCTAATATGATTTTAGATATATTTGAAGATATGAAAAAAAAGAATGATAAGTCTCTAATTGCAGCAAGATTTCATAATACTTTAATCAACGCGATAACAGAGATTGTTATTCGTATGAATGAGAAATATGGAATAAAAAAAGTCGCATTAAGCGGCGGAGTTTTTCAGAATTCTTATCTTCTGGAAAATACATTTATCAGCCTTTTATCAGAAGGATTTGAGGTTTATATTAATGAGAAAGTCCCGTGTAATGACGCTGGCATATCTCTCGGCCAGGCGTATATCGCAAGGGAAAGGATTAAAGGCTAATATCCTTTTCGGTTTTACTTTTCATCTCTCATCGTCTTAAAAGCATTTATCAGGCCATTGGTTGAAGAATCATGCCCCGATACAGGCTTCATATCTGACAATTCAGGCAGTATCTTTTTTGCAAGCTGCTTGCCAAGTTCAACTCCCCATTGGTCAAAACTAAAGATATTCCAAATAACGCCCTGAACAAATATTTTGTGCTCATACATTGCAATGAGACTGCCCAATGCTCGCGGAGTCAGCTTTTTTATGAGAATCGAATTTGTCGGCCTATTGCCTGAGAAGATTTTATAAGGCGTAAGCTGCGCTATCTCATCGTAATTTTTTCCGGCTGCTTTTAGTTCTGCTACAACTTCCTCCTCTGTTTTTCCTTTCATTAGGGCTTCTGTTTGAGCAAAAAAATTCGACAAAAGAATCATGTGATGATCATCAACAGGATTATGGCTCAATGCAGGGGCAATAAAGTCGCAGGAGATTATCTTTGTAGCTTGGTGAATCAACTGATAAAAGGTATGCTGGCCATTTGTGCCAACCTCGCCCCAGATAATTGGACCTGTCTGATAAGTCACTACATTGCCGTTGCGGTCTACAGACTTGCCATTGCTCTCCATATCTGCCTGCTGTAAATATGCCGGAAAACGGGACAGATACTGATCATAGGGAAGAATCACATGGGTCTGTGAGCCAAAAAAATTATTATACCATATTCCGATGAGTCCAAGAATGACAGGGATATTTTTTTCAAAAGATGTATCGTAGAAATGCTTATCCATGGCATGGGCGCCATCAAGCAGTTCAATAAAATGGCGAAAACCAATAGTGCAAGCTGTCGAAAGTCCTACTGCTGACCATAGCGAATACCTGCCGCCGACCCAATCCCAGAAAATGAACATGTTTTCAGGGGCTATTCCAAATTTTTTGACTTCCTCATTATTCGTAGAAATAGCCACAAAATGTTTTCTGATATGAGATTCATCACGCGCAGAATTAAGAAACCATTTTCTGGCAGTCTGGGCATTAGCCATTGTTTCTTGCGTTGTAAATGTCTTTGATGCGATCATAAAAAGCGTTGTCTCAGGAGAGATCTTTTTCAGAGTCTCAGCGATGTGAGTTCCATCGACATTAGAGACAAAATGTGGTGTAATATTATTAATGCGATAAGGTTTCAATGCCTCTGCCACCATAGCAGGACCGAGATCTGAGCCGCCAATACCAATATTCACAATATCAGTAATAGCTTTTCCTGTATAGCCTTTCCATGCGCCAGAAACGATCTGCTCTGAAAATGCCTCCATCTGTTTAAGCACAACATTTATCTCAGGCATAACATTTTTGCCGTCAAGAAAAACAGGCGTATTTGAACGGTTTCGTAAAGCAGTATGCAGCACTGCACGGCCCTCTGTCTCGTTTATTATATCTCCGCTAAATAGTTTCTCTATTGCATCTTTTAGGTCGCACTCCTTTGCAAGGGTGATTAAAAGCTTTAGAGTCTCTCGATCTATGATGTTCTTTGAGTAGTCTACAACCATATTTTCAAGCTTCTGTGAAAAGTCATGAAATCGCTGAGGGTCTTCTGCAAAGAGATCGCTCATATGTCTGTTTTTCATATTATTGTAGTGTTCCTCAAGTTTTTTCCATGCCGCAGTATTGGTCGGATTAATTTTCTTAAGCATATTTTTCTCCTTTAGTGGACTGGCATTAGTATTATAATGACCTCGTGTATATTGTTTCACGGATAAAAAAAGAATATCAACATGAAATTCTTTAATGCGATAAATTGGTTTGGGAGATAATCTTTTCCCGAATGTTATCCCTTACAAACTTATCCTATCACTATCGAAGGTATTATGCCTATGACAAAGACCATTAAAACTGTTAGGACTATGGCTGCATTAAGGGATATGGACGGATGGATTATAATTTCTTCCTTCATCTCCTTCATATACATATTCATGACTATTCTCAGGTAATAATATGCAGATATAGCGCTGAAGATCACTGCGATTACAACAAGCCATGTATATCCCGCATTTATTGCTGCCATGAAGATGTTAAACTTTCCGATAAAGCCTGCTGTCGGAGGGATTCCTGTGAGGGAGAACATAAATACAAGCATTAATGCTGCTATTAGTGGATGGCTTTTTGCGAGTCCTTCATAGTCTTTTATCTCATCACCTTTTTCAAGGAGTATCACTATAGAAAATGCCCCTATATTCATAAATGCATAGATAAGCATATATACCATCATTGCACTCATCGATTCCTGGGTGCCTGGTATTATTCCTATCAGCATGTAGCCTGCATGTGCTATGGATGAGTATGCAAGCATTCTTTTTATGTTTGTCTGCACAAGGGCGAGTATATTTCCAACAGCTATTGTGAGTATTGCTACTCCTATGAATATAGCTGTCCAGTCTGTCTGGATATTCTCAAATCCTATATAAAATACCCTTCCTATGACTGCAAAACCAGCAGCCTTAGGCCCGACAGACATAAATGCTGTTATGGATGTTGGAGCTCCTTCATATACATCAGGCGCCCACATATGAAATGGCGCCGCTGCTATTTTGAATAAAAATGCTACTGCAATAAGCGCCATGCTTAGAAGAAGTGTTGCTGTCACTTCTGTTGCCTTAAGATGCTCTGCTATTTTGTATAAATCTGTTGTTGCTGTAAGTCCATAGAGAAGCGATATTCCATAAAGCAGCATTGCTGATGAGAACGCCCCAAGGAGAAAATATTTTATTGCTGCTTCATTTGATTTGATATCATGCCTTTTTATCCCTGCAAGGATGTAAGTGCTCAATGCCATTAATTCTAACCCAAGATAAAGCAGTATGAGATCCCGTGCAGATGCCATAAGCATCATTCCTGCTGCTGCAAAAAGAAGAAGACTATAATATTCTCCATATTCTGCCTTTTGCCTCTGAATGTATCTAACAGAGATGAGTATAGAGAGGACAAGGCTTATCATAAATATTAGCTTGAAATAAGCGCTATAATTGTCGCTTATAAACATGGCGGTGCCTTCAGCAAAGAATGTTTCTCCGTAACTCATAGGCATTGCATAGAGAACCGCCGCTGCAGTAGAAATTCCAATCAATGCAAATATCCCTTTGTTTTTGAATATAAGTTCTAACATCAATAGCGCTGTTGCTGATAATGTTATTATTATTTCAGGTGTTACAGGTCTCAGGTCTGGAATTACAATATTCATCATTTTATCACCTCTACGGCTTGTTGTGCGGTTTGTACAAGCCCTGCAGTGTTTACCTTATTAATCAAATTCTGGACCGACGCATCCATGAAACTTAAGAATGTATTTGGGTATATTCCTATCCATATCACTAATATAATCATTGGTACAAGAGTGAGCAGTTCTCTTAAATTAATGTCATTATGTCCCTGTATTTTTGGATTTGTCTCCATGAAAAATATCCTTTGATACAGCCAAAGCATATATCCTGCGCCTATTATTATTCCTGTTGCAGCAAGGACTCCTAATGTCTTGGATGCTGTAAATGCACCGAGTATTATCAGGAATTCTCCAACAAAGCCGTTTGTTCCTGGTAGCCCTATAGATGCCAGTGTGAATACCATAAAAAATGCTGCATATATGGGCATTACAGAAGCTGTACCACCATAATCAGCTATCTGCCTTGTATGCGTCCTGTCATATATCATTCCCACGCATAAGAATAGAGCGCCTGTTACTATGCCGTGGTTTATCATCTGCAGTATCCCGCCTTGAATTCCCTGTGTATTTAATGCAAACAGTCCCAGCGTTATAAATCCCATATGGCTTACTGAACTATATGCTATAAGCCTCTTAAGGTCTGTCTGTCCAAAACAGATGATTCCTCCGTAAATTATTGCTATAACGGACAGTATCATCATTGCTGGAGCCATTGCCTTTGTTGCTTCAGGGAAAAGCGGCATGCTGAACCTCAGAAAACCGTATGCTCCCATCTTGATCAGTATTCCTGCAAGAATTACACTGCCTGCTGTTGGGGCTTCTGTGTGCGCATCAGGAAGCCATGTGTGAACAGGCCACATAGGAACCTTCACTGCAAAGGCTGCAAAAAATGCCCAAAATAGTATAAGCTGAATGTGATAAGGATAGCTTATTGTCATCATATGAAGAATGTCAAAGGATCTTTCTGATCCTTGTCCTGAGTTTAAATAAAGAACTATTATTCCGACCAGCATAAGTACGCTTCCAACCAATGTATAAAGGAAAAACTTGATTGCTGCATATAGCCTGTTTGGACCTCCCCATACCCCTATCAACAGATACATGGGTATAAGCATGGCCTCCCAGAATATATAGAATAAGAACAAATCGAGACTGCAAAAGACTCCTATCATTGCTCCTTCTATAAGCAGAAGCGCTGCATAAAATTCTTTTACCTTATCTTTAATGCTGTTCCACGATACAGTTACACAGAGAATTGTAAGAAGGGTTGAGAGCAGGACAAACAATACACTTATGCCGTCTATCCCAAGAGCATATTTTATTCCCCACGATGGTATCCAGTTGTAGGTCTCTGTGAATTGCATATTAGCTGTTGTCTTATCAAAGCTGCTGAATAGCGGGACGCTAAGGACAAATGTGATAAGGCTTATGAGCAGGGCTGTCCTTTTTATGAATGTATCGCTTGTCCTTTTTATCAGGGATATAAGTATGGCTCCTGCTATGGGCAAAAATATTAGCGTGCTTAGTATGGGGTAACCTATCTCTTGCATTTAGCCTCCTTTTGAAATTAGCAACAGCGTCAGTATCACAAAAAGACCTATAGCCATGCTTACAGCATAATGCTGCAAGTGACCTGTCTGAAGTTTTCTGAGTCTCTCTCCAAAATTCCTTATCTTTGCAGGCACCCCGTTGATTATCCCTTCTATTATCTTTCCATCTGTAACCCCTACGAGTATGCTATTTGCTATCCATCTTGTGGATCTGACTATTATAAAGTCATAAAATTCATCTACATAATATTTGTTCCATAGTGTGGTATATATGCCTTTGAATTTTTCCGCAAGGATTTTCGGCATTTCAGGCTTCAGAGAATAAAAGACCCATGCTATGAATATTCCAGTCATCGCTACTGCTACGGATATTCCCATTACCATGTATTCCTCTGCATGTGTTGCTGTTACATGGGGATGTCCAAGCACAGGCTCAAAGAAATGTCCTATCCAATTGCTTCCTCCCAATGCCTGTGGTATCCCAACCCATCCTGCTCCTATTGCCCCTATTGCGAGTATTAGTAATGGCACGGTTATTACCTTCGGCGATTCATGGAGATGATGCTCCTGCTCATGTGTTCCCCTGAATTTGCCATGAAATGCTAAAAATATTATTCTGAAGCTGTAAAATGCTGTCAGCGCTGCTACTATTGTTCCCACTACCCAAACTATCTTTCCGATTGTTCCATGATTGTATGCCAGCCAGAGGATTTCATCCTTGCTGAAAAATCCTGCAAGCCCTGGTATTCCAGCAATGCTTAATGATGCTATGAGAAATGTTATATATGTAACCGGCATGTGCTTTCTCAGTCCGCCCATCTTCTGTATATCAAGCTCTCCTGCCATTGCATGCATTACGCTTCCAGCCCCTAAAAATAAAAGCGCCTTAAAGTATGCATGGGTGTAAAGATGGAATATCCCTGCTCCAAATGCGCCTACACCGCATGCTAAAAACATATACCCAAGTTGACTTACAGTGGAGTATGCCACTATTCTTTTTATATCATTTTGAGCAAGCGCTATAGTTGCTGCAAAAAGACTTGTTACTGCTCCTGTAATGGCTACCACGCCCATTGCTACTTCTGAGAGACTGAACACCGGATTAAACCTTGCTACCATAAATACGCCAGCAGTAACCATCGTTGCCGCATGGATTAATGCGCTAACCGGTGTGGGACCTTCCATTGCATCAGGAAGCCACACATGAAGAGGTATCTGGGCTGACTTTCCAACTGCTCCACAAAAAAGCAGAAGCGCAATAAGCGTTATAAGATCGACATTGTAGCCTAAAATATTTATGGTCTGTCCCTGAAGCGTCCCAACTGTGCTGAATATATCTGAGTAGTGAAGGGTGCCGAGCGTTAAAAATATCATTATCACTCCGATACCGAAACCAAAATCTCCGAATCGGTTTATTATGAATGCCTTTTTCCCTGCGTCAGCAGCAGATTTCTTTTCATACCAGAATCCTATGAGAAAATATGAGCACAAGCCTACAGCCTCCCAACCGAAATACATTTGCAAGAGATTGTTGCCCATTACAAGCATCAGCATCGAGAATGTGAAAAGGCTCAAATATGCAAAAAATCTGTAATATCCCTTGTCTCCATGCATGTATCCTACAGAATATATGTGGACAAGAAGGCTTACGCTTGTCACCACTATAAGCATTATGGCAGTCAGTTGATCAATTAAAAAACCTATAGATACCTTGAAGTTGCCTGATACTATCCAACTGTATACATCATAGTTGATAATATTTCCGTTTACTACCTCAATAAATGTGCTCACAGCAGCGATAAATGAACCTAAAACTGCAACTATGGCCACCCAATGAGCCTTTTCTTTGAATATTTTTTTGCCGAATATAATATTGATTGCAAATGCTATAAACGGTAATAATGGTATTAAGACATACTTGTCCATGATTCGCTCCATGAAAATTTGAAATTTGAAATTTGAAATTTGAAATTTTGTCTCATCCTTTCATCTCTATTATTTCGTCTGTATGTACTGCTGCCTTGTTTTTAAATAGTGCCACGAGTATGGCAAGACCAATAGCTGCTTCTGCTGCTGCTACTGTTATAATGAACAGCACTAGTATCTGTCCTTTTATATCCTGCAGATAGTGGCTGAAGGCTACGAGACTTATGTTTACAGAATTCAGCATTAACTCTACAGACATCAGCATTATAATTATGTTTCGTCTTGTTAAAAATCCAATCATACCTATAATAAATATTATTGCGCTAAGCCCTATATACCATTGCAATGGTACCATTTGTCCTCCAAGGTCGTTAGTTATTGACTACCTCTTTTTTGCCAGCACTATGGCTCCAACTATAGCCACAAGAAGTATTATGCCTGCTATCTCAAAATGCAATATGTAATTTGAAAACAAAGCCTTTCCAAGCGCCTTCGTGTGCGTCTCTGCTTTAATAGCTTCTATACTGTATTGTCCAGTTGGCCCCTGAACAAATTTATTTATAGCAAAAAATATGAACATTATTATAGATGCTCCTACTGCTATTGCTATAGGCCATTCTCCTATAAATCTCTCTGCTGTAAGTTCTTCTTTGAGATTGAGCATCATTATTACAAAAAGGAACAAGACGAGTATTGCGCCTGCATAAAGAATAATCTGCACAGCCGCCAGAAACTCTGCATTTAAAAATAGGTAAAGGCCTGCTATATGAAAAAAGAGCGCCAGCATCCATAATACGCTGTGAACTGGATTTCTCACAGTTATGATCAACACCGACAGCGCTATCATGACAACAGCAAAATAACCAAAAAAGAGTTTAGGCAACATTAAATCTGTCATCATGACTCTGGCCTCCTGCCTCTGAATACAGGTTGATTTTCAGGTGTTGTAAAATCCTCAGTCCTCGGTCTCCAGAACTTATCAAAGTATTGTTCACCCTTGCTGCCCGACATAAATTTATCCCAGTTGGAAAGGAGTTTTTCTTTGTCCATATAAATAGCATCTCTTGAGTAATCAGAATATTCGTAATGGTCCGTGAGTGCCACTGCGCCAAAAGGACACGCTTCAACGCAAAATGCGCAATAAACGCATCTCAGTGCCTCTATTTCATATCTATCAACAACTTTTGTGTGATCGGGACCTTCGCTTGTATATACATAAATACATTGTGATGGGCATATTGCAGCGCAGAGGCCGCATCCTACACATCTTGCAGTGCCGTCAGATTTTCTTACGAGGGCATGCAGTCCTCTGGATCCCGGGAATGGCGGTCTCTTTTCCTCCGGATACTGTCTTGTCACTGCATGTGTAAACATCATTTTCAATGTCAGCGCCATGCCTTTCAATATCTCAATTAGAAAGATCTTCTTTGCTAAATCTTTTATCGTCATAGCATCTCCTCTTTATGCTTTCCCATATTACCTTAAACTCATTAACTCATATATTTAATTATCGATGTTGCCACTATATTCACCAATGCCAATGGTATCAATACCTTCCAGCCCAGTTCCATCAACTTGTCATATCTGTATCTCGGCACAGTTGCTCTCACCCAGTAATATAAAAACATATGAAAATAAACCTTACCCAAAAACCATACAATGCCTGGCACTGCATTTAAAGCAGGGACTGCATCAGCTATAATTGGCGGTATTGTCCATCCTCCCCAGAAGCACAGCACTGCTATGCTTGACATTATTATCATCCCTATATATTCAGCCGCATAATAAAGGGCAAATCTCATTCCGCTGTATTCAACAAAATAACCGGCAACGAGTTCGCTCTCTGCCTCGGGCAGATCAAACGGAGTCCTGTTTGTCTCTGCAAACATCGCTACCAAAAATATAAAGTATGCCAAAAACTGCGGTATCAGATACATGCCATGCCAGTAC
Organism: Nitrospirota bacterium; assembly: GCA_037441185.1. Lineage (GTDB taxonomy): Bacteria > Nitrospirota > Thermodesulfovibrionia > Thermodesulfovibrionales > Dissulfurispiraceae > JBBISP01. The sequence continues at coordinate 15,750 of JBBISP010000011.1, read as the reverse complement.
TGCTGCTGTGCCTTCACTATCTCGCTGAGGTTCAGAGAGCCGGCCAATATCATCACCCCTACGAGGCTCAGTCCCATTGCTATTTCGTAACTTATAACTTGCGCTGATGATCTCAAGCCGCCGAGTAATGAGTACTTTGAGTTAGCCGACCATCCAGCCATCACCACTCCGTATGCCGCAATTGATGACATGGCAAAAATGTATAAGAGTCCTATATTAATATCTGCTATTACAAAACCTTCAAAAAATGGTATTACTGCCAGTGAACTTAATGTTGCAAAAATCGGTATTATGGGCGCTATCTTAAATACAGGCTTGTCTGCAGCAGCAGGTATGATATCTTCTTTAAAAAAGAGCTTTATCATATCAGCCAGTGGCTGCAGCACACCATGATATCCTACCCTCATAGGACCAAGTCTGACCTGCATATGTCCAATTGATTTTCTCTCGAAATAGGTTGCATACATAACATGCAGCATTGTGACCCCTATGACAATGGCTATCTTGATGACAACAAACAAGACATTAAGGATAACATTAGGACTGCCCGTAAATAAGATTGTCTCTATTATGTTCAAACTGACACCTCCACTGCTGTACTTTTTATCTGTCGCATTCGCCCAAAACTATATCTATAGTTCCAATATTCGCTATTACATCAGGCAAAAGAGCGCCTTCGCACAGCCTTGGTAAAACCGACACATGCACAAAAGACGGCGCTCTGAGCCTCATCCTGTGAGGTCTTCCGCTTCCGTCGCTTACAAAGTAAAACCCGAGCTCGCCCTTCGGCACTTCTGTGGCAGCATATATCTCGCCCTCGACCGCAGCAATAGGGCCTTTTGTTATGAGAACAAATTGATGTATCAAAGACTCCATATCAGATAACACCCTGTCTTTTGGAGGAAGTGTAAATTTAGGCGCATCAGGGGTCATTACAGGACCTTTAGGTATTTTTTCTATACATTGCTTGATGATCCAGTTTGATTGCTTTAACTCCTCCATTCTACATTTATATCTGTCGTAAACATCACCGTTTTTTCCTATAGGCACTTCAAATTCAACAAATGGATATGCATCATAAGGAGCATACTTCCTGACATCATATGGAACTCCTGATCCCCTGAGAGTCGGGCCTGTTAATCCCCAGTTTATCGCCTCCTCTGCGCTTATTACACCTATTCCTTTAGTTCTTTGTAGCCATATTCTGTTCTGATCTATAAGCGTTTCGTACTGTTCCTCGATTATTTTCGGAAACTCCTCTGTAAAGTCATATAACTTATCAAGAAATTCCTGGCTTACATCATTCCTAACTCCTCCTATCCTTGGATAGCTAACTGTAAGTCTTGCCCCGCATGTCATCTCAAAAAGATCTATCAATCTCTCTCTATCCCTGAAGGAGTAAAGAAACAGGGTCATTGCGCCTATATCAAGCGCATGAGTTGAGACTCCTATTATGTGGCTGCTTATCCTTGTCATTTCTGCCATTATTGTCCTTATATACTTTGCCCTGTCAGGCGGTTCTATTCCAAATAACCTTTCTATTGCAACACAATATCCAATATTATTCGACAGGCTGGATATATAATCCAGCCTGTCTGTCAATGGCAATGCTGAAAGATATGTCCTGTTTTCTGCAAGCTTCTCGACTCCCCTGTGAAGATAACCAACATAAGGCGTGCATTTGACTACTGATTCGCCCTCCAAATCCAGAACAACCCTTAATACCCCATGGGTCGCTGGATGCTGAGGCCCCATGCTGATTGTTAGTTCCTTTGTTTTAATTTCTGTGCCTATCATATTATCCTCATCCGTTTTGCTGTTTCTATGCCTTTGGAGTAATGGAGTAATGCTCTAGTCCTTTACATTACCCTATGTTTTTTGCCTAACTTCGTACCCTTTATTCTTTTCTATCGTCTGAATTGTTTCTTTGTACCCTTTCCATTCCATTTCTCCAAGGTCAGCTTTTAAAGGATAATCTTTTCTGAGCGGATAGCCTTCCCAATCCTCTGGCATGAGTATCCTTCTCAGGTCTGGATGTCCTTTGAAAATTATTCCGAACATATCGTAGCATTCCCTTTCATGCCAGTCAGCGCCTGCCCATATATCTGCTATACTGTCTATAGAGCAGTCATCTTCTGATACCTCAGCCTTTATCCTTATCATGTGTCTATGCCTTATTGAATAAAGATGATATACTACTTCAAATCTCATCTCCTTTTTGCCAATATAATCTACACCGCAGAGGTCTTGAAGGTAGTCAAAATATAATTCCGGTGTATCGTGGAGATATTTCATAATCTCTTTTATCCTGTCTTTTTTAATTGCTATTGATGTTTGCCCGCGAAATTCCTTTATTTCTTTTATTTCTGTAGGATAACGGTCTTTTATTATTTCAGCTATTGCATTTGGTTCCATGCCTTATCTCCACATGCTCCACTTGAATTGCTCTTTCTTTATCTTTTCCTGAAGCTTGATTATACCTTCCATTAAAGCCTCTGGTCTCGGAGGGCAGCCTGGTATATACACATCTACGGGCAGAAATGAGTCGACTCCCTGCACCGTGCTGTAAGTGTTGAATATTCCGCCGCTGCATGCACAGCTTCCCATGGAGATTACATACCTCGGCTCAGGCATCTGGTCATATACCCTGCGCACTATAGGCGCCATCTTTTTTGTGACTGTGCCTGCTATAATTACAAAGTCTGCCTGTCTTGGAGAGCCTCTAAAGATTACTCCAAACCTGTCTAAATCATAATGTGACGATCCCGCCGTCATCATTTCTATTGCGCATCAGGCCAGGCCGAAGGTCATAGGCCATAATGAAGAAAGCCTTGCCCAGTTCACAAGCTTGTCAAAGCTGGCTATAATTGTATTTGCTCCTGGAATGACTTTTAACCCTTTTTCAATTTCTATCAAGCCTGTTGTTCCATCTATCACCATCTCCCTCACCTCCTTAGTCCCATTTAAATGCCCCTTTTTTCCAATCATATACGAGGCCGACTACTAATAAAGCTATGAATATCATCATCCCGATAAACGGATATGGTCCCATATTAGGGAAAACCAGAGCCCATGGATATAGAAAAATAAGCTCCACATCAAATACCACAAACATCATCGCTATTATGTAAAACTTAATACTGAATCTATAACGAGGTTCTCCTACTGGTGGATTTCCTGATTCATAGGGCAAGAGCTTTTCTTTATACGGCCTCCTCAGTCTAAAAAGATTGCCAATAAGCAATGCTCCAGTTCCAAAGGCAAAAGCTATCATCATTATGATTAATACAGGCAAGTATTCTGAGGGTATGTAACTGCCAGGCGTAATCTGGTCCATGATCACCTCAATATATATTTTTTTATGCGATACTCAAAATAACCTAATTTATACTCTAAGTTATAAAACCTTGTCAAGCAAAAAAAAATATTACAAAACCAGTCATTAAAATGAAATGTTATAATCTATTCATAAAAGCAATGTCAAGCCAAAATTTTAGATTTTTTGGTGAAAAGCAGTCTTTTAAAACTCTCTTCCCATACGGTGAAAGAGTTCTCAATTTCTTTATAATATCAGGCATAACCTCAATAACCTTATCTATCTCTGATTCGGTATTGTAGCGGCTAAGAGAAAATCTTATAGAACCATGTATTGCTGCAAATGGGATTCCCATCGCCCTCAGCACATGGCTCGGCTCGAGAGAGCCTGAGGTGCAGGCTGATCCCGATGAAGCGCATATACCGTATTCATTGAGCCTCAGAAGTATTGCCTCGCCCTCAATATATCTGAAGCTTATATTTGTTGTATTGTGAAGTCGTTTTTCAATATCGCCGTTGATCTGTGCATCAGGGCATAGTTTAAGCAATGCGCCTTCAAGCTTATTCCTGAGTTTCATAAGGTATTCTGGTTCTCTATCGAGATGCTCTTTTGCGAGTTCGCATGCCTTGCTGAGCCCGATTATGGATGCCATATTCTCGGTTCCAGCTCTCCTTCCCCGCTCCTGATGTCCGCCTATTATGTACGGATAAAACCTTGTGCCTTTCCTTATGTAAAGCGCACCTACTCCCTTTGGCGCATACAGTTTGTGCCCTGAAAGTGACAACATATCAAATGGTAGTTCTTTAACATCAATTGGAATCTTTCCCACTGCCTGGACCGCATCAGTATGAAAAACTATTTTCCTTTCCCTTAAAATTTCTCCTAACTCTTTTATTGGAAATATCACGCCTGTCTCGTTATTCGCATACATTATAGAAACAATTGCTGTATCATCATCTACTGCTTTTAAAAATGTATTTATGTCAAGCCTTCCTAAGCCATCTACAGGAAGGAATGTAACACGATAGCCTTTTCTTGCAAGATGTTTGCAAAAATTCAATACTGCAGGATGTTCCACCCTTGTTGTTATAATATGCCTTTTTTGAGGATATGATTCCACAGCGCTCATTATTGCAGTATTATCACTCTCTGTGCCGCAGCTTGTAAAAATTATTTCTTCAGGTTCTGCATTAATGAGAGATGCAACCTTTGCCCTTGCCTCTTCAATCTTTTTGTGAAGCTGCCCGCCAAAAGTATGCATACTTGACGGATTTCCGTAAAACTCTCTGAGATAAGGCAGCATCTCATTAAGCACCTCAGGGGCTATAGGTGTAGTTGCATTATTGTCAAAATATATTGTCTTCATCGCTCTATCACTATTACTCCAAATTTTAACCCGTCTCCACCACAATATTTTCATCAACAAGCTCTCTTAACTTTTCTTGGATATTATTCAAAGTCACTCCTCCCATCGGACATTCAATACACATCGCCCTTAATGCAATGATAACCTTATTTCCTTCGATGTCCATAATCTCAAGGTCTCCGCCGTCAGCCTGAAGCCTCGGTCTTATCTCTTTTTCTATAATATCCTGAATCAACGCTATCTTCTGGAGATTGGTAAGTTTCTTTTTAATCTTTGGCATTTCAGGCACTTTTATTGCCCATAAGTCCTTTAATATCTCCTCTATTTTTGGTATACACGAGCCGCATCCGCCGCCTGCCTTTGTGTAATTGGTTATCTCCTCAACAGTAGTGAGATGGTTTTCTATGGCAACCTTTCTTATTTTATCCTCGGTTATTTCAAAGCATTGGCAGACAAGCTTTTCTTTTTCCTCAATTGGTTTACTTTCACCCCTGTAATTAGCAATTGCAGCCTCAAGCGCTTCTCTGCCCATAACAGAACAATGCATCTTCTCCTTTGGCAGCCCGCCTAAATAATCCGCAATGTCCTGATTTGTTATCTTTATGGCCTCATCAATGGTCTTGCCCTTAATCATCTCTGTAAGAATAGATGAAGTTGCTATAGCAGATGCGCAGCCAAAGGTCTGAAACCTTGCATCGATAATCCTCTCTGTCTCTTTATCTATTTTAAGAGTCAGCTTGAGGGCATCGCCGCAGATAATGCTGCCGACCTCACCTACTGCATCAGGATTCTCTATCTCGCCCACATTCTTTGGCCTGAGAAAATGCTCCTTAACTTTTTTTGTGTACTCCCACATATCTTCTTTTTTACCAAATATTAAATGAAGTGTCAATTTTTACAGTTTATTGTTTTTTTATCAAAAAATTGTAGAATTAGACTATGGATAAGATTTTTGAGATAATCAAAAAACGTTCAGGCCCTGGCATCCTAATTTTTAATATGGATGGCAAATTGCTATATGTAAATAATGAGGCATTAGATATAGTCCCTGACCCTCAGAATATCCCTGCTGATATCATTGATCTTTGCAATAGCATAAGAAGCAATATCCTTCCATCGGGCTTAACTATTGACCATTATGCAGTCCTCCAGAATAATTCTGGGCAGCTATACTCTATCAAGGCTTTCTTAATCGGAGGGCATGACAATGATAAATATCCTACCCATATCATGATATTAATAGAGAAGATAACAGAAAAACGTTCCATAGATTTTGAAAAAGCGCGAACAACCTTTCAACTAACAAAAAGAGAAGTGGAATTGCTCAGGCTAATCTGTGATGGCCATACAAACAAGGAAATATCAGAAAAACTTTTTATAAGTGAATATACTGTAAAAGACCATATCAAAAATATAATGCAGAAGATGAATGCCAACTCAAGGAATGAGATTGTTGCATTTTTGAAATAATGTTTACAAATTCCTCATCTGATTTCTGAATCTGAAACCTCTGAGATCAGCTTTGTGCTCTCCCTTATACTGTACCATCACATTGTGTGATTCACCCATGCCCTGAGGAAAAATTAATCTCTTGATCTTTACAATGTCAAAAATATCAGGGGAATTGCCATAAAGTTCCTTTATTACCTCGTGAATTCCTAAAGAAACAAGATAATTGCCCTGAGAACAAAAACCTAATGTCTTTAATCCCAGTTCATCACCCCATTTTTTGAGTGATGAAAAATTCACATGAGCAGTCATATCCTGCTCTCCGATGTTGTGATATGGGTTTTCATTTATCTTATGCTGGTGATAACACAGAAAAGTTCCGCTGCTTCTTTCCTCGCTGTAGTAATCCACTGCAGAATAACCATAATCAATGGTTAAAACAAAACCCTCAGAGAGCTTGGAATTTATCTCTTTGAGCCAGTCTTTAATTTTTAGATTGACCTCTGTCTTATACCCCCTCGGCAGCACAACATTAAACTCTTTCAAATAATCCCTAATCTCAGTGCTACATTGGCTTTTTATTTCTACAAGTTTATCTTTATTCACAGATACATAAATCTCTTTTAACTCATCATTCATTTCTACAATCCTCACAGGAAAGGCGTCAAGAAGTTCGTTAGACAAAAAACAGCCTCTAACATATGTTAGCTCGTCTAAATGAGAAATCCAATTTATCTTATCTTTAAATTCTGAGAGCAGTTCTCTTTGTTTTGCTCTTAAAGTTGGATTTAGTTCAGCGATTATATATTTAAGGCATTGGAAAAGGCATTCTCCTCGCTCCTGTCTTTTGATTTTTGACCTCTGATCCCTGACTCTAGACCTCTTTTGAAGATATTGCATCATATCCTTTGCCAGATAACCCATGCCTGCGCCCATTTCAATAACATAGAAAATATCAGGCTTGCCGAGAATCTGCCACATCTCCTCCATCTGCCTGCCAAGCATTGCGCCGAATATAGAATGCAGATGGGGACTCGTATAAAAATCCCCTGCCCTGCCTATCTTTGTAGAATCCTTTGCATAGTAACCGAGCCTCTGATAATAAAGCGCCATTTCCATGAAGGTTTCAAAATTGATAGGGCCTTCTGATTTTATTTTGCAAATTATTTTTTGCTCAAGGGGATTCATTATTCCACCACTACAATGTTCCAGATAAATTATTTTATTGTCAGCATTCTGTCCAATGCCCTTTTGGCAGGAATTCTTATATCCTCATGAACCTTTATGATATTTTTCATTTCTTTGAGTGCAGTTAAAACGCTGTTTAGGGTAGTCTTTTTCATGTTAGGACAAATCATGTCTTTTCTAAGTGGGTAAAAAACCTTAGCGGGATTTTCTTTTTTTAGCCTGTATAAAAGACCAATCTCTGTGCCAACAATAAATTCCTTTGCATCTGATGAATTGGCAAACCTTAGCATCCCTGATGTGCTTGTAACATGGTCTGCAAGTTCCAGCACCTCAAGCCTGCATTCAGGATGCGCCATAAAAACAGCATTTGGGTAATCCTGCCTCGCTTTTAAAACATCTTTCTTTGTAATCCTGTCATGCACATGGCAGAATCCATCCCATGCAACAATCTGCTTTTTTGTGTTCTTTTGCGCCCATAAGGAGAGGTTTTTATCAGGAATGCATATCACCTTTTCATCTGGAAGCGACTCTATCACTTTAACTACATTAGCAGATGTGCAGCATATATCGCTCTCTGCTTTTACCTCTGCAGTAGTGTTGACATAAGCAACTACAGGCACGCCAGGATACTTAGTCTTAATATCCCTTAAAGTAAATTCATGTGGAAAAACAAATGCAGGCTGGGTCTCATATCCCGGGAATGTTTTCCAGATCTTTCTTGCAGAACTTACCTGAATCATATCAGCCATCGGGCACCCGGCATCCAGTTCAGGTAAAAGCACTATTTTATCAGGTGAAAGTATTGAGGCGCTTTCAGCCATAAAATGGACACCGCAGAAGGCTATCACATCGCAGTTTATTTCTGCGGCAGTCCTTGAAAGTTCAAGTGAATCGCCAACAAAATCAGCAATATCCTGAACCTCATCCCTCTGATAATTATGCGAGAGGATGATTGCATTTCTTTGTTCTTTTAATCTTCGGATTTTTTCTTTTAGAACTTCGACTTCTGACACCTAAAATCCTTGTTCAGAATTGAAAACATAAGAATTGGTAAAGAGGATTGTGCCGTCCTCTAAAACTAATTTTTGAATCTTGTAATCGCTGCCTTTTATTTCTTTGGAATCTTCCACTGCGGATATCTCTTTATTTCTTAAATAATAGTCCATAACCCTTTTAACATATGTAACCGTCTCTGGTATAGCAGGAACAGTTTTAGTTTTTTCAACCCTCCCGGGTCCAGCATTATATGCAGCAAGGGCAAGGGTTATGTTTCCATTAAATTTTTCTAACAGATGCTTAAGGTATCTAATACCTCCATCTATATTTTCATCTGGATTAAATGGATTCTTAACACCCATTAAAGAGGCTGTAGCAGGTATAAGCTGCATAAGGCCTAAAGCGCCTTTTTTAGAGACAGCATAGGGATTCCAATTTGATTCTGCTGTTATAACTGCCTTAACAAGTTGTGGGTCCATATTGTGCTTTATGGCCTTCTCTTTTGCTACATTACGATAGGCATCCTTATTTGCAAAAGACTTATTATTTTCTTTTTTAGCGGTCTGAGTAATTTTTTCCTCTTTTATTGCGACCTTGCTGTTTCTATCCAGTGGCGCATTGGTAAAAGATACTATTCCATCATCTGACACATGCTTATAAATGTCAGCATAGGATTCAAGTTGCACAAACAAGATAAGAACTATGGCTAATAAAGCTCCCATTTGTTAAAATCATACCATGCAAATATGCCTTCGTTCAAGACAAAAATTATGCACAATTCGCTATCTTGACAAAAACATGGAATTTTGGGTTTAATGAATACTAATTTATGCAGGCGCGTAGCTCAGTGGGAGAGCGCTACCTTGACACGGTAGAGGTCAGGGGTTCGATACCCCTCGTGCCTACCATTTAAAATCAAAGAGTTACACATCGCCCCCCCTACTCAACTAATCGCCTGATTGTATAGTTTTTGTATAGTAGATCTGACACAAATCAAATGGCAGAATGTGTAAAATGGAAAAGACAGAACTTAAACATGTTAAAATACATGTTAAAATAAATCCATACTTCAGATAGATTTTTTTGTAAAACCTTGTTAAATATTAAATACAAGAGGTAAGTATGATGGAAAAACAAGAAATTCATATAAAAGAGATAAAAGAGCTTGCAAAAAAATTCACACCTGAACAATTAGAAAACTGCATAATGCAGCAACTGCAAGAAGGGACAAACATTTGTGATATATCAGGAACTACAGAGTATGTTATAAATGAATTATCAAAGGCAGAGTTTGTAAGAGATTTGATGGACGATGGAATGTTAATGTCTGAGGCAGTGCGTGAGCTTGCAAAAAGGATACGCCTTGTCCATATGGCTTTTAAGGAATAAGCGGAGGGGGAGGGATTCGAACCCCCGGATGCCTCACGACATCAACGGTTTTCAAGACCGCCGCTTTAAACCGCTCAGCCACCCCTCCATAACAACAGTGAATCGTGGATAGTGATTAGTGAATAATAAAAATTATGTTATCAAATATTAAAAAGAAAATTCTACTTTCTGACTTACAATTTCAACAATACCATATTTGAAATTGCATCAAGCTCTCTGACTGCGGTTATGCCTTTTACCTCTATAATTATCCCTTCAAGAACAAGAAATGCTTCAGAGCCTTCCCTCATGCAGCCCATCTTTACGCTATCCCTTTTGCCATAAGACCCGTGAAAGTGAATCTTTGGGATATCTCCCTGCCAGAATATTGTGCCAAGCCCGACAACCTCATGACTTTCATTAAGCTCACGCCATATAGGAACAGGCGGCAATTCTTCTTTTTCAGGACCTACAACAAACCTACCTGCCTTCATGCCGCCTATAAGATAAAATACAGCCGCCCTTATATCTTCATTTATAGCAATGTCGCTCAATCCTTTAAGGACATCATCCCTGTCTTCAAACCTTGCAACGATAACCCTTCCTGTTTCACCAACCTGATATTTCATTATTTTAAACCCTCCATTTCCTTTATCTTTTACCTGCAGGCAAAAAAGGTTACATATAAACCTACCCTTGAAATGCCAACTACTTTTATATCTTCATGCAGCATCGCAGTTCTGTGATTTTTTGATTCTTTCCATGCTTCAAACTGGCTCTCAGGAGTATGCCAATTCCAACCAACATTTTCCATGCATAAATTCCTGCCTGACATATTAAACCTTTTATTAAAATTAGAATGGCTTAAGATATTATTTTTATGCATAAACTGGCTGTGATCTTTAGCTAAATCGTTCAGCGCCTTATCAAAGACGAGGCGGCTTCTATTATGTTTTGCCCTATAATCATTTATATATTTCAGAAGTTCTTTTTCAAAAATATATGTATCAGTCTCTGAATAAACGTTTTTACCAAAAAACAGCACATAAAATACAAAAATCGTTGTAATTAAAAAAAATCGTTTCATATTAATGCTAAATCATTCAAGCATTCAGTCATTATTCATTATAGTATTATATACCATGCCCACACTAATGCTATCCATGCAGTGTTTATCTCTGCATTTCTTTTTGTAGCAAGGGGAGCAAGATGCCCCTGATGTGATAACAACATTATCATCTCCATAAGGGCCTGTTCTCAACGGATTTGTAGGACCAAATAAAGCAAACACCTTGACCCCAACAGCAGCAGCTATATGCATTGGCCCTGAGTCATTAGTGACTACATATTTTGAGCCTTTAATTATGGATATAAGATCTTTCATATCTGTCTTTCCTGCCATTGACAATGCTTTTCCACCAGAACAAAGTTCAATCTCATTAGCTATTTTAGCATCGCTTAAACTACCCACCACTACAGATTTTAAATTGAGTATAGATGCAAGTTTGCCGAAATTCTCAGACGGCCACTTTTTTGTTTCCCATCTAGCGACTGGAACAAGCACTGCATAATCCTTATTATTTTCCTTCAGTTTTTTTATATTTTCAGATTCTTTAATAAGCGGCATAGGGAATTTCACATCTTCAATCTCACAGCCGATTGCAGATGCTATCTTCAAATACCTGTCCACTGCATGTATTTCCATTCCACTTTCAATTTTATTCGTATAAAAAAGGCTGCTGCCCTCCCTTGCCTCTTTAAAACCAATCCTTATAGGAGAGCTGGTTGCATATGTCAATATGCCGCTTCTTAGAAGCCCCTGAAGGTCTATGACAATGTCATATGATTCATCAGCAAGTTTTTTAAAGAGATTTTTAAGCTCTGATGCTGTCTTTTTTATTTTCTTCAAATTCTTCCACTGGTCTTTATTGATTACCCAGAGTCTTTTTATCATGGGATGGTTTTCGAGAAGACTTTCAAGACCCTTTGCTACTACCCAGTGTATTTCAGCATAAGGGAAAGTATTATTTATAGCATTAAGAAATGGAAGGCTGTGCACAATATCGCCTAATGAACTTGGTTTGATAATCAATATCTTTTTAGGATTCTTCTTAATAGGAATTTTATCCATTTGATAATATTAAATCAACAACCTCTTTAATGCCTTTAACTACATAATCAGCATAATCCGATTGCTGCTGTTTGCCTGTTTTTACCAAAATGCCTTTTGCGCCAACTGCCTTTGCGAGAAGCATATCCGCATCTTTATCTCCGACAACAAATGACTCCTTAAGATTTATTCTGTGCTTTGCCCTTGCTTCAAAAAGCATTCCTGGTTCGGGTTTTCTGCATGAACAATACTCGTCAGGATGATGAGGACAAAAATAGAAATCATCAAAACCGTATTTATCAATAAATATCTGATTAACATCTTTTGCAAAGGATTCATTAATAATTCCCCTCGCAATGCCTGATTGATTGGTTGCGCCTATCAATAAGAAGCCATTGTCTTTTAATCTTTTAAGACTTGCAATTTCAGGGAAGGTTTCAAAGTCATCCCAGTTGTTCAGATAATCGGCATCCCTGCATAATGTGCCGTCCCTGTCAAAAAACACAGCCCTTTTAGTGGATACCAATTCTTTAACGCCTAAATATACATCTTCCGGTGTTATAGTATACATGCATCTCATATCATTATCCTTGCATGTCCGCTCAAAACATGGACTGCATGAAGGGTTTGCTTTGATTACAATATTATTGTTTCCCACAGGGCCTGTCAAATCTGGATCCGTTGAGCCGAAGATAGCAACTATTGGGGTTCCAACTGCATAGGCGATATGCATAGGCCCAGAATCATTGGTTGCGAATACATCACATTCTGAAATAAGCGCAATAAGTTCTCTGAGTGAAGTCATTCCAGCCAGGAAGAGTTTATTCTCATCTATATGCTTGTCTATCTCCTCTGCAATATCTATCTCATTTCTGCCTCCGAAAATTAAAACACTGCCGCCTGTCTCTTTTATAAACCAGTTTGCAACCTCTGCAAACCTTTCAGGAAACCATCTCTTCGAAGAGCCATATGTGGCGCCTGGATTTATTCCAAGAATCGGTCTTTTAAGCGATGATAGTTTATCCCGTGCTGATAACCGCTCATCAATGGAAAGATAAATCCATGGATTTGAATATTCCGCATTTATGCCTGCTGCTTTAAGAAGGGTAAGATAATAATCTATATGATGCATCTTTCTGTCATTGCCATTGAAACTAATCGGTTTTGTAAGAAGAAATCCCCTTCTATCCCTGTTGTATCCTATTCTTTCTGGAATACCTGCAAGGAATGTTATGAGCGCAGCATCAAAGGCATTCTGTAAAAGAATAGCATTTGAAAAATGCCCTCCCCTTAGCTTCATTGAAAGCCTCAATTTCCCGAATACCCCTGAAAAGCTCTTTTCATATAACATGATTTCATCTATATTTGGGTCCCTCTCAAAAATTGGCGAGACAGACGGCTTTATGAGCAGGCTGATTTTTGATTCAGGATATGCCTTTCTCAATGCCCTTATAGCAGGCATGGTCATAATTACATCTCCAATCCAGTTAACGCCACGAATGAGAATATCTTCCGCCATTTTTTAGTTTAACATTTCATATACCATTCCTTCAGCAGTTAATTAAAAAAATTACTTGACAATAATAATTCTAATGTGATAATCTTTATTAACTAAGAATAAATATAAAAAGATTGCATATGGAAAAATATAAAGATATAGGATTAAAGCTTACGCCTCAAAGGATTGCAATATTAGACTATCTTGACGGCAATAAAGATCATCCATCAGCAGAGGATATTTACAAGGCAGTTTCAAAGAGGTTCCCTACAATGTCTTTTGCAACGGTCTACAACACCCTCGAAACATTGAGACAAAGGAGCAGCCTTCTGGAACTCACTATCGACCCTGATAAAAAAAGATTCGATCCAAATACAGAGCCGCATCATCATCTTATTTGCATCAGATGTAAAAAGATTATAGATATTCATATTCGCTATAACCTTGAGGTGCCGGATAGCGACAGAAAAGGCTTTGAATTAACAGGTAATCATGTAGAGTTTTACGGCTTATGTCATAAGTGTAAGAGAGAAAAATAAACAGTGAAAAATATTCTGTATTTGAAACACTCAATAGTTAGGTCTATAGCCTTGGAAAGGTGGTGAATTATCAAATGCATAAAGGCTATAAGACTCAGATGAGGAGTCTTTGACCCCTCTAACGACTGATAAAGTGAGGATCGGAAATGAAAAAAATAGCCGTAATTTTGTTAATTATAACATTTGTCGTTACTTTCTCTTCGCTGACTATCGCCGAAATGCAGTTACCTCAGAATTATCTCGAGCATTTCAAACCAATTACCATGAAATTTGTAGATAATCCTAACAATCCGGTGACACCTGTTAAGGTTAAGTTGGGGAAAATGCTCTATCATGACCCAAGGCTCTCAAAGAGTGGACTGTTCAGTTGCAACACCTGTCATAACATTGCGACGTACGGTATGAGCAATCTCCCGGTAGACATAGGGCATAAGTGGGCATTAGGTCCTGTAAACTCAGGAACTGTCTTTAATGCTGCCTTTTACAAGGCACAGTTCTGGGATGGAAGGGCAAAAGATTTAGAGGAACAGGCAAAAGGGCCAATCCTTGATCCTCTTGAGATGGCAATGCCGAATGAGCAGGCAGCAGTAGACAGAATAAAGTCAATTCCTGAATACAGGAAACTTTTTTCAAAGGCATTTCCAGAAGACAAAGAGTCTCTAACATTTGATAACATTGCGAATGCAATAGCTGCATTTGAAAGAACACTTCTGACGCCATCAAGATTTGATAAATTCCTATTAGGAGATGAAAAAGCGATAAACAATGAAGAGAAAAAGGGGTTAAAACTTTTTGTAAATGTAGGTTGTGTAAGCTGTCATAATGGCATTGCCCTCGGCGGCGATTTTCAGAAACTCGGGGTTGTAAAACCATACAACACCAAAAATCCAAGCAAAGGAAGATATAATGTAACGAAGAGGCCCGAGGATATGAACATGTTTAAAATGACAACACTTAGAAATATCGAAATGACATATCCATATTTTCATGATGGTCAAGTATGGACACTGGACGAAGCAGTCAAAATCATGGCTGACATTCAATTAGGCAAGACACTAAAAGATGACGAGGTGAGGACGATAACAGCATTCCTCAGGTTGCTTACGGGAGAGATACCTAAGGATGCGCTTCAGCTGCCAGTGTTACCGCCCTCTACTAAAGATACCGCGAGGCCATCACATGAGTAAACTATACAGGACATAAAGAGCCCTACCTCTCCGGTACGGCTCTTTGATCACTGCCGGAGGGGGCAAAAACTTATAACGGAGGCGAGCTATATGCATCCAATGACAAAAGAAAATCTTCAAATCGGCCTCTGCTGGAGAAAGTCAGGCGCGCATGAAGTATCTCATATTCGCCGACAAGGCAGAACAAGAGGGTTATAAAAACATAGCGAGGTTGCTACGGGCCATAGCATATGCAGAGAGAGTGCATGCGACAAACCATCTCAATGCACTCGACGGTTTCAATACAACATCTGATAACCTTGGCGCTGCCATCGAAGGTGAGAATTTTGAGGTTGATGAAATGTATCCTGCATACAAGGCAGTCGCTGAGTTGCAGGATGAACAGAGAGCAGTCAGGTCGATGCACTACGCGCTTGAGGCTGAGAAGATACATGCGGCACTCTATGCGGAGGCCAAGGAGGCGGTAGTCTCTGGAAAAGACATTGGAGTTGGCGATATCCATATATGCCCTAAGTGCAAAAAAATCAGTGATTAAGTCATTGAGTCAATAAGTCATTAATGACCGTGTCTTTATGATTTAAATGCCTTAATAACTTAATAACTCAATGACTTATGACTCAAAAAAAAGGAGGTGATTAAAATGGCTGTGTTTAAATGCAGCAAATGCGGGGCGACCAAAGAGGGAAGATGCAAGCCGCAAAAATGCCCGAAGTGCGGTGAAAAGGGCGTAATG
>JBBISP010000010.1:0-64409 GCA_037441185.1 Nitrospirota bacterium | reverse complement strand
CATTCTTTCGTATTCTCTTAACGTAAATCTCATTCCTGAAATTCTCTTTCCCAAACACCTCATCCATCAGCACTTTCACATAATGCCCCACATGCCAGTCGAGGTGGACATAGATGCTGCCCTGTTCGCTCAGGAGTTCACGCATCAGAACAAGGCGCGGATATATCATCTTTAGATAGCTGACAGTGCCGTCCTTCCATGTGTCTGAATAGGCGAACTGCTCAAGCACAGTAGGCTTTTGTTCGATGACTACCCCCCCTTTTGTCCCCCCCTTTTCAAGGGGGGGAGTAAGGGGGGGTAAGGTTATCTTTGTCCTGTAATCCGCCTTGCTGTCAAAAGGCGGGTCAATGTAAATCAAATCAATCTTACCGCGCATAGAGGGAAGCCCTGTCTCTGGGTCGCCTGCAAGCAGCGCCTGCATCACCAGCAGATTGTCGCCATAGACAAGCCTGTTGTGCCACTCTTGCTCGGTGATCTGCTTCAACTGTCCGCGGAAAAGCCCGGACTTGTCCTTTGAAGGAAGGACATATTCGTTGGTCTGCAAGGTCAGCCTGTTCGGCCCTGACAATCGCTCAAGTATCCGCTCAACCTCTTTCTTACCCTCGGCAACGATCTTCGGCAGTTGCTCTATTAAAGATTCAGGCATTTTAATTATCTACTCCAAATCCAATGCAAATTTTATAGCCTTTTGTATTTCTTCCATTTTTTCGCTTTTGAGCAATGCAATTCTTTCTATTAGAAGTTCTTTACGCATAGTCATAATCGTATCGAGATTGACCGCGCACTTTTTGGGCAAGCCGTCTTCTGCTCCAAGCAGCACTTCTACAGGAATGCCCCGGATAGTTCTCGTCACTTCAGCAACCGTTACCGCATTTCTGACGGCATACGCTTCATCCCTTGAAAGCAATACCACAGGACGCCTGCCTATAGGCGCGGGAATATCAGCCCACCAGACTTCGCCTCGTTTCATTACCAGTCCTCCTTCGACAAAACATCAATGACCGCCTTTTCCTTGGCCTTTATCTCGACAACGCTCTCCGGATGCTTGCGGTAGCCTTCTTCGTAAAGTCGGATGAGGCGTTCTTTTTCTTTTTTATTCCGCAAAAGACGAATAGCCTCGGTTATAACGCCGCTTCTGGTAAGCCCTTCTTTTTTCCTGATAGTTTCGATTGCTGAAAAGTCTTCATCGCTTATGCTGATAGCTAATTTAACTGCATGTGCCATAACAAAACCTCCAGTATGATAAACTTCATACTAAAGTATGACTGTCAATTAATAGAAAGTCAAGTTTTTGTATGAGATAAGCCCATTGGTGAGGGGTTATTGACCCTTCTAACCTCTCTCCCTTCTTCTTTAAGAGAGAGGAACCGAAACATCCTAAATGGATGCTTCAGGGAAGGGGGAGAGGAAATTTTGTGAAACCCTATTCGATAGAAATCAAGTTTATTATATCCTCTCCCCAATCCCTCACCTTTTTTTCTCCTATTCCGTATATCTGTAAGAGTTCTTCAATTGTTTTAGGACGAAATTTTGCTATAGACATTAGGCTTTTATTCGAAAAAATCATATATTCAGGCAAGTTCAGAGACTTAGCTTTATCATTGCGCCACTGTCTTAAATGTTCATACATCGCTTTTTCAGAGTCAGTGAGTTCTGATAATGAATCACAAAGCAGTTTTTCATCTTTTTCATTTCTCTGCCCTGACACAATAGCAGTGTAGCCGATAAGAATACTCCATGAATTATCATTTATTGTATTAGCAAAAACCCTCTTAACATCCACATCTTTTAAAAAACTGTTCAATTCTACAAGTGAATTTTCTGCATTCTTGAGCGGTATATTAAAAATTTTAAATTGCAGGCAATTTATTTTCTCTGTGTTCTGTGGTCTACTGCTGGCTTGTCTATAGCCTAAAGAGTCTCTTTCAAACATTCGGATCATTCCATCAAGAACTTCGGTATATATGCCGTTAATCTGTAAATAACAAAGCTCATCTGCATCAACAGCCTTTTTAAAAGGTCTTGTCAATCCAATTCTGAGAAAAATATAACAGCTCTCATTTATAACCTTTTCTATCTCAGCTTTAACTGTCTGCCTTGAGTCTCCTCTGTCAAACCGTTCAATGCAGTAATCAATAAACTGCAAATCAGTAACAGGCAAGTGATATTGACCGCTATTGCAATGGAAACTAACACGGCATTTAAATGGCAATACAGCGTCAGTATCGCTGTCAAAGAAATTAACTTTGATATTTTGAGCTTTAACAATAGCAAGTGAACCACAATCGCTTAAGGGAGGTATTCCTTTATTTTCGGTAATACAGTTGTTAAATGCCGATTGCAGTGAATCGCTGCTGTATTTGTCCATGTAATTTTTCCATTCATTTTGGGTCACAAACCTGATAACCCTTGTATCATCGGGAACAAAAACAACATCTTCAATATGAGGTTTTTGAATATTTTCTTTTTGAGAAACATTAAATTCAACAATAGCGCAGGGAGCAATATTTTTCTCTTCTGCGTATTCCTGCTGGATATGCTTGAAATTTAAGACTGGTCTTACATTCTTGCCAGTATTAATATCTATGCCAGCTATACATATACCGTTTTTCATATAAGTCAAATCCGTTATCAATATTTCCATAATAGCCCTCTTTTATAGATGAATTATTAAAGCATCCGTATATATCGCATCCTTAAAAAGCTCTGCAATCAGCCTTCTGTGGCAATTATCCGCTAAAGGTTCTGAACACAGAAGAACGCAATGATCAACAAATATATTGGCGCTTCTAAACTTTTCTATAACGGCTCTTTTTTGCATAAGTTCCAAAAAACTTTCCTCGTGTCTTGTCCAGTCTTTATCTTTCTTGTAAATCTCCCTAATATTTTTATCAGGAGCAAGCTCCGGCAAATGAATATAAGAAGCATTAAGAATTTCCTTTGCAAAAAACCTCAAATCGTTCATTTTTGTAAAACCTGCAAGTTGAGATGTATTATTCTCGCGAACATCAACAATTTGTCTAATATTATGCTGTTTCAGAATATTAAAAAATTCCTCTGCTGTCTTTTTTGTATATCCTATCGTATATATTGTCATACCGCTAAAACAATGCCGCCTGCGCCTCTGCTATCTTTCTATCGGAGAAGTTATCTTCTTCCATAACTCCTGTTCCCCGAATATGAATCACCTGTATTCCTTTTGCATATATATCCACGCCGATAAGATTTCGCCTGTGGCACTTCATCGCATCTTCTTCCGAACACATAATAGCAATACGATACAGTGCAATGCCTTTAATAAGTCTATCAAGCCCTGTTTTATAGAAATCCTTTTGCCTTATCGCATCATAATCAGGATTCTCACCTACATAACAACTCTTGTCAGATGGTCTTCCTCCAAGGCTGTCTCCCATATACAGATACCTTATGCCCTCCCTGTTTAAAACATGCTTTAATTCTTCTTTATTAAACTGAGCGGCATATTTGCTATAAGGCGATGACCTTACATCAACAAGCACCTCAATCCCTGCATCGTGAAGCTGTTTTAAAAACACATCAACAGGGATATTTGAATGTCCAATGGTGTATAAAATCTGGTTATTCATCTATCCTCTAATTCAACCCGTATCTTTTTGGCCATTTCATGCACATTATAATACCTTTTTCATTCGTGCGTAATCCATAATGCGCAATGGGTAAAAAACTATCCGTCGTCTCATCACGCATTATGCATCAAGCAGTAGGTCTTCAGCGATTCTATGAAATGTTTATTTTATCCTTTCACCGGCTTATAAAACGCGTCCCTCTCCACAGGCGTTTTGCCGGTCTTTTTTATTAAACATATCAATTCCTCTTTTGTCATTCCATCTTCGCTCAATGCTCCTGCCGAATGCGTTATCTTCTCCTCGATTATTGTGCCGTCAATGTCATCCGCGCCGAACAAGAGCGCAACCTGCGAGATCTTTTCGCCCAACATTATCCAGTACGCCTTTATATGGTCAAAGTTGTCGAGCACAAGCCTGCTTATTGCTATTGTCTTTAAATCATCGATCCCCGATGAGTAGAAACCTCCGATCTCTGTATTTTTTGGATGATATGCAAGCGGTATGAATGCCTGAAAACCGCCTGTCCTGTCCTGCAAATCCCTCAATTTAATAAGATGGTCAACCCTCTCCTCAATGCCTTCAAGATGTCCGTAAAGCATAGTCGCGTTAGTCTTTATTCCGGTTTTATGAGCAATTTCCATGACCTCAAGCCATCTTTCGCCGGATATCTTCTCAGGGCAAAGCCTGCTTCTCACGCCTTCGGCAAAAATCTCCGCCCCGCCTCCAGGCATAAGGTCAAGTCCGCTTTTCTTAAGTGCCTTCAGTGTTTCTTCAAGGTTAAGGCCGCTGATCTTAGACATATAATCAATCTCTACTGCTGTAAACGCCTTGATGGCGATATCAGGAAACTCCTTTTTTACAGTTGAAAGAACTTCAAGATAAAAACCAAAAGGCCAATCTGGATGGAGTCCGCCGACAATGTGAACCTCTGAAAAACCGTGACCCGTGACCCGTGACCCGTGAGCGTCTTTCAGTTTTTCGATAATCTCATCAATCGTTAATTCATAAGCGCCTTCTTCCCCCTTGGAACGGCTGAATGCGCAAAACTTGCAGCGGTTTACGCAAATATTGGTGGGGTTTATATGCCTGTTGACTATGAAGTACGCCTTATTACCGTTTTTCTTTTCTGCCACATGTGATGCAAGCCTGCCCATGGCGAATATGTCATCGTTTTGAAATAATGCAACCGCATCTTCTTTTGTTAGCCTCTGTCCTGATATGACTTTGTCCTCTATGGGTTTAAGCATTTCTCCATTATAAAACAAAGATGCCAAAATGTTAAAATATTAAAATGTCTATCCGTGAACTAATAATCGAAGGCGCTCGACAGAATAACCTCAAAAACATTACTATCAGACTGCCGCACAACAAAGTCATTGCAATCACCGGCATTTCTGGCTCAGGCAAGTCTTCATTAGCTTTTGATACTATTTTTGCAGAGGGCCAGTGGAGATTCGTAGAATCGCTTTCAACCTATGCACGGCTCTTTATGGAAAAGCTTGACAGGCCTGATGTTGATGCAATATACAACATTAGGCCTGCAATTGCACTGGAGCAAAAAAATCCTGTCAAAGGCTCTCGCTCAACTGTCGGCACATTAACAGAGCTTTATGATCTCTTCAGGATTTTATATTCAAAAATCGCTGATGCATACTGCCCCATATGCGGAAAAGAAATAAGGAAATGGGACGCATCACAGATAGTCTCCGAGCTTTTAGAAAAATATCGGGATGAAAAGGCGGTTATCTTATTCAAGACAGGGGAATCCATAGAAGGCCTCAAACAGCGGGGGTTTTACAGGATATGGATTGATAGGAAAACAGTTGATATAAGCGAAATCGATAGAACTCCATCACTCCATCACTCCATTACTCCACCGTTTGAGGTCGTTCTTGACAGGCTTGTCATAAGGGATGAGCCGAGATTGGCAGACTCGATAGAGATGGCATGGAGAGAGGGAAAAGAAAGATTAAAGGTAATTATCTTCAAAGAAAAAAGCAGTAACGAGTTAACAGTAACGAGTAATAATCAGTCGTTACTGACTTTGAGGTTCTCCTCAAAAAATGCTTGCGATTATTGTAATATTGAGCTGCCAGAATCCTCTCCTACTTTATTTTCTTTTAATCATCCATTATGCGCATGCCCTGAATGCAAAGGATTCGGAAACATACTGACATATGATGAAAATCTCATAATTTCTGACAAACACCTTTCTCTTTCAGAAGGGGCAATTGAACTTTGGGAAAAACCAGGATACTCATGGTGGAAAACACAGATGATAAAAGGGGCTAAAAAGAGCAATCTGAACTTAAATAACCCATACAATGAGCTGACACCTGAAGAAAGGGACTTGTTATTTAAAGGCAATCAGCACTTTTATGGCATAAATGCCTTTTTCGAAGAACTTGAAAGCAAAAGATACAAACTACATGTAAGGGTTTTGTTGAGTCGTTATAGAAGTCCAAAAGTCTGTCCTAAATGTGGAGGCAAGCGGCTCTGTGAAAGCGCCTTCGCATATAAAATAGGCGGTTTGGATATTGCTGATTTATCGAGCATGCCTGTATCACAAATCTTACATTGGCTTGAAAATCTTGAATTATCTCCTATGCAGAGAAATATCGCAAAAGAGGCGATCAAGCAGATTACTTTAAAGCTTAAATTTCTTGAAAGGGTTGGTCTTGATTATCTAACACTAAGCAGGCAGGCAAAGACCCTTTCAGGTGGAGAGTATCAGAGAGTTAACTTATCAAATCAGCTTGCATCTGCTCTTACAGGCACCCTTTATGTACTCGATGAACCTACCATAGGTCTTCATCCAAGGGATACAAATAGAATCACAGAAATAATGCGAGAGCTTTCTTCGCATGGCAATACTATTATAGTTGTGGAGCATGATAAAAATATCATTTCGTCAAGCGATTGGGTGGTTGAAATGGGACATGGAGGAGGACAAATGGGAGGCGAGGTCATATTTTCAGGGCCGATGGATGATTTTTTGAAGACAGACACTCTTACTGCGCGATATCTTAGACAGCAAGAAATTAAGAAGTTAAGAGGTTGGGAGGATAAGAAATCTAAACTTCTTATCCCCTCACCCTCTCAATTTCTCACTCTCCACGGTGCGTCAGGAAACAACCTCAAAAATGTAACTCTTAAAATTCCCCTCAATTCTTTCACTGTTGTGACAGGTGTCTCTGGCTCCGGCAAAAGCAGTCTGATTGTAGAGACATTATATTTAGCGCTGGCAAGGCATTTCGGAATTGAACCAAAATCCCCACTCTCTTATAAAAAGATTGACGGTATTGAAAGAATAAAAGGAGTAAGGCTTATAGACCAGATGCCTATTGGAAAGACCCCAAGATCAAATCCAGTAACATATCTTAAGATATTTGACCCTGTCAGAAAACTGTTTTCAAATCAAATAGAGGCAAAAGCCCATGGATATTCACCAGGCTTTTTCTCGTTTAATATACCCGGCGGAAGATGCGAGACATGCAAAGGCGAAGGATATCAAAAAATGGAAATGTATTTCTTTGAGGATATATTCGTGAAATGTGAAGACTGCAAAGGCAGAAGATATAAGGAAGAGGCGCTAAGAATTACATACAAAGGTAAGAATATAAGCGATATCCTCGAAATGACAGTTGATGAGGCATCTGATTTTTTTTCAGATGTTCATGAAATAGCTTCAAAGCTCAGATTGATGAAGGACATCGGACTCAATTATTTGAAACTCGGACAGCCTGCCACTACCCTTTCAGGTGGAGAAGCGCAGAGACTGAAAATCTGTGCGGAATTAAATTCCTCATCTGCTATTCGTCACTCTTCACTGTTATACATTCTTGACGAGCCAACGGTAGGACTTCATCATAATGATATATTGAAATTCATGAAAATAATAAAAAGACTTGTGGATGCAGGCAATACAGTAGTTATAATCGAGCACAACCTTGATGTTATAGGACAGGCGGACTGGGTTATTGATCTCGGACCAGAAGGAGGAGAAAATGGCGGAAATATAGTATTCGAAGGCATTCCTTCAGAATTAAAATATGCCAAAAACTCATACACCGGAAAATACCTTATTGAATATTTAAAAATTGTTTAACCTTACCCCTCCCTTAAAAACGGTCACTGATTGCATTTTTTTCTTGACAAATACTATTTTTATTGGTAATGTTTATAGCAAATCATTGGCAGTTAACAATTCCACAAAAGAAAGGGGGGATTAAGTAGATGACAAAAGCAGAACTTATTGATAAGATCGCAGCTAATGCAGGTCTTACAAAAACAGATGCTGGAAAGGCTCTCGACTCAACTATCGATTCCGTAAAGGCTGCTCTTAAAAAAGGGCAGAAGGTTACACTCGTTGGCTTCGGAACTTTTTCAGTATCTAAGAGAAAGGCCAGAAAAGGCCGCAATCCAAGAACAGGCGCTGAGATCAAGATTCCTGCTACAAAGGTTCCAAAGTTCACAGCAGGCAAGACATTAAAAGACGCAGTAAAATAAGATTTGTTTTTTAAGCTTTAAGGGTGGCTGAAAATAGCCACCCTTTTTATTTGCGCCTTGCTTCAAGAAAAGCCGTCAATTCCTTCTGGCTATACAATGGCTCATAACATTCAGATTTAAGACATGGAATTATATACCCATAGTCTTCTTTGTAGGCTACAGTGGTATACGGGCTAAAGTGTGATAGCGCTGTATTTGTTAATTCACTTTTTAGAGATGTATGAAGTGCGAGCCTGAGCATATTGAAATAGGCATCTATAGCAACATAATAAAAGCTTGCATGGATGCCCATGTCTTTAGCTTTTGCATAAAAGCCTTTTAATGCCTGTTCTGCCTTTTGCAGATAGTCATTGTTGTCTGTCAGATGATAGAGCTTAAGGAGCAATATTATTGCAACAGAGTTAGCTGATGGATGGGGTATATCCTCAATTATTTTAAGTTTCAGCCCCAAGACAGCATCCTCTGAATCAAAAAATCCATATTCATTTTTATCCCAAAATCTATCTATGCATAACCTCATAAGCCTTTCTGCCATATCAAGATAGGATTTATCTGCTGTAATCTCGTATGAGTAAATCAATGCCTCTGCTAAAAATACATAGTCATCGAGCATAGCCTTTACACCAAATGCATGAAACAGCTCGTCTTCAGTAAAGTGTATTTGGATTATTTTCTCAAGGCTCTTAATCGCATGGTTCTTTAAATCAACATCTCTAAAAACCCTGAAGGCTTTTAAGAAGGCTGTGATAAGCATGCCGTTCAGAGATGTATAAAATATTCTATCAATAAATGGCGCCTCTCTTTTATTTCTCTCCCTCAATAATTTCTTTTTGCCCTCTTTTATTACTTCATAAATTCTTTCTAAATCTATTCCTGTGTTTTTTGATATTTCTTCTGGCTCTAAGGCTACAAACAACACTTTTTTTGACTTATCATGATGCATTGTTCCTCTGTTATGAAAGAAATGATGAGACAATATCCTGTATTCTTCTTCATTAAGTATTTTTTTGAAATCAGCTTCTGTCCAGGTAAAATAGCCCCCTTCGTCATCAGGTGTGATATCAGCATCCTGGCTTGCATAAAATCCGCCTGCAGGATCAGAGAATTCGCTTCTGAGAAAGCTTATAATATCCGCTGCCGTATCTTTGAAGTATTCATCTTTAAGCAATAAATATGCGTTAATATAATTCCTCAATAGCCATGCATTGTCATCTGCCATCTTCTCAAAATGCGGGATTATCCATGACTCATCAGTTGAATAGCGGTGAAAGCCTCCTCCTATTTGGTCATGAAACCCGCCCTTTGCCATAGCCTCAAGTGTCTTCCTTACGGTTATAGAGATTGATTCCTTGTTATCGAAAAAATATCTGTTCATCAAAAACTCTATTGCTCCGGGCATAGGAAATTTTGGGGCAGTGCCAAAACCCCCGTTTTGCGGATCAAATTGAGATATCATTTTCTCAACAGCATCATTCAGCATTGCCTCGCTTATGCCGCTCTCTGATAACTGCTCTGGCTTAAGCAGATTCATAAGCTTGTTGCTGTATTCGTAAACCTCGCTTTTTTTAGACCTGTAAAGTTCTGATACCGCATTCAGGATTTTTTTAAATCCCGGCCTTCCATGCATATCCTCTGGCGGAAAATATGTGCCCCCAAAAAATGGGGTTTTATTCGGAGTGAGAAAGACACTTAAAGGCCATCCTGTGCTGGATCCCATTGCAGCAACAGCATACTGAAACCTCCGGTCTATATCAGGCCTTTCATCCCTGTCCAATTTTATGCAAATAAAATTTTCATTCAGTAGGCTAATTATTTCCTCATCCTCAAAGCACTCTTTTGCCATAACATGGCACCAGTGACACCACACTGCACCAGTACTTAGAAAAACAGGCATGTCTTCTTTTTCAGCTTTTTTGAATGCCTCATCAGACCATGGATGCCAGTCAATCTTCTGATATGCTGAATGTCTGAGATAAGCCGATCTCTCAGAGGAAAGTCTGTTCATTTTATGTGGGTGTCTGTCCCTCTAAAATGTTTATCATTTCTTCGTCAGGCTTAGGCAGTCCTGCTATCTTCCATGCCTTCAGAGGCTCTATGAACTGTTCATTAATGCAGTTTTTTGGTTGGTGAATATTTTTGCAAACCGCATTGAAAATTGGAAAAAAATTATACTCCTTGTAGTAATCCCTTATGAATTTCAGTGCGGCTATCCTATCTTTCGTAAGCTCCTCAATCCCTTCCTTCTCTGCAAGGATGCATGCTACTTGTTCATTCCAGTCATTAAAATTAACGAGATAATCCCCGTCATCAAGCATTACCTTTCCTCCAGAATACTCAACTACCTCCATACCTCGCCTCCTTTAAAATTATTTCCTTTCTTCAAAGTTTTTTATAAATTGTCCGACCTGAACCCCGAGATAAATGCATTTTATATTGTTCATGCAGTCATCTGCATCTTTTTTTTCAAGATGTGTTGTCAGTTCCTGATTATTCCTTTTGAAATCAATAATATAGGCATTTTTCTCTTCATTAAAATCAATCCCAACAGAAATGCTATGTTGTACAATCTCAGGATACATCTCCAAAATCTTTTCTTTTAAAGCAACAAGTGTATAACCCATAAGACCTCCTCTTTTTTATTGTGTTTTAGTAAGAATTGTATTTTACGAACTCATCTATGTTCCTTCTGAACGCCCTCGAAAGTAAGGTTATCCCCTGCCTTAAATAGCCGACTGCTATGAGCATCAGTATTGTCTTATCCTCTGGTATATTGAACTCTTTTTTTATGCATTCCTCGTCAAAACCATCCATAGGATGCGTTTCCAGCCCAAGTCCTTTTGCAGCAAGCATAAGATTCATTGCAAACAGGGATGTATTTTTAACAGCAAAGATCTTTCTTTTTAGGCTATCAGGTTCGCCATAAAGATTATTCGTCATTCCTTTATATGTTTCACGCATCTCAGATTTCATATATCCAAGTTCCTGCCAACTGTCAAGCATCCTGTTTATGTTTTCCTCCATCGCCTTTGGGTCAGCAATCATTATCAAAACCACTGATGCTTCCTCAACCTTTGGCTGATTGAATGCACATTGCCTGAGTATCTTTTTTCTTTCAAGGTCATTTACTACGACAACTTTCCATGGCTGAAGATTAAAAGATGATGGCGAAAGATTTGATATTTCGAGCAATTCTCTTAACTTGTCATCATGAATTTCCTTTCCTTGCTCAAAGAAATTTATAGAACGTCTTTCTTTTATCGCATGGATAACATCCATATTGCCTCCTGTATTACTTTCCTATAATTTCTTTTACTTCTTTTTCACCTTCCTCCAATTCCCTTTTCTGCTCCTTGTCCTCTCTCAATAATAATGCCTGAAACTCTCCTACGTGAGTTTTTTCTTCCTTTGCCACATCAAGGAGAATCTTTTTTATGTTATTGTTTTTTGCTAATGCCGCCATCTGCTCATAAAGGTTGATGGCATCAAGCTCTGCTATAATTGCAGTCCTCAAAATTTCCTTATCGATATCTTCCTTCTTTACTGCTTCAAGGTCAATTGGAATTTTTGACAGCATATCTTCTTCCTCCTATTATTAGACTTATACTAAGAAAAATTTATCATTTAAAAAACTAAAAGTCAAATAAAAAAAGGGAGAGGGCATTCTATGTAAATACTCTCTCCCTTTTATTTTGCAAATTATCCTAAAATTGCCTTCAGGTCTTCATCAGGCGTTGTTATCGGCTTTATATTGTAATTTTGCACAAGAACATTCAACACATTGGGAGTTATGAATGCGGGAAGCGAAGGACCGATGCGTATGTTCTTTATTCCAAGATGCAAAAGTGTCAACAGGATGGCAACAGCCTTCTGCTCATACCATGAAAGAACCAACGAGAGAGGCAATTCATTTACACCTACATTAAATGCCTTTGAGAGCGCCACTGCAATCTGAATCGCTGAGTAGGCATCATTGCACTGCCCAACATCAAGGAGGCGTGGAATACCGCCAATGTCACTGAGGTCTTTATCAAAAAATCTAAACTTGCCGCAGGCGAGTGTCAGCACAATGCAATCCTTTGGAACCTTTTCTACAAATTCAGTGTAATAGCTCCTTCCTGGTTTTGCACCATCGCAGCCGCCAACTAAGAAAAAGTGACGAATATTTTTATTCTTTACAGCCTCTATTACCTTATCTGCAACGCCGAGGACAGAGTTTCTTGCAAAGCCTGTCATCACATATTTGTCTTCTTTATCTTCTCCAAATCCAGGCATCTGCAGTGCCTTATCAATTGCTGGCTTAAAATTTCCGTTAGAGATATGTTTTATGCCTGGCCAGCCTACAAGACCGCATGTGAATATATTGTCCTTATATGAGTCTTGCGGCTTCTGCAGGCAGTTTGTGGTCATTATAATAGCTCCTGGGAATGCTGCAAACTCCTTATGCTGATTCTGCCATGCAGTTCCATAATGTCCATAAAAATGGCTGTATTTCTTGAGTCCTGGATATCCGTGACATGGAAGCATCTCCCCATGAGTATATATATCTATGCCCTTGCCTTCTGTTTGTTTTAGAATCTCCTCCATATCCTTCAGGTCATGCCCTGAGACGCATATCGCCTTTCCCTTTTTATGTCCGAGAGGGACTTTTGTAGGCACAGGATGTCCATAAGAGCCTGTATTTGCAGCGTCAAGCAGTTCCATTGTCCTTAGATTTATCTCACCGCACTTTAATGTGAGTCCTAACCAGTCATTAAGGCTAAGGTCTTTTTTGGTCATCGCTGACAATGCATCGTGTATAAAGGCATAAACAGCATCATCCTCCTGACCAAGAATCTGTGCATGGTCAGCATATGCTGCAATGCCCTTTATTCCAAACAAAACCGTATCCTGCAAAGACTGCACATCAGGATCAATTGAGGGGTCAGGCACCTTTTCCATTACCGCCTGCCCCTGTTTTATCAGCCCCTCAAGGTTTTTCTCAGGCTTAAAATTTGCGCAGTCTTCTTTAAAGTCAACCTTAATTTTTTCCTTGATTCTTTCCCTGAGTTCAACAGATTTGTGTATTAATTCTGCAAACCTTTCAGGGTCAAAATCCACATTTGTTAATGTTGAGAAAAGGGCCTTGACAGTAAAAACATTAATATCCCTATCTACAATGCCCTTTTTTCTGCCTTCTGATGCATAAAGAGAAAGACCCTTTAATGCATAAGTAAGAATGTCCTGAAGAGATGCCACATCAGGCTGCTTGCCGCAAACCCCAATTGTTGTGCATCCCTTTCCTTTTGCTGTCTGCTCACACTGATAACAAAACATACTTGACATACTTTCCTCCTTTGAGTTCAAAGAATCAATAACTAATTCTATAAAATAAAGGCATACATGTCTATGATTTTTATCATACAAAGGTTGCAGCTTTTTTGATCCCTAAAGAAGTGTTACATATACCTGTCAACTATTATATTGACCTTAGTTCCTCGCCCTACTGTGCTCTCTATCCTCATATTCCAATCATGCGCGCTGACTAAATGCTTGACAATTGCAAGACCCAGCCCCGTCCCCCCAAGTTCCCTCGACCTTGCCCTGTCAACACGATAAAACCTCTCGCCGAGCCTATGCAGATGATTCGGCGATATACCGCTGCCTGTGTCCTGAACATAAATGGTAATCCTGCCTCCTGTCTTATCTATGCCCATAGTTACACCGCCATTTTCTGTAAATTTTATGCCATTGTCAACAAGATTGAGTATTATCTGGATAAGCCTGTCTTTATCAGCATAGACCGTCTGTGTGCCATCTGATACAGCCTTTTTCAAATAAAGCCCTTTTTTATCAGCCTTCTCTTTAAGTGTCATAAAAACAGTATCAACAATCTGTTCAAAATTTACTGCTGTCTTTCTTATAGATATATCGCCAAGCTCTATTCTCGACAGTGTTAAAAGATCGTCCACAAGGCTGTTCAGCCTTTCGCTTTGACTTTTTATCATGCCTAAAAAACGCACTGCATTTTCCCTGTCATACATTGCGCCGTCAAGGAGTGTCTCTGCAAAACCTTTTATTGCAGTTATGGGCGTCTTTATCTCATGAGATACATTTGCCACAAAGTCCTTTCTCATCTCCTCAAGCTGCTTCAGCCTCGTAATATCGTGCAGTGTAAGGACAGTTCCTGTTACCGAATCTCCCGAATATACAGGTACTGCCGTGGCAATAAGATGCATATCTTTGTGATGCCTCGAAACAATAATCTCATCTGATACGACACCGTTTGATTCCAATGCCATTCTGAATACGTCTATAAGCTGCGCATTCCTTAAGACCTCTATAATCTGCTTGCCCTCTATATCTTCATTTGCAGTCAGGAGATTTTTAAATGTCTTGTTAGCAAGCACTACATTTCCCTTAATATCTGTAATCAATACGCCGTCTGACATGCCTCGCAATATGGCTTCCATTCGCTGCATTTCTGTCTCTGCAAAATCAAGCCTTATCTTTGTCTTTTCCATTAAAGAGGCGATATCCGTCACAATGCCGTCAAGTTCTCCCTTTCCTTTAGGGAAAAACCTTGCATCGAGATTGCCAGATAACAGTTCTTTCAAAAATTGTGAGATTTCTTTTATTGATGCTGAAATGCGACTCAGTCGGATAACAAGAAAAATTACAGCAATGGAAAGGATTATGATTAATAAATAGATCACGATTCGATAAAATATCCAACACCGCGCATTGTTTTTATATATTTTGGATTATTTGGGTCTTTCTCTATCTTTGTCCTGAGCCTTCTTATATGAACATCTACTGTCCTCGGCTCCACATAGACATCATCCCCCCAAACCATATCCAGAAGACGATCCCTGCTGTAAATCTTATTAGGCCTTTCTGCAAGATACAGAAGCAGTTTAAATTCTGTGGCGCTCAGCTTTATCTGACGATCATCTACAGTGACCGTGTATTTTTCCCTGTCTATAATCATATCCTTTATCTTCAATACCTTTCCTGCTGTAGTCGGCAATTCAGAAACTGCTGCTTTTTCTGCCCTCCTTAGAATTGCCTTTGTCCTTGCTATCAACTCCCTTGTGCTGAAAGGCTTGGTGATATAATCATCAGCTCCCATTTCGAGGCCAAGCACCTTGTCGAATTCTTCGCCCTTTGCAGTGAGCATTATAATCGGCAAATTGGATGTTTCGGGGACGCCCCTGATAATCTTGCAAAGCTCAAGCCCCTGAATTCCAGGAAGCATAAGATCCAGTATGATGAGATCATACTTATTGCCCTTTATCTTTTTCAGGGCAGATTCTCCGTCATAGGCATAATCGACAGAAAAGCCTTCTTTTTTGAGGTTGTACGAGATTAATTCAACAATATCTGCTTCATCGTCTATGACAAGAATATTTCTCATAAACCAAGCGCCTTCCTTATATTTTCAATATCGATGCCCTTCTGAATTTTTACCTTCCCGATCTTCTCAGGCAGGATAAATTTCATTTCCCCTGCCTCTACCTTTTTGTCCAGCTTCATATGCGAAACTAATTTATCGGTATTCAAGTCATTCGGCAGTCCTGAAGGCAAACCATACGCATCTATCAGGTTCTTTATTTTTAAAACCTGCCTCTCATCAATAAACCCAAGCAACCATGACAGTTTTGCTTCAAGATGCATGCCGATAGCTATTGCCTCACCATGCAGATATCTGCGGTAACCTGTTTCTGTTTCAATTGCATGGCCAATTGTATGACCGTAATTCAGTATCGCCCTTAATCCTGCTTCGCGCTCATCTTTGGAAACAACTTCTGCCTTTATCTCGCATGAACGCCTTATGATATGCGTTATCGCATCCCGCTCGATGTTTAAAACGGCCTCCCGGTTTTTCTCCATGAAATCAAATAACCCTTTATCCCATATAATGCCGTATTTTATTATCTCCGCGATGCCGCACAACAACTCCCTTTTTGGGAGTGTTTTGAGCGTTTCATTATCTATTAAGACGAGTTTAGGCTGATAAAAGGTGCCTATCATATTCTTGCCAAGCTCGTGATTTACCCCTGTTTTACCACCAACAGAACTGTCAACCTGCGCAAGCAGGGTTGTAGGAATCTGAATAAAATTAATACCTCTCATGTAAATCGATGCAGCAAATCCAGTAATATCGCCTATCACCCCTCCGCCAAACGCAATCAGGCAGGATTTTCTGTCAAGACGGTTCCTGAGCAGTTCGGTAAGTATCTGATATGTCTGGCCGTAATTTTTATGTTCTTCTCCGTCAGGTATAATGACCTCAAGGCAGTCAAATCCGGCATTTTTCAATGAGTTAATAAATACACCCCCGTAAAGGTTAAAAACCGTGGGATTGCTTATCACAGCTACCTTGCTGAAATTGAATCCTTTAAGCTGTTCCCCGATATTTGAGATGATTCCGCTGTCTATTACAATATCGTAACTTCTATCACCGAGGTCGAGTCTTACCTTTTGCATTCCGTCTCCAATTTATTAAATATATTACCAGCTTGCGCAGGTTTTAAAAAGCGGATCTTCATCTGGCGCGATATTTGTCCATTACCTGCTCATAAGACACAGTCTCCACCTTGCCGGCTTTATATGCCATCCAGCGTTTACGCGCCTCTTCCGCCCAAATACGATCTATCTCAGGGTCGGGCCTGTCAAGCTGCATCAAGATAGAATCTACCAGTTTAATCTTTTCAATATCCGGCAAGGACTTAATTTTCTCTGCAAGTTCGTTGGTTATTGTTCCCATATCGCTCCTCCTACTTTATATTCTATCAGTTATCCCTATCCTCTGTCCCGCCCATGCGGTTGATGTATCTCATTATACACCTCTGCAATCTTTGCCTTTATCTTGCCTTCAAAAATCTCTATTCTGCATAGCTCTTTGCCGTATGCATTATATACGGCAATTTTCAGCGCTATAATCTCTGTGTTATGGCAATATCTTCTTTACTCGGTTGCTCTTTATTAACAGATAATCAGCCGGCCTTGTTTTTCAGGAATTCACCCAGATCCTTATCAACTTTTGCTATATGCGCGAGTATCCATTCAACAACTACATGATTTGTCTCTACTGAAAGGTCGTATGAGCCGGGCTTTGTTCCGCCCTCAAGCTTTGGAAGCTCTTTTTTAAGCTCTATAAAGTTTTCTATAAATTTCTCATGCTGGGCCTTATGCGCCTGATAAGCTGGATAATTATATTCTTTCATGTATTTTTCTTCTTCGCCGAAGTGGAAAACTATGTAATCCTCAAGAAACTTTATCACATCCCCTATCTTATATTTGCACTGGCTCTGCTTTATTGCGGCTACAAGATCGTTTATCCTGCTGAAAAGTTCCTTGTGCTGGTTGTCGATCATCTCAACACCTACTGATAAATCCTCTGTCCATTGCATCTTGAATTTACCTCCTTTATCTGATAATGCAAAAAAATCCTTCTGAAATGCAACTCATTTACATAAGTTAATATGATTTTACATTATCTATAATCTCACCCGCGATCTCGAGCGGATTCTTTCCTTCTGTATCTACCATTAAGTCAGCCTTTTCATAAAACGGCTTCCTGAACTCAATGAGTTCCTTTATCTTCTGAAGCGGATTTTCTACCTGAAGAAGGGGCCTGTCTTTATTGTGGCGAGTCCTTTTCAGGATTGTCTCAGGAGATGCCATAAGGCATATGATTATCCCTTTTTTTCTAAGATTATCAATGTTTTCCTGTCTTAAAACAGCGCCTCCTCCTGTTGATATTACGGCATTTTCCGCATCCGCGATTTCCTTGATGACCTCTGATTCTATGTCCCTGAACCTTTGCTCGCCGTGCTGTTTAAATATCTCTGTTATGGTCATTTTCTGCCTTTTTTCTATCTCTGTGTCAATATCGATAAGCTTAGCGCCTAATTTTTTTGACAGTATTCTGCCAATTTCGGTCTTTCCTGTGCCCATGAATCCTGTAAGGATAATATTTTTCATATTGCCTCCAAAATAAGCATGAAAATCAAACCGTTCCTTGCTTATGTTAAAATAGCGTGTGAAGCGATTTTATTATACAGGAATTTTAACAATTCTTATCTCTATTTCATTCGCTGCATTTTTATTTATTGTATTGTCTGCAAATGCCCAAAATCTACCATTCAATAAGAGCAAATTAGCAGGTTTAAAAAAATTCCGGGTTACAGATGTCCATGACGGAGATACAGTAAGCATACGAATGAGCGGCTTCGCATCAATAAGGGTAAGGACAGAACGGGTGAGGCTTATAGGCATTGACACCCCTGAGCTAAAGCAGGAACCATGGGGAAGAAAGGCAAAAAAGCATCTGAAGGAGATAATAAGTGTCAGTGACTGGGTTGTGAGCGTTGAAATGGATGTTGAGGAACGAGACAAATACGGAAGGCTTCTTGCTTATTTATGGGACAAAAATGGCGTATTGATTAACGAGAGGATGATCGAAGACGGTTACGCAGTTCTTTATACAATCCCCCCAAATGTTAAACATTCAGCGCGGTTTGTGGATGCGCAAAAAAAAGCTCAGCAGCGTAAAATCGGAATTTGGGGCAAAAGGGGTCTTAAAAAAAGTCCCAGCGAATGGAGAAAAGAACATCCAAGATAAAAATTAATCCTTATCCGCCTGCTTTTTGTTGGTTTTTAGACGCATGGAAACCTTCTTTTACTATAATACTAAATACGGCAGTAAACCCAATGAGAAATCCGTATGCATTTATAATCTTTAAAATTGCTAATATTATTAGGATCGAAAATATTACAAGCAGCCTGAACATGCCCAATGCCATCATCTTTGTCTGGGATTTTTCTGTTCCAAGAAGGCTCGTTACACCCCAAACTATTCCTCTGAGATTGCCTGCGCCAACAAGACCGCCGATCATGATGCTTAAAGAGACCCTCCATTCAGTAAAAAAGAGAGAAATCATTGATAGCAATATAATTACAAATGCAGCTTGCTTGTATATCCTCTTAATCATTAATTCCCATGACTCTTGTTCCATAATCACCTCTTTGGAGTTGTTAGTGAATAGCATATAGCGCAGAGTTAAGGCAGAACCTTTTTTCTTGACTGTTCACTGTCGTTTTGCAATCCTGATCAATTCCCTGAACCCTGCAATTATACCTAAAATCAGAAAAATAAATGTAAGATACGGCGATGTGCCAAAAAGCTTGTCAAGACCGTAACCGATGGCAAAGCCAACAAATGTGGAAACAACAAGATGTATGCCCACACTGCTTGCCTCAATGAGCTGTTTGTATAATGACTTTTCTGGGGACTTTTCGTTCAATCAATCACCTATTGTTTCAAATTCCTCAACTTCTGATAATAAAAATTCTTTCAATATATTTGCAATCTCTTTATAAAAAATAGTGCCGGCATGATTTTCAATCATGTCGCAATATTCAGGTATCCACTTAATTATATGCCTTTCAAAAAATTTCTTCTGAGTCTCCAAAACACCATTTTCTATGAGATAGCTCATAAAGAGCAGTTCTGATGATATATGGTCAGGCATGAGATTTATTTCTTCATCGATCACAAGACCTGCTCTGCTGTAAAATGCCTGCACCTCCTCGGCAGCCTTGCCCCATAGTTTTGGCCTGTCGCCGATCGGATAATTGTAAAGAGATTCATATGGCGCCAAATGCAAATCATACCTTAAAAAGAGAGCGATAAAATCCATTCTTATTTGCTGAGGTGTTTCGGAAAACTTTAAATCAAACACCTCTTTGACATGAAAAACGAGTTCATCTGACAGTTCATTCATAAAAATGCCGGCAAAAAGCCTGTACAGTTCTGCTCGCTCAATATCTTCCACATTATCATAAAGTGCCACAGATCGCCCTCAAATGTATTATGATGTAATACCACAATCCATAGCCAAACATTCGAAGCGAAAGCAGGTATGGGTGAAAAGCCTTTATCAGCGATACCTTAGAGCCGAACCCTCCCGCCGTTTAAGGGCAACTTCAGTATCACCCTTTGCATTCAGCAGTATAAACAGACAGTAAAATAATCTCATCGCATTGATAAAGGCTTTGAAGCTGTGCCTGCTTTCGTTTGATTATGGATTATGGTAATATTTTACATCATAATGAAGACAAAGGGCAGAAGAGGGGGTTCATGGGGGGAGATAAAATCTCCCCCAAACATTAATGAGATTCTTTGTAATCGAATACAGGGAATATTTTATTGAATATCCAGAACAGTATGAATGGCATAATGAAAACACCCAATGCGCCGCCGAGCCCTTCCTTAAAGGTTTCCCAATTATGTGGAATTATCGGAAGGTTGTAATGCATGTATCCTGCAAATGTTAAAGAGAACGCCTGCCCTCCGATAACAACATTCCATCTCATCATAAAGACACCGAACAGCACGAGGATTGCAATAATTACCGCCCTTCTTATTGTGAGGCCCGACATTAAAAGAAGGATAAAAGGCACGAGGCTTCCTATTCCATACTGAAGTAAAAAAAGACTTATGAGCTTCTTTTCATAAATAACGCTCCTTAGTATCTCCCACGATTTTACAGCAGTATATCCCCTGAATATAAGATCTAAAAGTTCAAGGCTTACAGCGAATATAAGGAAAAATAGAAGATATCTTGATGTCGTCTTTATTGTATTGATGTCTACACCGCCAATCTCTTCTTTAGACCGCAATCTGCCCAGTGCAGCAACCTTGCGTACAAAGAATTTCCTTATCTCCATAGCGCCTATATATGTAAGAATGCAAAGCGCAATACCTGACACTATAGCGGACATTATGAATATAACAGGCATGAGAGGCGTCATCCATAATGCATTTGCCTTTACAGAGCCGAAGATAAACCCTGCATAACCATGGAGAAAACATGCAACCGGAATGCCGAGACCTGCGAGTATCTTAATAGCTTTTTCATCTTTTTTCAGAGCCTTCTCGCTTATCTCATACGCACCCAATGTCAGCACACGACAAACGAGATATTTAAACCATTCTGACAGCGATTTGTCGTGCTTTTCTTTTAGAGACAGGGTGGTCTCAACAAAATGTTTCCTGTATATAAACCACAACTCAGACGCAACTATCGCCCCATATGCAGAAAAGACAATGCCAAAGGCAGCTATTGCAGAGGTGAAGTGAGGGGTCATGAATACATAAAAGCCTCTAAATGGCTGAAGAAGATGCAGAACTATAGGCATGGGCGCTGCAAAAAGGAGGGCAAACGAAAATACAAGGGCAAATCTCGCCATATCCTTCAACTGCTTTATTCCGAACAAATGATATAATGATGACAGGACAAAAGCCCCTGCAACAAGCCCTGTCATAAATGGGTACATCACGATCTGTATGCTCCAGTATATGAATTCATTGGGATAGGTGAAAAGCTCTTTTAGTGTCCAGACTTCCCCGTGAACCATCTCTGTCATTATCTTACCTCCTTGTCAAGACCGATATAGTAGACCTGTGGATTTGTTCCGAATTCTTCTTTTAATATCCCTGTTCTCTCTGTCTTTATGATTTTTGTGACAGGGTCGTCAGGCTTCTTAATATCGCCTATCTGCCTTGCGCTGAAAGGACATGCTCCAACGCATGCTGGTTTCATACCCTTTGTAATCCTGTGGTAGCAGAAATTGCATTTTTCAGCCACATTGTATTTGGGATGGAAGAATCTTACGCCATAAGGACATGCCATTATGCAGTAACCGCATCCAATACACCATGTTCTGTCAATATGGACAACTCCGTCAGCGGATTGATAGGTAGCGCCCACAGGGCATACCTGAACACATGGAGGGTTTTCGCATTGATTGCAGAGTTTGGGAACAAAAAATGCTTTGCTTATATCTTTCTCTTTTATATCCTGATATTTCCCTCTGCCGAGATCTATTCTGCTGGTAGTAAAGCCGTCTCTTGCTCCAATTGGAGTATCGGCAAATACTTTTCCATCTTTCGTAATAACATATCTCTCAACCCATGTCCTTGTTACATTTGCATTATATGGAATTTCGTTTTCGTTTTTGCATACCTTGACACAGAGACCACAGCCAACACATTTATAAGTGTCTACAAGAAAGACCCATCTAACTTCCGCTCCGTTGTTTTTGTCAGCAAAGATTTTTTTAGGATTAATTATCTGCAAAGCCGCTGTTGGCACAGCCAATCCTGCGATACCTGTAATCGCATATTTTAACAAGTCCCTCCTTGTTATCATTATGTGCCTTCCTTTGGAGCGCTAAGATTAGGCTTGTGAGGGTTATGGCACATAGAGCACTCAATGTCAGGATTATGTTTATCAGGGTCTATCCCTCGGATATTCATTCTCCCGCTTGTAGGATATGGAAGATAAGAGTGACATCTCAGGCACTGTTGCCTGCTTCTATCTATATGAAGTTTTGCCGGCTCTGAAGGATGGTCTAATGCAGGGCCATGACAGTTTTCACAATTAATGATGGCATGAGACGACTGAACTAATTTATCATATTGCTCAGCATGGCAGTTTTTACAGTATTCGTTATTAAATTGATATCTTATCTTTACTGCTTTCCATTCATCTTCATTGCTCTTCCTATGCCAACCATACATGTACCCTCTTTCCCATATGCCGAAATCCTTTGGAACAATAAAAAGGCGGGCAATCAGGATAATAACAACAAATCCTATTACAACAAAGAGCGGCCTAAACACATGGTTGTTCATGTTACCTCCCCTGAGAACAGCATCATTACTCGGGATAAAAGAGACTAACCTTTATCCCGAGTCGCAACTGCTACCTGATAAAGCTCTCTGGACTTTTGTATTCATGGCACTTTACGCACTCTTTCTTTGCCTGAGCATCTGTGACCCTCCATGAATGAGGTTTATGACAGTCAACACATTTCATATTCATTCCTTTGATATGAATTTCATGTTTACCCACACGCAACTGATCGCTGTGGCAGCTTATGCATGTGCCGTAATCAGGTCTAATCTTTTTATGGGGTTGATGGCACTCATAGCACTTAAACTGCATAGGCGCATTGGCAGGAGCATCTACTTTTTGCGCCTTTTTAATAATATCAGTAGACGGCTGGAAGTATTTAACATCTATAGTCCCTTCTTCGATAAGCTTTTTCCTGATAGAATCGTCCGCGCTATGGCAGAAAAGACATTTTAATCTGCCCGGCTTCAGATCCTCCGTGCGGTCTGTATGGCAATTAATGCATGCCAATTTTTCCATTCCTGTGCCGTGGACTTCCATTTTTGGATGGCACTGAATACAAAATCTCTCTTCAGGCAGAAATTTGTGTGCAACATATCCGTGACACTTCGTGCATTCTATTTTTTCCATGAAAACATGTTTAGCATGAAATCTCGATCCACTAACATTAGCCGCCTGAGGATATTCTGGATTGCCCTCCCAGTGGCATTCTATGCAGAGTTTAGAAGGCACAATGATTTTTCCGTGTCTCGGTTCGACCGTCTTATGCCCTAAAAATACAAACCTGTAAAGCTGCGTTACCTGTTCCTTTTTAGTTGAATGGTGGCATTTCTTGCAGGCTACTACATTATGCTTGCTCTGAGCCCATAATTCCTGTGCATAATCATGAACATGGCATAATTTGCAAGCATCAGGGTCTTTCTCAAAATAGGTATTGATTTTATATCCGGCAAAACCTATGCCTGCCAGAAAAAATAAGATAAACAGAGAAATGAGTATTTTCGCCTTGCGAGAAATACCTTCAGAAAACCACTTAATTATACCGTCAAACCATCTAAATGGATTAAACACTTCCTCCCCCCTTATTTTTATATTATTTTTAAAGCGCTTTTAATACATTATATGCTGCATTAATGGTTTTATTTATATCTTCATTAGCATGTGCAGTAGATATAAATCCTGCCTCAAACTGAGACGGTGCAAGATTTACTCCATTTTGCAACATCCCAGTGAAAAATATAGCAAACTTCTGTGCATCAGATGTCTTTGCTGTTTTGTAATC
This sequence comes from Nitrospirota bacterium, assembly GCA_037441185.1. GTDB lineage: Bacteria > Nitrospirota > Thermodesulfovibrionia > Thermodesulfovibrionales > Dissulfurispiraceae > JBBISP01. Next base: position 40,329 of record JBBISP010000010.1, on the reverse strand, counting down.
TACAACTTCTGTATCTGTAAAATATGTGCAGAACATTGTGCCAGCCCTGTAAAATCTCGTCTTAACCCCTGCCCTTTTTGAGGCATCTTTAAGTCCTTCCTCAAGATTCTTCATGGTCTTTTCGAGTTTTTCATATACGCCTTTTTTTGAAAGGATTTTCAATGTCTCTATGCCTGCTGTCATGGCAAGTGGATTGCCTGATAAAGTGCCTGCCTGATACACAGGCCCCTCTGGCGCAATCATGGACATTATCTCTTTTTTACCGCCATACGCTCCTACAGGAAGACCTCCGCCGATGACCTTACCGAGACAGGTCATATCAGGGACTATTCCATAATATTTCTGAGCTCCTCCATAAGATACCCTAAAACCTGTCATTACTTCATCAAATATAAGGACAATACCGTGTTTTTGAGTCTCTTTCCTTAATGTTTCCAGAAAGCCCTGTTTTGGCAAAACGCATCCTATATTCCCAACAACAGGCTCGATGATAACACAGGCTATCGACTTCCATTCTTTGGCTACCATTTCTTTAAATGCCTTTATGTCATTAAAGGGAAGGGTTATTGTGTTTTTTGCGTATGATTTAGGAACGCCGGGGCTGTCAGGCACTCCAAAGGTTGTAGCCCCTGAACCTGCCTTTACAAGGAGTCCGTCAGCATGTCCGTGATAGCATCCCTCAAATTTTATTATCTTATCCCTCTTTGTGAATCCCCTTGCCGCCCTAATAGCAGACATCGTCGCCTCTGTGCCGGAATTAACCATTCTTATCTTTTCGATTGATGGATATGCCTTGATAACCATCTGTGCAAGTTCTATTTCAAGTGGTGTAGGCGCGCCAAAACTTGTACCATTTTCAATCGCTGCTTTGAGGGCATTAACAACAGATGGATGACAATGTCCCAAAATCATAGGCCCCCATGAAAGGACATAATCGATATATTCATTGCCATCAACATCATAAATTTTTGAGCCTTTTGCTTTTTTAATAAATAAAGGAGAACCGCCTACTGCCTTAAATGCGCGGACAGGACTGTTCACACCCCCTGGCATCAGCTCAATAGCCTTGCTGTAAAATGTCTTCGATTTTTTTGTTTCCATCTCAACCCCCCCCAATTTAAACTATTAAAGAATCAACATCAGTCTTGTGCTAAATTCCATATGGCTTACTCCTCTTCCTTCAATAGCTTATATTCTATACTGTCAACTAATGCCTGCCATGATGCCTCAATTATGTTTTCTGAAACGCCCACCGTGCCCCATCTGTTTTCATCGTCTCCTGATTCAATAAGAACTCGCACCTTTGCTAAGGTGCCTTTTCCAGCCGTAAGTACACGGACTTTATAGTCATGCAGCTTTACATTTTTTAGTTCAGGATAGAATTTCTCCAGCGCCTTTCTTAGAGCATTATCAAGCGCATTTACAGGTCCATTGCCTGTTGCAGCAGTGTGATCTATATTCTTGCCAACTTTCACCATTATTGTTGCTTCGCTGTAAGGTGCTTCTTTTTCCTTTCTCTTTTCATCAATAACCCTGAATCCAATAAGGTCGAAAAACCTTCTATGAAGTCCAAGGGCTTTTTTCAATAAAAGCTCGAATGATGCCTCCGCTCCCTCAAACTGGAAGCCCTGATGTTCGAGATCTTTTAGCTTATCCAGAACAGCTTGGATTTTAGGCGAATCTGACTCTAAGTGGATATTGAACTCTTCTGCCTTCCTTAAAATATTACTTTTGCCTGCAAGGTCTGATATTAAAGTTCTTGTTGAATTTCCAACAAGCTCAGGCCTCACATGCTCATATGTCTCAGATTTTTTTCTGACAGCGCTCACATGTATGCCGCCTTTATGCGCAAAGGCGCTGTCTCCAACAAATGGCTGCCTTTTAAAATGCCTTAAATTCGCTATCTCGTTCACAAATCTCGATACATCTCTAAGCTTTTTAAGTTTTTCCTCGCTCAGACATTTATACCCCAACTTTATCTGAAGGTTTGGAATAATCGAAGAAAGATTTGCATTGCCGCACCTCTCGCCTATTCCGTTTATCGTACCCTGAACCTGTGCTGCCCCGAGTTCAACAGCAATAATAGAATTAGCAACTGCGCAATCTGAATCATTATGAGCATGAATGCCCAAGGGTGTTTTAATATTTTTAATTACATCCTGCATTATCTTTTTTATATCATGAGGCAGGGTTCCGCCATTTGTATCACATGGAATAATCCGATCAGCCCCTGCATCCTGCGCAGCAAACAAACACTTTATAGCAAATTCTGGATTAGCCTTATAACCGTCAAAAAAGTGCTCTGCGTCAAAGAAGACCCTTCCAACATGCCTTTTAAGATAGGAAACAGAGTTATGAATAATTTCGAGATTTGCATTGAGGGAAACCTTCAATGCCTCTTTTACATGAAAATCCCATGTCTTGCCAAAAATAGTAACAACCTTCGCCTTTGATTCTATAAGGCGCTTTATATTTTGATCATCTTCAACTTTATGAGACGGTCTATGAGTGCTTCCAAATGCTACAACTACAGAGTTCTGCAAAGGAAGCTTTATTGCCTTTTTAAAATACTCTGCATCTTTTGGATTTGAGCCAGGCCAGCCGCCTTCAATATAATGAACTCCAAGCTCATCAAGTTTTTCTGTAATGCGCAGCTTGTCCTCAACAGAGAATGCAATATCCTCTGCCTGCGAGCCGTCTCTTAAAGTCGTGTCGTAAATCTCAATTTGTTTCATAGTATGCTGCTTTTCACAGTCCAAAGGCATCATGCAGCACCCTCACTGCAAGCTCTGTATATTTTGCATCTATAAGGCAAGAGACCTTGATCTCTGATGTGCTGATTGCCATTATGTTTATTCCATGATGCGCCAGAGTTTCAAACATCTGTGCCGCAACTCCTGAGTGCGTTCTCATGCCGACACCCACAACAGATATCTTAGCAATATCTTCCCTTAGATCAACTCCTCGTGCCTCTAATTCTTTAGCTATATCCTCTGTGAGTTTTAAAGCCTTTTTACTGTCTGTTCTGGGAACTGTAAATGAAATATCTGCGGCTTTGCCATCGCTGCTTATATTCTGAACAATCATATCAACGACTATATTTGCATCAGCAATCCCCTTAAAGAGTTTTGCTGCAATGCCTGGCCTGTCAGGGACTCCTATAATCGTAATCTTAGCTTGATTCACATCATGGGCAATCCCAGAAACTACAACCTTTTCCATATCTTCATCCTCCTCTGTAACAAGGGTTCCAGTTTTATCGTTAAAGCTTGATCTTACAACTACAGGCACACTGTATTTCATAGCAAACTCAACAGATCTCGTCTGAAGCACTTTTGAGCCAAGGCTTGCAAGCTCAAGCATCTCTTCATAAGATATTCTATCAAGCTTCTTTGAATAAGGGACTATTCTGGGATCTGCTGTGTAGACACCGTCAACATCAGTGTAAATCTCGCATAGATCAGCATTTAATGCTTGCGCTATGGCCACTGCAGAAAGATCAGAGCCTCCTCTTCCGAGTGTTGTAACATCATCAGTCTCTGTTATTCCTTGAAAGCCTGCAACAACAATGACATATCCCTCATCAAGCCATCTCATAGCCCTTTCAGATATTATCTTTTCTATCTTTGCTTTAGTATGAACAGTATCTGTCACTATGCCCATCTGTCTTCCTGTAAGAGCCTTTGCCTTATGTCCTAAGTCTTCTATAGCCATTGCTGTCAAAGAGCTCGTTATCCTTTCGCCTGATGACAAGAGCAGATCCATCTCTCTGTCTCTTGGATTTGATGAAACCTGATAAGCAAGATTTATTAATTTATCCGTCTCTCCTGCCATAGCAGAAACAACAACTACCACTTTATTCCCATGTTTTACAGTCTTTGAAACACGCTCTGCAACAGCCTTAATTCTTTCGACATTTGCAACAGAAGTGCCACCGTATTTCTGTACAACGAGCATTAAACAAAAACCTCCTTAGCTATCGATTGACAAAACACATAAAATTTAAAAATACTATAACACGGAAAAGAAAGCAACTTCAAATAGTTGCTCGGATCCCGCTGTAGAAATCATTTAGAAATTACGCTGTTGGTAGGGATGATTATCTGAAGCGGCTTCGGCTCTTTGCTCCTCTTCAAGAATATCCTTTATTATTTTGATTGACTCCTCGGCCGCCTCCTGATCTACTTTTTGAAGTGCAAAACCAGCATGCACAAGCACATAATCTCCTATGTTCACATCCTCAGGCATAAGCATAAGGTTAATATCACGGCGTGCACCATAAACATCAACAGTTGCTTTAAATCCATCAATGTAGATTATCCTTGATGGTATTGCCAGACACATAATTTTAAATCTCTCCCCATATGCTCTTTGTTTTCGAATTATCGCATTTTTTTGGCTCCACAGAACATCCCAAGCCTCTAATTTCTTCTATAACTGTAGAAATAAGCTTATCAAAATTTGCCTTCACCTCATCTGAGAGCCTCAGTCCAAGCTCTATACGCTTGGGCTCAATGCCAAAGAGAACCAAATTCTTCGGCATTTCCCCTGTTAAGGTCGCTGCTAAAAGAAGGTCTGACAGACCTAATTGGTGAGGTGAAATCCTTGTCCTAAAGCGCGCAGACACATCTTGTCCTTCCACTCTTAAAACAGTTCCAGGAGGATATCCGCCTTTAATCGCATCGATTACTATCAGATAGTCTTTTTTGCTGATATAATCGAGGAGTTCTATCCCAGAGGTTCCGCCGTCCAGCAGTTCGACATCTTCCTGAAACTGAAACCTATTTTGAATCTCCTCTATTGCTCGCACTCCTATGCCTTCGTCCATCATAAGTATATTGCCGACGCCAAGAACAAGAACCCTCAATACTCTCCTCCTATACCGCTTTAACCTTCACAATCTCATTCTTATTTTTATCAAACAAATGTATCGCACATGCCAGACATGGATCAAAGGAATGCACAGTCCTTAAAACCTCCAGAGGTTTTTCGGGATCAGCGATAGGATTGCCGATGAGTGAAGCCTCGTATGGTCCAAGCTCATCCTTGCTGTTTCTCGGCCCTGCATTCCATGTTGATGGAACTACAGCCTGATAGTTCTTTATCTTTCCGTTTTTAATGACAATCCAGTGCGACAGGCAGCCTCTCGGCGCTTCATGAAATCCAAATCCTCTCTGTTCGCCTTTAGGGAAAGAAGGAGGATTAAATGTTGCAATATCGCCCTTTGCAATATTGTCAACAAGCGCCTGCCACTGCGTTTTTAGCGTATCATAAAGAACTGCGCACCTTACTGAACGGGCTCCAATTCTGCCGATAGTTGAATGTAAAGCATCAAGTCCAACCTTTGTTCCTGCCAGTGAGCTTATGGTATCAAGCAGCTTATGCAGATATTTTATGGTTGGTTTATGGCCTGCTGCATACATGCATAATACATTTGCGAGTGGTCCCACCTGAGCAGGTTTGCCCATAAATGTTGGTGATTTAACCCATGAGTATTTGCCTTTATCCTGAAAATCAGTATATTTAGGAATAGTATCTTCTTCCCATGGATGCTTGTCCCAGTTGCCATCATACCACGAGTGTTTTATGCTCTCTTTTACATTATTCCTGAAGAATGGGTCATGATAACTCTTTATAGATGTGAACCTGCTTATATCACCGTCTGGAATATAACCGCCTGGCAGTGCAAAAACAGATCCTTTTGTATCCATCGGCATATCTGGAGCAGAAAGATAATTAGTCACGCCAGAGCCATATTTTGTCCATTCAGCATAAAATGCCGCAACAGCGGCTGTATCTACAAGCAAAACATTTTCTACAAAATCTCCAGTCTTATCAATTAAGGTCTTGATATAATAAAGCCTTTCCATGTTGAGAGTTGACTGACTGTCAAGATTGATGGGGTTTGCAACACCGCCTACAGCGACATTCTGAATATGAGGTGTTTTGGAGCCTAAAATTGCAACCACCTTATTGATCTCTCTCTGATATTCCAGAGCCTGCAAATAATGGGCTGCTGCGAGCATGTTGACCTCAGGAGAAAGTTTCATTGCAGGGTGTCCCCAATACCCGCTTCCATACACCCCAAGCTGCCCTGAGGCAACAAAGGTTCTCAGCTTGTCCTGAGCCTGCTTAATATCCTGATAGTAGTTGCCATGCCATGAAGATAGTTTCTGCCCAAGATTTGCTGTTGCCCTCGGGTCTGCTTTCAGCGCAGAAACAATATCAACCCAGTCTAAAGCTGCAAGGTGATAAAAATGAACAATATGATCATGCGTAGCATGGGCGCCCATCATCATATTTCTTATATACTGGGCATTTAATGGCACCTCCATACCGAGTGCATTTTCTACCGAACGCACCGAAGCCAGTGCGTGGACTGTTGTTCAGACACCGCAAAATCTCTGCGTGAATATCCAGGCATCTCTTGGATCCCGGCCTTTCAGTATAACCTCTATGCCCCGCCACATCTGCCCGGATGACCAAGAATTAACAACTCGTCCTCCATCTATCTCGCAGTCGATTCTTAGATGCCCTTCTATCCTTGTTACTGGATCAATTACAATCCTCTTTGCCATAATATAAATCCTCCCTGAAATTTATGTATGTCTGATGCTTGGAAGCACAGGCAGTTTTTTTATAAATACCATATAGGCCATTATTTCAATAGAGATTATTCCTAAAGTTATCATTATCTCCGAGAAAGAAGGGAAATAATGCCAGCCAGGGCCAGGGCTAAATCCTATCAAAAAGACATTAAAGCGATAGACAGCCCCTGCCAGAAGCATTAAAATAGCGGAAATAAACAGCATGCGTGGCTTAGATCTATTTATTGGAGACAGTAAAATAATTGTGGGTATTATATAAAGTAGATTTTCTAAGATAAACATGTTTGCCTCAAGGCCGCCGGTTAACGCCAGTTCGAGTTTCCCTCTGCCCACAAGATCCCAAAATCTCACAGCAATATAAATTCCAAGCAGTGGAGGAATATATGCCGAAAGTTTTGACAGAAGTGTAGTCTCAGGCTCCCTTTTCAGCGCCATAGCAGATACAAATGATTCAAAAATTACAATAGAGAACCCCATTGTAATTGCAGATATCAGAAACAGCAAGGCAATAAAATTAGTCTGCCATAATGGCGAAACTTTTTGTCCTGCGATATAGACAAGCAGTCCAAGTGATGACTGATGCATTGTAGGAAGAAGGACCCCAATTGCTATAAATATAAAAGCTGCTCTGCTCATTATTTTTTGCAGCCGCTCTTTTTTAAATTTTTCTAAAAATGCTGGCGTAAACTCGATCCAAAGCACTATAATATAAGTCGAAACACAAAGGGCAACCTCAAACATAACGGAATAGAGTTGGGAAAACTGCGGCAGCACAAGATTGTATGCCTGCCAGTACCTGCCCACATCAATAAAGATCGAAATTCCTGCAAGAGTATAACCAAACATGCTCGCAAGCAATGCAGGGCGCACAAGAGGGTGAAATTCACCCTTGTTAAACACATAAACCAGAAGCGCCATTGCATATCCGCCGCATGCAAAGGCAGTGCCGACTACAACATCATATGCAATCCATATCCCCCATGGATATCCGTCGCTGAGATGAGTCACAGAGCCAATTCCGAATATAAATCTTTTGATGATTAAAAACACTGCTATTACTGCAAACAAAGAGAAAACCAAGAAAGGCTTTGTCACTATCTTTCCGCCAATTGGTTCTGGTTTGTTTTCAATCATAAATCGCTCCTTTTAAAATAATTATTCTTTATCTTTCGTATTTCTATATACAGCATATAAAAGACCTGCCAATAAAGTAACAGGGGCAATCATCTTATAATAAATCGTGCGTTGAATGGATTCCGTCCTTTGAGCATCAGCAATTTCAGAAAGAATTGGCAAGCCGAGTTTATCAAATGGCACACCAGAAAGAAGCAAATATTGAGCGCCTCCTCCCTCCTTCTCGCCATAAATGTGATTTATATATGCCGATACTTTCTGGGGCAGTTTGAATTTTGAATCCACCGTTGCTACAGGATATTCGTAATATTCGCCAAGAGTAAGCGTCAATCTCTTTTTAGCCTCTTTTAGCAGTTCTATTACCGGACCGAAAATCGATGCGCCGGTCGGACAAAACTCACAGCACGCCGAGTATTTTCCCTCAGCAAACCTGTGATCACAGAGCTGGCATTTGCGGATTTGAGGAAAAGCCTTATCAAACTCAAATTTAGGAATATTGAAAGGACATGCTATCTGACAATAACGGCAGCCTATACAGGCATCTTTATTATATGATACAACTCCATTTTGCGGATCTTTTTTTAAGGCTGAAACAGGACATGCTGAAACACATGCTGGATCGACACAATGCATGCAGTGCCTTTTTATGAATGCAAAACCATCAGTATCCGTATTTTTTGTCTCACCTGTGCCGTGTTTGTAAGCCTTAATTATATTCAGTGTCTTGTCTGACAGATCAGTAGGATTATCCCACAGTCTGTCAGCCATCTCAGGAGGCCTGAAAGTATGTTCGACAGGCATTTTGTTGTATTTTTTACACGCAAACTGGCATACCTTGCATCCAATACATATTGTTGAATCATACAGTATACCTACGGCATTCGGAGGCATTTTCTTTTGTGGTCTTGCATATACTGGACTTTCACCTGCAGCAAGCAGAAATCCGCTGCCTACTGCTACCTTCAGAAAATCTCTTCTTTTTATATCCATGGCCTACTCCTTAGATTCATGGCTTGACTCCTTATTGCCAAGCTTCTTAGCAGCAACTGCCCCTGCTCCTATTGCTGCTCCTGCAATTCCAGCAGCTACTGCTGCAGCCGCTACTGTTACGCCTTTGCCTCTATCTTCAACTATATCGGGGAAATGAGCAGGAGGTGTTATATCCTTAAGTTTGGCAGGTGCATGAAGAGGGATCGTAAATCCAACGCCTTTTTCTGTGCATCCAAAGCATGGATGTCCTGTGCCAACAGGCCATGCGCCTGATCCCACATCATTGAAAAGTTGTATAGGGCAATTTGCATGCGTTTCAGGCCCTTTGCATCCTAATTTGTACAAACAATATCCTTTCCTATGGTTTTCGTCACCGAATTGCAAAGCAAATCTCCCTGCATCGAAATGAGGGCGCCTTTCGCAGTTTTCATGTATAAGCCTGCCGTATGCAAATTTTGGCCTTGCCTGGTCATCAAGCTCCGGAAGCTTTTTGAAAGTAAGGAAATAAAGAACTGTCGAGAGGAAGTTGTATGGATTAGGCGGACATCCCGGTATGTTAACCACAGGTGTTTTTATCCCTTTATCTGTAAGTATCTGATGCGCTGGAGTAGCGCCTGTTGGATTAGGGGCTGATGAAGGTATGCCACCCCACGATGCACACGAACCGATTGCTATAACCGCTGCTGCATCTGAACCCATCTCCTCAAGAAGTGACACTGCTGTTTTCCCGCCTATCTTGCAATATATTCCGCCATCCTTCACTGGTATCGAGCCCTCAACTACGAGGATATATTTCCCTTTGTTTTCCTTCATCGACCTAATTCGCGACTCTTCTGCCTGATGGCCTGAACCAGCATTTAATGTTTCATGATAATCCAGAGAAATTAATTCGAGTATTAATTTCTCAAAAGTAGGATGGTTGGCTCGTAATAATATTTCTGTACATCCGGTACATGCTTGCGCTGAAAGCCATAATACAGGTGGTCGTTTTGGATTTGTAACAGCCGCTGCAATTTTTTCAGCCGTTCCCAATGGCAGACCCAACATTACAGCAACCCCTGTGCAGAATTTAATGAAATCTCTTCTTGACAAGCCTCTTGATGTCAGGTCTTTGGATCGCTCAACAGACGCATCATTAGTTTTATTAAAAATATCTATCATAAAGCTCCTCCTCTTATTTGCCTACGAAATACATTTTCTCAAAAAGAAGAAAAAGACTGATTGCAACTGTTAAAACTATTACGGCTATTACTATTCTTACGACCCATTTTTTTGAAGTTTTTGCTTCCATTTTCTCCTCCATTTCTTAATAGAGCGATTGTTAAAACCACAAAATTTGCCCTCTTTTGACATTGCCAATAAAAGCCTCAAATGATATTTGTAACATAAAGTAGCAAATTATAAATATAATGTCAAGAAATAAAACTAAATCAGACTGGTTAATGTATCTATACCTATCTGGATTTGGGCTTTCCATATTTATTGACAAACATAGAATATTTTATATTGAAGCGAGACCCTTTCCCTCAAAAGGGGGGCGTCATAGGAAGAAAAACATATAATATGGGAAGTGTCCCCTTTGTTTTTCTCTATCTTGCCAACTGTAGATAGAGCGTATGCCTTTTACAATATTTACGCATCCTGCGAGCCTTCCCTAAACGACTGTCCTTGCAATTCTTGCAGCTTCTTCTTCATTAGGAGATGTGATATAAACAACTATCGCGTCCATAAAAACTCTAAAAACATGCTTGATCAGCATATTGTTAAAATACCATCTTTAAGCAGATAAATATATGAGCCGTCTTTTTTTATCAATCTGACAGTGGGTTTAAAAAACACAAAATCCTGATGAAACGGTGTCTTTATTTTTCCACCAAACGAGCTGTTGTCACCAAGAGCTATATGTATTGTTCCAAGAATTTTCTCTGATTCGAGGATATTGTCAGGCCTTTTTGCCCTGTCGTTTGTTCCTATCCCAAGCTCTGCAATATTGCTGTTTTCCACCCTTTCATTTAACTTAGCCCTCAGATAATCAGCATAAGGCTCATCGCCGATAACCTCTTTTACATTGCCTTTATTTACAATTAAGGTTATTGGCGATTTTAGCTCTCTTGTGGGCGCCCATTCTAATATAAGCCTTCCATTTGATGTCCATTCAACAGGCGCAAAGAATACTTCGCCTGCTGGTAAATTGCCAAATGAGCCTGGTTTTGTGAGAATGCCATCATCAGAAAAGGCTTTTCTGCCTTTTTTTGATAAAATCATATGTGTTTTGTTTGGCGTCTTTATCTCTATTGTTTCAGCACTATTAACAATCCTTGCAATTGCCTTAGTCCTTTTTGCCAATCCTTTCCAGTCAATATTCATTGACCCTTCAAGCATTGAGACATCAAATATAGGCATGCTCGCATATCGGCATCCGCAAATCCTTGTTAGAAAATCTCTGAATCTTGTATGGCTGGTAGAATAATTTGAAAGGGCAATTACTGCATTTATGGAATATCTCCTATATCTTTGAACAATCAACTCTGCCTTTTTAATTCCGTTATCATCAAGCTCTTTTTTCAGAAGTGATTTTAAAAGCCTCTGCTTCTTTAGTTCTCTTACAGTGCGTTCTCCAAAGGCTGCTGTCCATAATATTTCAGGCGGCTCTGCTCCGTGACTTCCTGTTGCTGCATATTCATAATAAATAATCTTTTTTGTGAATGCCTTGCCAACTTCTGCTGTTAATAATGCTATGTCCCTTAATCTTTCTCTTCTGCAAAGATCATTGTCATGAATAACATCTGATGGCGAAATTCTATCACTAAAAATAAGGACGCTTTCATTTTTTTTAATTGCTAGATTGATTTTATAAATGGATTGGATAGCTTTTGTCAGCATTTTATGCAAATAATAATTCTATCTGCTCCGGCATTTCGTCAGGAAAATGGATTGGATAGTCATTGTCAAAGCATGCAGCACAATAGTTTTCAGGGTTCGGAATAATCTTTTTCAATCCCTTTATGCTCAAATATGAGAGGCTGTCTGCGGTTATATATTTTCTAATCTCTTCAGTCATATGGCTTGACGCTATTAATTCCTGCCTTGTGGGGGTGTCAATGCCATAAAAGCAAGGACCTATTGTAGGAGGAGAACATATCCTCATATGAACATCCCTTGCGCCTCCAACCTCCTTTATCATCTTAACAATCTTTTTGCTTGTTGTGCCTCTCACTATGGAATCATCCACGACAATGACCCGTTTTCCTTCAAGAAGGTCTCTTACTGGATTCAGTTTTATCTTTACTCCAAAATGCCTTATGCTCTGTTTTGGTTCTATAAATGTCCTGCCTATGTAGTGATTTCTTATCAATCCAAAATCAAAGGGCACCTTGCACTCTTCCGCAAATCCTATGGCTCCTGGAACCCCTGAATCAGGAACAGGTATCACTATATCAGCATCTACAAAAGACTCTCTGGCAAGCTGTTTCCCTATTCCCTTTCTCACAGTATTGACGCATGTATGGTTAAAGATATAGCTGTCAGGCCGCGCAAAGTATATAAACTCAAATACGCAGAATGCCTTTCTAATACTCTGCAGCGCTGCAATTGAACGGATTCCATTTTGGTTTATAATCACCATCTCTCCTGGCGCTACATCCCTGATATATTCAGCCCCGATAAGATCAAAAGCGCATGTTTCTGAGGCGACTACATACGCCCCATCTACCTTACCTATAGAAAGAGGTCTTACGCCTAAGGGATCCCTTACAGCTATTAGTTCTGATTCCCTCAGAAATAAAAGGCTGAATGCGCCGCTTACCTTTTTCAGCGCCTCTATTATTCGTTCATATGGATTGTTGCCTTTTGCCCTTGCTATGAGATGAAGCATTACTTCACTGTCAGATGTAGACTGAAATATCGCCCCATCGTTCTCAAGGGATTCTTTCAACTGCAATGCATTGACCAGATTGCCATTGTGCGCTACTGCAATAGAGCCGAGGGCATAATTTGCCACAAGCGGTTGGACATTCTTTACTCCACCGCCGCCGGCAGTGGAATATCTGTTATGCCCTATTGCTATATTGCCAGCAAGACGTTTTATTTTTTTTTCTGTGAATATATCAGCTACAAGACCAGCAGATTTTTCTATATAAAAAACATTTCCATCAGAAGAACATATGCCTGCTCCTTCCTGTCCGCGATGCTGAAGCGCATAAAGTCCTAAATAGGTAATATTGGATGCCTCTGGATGTCCGTAGATGCCAAAGATGCCGCATTCCTCATGAGGGTGAAAAATGGGCAAATTGTAATTAGAAAAATAACTTTTTTTGCCCTCTCTTTTATCTTTCATATGAAATATTCTAACATAAATTTATGTCAGAATTTAAATTAAAAACAGGCTTTATTCCTAAAGGAGATCAGCCAAAGGCCATAGAACAGCTTACAAAAGGAATAATAAATCGCCTTAAACATCAGGTTCTTCTGGGTGTCACAGGCTCAGGCAAGACATTTACAGTGGCAAATGTCATCGCAAATGTAAATAAACCAACCCTTGTCATTGCTCACAACAAGGCGCTCGCAGCACAGCTCTACGGAGAATTTAAAGAGCTGTTTCCTGAAAACGCAGTGGAGTTCTTTGTCAGTTATTACGATTATTATCAGCCAGAGGCTTATATCCCTACAACAGATACCTATATAGAGAAAGATGCATTAATCAATGATGACATTGACAGGCTCAGACACTCCGCAACAATGTCTATTTTAGAAAGGACGGATGTAATCGTTGTTGCATCTGTTTCATGTATTTATGGAATAGGCTCTCCTGAAGATTACCTTGGAATGCATCTTTTTATAGAAGAAGGCATGAGAACAAAGCGGGATGACCTTTTAAAAAAACTTGTAGAGATGCTTTATGTCCGATCAGATGTTGATTTTAAAAGGGGAAGCTTCAGGGTGAGGGGGGATATAGTAGATGTTTTCCCAGCATTTTCTTCTGATAGGACAATAAGGATAGAATTTTTCGGCGACGATATAGATTCCATATTCCAATGCGACCCGCTAAAAGGGGAGACTATAAGAAGACTCGAAAAAATTATCCTTTATCCAAACAGCCACTGGATTACACCAAGGCCTAAATTAGAAAAAGCGTTTAATGGAATAGAGAAAGAACTTGAAGAACAAATAAGATATTTCAGAAACATGGGAGAGTTGCTTTATGCCCAGAGAATAGAGCAGAGGACGAGGTTTGATCTTGAAATGCTAAAGGAATTTGGCTTTTGTCACGGCATAGAGAATTACTCGAGGCATCTGTCCGGAAGGCTTCTAGGTGAGCCTCCATATACACTAATTGATTATCTACTCAGCGGACCTTCAAACGGTGATTATCTCCTTGTTATTGATGAATCACATGCAACAATCCCGCAGATTCGAGGGATGTACGAAGGGGATCGTTCAAGAAAGCAGACCCTTGTGGATTATGGATTTAGATTGCCATCTGCCCTCGATAACAGGCCGCTGAGGTTTGAGGAATTTGAACACAGAACTAATCAAGTTATTTATATCTCTGCCACTCCTGGAGATTTTGAGATCGAGAAATCAAAGGGAAGGATAGTTGAGCAGGTTATCAGGCCTACTGGATTAATTGACCCAAAAATGATAATTAAGCCTGTAAAGGCTCAGGTGGAAAATCTTTTAGAGGAGATAAGAAAGAGGGCAGAAAAAAACGAAAGAGTATTGGTAACAACACTTACAAAAAAGATGGCAGAGGATATTACAGACTACTATACAGAGCTTGGAATAAAAGCAAGGTATCTGCATGCTGATATAGACACTCTCGAAAGAATAGAGATATTAAGGGATCTTAGGCTTGGGAAATTCGATGTCTTGATAGGGGTTAATCTTCTGAGGGAGGGTCTTGATATTCCAGAGGTCTCTCTTGTTGCAATATTTGATGCAGACAAGGAAGGCTTTCTTCGTTCTGAACGTTCCTTAATTCAGACAGCAGGACGCGCTGCAAGAAATGTAAACGGAGAGGTGATTCTTTATGCAGATGCTATTACAAGATCAATGGAAAGGGCTTTAAATGAAACCAACAGAAGGAGAAAGATTCAGTTAGAATATAATAAAAAAATGAATATAACACCCGAGACCATCAAAAGTCAGATAAAAGATATTTTAAGCTCCATCTATGAATCCGATTATTTCACTGTCCCTGCTGTAGCAGAAGAAACATCTGAATATGAGCTAAATGAGGTTACAATAAAAAAACTCGAATCAGAAATGAAAGATGCTGCTAAAAATCTTGACTTCGAAAGAGCAGCTATTATAAGGGATAAGATAAAAGAATTAAAAAACATGGTGCTCACTGTAGGGGTAAAAATATAATTAAGAATTGCTCTAATTAGGTATAATATTATTGTGAAAAAATATATACTTGCAATAACAGGCGCAAGCGGCTCGATATTCGGCATAAGGCTGGCAGAAGAGCTTCTTAAGTCTTCAGAGGTTCATCTCATAATATCATCAAATACATTTTCCATAATAAAAGACGAAACAGAAATAGACTGGACAACCAAAAGTCAGCAGTCAAAAAAAACAGAAGATATTATAAGAAGACATTTTAAAACAAAGAGGCTATTTTTTTATGAGGACAATCATATGTATGCTCCAGTTGCAAGCGGCTCATTTAAAACAGACGGAATGTTTATTGTTCCATGCTCAATGAAGACGCTTGCTGGAATTGCTAATGGCTACGCTAATAATCTTATAGAACGGGCTGCTGATGTTGCGATAAAAGAAGGACGACATCTTCTGCTTTGTCCCCGTGAAATGCCATTTAGCGCAATACATCTTGAAAACATGCTAAAACTTGCAAGGCTCGGAGTTAAAATAGCGTCTCCTGTTCCTGCATTTTATCATAAGCCAAAAGGGTTGGACGATATGGTAAATTTCATTGTGGGAAAGATGCTGGATACCTTCGGCATTGAGCATAAACTTTTCAGAAGATGGGGAAGCCTTGCGCAAAAAAAATAAGCTATCATTCCGACTTGTTCGAAATCCTTCTTTAGAGAAATGATTCCTGACAAGCAGGAATGACGAATAAGGAAAATGACAGCAAAAAAAAGAAAATCCTCACTTGGAGGTAGCAGCATAAAACCGGACATTCCTGCTTGCATGCAGGCAAGTCTATTTTGGTAAAAATAGGACATTTCTAAATTGGCTTGACGGCTTGACACAAGGGGTTGACTTTCGATGGACAATTATGTCATTCTAACTTCGAAGTTTTAGAAGTTTTGCAGTGCGTAAGCCACAAAGACTTTTAGCTTTGTGGCTTTTTTTTGGCAGGTCGGTTTTTTCTGAAACTTTAGTTTACAAACAAGGAGGTAGTTAAATGGCGAACGGAACAGTAAAGTGGTTCAACGAATCCAAAGGCTTTGGCTTTATAACAGCTGAAGACGGAAGTGATGTTTTTGTCCACTATTCGTCCATCCAGGGCAATGGATTCAAATCCCTAGCAGAAGGTGACGCAGTCAGCTTTGACATTGAGAAGGGACCAAAAGGGCCTAAGGCAGTTAATGTGGTAAAAGCGTAATTGACTATTAAGGCAGCAGCCCTCTGCAGAAAAGAGGGCTGCTTTTTATTTTTCTGTAAAAGCTGCAATTAATAGCGCATGATTTCTAAATAATCCCTTAAATCGCTTTCCTCTTCGTCTTTTGCAGTCAGAAGCCTTTTCTTTACAGCTTCTATAAAACTTGCCCTGTCACCTTTGTATGAAGGGTCTATTTCAATTGCTCTTGTGATAATTGAGGCAGCATCTCCGTATCTTTCTATCTTATTGTAGGCAAGCGCTAATCCGTAATACGAAAATGCAAAGAGAGGCGCTCTTTTAATAGAATCCTTAAACGCATTTATAGCTGGTTCAAATTGATTCAGCCTGTAATAAGATAAGCCAAGCAGGTAAAAAGACTTTTCAGGGGTCTGATAAAGGGGATTTGACAATGCCTCCTGAAATGACTCTATTGCCTCTTTCACTTGTCTTGTATTGATATAAGCTACTCCCATATTATGATGAGCATCCGAGAATTTAGGATCTATGGATACAGCCTTGTGGAACAGGCTCTTTGCTTTTTCGAATTCTTCCAGTTGAAGATAAATAAGTCCAAGGCTATTGAGGATTTCTTTGTTATCAGGATTGAGTTGAAATGCCTTTTGAAGCTGCACAAATGCCATTTGAATATTCCCTTCATTCAGGTAAGAAATCCCCATTTTATGATGAAAATCAGCTTCCCGCTGTTGATCTATTGAGACTGAAGCGCAGCCAACAGAGCAACAAAGCAGCAGAACAACGGAACAGCAAAGCAACAGGTTTTTAAAGGAACTATTTATTTCCATATTCGCTGCTGATCTGCTGATCTGCTGGTCTGTTGCTCTGTTTTTCATGCCTTTCAGTTTAAATCATTTTGACAATCTTGTCCATAGGTAATGCAAGGTATCTTCTGCCTTTTTAACAGCATCTTTTAGCGGAGTCCCACGCGTATCCAATTCAAAACCTTCTGGAAGAAATCTAATATTCTTTTCTTTTTTTTGTATTACAAATAATGTCTTCAGCAGCCTGTCAAAAAAATCATCAGGAACTTTATATTTACCATCAAGGTCAGATATAAAGAAAAATCTGCATCTTCCATCTATATCAGAAATTTTCGATATGTAGAGAAATTTTGACAATATTTTTATCTTTATTATATGCATGAGATTATCTACCTCATCAGGTATTTTGCCGAATCTGTCAAGCAGTTCGTCTTTTAACTCTGCCAGCGCATCTATAGTTTTCACTGATGATATTCGTCTGTAAATGCTCAGCCTAAGTGAAATATCAGGGACATAATCATCAGGGATGAATGCAGAAAGTCTGAGCCTTATCTGCGGGTCGATCTCCTCTTTTATCTCTTCGCCTTTAATCTCTGAAACAGCCCTTTCGAGCATCTCCATGTACATATCAAATCCGACCCTGTGAATATGCCCTGACTGCTCTCTTCCGAGAAGGTTTCCAGCGCCCCTTATTTCAAGGTCCTTCAGCGCAAGCCTGAATCCTGCGCCAAGATAACTCATCTCTTGTATTGCCTGAAGTCTCTTTTTTGCATCATCTGTGAGAATATCTTCCCCTGGCATCAAAAAATAAGCATATGCCTGCACATTTCCTCTGCCAACCCTTCCTCTTAACTGGTAAAGGTCAGAAATGCCAAATGTATCTGCCCTGTTTACTATTATAGTGTTTGCAGTTGTGATATCCAATCCAGAGCCGATTATTGCAGTGCATACCAGCACATTTATATTCTTATTCAAAAATTTTAACATGATGCCTTCCAGATCAAGCTCTCTCATCTGGCCGTGTGCTACTGCAATCCTTGCATCAGGGATAAGATTTTTGATAAAGTCTGATATTTTATCGATATCTCTTATCCTGTTATGCACAAAGAAAACCTGGCCATCCCTTTTGAGTTCCTTTTCTATTGCCTCTTTTATGATATTTGCATTAAATGTGGTTACAATGCTCCTGACCGCAAGCCTATCTTCAGGAGGGGTCTCGATTGTGCACATCCCTCTTATTCCGGAAAGAGACATATGGAGAGTTCTCGGAATAGGGGTTGCTGTAAGTGTGAGCATATCCGCTCCTTTTTTGAGTTCCTTCAGCCTTTCCTTTTGCGCAACACCGAACCTATGCTCTTCATCTATAATCAAAAGGCCGAGATCATGAAATTGAACTTTTTTATTTAAAAGCATATGGGTCCCTATGATTATATCAATCTCTCCGTCTGCTATTGCCTTTATCGATCTCTTTATATCATCAGGACTTTTAAATCTGCTCAGATAATCTATTTTCACAGGGAATCCTGAAAATCTGGACTTCAATGTCCTGAAGTGCTGTTCGGCAAGCAGAGTAGTCGGCACAAGCACAGCGGTCTGTTTCCCGTCATAAACAGCCCTGAATGCAGCTCGGGCTGCTACCTCTGTTTTGCCATAACCTACATCTCCGCAGATCAGCATATCCATAGGAATCCCAGAATGCATATGCTTTTTTATTTCATCTATTGCCTTTGCCTGATCAGGAGTCTCTTCGTAAGGAAAGAAATCATCAAACTCTTTATGCAGCGGCGTATCATCGCTAAATACAAAGCCCCTCGCAATCTTTCTCTCAGCATATAATTTCAACAGTTTTTCAGCCATTTCAGTTATATCTTTTTTTGCCTTTTGTTTGGTTTTTTGCCATGCCTTGCTGCCCAGTTTATTAAGTATTGGAATATGTCCTTCGCCTGCGCTGTATTTCTGCAATCTTTCTATCCCGTGAAACGGGACATAAAGCCTGCCATTTGCATAATCTATAGTTATAAGGTCTTCCTCATAATCCTCTGTCTTCTGTCTCTGAATTCCTATAAATCTTCCTATGCCGTGATCTTTATGAAGTATAAAATCACCATACTTTAAATCATCTATGCTGATAATAAGTCTTGCTATTCTTGATTGCTTTATGGCCCTGTGGGCAGGTCTTTCGCCAAATATTTCCCTATCTGTAAGTATTAAAATTTCTAAAAGATTAATTCCTGAAGAAAGCCTGCCTGTGGTTATAAAAAGCCTTCCATCATATGTTTTTAAGTCTTCAGCAGCAATTATTGGAGCGACAACCCCTCCATCAAGCATGATATCTTTAAGACGTTCTGCCTGAGCGTTTGAAGAAAGAACAACAGCAACATTCTTTTCAATACTTGCCAGCGCACGAGGAATCTCTTCTATGCCCTTTCTTTCATCAGGAGCTATTCCTAAGCCTTTTATTGTAGTTTCCATTGCATTAATCCCTTTGCCTATGAATGGCAGGTGGGAAAAAGAGACGCAATGGAGCGCTGAGAAGATAGAGTTAGAAAGAGATGGAGTTTCAGCGTCGCTAATAAACAGATCTACCTTGCCAAGATGCGTCCATTCATGAACCAAATTGTTTTTTGGCTCTCCTTCCTCAGCCGTAAATATTTCTATGCTGTTCATATCTTTTATGGACCTCTGTGTTTCAATATCAAATGTCCTTATACGGTCTATCTCGTCTCCAAAAAATTCCACCCTTACAGGCAACTCCTGTGTAACAAGGTAAATATCAAATAGCCACCCCCTCTGACTGTATTCTCCCTTTTCCATCACAATGCTGACGCTTCTGTAGCCATTTGTTTCAAGCCAATGCTGCAGTTTTTCCCTGCTTATTTCCATTCCTTTTTTGAGGACTAAGATGCTATTTTCAATTTCTGAGATGCTGAAGCCGGTCTGATATGCATCTTTTGATGTTATTATTGAATGCCATAAATCTTCCTTGCTCCTTGAACCTTGAGCCTTAAGCTTGTACAATACCTTTGCTCTTTCTCCAATTTTTTCAGGACTATCAGGAGGAGGCAAATAAAATAGTGAATAAAGATTAGTGAATAGTGAATGTTGGAAAAAAATTAAATCTTTATAAAGCTGGAGTGCTGACTCAGCAGAATCTTCGATGACTATAAAAGGTTTTTCACGAAGCAGAAGGAACAATGCCAAGTGAGGAATGGAGATGTTGTAAATCCTTTTTGCCTCTGCGGTTTGCAAGGCTTCATTTAAGCGCTGCACATGGGTTTTCAATAAATAAAAAATATCAGGCATATTTTTTATTTTACCCTAAATCTTGTAATATATTTCTATGCTTATACTTATGCTGTCTTTTGCTTTTTATCTTTTCACCCTCTGGAAAAGACAATTTTTTTATGCAGGTCTTATCTTGCAGATAATATATCTCGGCATGAGAGGGTTTGAACTTGAAAGGCTTCCACTTGTAGGACCCCATGACACCCTTGCCTTTCTTTCAGCAGCAGTTGCAGCATTCTCTATTGTATTTGCAAGGCATCTAAAAGATAGTTTGCAGTTTATAAATATTTCTGCAATAATGAGCGCTGTCTTTACTGCATTTGCCCTTACATCAAAACAGCATAGTGCTCCTCTTCCGCCTGTTTTAAAAACCTTCTGGTTTGAGTTGCATGTGGTATTAGCATTTCTTTCTTATGCTCTTTTCGGAATCGCTGCGATATTAGGGTATCTTTTTTTAAAAGAGCGTGATAATTATTTTGATGGACTACAATATAGGGCAGTACTTATAGGCTACAGCTTTTTCTCTATATCCATGATATTCGGCGGCATCTGGGCTTATCTTGCATGGGGGACTTATTGGCTATGGACGCCAAAAGAGCTCTGGACATCCATTTTATGGTTATTTTACAGTCTTTATCTGCATGTAAGATTAAGGCCCTCGTGGTTTGGAAAACCAATGGCAATCTTGAGCATTACAGGTTTTGCTATTGTATTATTTACATATCTCGGGGTGAGCTTGTTAATGAAGAGCTCACATAGTTTTTAAGGAAAATGTTAAAGCACATAATAGAATTCTTTCTATCCATAAGAACTACAATATGGCTTTTGTTGGTATTGATAGCAGCGCTTTTTGCAGGGGCATTCATCATGCCTGCAAAGGAAGAGTTCCAGACAATTCACTCAATGCCTCTTTTTGACTGGTTAAGAGAACAATCCATAGGCATAACATGGTGGTTGTGGAGTGCTATTGGGATTCTTGCAGTTATTACAATTAATACAATTGCTTGCAGCATTGAATCAGTTATAAAGAAAAGAAAGGTTACACAATGGCTTCTTCTTATTTCTCCACAGGTAATACACATCGGCTTTCTTTTTATTCTCCTTGCGCATCTATTAAGCTCATCAGGAGGATTTATGGGCAATGTAGTTGCCAAAGAAGGAACTCTTCTGAAAATGCCTCTGGATAATCTGGTATTGCATATTAAAAATATAAATATAGACATCGACCATTACGGCTATGTGAGAAACTGGCATGTTGATGTGCAGTACCTGTCAGGACAGGATAAGGTTATTAGTGATAGAATAAAACCGAATAAGCCATCCTTGAAGGAAGGGTTTAATATCAATATAAAAGATCTGCAGGCTTTTCCACAGAAGGCTGTTCTTATTCAGGTAAGCAGAGAGCCGGGTGCTATTTGGGCATTGATCGGCGGAATTTTGTTCCTTGTAGGAACTATCACTCTAATTATTCTTAAGACTAAAATAGAGAAATAGATTGCCACGAGGGTGTCATGCAGACAATCTTTAAAATTTTCCCTTTTTTATTATGGTTTAAGAGTTACAGAAAAGAAAACCTTATCCGAGATTTTTTGGCCGGGGTTACCATTTCTATAGTATTAATCCCTCAATCAATGTCCTATGCGATGATTGCAGGCATCCCCCCAATATACGGACTTTATGCTGCTGCCATACCTCCTATTGTTGCAGCCCTGTGGGGAAAAGCAAGCCTTCTTGCAACAGGGCCTGTTGCCATGGTCAGCCTTTTGACCTTTTCATCAATTATACCCTTTGCAAAACAAGAGACACCTGAATTTATAAATATGGCCATTAATCTCGCTTTGCTGGTCGGTTTAATACAGCTTTTAATGGGGGTTTTAAAGCTTGGGTTTATAATGAGATTTGTGTCTCATCCAGTAATAGTTGGTTTTACAAATGCCGCTGCTATTATTATAGCCTCCACGCAGATACAACATCTGCTCGGTATAAGTGTAAAAGGCAGTGAATTTATTTTGCCTATGTTTATAGACATAGCAAAAAATATTGCTAATACCAATATTTATACATTGGCAGTTGGACTTTTTGCTTTCATCATTATAATAACCGGCAAGAAAATACATGAAAGATTCCCGGGCGCAATGATTGCATCTGTTGTTACAACAATTTTAGCTTATTCATTAAGCCTTGATGATCTCGGCGTAAAGACCATCGGAGATGTGCCAAAAGGACTGCCTTCTCCATCTTTTGCTATTATTGATTTTGAGCATGCTGCTCGTTTAATAGGGCCAGCCATCGTAATTGCAATAGTTGGATTTATGGAGGCCATGTCTATTACAAAGGCCATTTCTTCTAAGACTAAGGAGCCCGTCGATATAAATCAGGAACTAATTGGTCAGGGAAGCGCAAATCTGATAGGCTCCTTGTTTAAATCATATCCTGTCAGTGGTTCTTTTTCCAGAAGCGCTGTTAATCTTCAGGCAGGCGGAAAAACTGCGCTTTCCAATGTATTTTCAGGTTTTATTGTAATTGTCGCACTTCTGTTCTTTACATCAACATTTTACTACCTTCCTAAGGCAACACTGGCAGCAATAGTTATGTATGCCGCAATTGGACTGATAAAGCACAGCCAGTTTATTAAGCTGTATAAAACAGCAAGACATGACGGCATTATTGCTCTTATAACATTTTCATTCTGCTTTATTACCAAGCCGGATTACGCAATATTTATCGGAATTGGGGTCTCCTTGTTGTTTTTCCTATGGGAGTCTATGACCCCACGCATAGCAACATTGACAAGAAATCCTAAAACAGAGATATTCGAAGATGCTGAAATTAGTCAGCTTCCTCTCTGTCCTCAGATTCTCTATTTAAGGCCTGAATTTTCGATATACTTTGCAAATGCAGAATTTATTAGGGAGCATATCCTCAAAAAAGTTGAAGAGAAAAAAAACGGGCTGAAATTTGTCTTAGTAGACATGGAGGCGGTCAATAAAATAGATGCCACAGGAATAGATGAATTAAAAGAGTTGATACGTGAAATGCGAAAGATAGGTGTGGAGCTTTATATTGCCAATGTGCATAAGCCTGTTCGGGAAGTGCTGCATAATTCCGGCATAATGACTATTCTTGAGCAAACGAGGTGTCTTAAATCAAAAGCTGAATCCATTACGCTTCTATTTAACAAATTAGATCATAAATATTGCAAAGAAACATGTCCTCATAATGTATTCTGGGAATGTGAAACTATTAAATAAACATTTCAGCATCGGTATTGGGTCAAGGGCGATTGCGGTGCCGCTTGACCCAATTTTTATCCTTTATGACATTTCCCGCAATCAGAAACTGATGTAGCTATATTGCCATTATGGCATGCTCCGCAGAGTTTGCCCTGATACATATCATCCATCTTCATTTTGCCCTGTGTCTTCTTCATATTAAACAGCTTAGGATGACATGAATCGCAGGCATATACATCTGTATGAAATTTATGGCTAAAAATCACATTGCCTATGCCTTCAACCTTATAGTTAAGCTCTTTTGCAAAACCTTTTACATTGTGGCATTTTGCACACTCCGTAGATGAAAATGCCTTTTTGCCATCATGGCATGCTCCGCAGTATGCGCCGTTATATATTTCCTTCATTGTAACTAATGCAGCGCCGGTGCTCATTAAAAATATCTTCGGATGGCATTCTTTACAACCATACATCCTTGAATGAGATTCATGATTAAATTGTGAAGGGAAGACGGTCTTTTTAAATGGAATCACCTTGATGTTATGACAATTAGCGCATACATCTCTGTTGACAACTATCTGCTTATGTCCTATAGGTTCGTGGCATTGGTTGCAGTGATATTCAATATCTAAATGTTTCTGATGAGAGAACATCCCTTTCTGAGGCGCAGAAAATTTCTGATACAAATGGCATGCAAAGCAAGGCAAATCTTTTATCGCCTCATCCCTTGAAACTATCTTTTCAGGCATATCTTCTGCCTTCTTTTCCTTCTCAATTTTAGGCATGCATCCGATCATCAATGCACTCACAATTAAAACCACTAACCATCTCATTTAGTATCCCCTTTATCGTCAAATTCAAGTTTATACTCAATAGGATGTTCATGTTTCATCTGATCGATCGAAATCTTGCCTGTTATCCATGTCATGCTCATTGGAAATTTATCCCATTTCAGATGCTCGTTGTAAAAATGCCAGAAGAGTATAAAGACTATAGCAAGAAGCGCTTCATCGCTATGCATTATGAACAGCACTTCCCATATCCAGTTAACACTCCATAAAGGGAAGAATTTTGATGCCCATACAGGAAATGCAAGGAAAAGTCCAGAAAGACCTATTATCCCCATGCCCCAAAATACGGCCCAGTAGTCAAATTTGTGTATATAACTGAATCTGCCGAATTGCGGCTTTTCTTTGCCTATCCCGATAAAATACAAGATGTTTTTAATGGCATCTGTTACATCCTTTGGCATTGGAACGATAGTTGTGTCCTTATGAAATTTAATCCTGCCTGTAGTTAAACCATATACGAGATAAATCACATGCCAAACAAAATCAAGCAGCATTATAATGCCTGCTATACGATGAACAATTCCCGCATTCTCAGCGCCTCCCCATATCCTCACAAGCCAAGGTGAATGTTCAACGGTAATACCCGGATATTTCAATGCCCAGCCTGTAAATGTAAGCAATAAAAATGTAGTAAGCAGTATTACATGCTGAATCCTCTCAATAACATTAAAGCGAAGATATTCCTTTGGAGTCTCTTTATTCATGATGTCCCCCTTTTCCTTTTCTTAGCACCCTATCTCTGATCTCAGCGTACGCCTCAATAATCACATGCCCAGTAATAAAAGCAAACACTGACAACAATAGGACTATCAAGCCTTTTTCAAAATAATAAGGGATAGGGTTGTCTTTTCCGTATGGCTTATGCGTGATAGAGGAAACAAATTTTTTTGTGGCGCCCTTATGGCACTTTCCGCATGTCTCTATTCTGTTTTCCCATGCAACAGGCGACATGGGGTCATCCCATTTCTTTATATCATGAGAGTTGTGGCAGTCAACGCATGTTGGTGCATTTGGATGCCCTATAATATATTTTTTGCCATGAAAACTTGCATAATATCTATCAAGTATGTGTGTTCCTATATCATATTTTTTTATCAGATCTCCCTTTTCATGACATTCCCCGCATGTCTTAACCACATTTTTTTTGTTAACTGCAGATTCAGGCGTGTTTTTAGGCATTATATAATGAGGTGAGCTATGACAATCTATGCAAGAAGCCCCATCACTCTGTTTTTTATCCACAATATTTTTCCCATGTTCGCTTTTAAGCCATGATTTGTAAAGATCACCATGGCATTCTATACAGGCAGCAAGGGCGACAGAATCAACCTTTGCTTTTTGAGATATTTTGCTTGCTAAAAAAGCGATGTCAGGTGGAACATTGCCTTTTGCTGGTTCATGAGGATTTGGAGTAAACTTCTTGTGGCATACAACACAATCAAAACCTCCGTGGACAGATTGACCGTACCGATCGCTATCAATATTAAGAATGATTAAATCACCTCTCTCTGTCTTTAACTTGCCTTTCATAGCGCTATGACAAGCCAAACAGTTATAAGTTTCAGCGCCGACTGAACAGGTAAAACATAACAGGAGCATCAATAAGAGAGCCATAAAGAAAACCCTTTTCATGAAACCTCCATATAGAGAATATTGAGCTATTAAAAATAGCGATAGATTATACACAAATCTGTATAATTTTGAAAATATAAAAAAAATAACAATTAAAGCTTTAGAGTGAGAATCAGTTTTGACATAAGAAAAGAGGGGTTGATTGTCTCCCCTCTTTTCTTACATATTGCAGTTTAACTTTTAACTGCAGCTTCTGCAGGCTTTTCGATCTCCTTCGGAGATGTCAATGCCTCTACAATATAGCCCATCGCCGTACCACCGATTGCTCCAACCACTAAGCTCACTGATGCTACACACACTATACCAAGAAGTATCCCAACTGCCACAAACATCCTTACAAATACTGTAGGCTCAATTGGCCCTCCTAATAGATGCTTTAACACTAACAAAGACCCATAACTGCCAAAATAAAACCCTGGGATTATACCGAAGATTAAAAAGGCTATTCCTCCCAGCGCTGCTCCTATCTTTGTCCCCATCCTTACCATTTCTTTTCTTGCTTTCATCTTAAACCTCCTTTTTTCTATTAGCTGATGACATCAGCTTTATTTGATCTTTATTGTTTTTGTTTCTATTCTTGCTGCCTTTCCATGCCTGATTATGTCGATTGCTAA
Organism: Nitrospirota bacterium; assembly: GCA_037441185.1. Taxonomy (GTDB): domain Bacteria; phylum Nitrospirota; class Thermodesulfovibrionia; order Thermodesulfovibrionales; family Dissulfurispiraceae; genus JBBISP01. Next base: position 13,630 of record JBBISP010000010.1, on the reverse strand, counting down.
ACCTGTCAGCCATCCAATTATTGATGTGCCTGCAACAAACACAATGCCTGCTATAAGAATACCTAAAACCATTGATAATCCTACAACTATTCTTGAAAGTATTGAAGCCTCCACAGGTGTTCCAAATATACTGCCTACTATATTAAGCCCTATTACTCCTCCAATAAATGATCCCGGAAGAAGTCCCAATATCGCAAACATTACCAATCCTGCACCTGCACCAACATATAATCCTTTTTTTGCCAATTCCTTTGTTTTCATCTTTCTGTTCCTCCTTTCTTTGTTCTTGATAAATATATAGCGAATTTCATGCCAGATGCTATTTGATTGATTTTTAAAGGTTTTTGATTCTGAAATGTTTGCAGAATTGCAAAAACAGCAATTTTGTTTGCAGACTTGCAAAAAAATATTAATAGATAAAAGTCTTCGGCTCTTTAAATGGATGGCATTTGCTGCAAAGGGTTTTAGCCCTTTCATGCTCAACAACCCATGAATGCGGCTTATGACAGTTGAGACAGTCAAGCCCTTTTTTCATGTGAAATCCGTGCTGCCCCACAGACGCCTCATTTCTGTGGCAGCTACTTGCGCATGTGTCAGATGTTGCTTTTATTTTTCCATGAGGTTTATGACACTGATGGCACAAAAGACCAGCCATGACGCCTTTTTGGGGTATATGCTTATGACATTTAATGCATCTGTCATTGGGAACCATAGAAGGCGTCTCTTCTGAAAAAGAATGGCATTTCAGGCATGAAAATGCCTCCATTCCAATCCCGTGAACTCTCTTATCGTGATGACATTTTTGGCAGGCTTCTTCTTTTGGGTCGAAATTATGAACAGTTCCCTTATGACAGACCTTGCAATTAATCTTTTGCATAAACACATGCCTTGCATGTCCAAAAGATCTGCTTAATATAATAGCGCCTTGTGAAATCTCATCTATATGACATTCGTTGCAAGCCTTCCATGGCTTTTCACGGCCATGGGTTTGTGAAAATGGTTGATCTCCTTTTAATACAAAGGCAACAAGAAGCTGGTTCTGTTCAATCATTGAGAGATGATGGCATTTCTGACAAACAATATCCCTATGTCTTCCCTTCTGCCATTCTAAAAATGCCTCTTTCATCTGGTGGCATGAAGCGCAGTACTGAGGATCATCCTGTGTATAGCGATAATAGCGGTAACCGACCATAATACCTAAAACAGCAACTATTACTACTGCAGCGAGGATAAAACCCTTCATGTGATCAACGAAGCTCATAAGGAACTCAGAAATATCCCAACGCTTTTTCATTAACTATCTCTTTAAAACCCCGTGTATTTTTGTATCTATTATCTTCTTATGAGAACCTCCCCAATAAACTTTACCACAATCTTTGCACTTTAAAAAAGAATTGAAGTTCAGGAAAACATGCTCTGGCACATCGTTAACCACCGATTCTCTGCCTGCAGATAAAAGCTCGCCGTTGCACTTTGCGCAGCGTGGGGAAAAGTAAGTAGTAGGAAGCAAGCAGTAAGCGCCTTCTTCGATATCTGCTGCACCATGTTTACTGCATACCATTCTAAGAACTTCTTTAAGTTGTTTTAATGTGTCATTTGAACTTATCAGGAAATAATTGCCAATCCCCTTTCTCTTAACAAGATGCGTATCTCTCGTTAAAATAATCCGCTGCTCCTGTCTGGCAATTTTTATAAGTTCATTGTCATCTATGATCTTAAAGTAGAGTGTATCAAAACCAAGAATCCTAAGCCATTTTGCAAGGCTTCCGAGCATAGCATCGGCAATAAAGCGTGGTTTTTCAAGCATGTAAAGAGGTAGTGATGGATCATTGCAGCTTACTCCAATGATCCATCACGAAAATTTATTGTTCCTCTTCGTGTTCGTGTTCAAGCTGCATGGAATAAAAATCGCCCTTAATAAATGTTTCCGTATACATAGGCATTCCAGAGCCAGCAGGAACATTTCTTCCCATTATCACATTTTCTTTTAGTCCCCGCAACTGATCAACTTCTCCTTTTAGCGCAGCCTCTGTAAGAACCCTTGTGGTCTCTTGGAATGATGCGGCTGATACCCAACTTTCTGTGGCCAGAGATGCCTTTGTTATACCGAGAAGAAGCGATCTGCCGCGTGCTGGTTTGCCACCATCAGCCTTTATCTTTTCATTCTCTTGCACAAAAGTCATTTTATCAACCTCGTCTCCGATGAGAAATGATGTGTCCCCTGAATCTTCTATTCGAATCTTTCTCATCATCTGGCGTACTATTACTTCTATATGCTTATCATTTATCGAAACACCCTGTAGTCTGTACACCTTTTGAACCTCGTCCACAAGGTACTTCTGCAACTCCTTAGGTCCGAGGATGTCTAAAATACTATGAGGATTTACAGCTCCGTCCATTAAAGGCTCACCTGCCTTAACCCAGTCGCCTTCATGAACTGTGACATGCTTGCCTTTTGGAATTAGGTACTCCCTCGATTCTTCTCCTCCTTTGACAACAACAACCCTCATTCCTTTTTGTAATCCCTTGAACTCCACAATGCCGTCTACTTCTGTAACTATCGCCTGTTCTTTTGGCTTTCTTGCTTCAAATAGTTCTGCAACCCTCGGAAGACCACCTGTAATATCCTTTGTCTTTGTTGTCTCCCTGGGTATCTTTGCAAGAATATCGCCAGGCGCTAAAATATCACCTTTACTAACAAGAAGATGCGCGCCAGCAGGCAGAAGGTATCTTGCAAGATTGCTTGTTCCTGGAATCTTCGCTGTTCTGCCCTGGTCGTCTTTTACAGAAACCCTCGGCCTCATATTGGCAGGATAGTCGATTATAACTTTATGAGCAAGCCCTGTAGTTTCATCAACCTCTTCATTAAAGCTAACTCCTTCTGTTATATCTCCGAGGGCTATCTTCCCGCCAACTTCTGTTAAAATAGGTGTGGAGTATGGATCCCATTCTACAAGGCGGTGGCCTGCTTCTATCCTCTGACCATCCTCTACAAATATCCTTGCCCCGTATACAAGATTATATTTTTCCTTTTCCCGACCAATTTTGTCCACAACTGCAATCATAGCGTTTTTATTAAGAACAATCAGGCTTCCTTCCTTGTTTTTAACTGCATTTAGATCTATAAATTTCACATATCCTGAATTCTTTGCCTCAAGTGTTGCTTGCTCTATAATTTTTGTAGCAGCGCCTCCAATATGGAATGTTCTCATAGTAAGCTGCGTGCCAGGCTCACCAATGGATTGTGCGGCAATGATTCCTATAGCCTCACCCATTTCAATAGATTCGCCTCTTGCAAGGTCTCTGCCATAGCATTTTGCGCAAACACCTATTTTTGAGGTGCATGTCAGAACTGATCGTATCTTCACTCTGTCGATTCCAGCCTCCACAATCTTCCTTGCCATCTCATCACCTATTTCCTGATTTCTACTGGCAATAGTTTCGTTAGTAATAACATCTTTAATGGGCTCTGCAAGAGTTCTGCCAAATATCCTGTCTTCAAGGGGTTGTATTATCTCACCGCCTTCTATAAGTGGACTAACAACAATGCCATCCCTTGTTCCACAATCATTCTCTGTCAGAATGACATCCTGTGCAACATCAACAAGCCTCCTTGTCAGATATCCAGCATTGGCTGTCTTAAGGGCTGTATCTGCAAGACCCTTTCTTGCGCCGTGGGTTGAGATAAAATACTGCAAAGGTGTTAGTCCTTCCCTGAAATTTGCGGTAATAGGGGTCTCTATAATCTCACCTGAAGGCTTTGCCATCAGTCCTCTCATGCCCGCAAGCTGTCTTATCTGAGCAGTGCTTCCTCTTGCTCCTGAGTCAGCCATCATAAAGATATTATTAAAGGATCTTCTCTCTTTAAGGTCTTCTTCTGACAACGATGCTCCGTCCTCAGCGCCTAATTCCTTCATCATTTCATCAGCAACCTCTTCTGTAACATTTGCCCATATATCAATAACCTTATTGTATCTTTCGCCCTGGGTTATGAGACCATCTGCATACTGCCTCTGAACCTCCATAACCTCCTGTTCTGCCTTCTTTATCAACTCTGTCTTTTTTATAGGCACATGCATGTCATCTATGCAGATCGAAATTCCTGATTTCGTTGCAAATCCAAAGCCCAGTCTTTCAAGATTGTTCAGAAAGACAACGGTCTCTCTTTTGCCTAATATCCTGTGTATGTGATCTATCAGCTTTCCAAGCTCTTTTTTTGTCAGATCCTTGTTGACCATCGAAAATGGAATGCCATCAGGAAGTATCTCCCTAAAGAGAACTCTGCCTGCAGTCGTCTCAACAAGTTCTCCATTCATCCTAACCTTTATCACTGCATGTTCTCCAACTACACCTGCATCGTAAGCAATACGAACATCTTCAGTGTCAGCGAAAACCCTTCCTTCCCCAATGTCGCCTTTTTTCTGTTTTGTAAGATAATATATGCCCAAAACCATGTCCTGTGTCGGTACAACAATAGGTTTACCGTTTGCTGGAGAAAGGAGATTGTTTACAGACATCATAAGAACCCTTGCTTCAATCTGAGCATCCATTGAGAGTGGAACATGAACAGCCACTTGATCTCCGTCAAAATCTGCATTAAATGCAGTACAAACAAGAGGATGGAGCTTTATCGCCTTGCCTTCAACTAGGACAGGGTCAAATGCCTGCATTCCGAGCCTGTGAAGTGTTGGGGCACGGTTTAAAAGAACCGGATGCTCTTGAATTACATCCTCCAAGACATCCCACACCTCCGGCACCTCTTTTTCTACGAGCCTCTTTGCCTGTTTTATAGTAGTTGCATAGCCTTTCTCTTCGAGTTTATTAAAAACAAAGGGCTTAAACAGCTCAAGAGCCATACGTTTCGGAAGTCCGCATTGATTAAGCTTCAGTTCAGGCCCAACAACAATAACCGAACGGCCTGAATAGTCAACCCTTTTACCGAGCAGGTTTTGTCTAAAGCGCCCCTGCTTGCCTTTTATCATATCGCTGAGAGACTTTAGCGCCCTTTTGCCTCCTGCTTTGAGCACTTTTGTCTTCTTGCTATTGTCAAAAAGCGCATCCACAGCTTCCTGAAGCATTCTCTTTTCATTTTTTATAATAACACTCGGCGCTTTAAGCTCCATCAGCCTTTTAAGTCTATTGTTTCTGTTAATGACACGCCTATAGAGGTCGTTAAGGTCAGATGTTGCAAAACGACCCCCATCCAGAGGCACTAATGGTCTTAAATCAGGGGGCAGCACAGGAATAATATCCAGTATCATCCATTCAGGACTGTTGCCTGATTTTATAAAAGCCTCTACTATCTTGAGCCTCTTTGCAAGCTTCCTCTTAATGCCAAGAGATGAAACATTACTTATTTTGTCTTTCAATTCAACAGCAAGGACTTTCAAATCAACCTTCTTAAGAAGCTCTCTTATAGCCTCTGCACCCATGCCGACATTAAATCTGCTGCCAAACTCCGATAGCCTTTTCTTATATTCATCATCTGAAAGCAGTTCTTTTTCCTTTAAAGGCGTGTCTCCAGTGTCAATTACAATATATTCTTCAAAATAAAGCACTCTTTCGAGCTGCCTTACAGTCATGTCCAGAAGCGTGCCTATTCTGCTCGGAACTCCTCTTAAAAACCATACATGAGCAACTGGTGTTGCAAGATATATATGTCCCATCCTTTCACGTCTGACCTTTGACTGAATAACCTCAACACCGCATTTATCGCATATGACGCCTCTGTGCTTCATGCGCTTATACTTTCCGCATAAACATTCCCAATCCTTAACAGGGCCAAAAATTTTAGTGCAGAAAAGGCCGTCATGCTCAGGTTTAAATGTGCGGTAGTTTATGGTCTCAGGCTTTTTGACTTCACCGTGCGACCATTCCCGTATCCTTTCGGGAGACGCAAGCTTTATTCTTATGGCGTCAAAATCCCTTGGATTTTTTGGTTTCTGGAAAAGGGCATAAATGTCTTCTACCAAGTTTATTCCTCCCTGTTCTTCTTTTTCTCCAAGAGCTCTACATCAAGGCCAAGGCTCTGGAGTTCTTTTATTAATACATGAAACGATTCAGGCACCCCAGGCTCAAGAACCGGATCTCCTTTTACAATGGCCTCATACATCATGGACCTTCCACTTATGTCGTCACTCTTCACTGTTAAAAACTCCTGCAATGTATTAACAGCTCCGTATGCCTCAAGCGCCCAAACCTCCATCTCACCAAGCCTCTGCCCTCCGAATTGAGCCTTACCACCGAGAGGCTGTTGAGTAACAAGGGAGTACGGACCAATAGAACGGGCATGTATCTTGTCAGCGACAAGGTGGTGGAGCTTCATCATATATGCGCACCCTACAGTTACAGGACGCTTGAACGGCTCCCCTGTCTTACCGTCATAAAGAGTTATCTGGCCTGATAGAGGAAGTCCTGCTTTTTTCAGGAGGCCTTTAATCTCGCCCTCCTTTGCTCCCTCAAATACAGGCGTCGATACATGAAGTCCAAGTGCCATAGCGGCCCATCCAAGATGGGTCTCAAGTATCTGCCCCACATTCATTCTTGAGGGGACACCCAAAGGGTTCAGGACTATATCGATTGGAGTTCCATCCGGCAGATACGGCATATCCTCCTCAGGAAGCACCATTGATACAACACCTTTGTTGCCATGCCGTCCTGCCATTTTATCTCCAATCTGTATTTTCCTTTTCATTGCAATATACACCTTTACAACCTTATTTACTCCTGGAAGCAATTCATCTCCTTTTTTAACCCTCTCGATTCTCTCGTGATAGCGCGCTTCAATATCTTTTATCTGTTTGGCAACTTCGTTATTAATTTGCTCTATCTTATTTCTTACATCTATATCTTCAATCTTTATCCTCAGAAGGTAATCATCTTTGATCCTATTTAAATGAGCTTCAGCTAATTTCTTACCCTTCGGGCATATAATCTCCTTGTTCTTTGGATCTTTTATATCCTCGGCAACTTTCTTGCCAGCCAGCATTTTTCTTATCCTGCTTGTCTTCCCTTCTTTTAGTATCTTGACTTCTTCTTCCATGTCTCTTTGGAGTTCACTTATAGTGTCCAGTTCGATGCTCTTAGTCCTCTCATCCTTTTCTATTCCCTTCCTTGAAAGTATCCTCACATCAACAACCGTACCCTCAATTCCAGGAGGAACATACAAACAGCTTTCTTTTACCTCTTCTGCTTTTTCTCCAAATATTGCCCTCAGTAGCTTCTCTTCAGGGGTTAATATTGTCTCGCCCTTTGGCGTAACCTTTCCTACAAGGATATCCCCTGCCTTTACCTCTGCACCAATCCTTATTATTCCGCTTTTATCAAGATTCCTTAGGGCATCTTCACCAACATTTGGGATATCCCTTGTAATTTCCTCAGGGCCAGGCTTTGTATCCCTCGATTCAACCTCGAATTCTTCTATATGAATAGATGTATAGACATCATCCTTTACCAGTCTTTCGCTTAAAAGAATAGCATCCTCAAAGTTATATCCGCCCCACGGCATAAAAGCAACAAGAACATTTTTGCCAAGAGCCAGTTCACCCATATCAGTAGAAGGTCCGTCAGCTAAAACATCGTCGCGCTGAACAACATCTCCCGCATTGACTATAGTCTTTTGGTTCATGCATGTGCCTTGATTTGATCTCTGAAATTTAACGAGATTATATATATCAATCCCTCCGCTGTCCTCTGTAACCCTGACAACAATCCTTGAGGCGTCAACGCTCTCCACAACGCCGTCCCTCTTTGCTGTAATAAGCCATCCAGAGTCCCTTGCAGCAACATGTTCCACGCCGGTTCCAACAACAGGCGCATCAGACCGTAATATTGGGACCGCCTGTCTCTGCATATTAGATCCCATCAATGCCCTGTTTGCATCATCATTTTCTAAAAATGGGATCAGCGCCGCAGAAACACCCACTATCTGTTTTGGCGAAACATCCATATACTGTACTTCTTCTGGAGAAAGCATTTTAAAATCTCCACCAATTCGAACAGAAATAGCATCCCCTATAAGGTTTCCTTTTTTATCCATAGGAGTTGTAGCCTCTGCAATAACATGTCCTTCGCTCTCTAATGCTGAAAGATATTCTATCTCTCCTGTAACACGTCCATTAACAATCTTTCTGTATGGCGCCTCTATAAAACCAAAATCATTGATTTTTGCATAAGACGCAAGGGATGTTATAAGGCCGATATTCGGTCCTTCAGGGGTCTCAATTGGGCATATCCTTCCATAATGTGTCGGATGAACATCTCTAATTTCAAATCCTGCCCTTTCTCTTGTCAGTCCGCCAGGACCGAGGGCAGATAATCTCCTCTTATGCGTTATCTCAGACAATGGATTGGTCTGATCCATAAACTGACTCAACTGGCTTGATCCAAAAAACTCTTTAACAGCAGCCATTACAGGCTTTGCATTAATAATATCATGTGGCATGGCTGTATCAAGCTCTGTAAGGGTCATCTTTTCTTTTATCGCCCTCTCCATTCTCACAAGCCCTATCCTGAATTGGTTTTCAATGAGTTCTCCTACCCCTCTTATCCTCCTATTGCCAAGATTATCTATATCATCTATCTCGCCTTTACCTGTTCTGAGATTTAATAAATACCTCACTATTTCCACAATATCCCTGTCATTTAAGACCCTGATATCCAAAGGAGTATCAAGTCCAAGTTTTTCATTGATTTTTAATCTTCCAACAGAAGAAAGGTCATATCTTTTAGGATCAAAAAATAGGCCTGCAAAAAGCTCACGGGATGCCGCAGTAGTTGCCGGCTCTCCAGGCCTGAGCTTCTTGTAAAGTTCCTTTAACGCATCCTCCTGAGTTGCAACCTTATCAGTAAGAAGAGTTTCTCTAAATGAAGGTAAATAATTTATATTATCAATAAAAAGTAGATGCAGGGCATCTATTTTAAGTGTAAGTATTTTGTAGAATATCTCCTCTGTAATTTCTTTGTTAGCATCAAGTATTATCTCCCCTGTTTCAGGATCTACAATGTCCTTAAGGGTTATCCTGCCGATAATTTCGCTTCTCGGTATAGGTATCTCTTTTATCCCATAAGTCTCTATTTTCTTAAGAGCAGCCTTTGTTATCTTGCTTCCTTCTTTTACAATAACCTCTCTGTTGTCAGGAGAAACGATATTGTGTTTTGTTCTAATGCCTGCAAGCACATCGCTAATCACCCTCGTATAATTTTCCCTATCCTTTAACCTTATCTCTTCAATCGGATAAAATGTCTGAAGCAGATCTTCATTTGAATATCCAAGAGCCTTAAGCACTATAGTTGCAGGCAATTTCCTGCGCCTGTCTATCCGCACATTAAGAATATCCTTTGAGTCGAATTCAAAATCAAGCCATGAGCCTCTTACAGGAATTACTCTCGCTGTATATAAAAGCCTTCCGCTCGCATGAGTCTTTCCCTTATCAATAGCAAAATAGACCCCCGGAGAACGATGCAACTGACTGACTATTACCCTTTCTGTGCCATTTATAATAAAACTGCCTGTCTCTGTCATAATAGGCAGATCACCAACATAAACCTCTTGTTCTCTGGACTCCTTTAATATCTTCTTGCCCCTTTCATCTTTCTCATATATATTGAGTCTTACTCTTATCTTAAGTGGCGCTGCGTAGTTTAGCCCTTTAAAAAGAGCTTCACGCGGTGTTATCTTTGGTTCACTTAATGAGTATGAAATGAATTCTATCGATGCAGTGTCATTATAATCTGTTATTGGAAAGATGCTATAAAAGGCAGCTTGCAATCCTTCATCTGCCCTTTTGTCAGCAGGTATATCTTTCTGTAAAAATTTATCAAATGATTTTATCTGAAACTCTACAAGATACGGCACATCCAATACAGTCGGCACCTTGCCAAAATTTAATCTCTCCCTTAAAACCTTTGCCATAGCTCTCCTTTTTTATCGTATCGGAGTATAAGAGTATTGGAGTGTCGGAGTGTATACCCCGATACCCCGTTACTCCATATACATTATTACTTTATCTCTATCTTTGCTCCTTCTGCCTCAAGCTTTGTCTTAATTGTATCTGCTTCCTCTTTTGTAATGCCGGTCTTAATCGGCTTAGGCGCTCCATCAACAAGGTCTTTAGCTTCTTTTAGTCCAAGCCCTGTAAGTTCTCTTACGACCTTAATAACCTGAATCTTCTTGTCTCCTGAAGATGAAAGGATTACATCAAAACTCGTCTTTTCCTCTGCTGCAGGAGCCGCGCCGGCAGCTACAGGAGCTGCTGCAACAGCTACTGGAGCCGCTGCTGTGACACCGTATCTTTCCTCAAACTCCTTTATAAATTGTGACATCTCAATTATTGTCATACTATCAATAAAACTAAAAACATCTTCTTTTGTAACTGCCATTTATTTTTCCTCCTTTTTTAGTTTAGTGAATAGTCGTTAGCGAATAGTATTTAGTAACTGTCTATTCACTGTTCACTAACTACTTTTTTAGTCTTTAACGCTTCCAGCGCATAAGCTAACTGCGAAATTGTTGCATTCAATGCACAGGCGAGTTTTGATGCAGGCGCCTGCATTAAGCCTGCAAGCATCCCGAGAAGCACAGGCTTCGGCGGAAGCTTTGACATAGCCTTAATTTCATCCAAAGAGCAGAGCCTTCCGTCAATAATTCCACTTTTCACCTTGAATTTATCATTCGTCCCTGCATATTCAAGAATCTTTTTGGCTGCTGCAATTGGATCATCTAACCCAATGGCTATGCCTGTTGGACCAATGAAAAAGTCTACTGCTGCTTCTACTGGAGTTCCCTTTGCAGCAATAATGCTTAAAGTATTTTTGACAACCTTATACTCAGCTCCAACTTCCTTTAGCTGCCTTCTCAATTCAGCTATCTCTGAAACCGTAAGCCCCTTGTACTCGGTGAGAATAACAGCCTTTGATTTAGAAAACCTCTCTAAAATCTCGGTTATCTGTTGTGATTTCTTCTCCTTGGTAATCAGATTTCTTCCTCCTTTCCCAGAGACGATCTTTCGTAGGCAGTAAGCACTATGCAGTAAGCACCTTGCAGCAGATTTCATTGACTGACTGCATACTGCCTACTGCTTACTTGTTATCCTCTGCTACTGTCTCGGCAGGCTGGCTAAATCAACAGCCAATTTAAAGAGGACCTTTCATGGTAAACACTATGCACCACGCAGTAGGCACTATGTATTTTTGTGCTTAGTGCTCCTTACTGCTTACTATTCCCTGTCCTTCTACCTACTGTCTCTGACATTATAAAAAACAGGCAATGCCTGCTATACTACTTTTAATCTTACAACATCTATCTTTACCCCAGGTCCCATCGTAGATGATAAAGTAATCTTTTTTATGTATTTTCCTTTTGATGTAGCAGGTTTTGCCTTCATAACTGATTTTAAAATAGCCTTTGCATTTTCAAGAAGCTTCTCTTTATCAAATGAGACCTTTCCAACAGGAATATGCACAATGCCTGCCTTTTCAACTTTGTATTCAACTTTACCTGCTTTTATCTCTTTTACTGCCTTTGCAATATCAAATGTCACTGTCCCAAGTTTAGGGTTAGGCATAAGACCCCTCGGCCCAAGTATCTTGCCGAGCTTTCCAACCAGCCCCATCAAATCAGGGGTAGCTACTGCCTTGTCAAACTCAAGCCATCCCTGTTGTATCCTTTCTACAAGATCTTCTGCGCCAATGTACTCAGCTCCTGCATCCTTTGCCTCTTTTTCTTTTTCTCCCTTTGCAAAAACCAGAACCCTGACACTTTTACCAGTACCATAAGGAAGAACAATAGTGCCCCTTACCATTTGATCAGACTTCTTTGGGTCAACTCCAAGATTTACTGCTATATCTACTGTCTCATCAAACTTTGCAAATGCATTTTCTTTCACAAGCTCAATCGCTTCCTCTATGGAATAATCTTTATCCAGACCAATCTTTGATTTTACAGCGCTCATCTTTTTGCTCATATTCTTCCTCCTTAATCCCTTACTTCAACGCCCATGCTTCTTGCGGTTCCCTTGATTATATTGACTGCAGACTCAAGGGATGTGGTATTCAAGTCAGGGAGTTTTGTCTTTGCTATCTCTTCCACCTGAGACATCGTTATAGCTCCAACCTTATCTTTGTTTGGAACGCCTGACCCTTTTACTATACCAGCAATTTTTTTAATCAATTCGGATGCCGGCGGCGTTTTTAGAACAAAAGCAAATGATCTGTCATTATAAACGCTTAATATAGCAGGGACAAGGGTGTCTCCCATCGCCTGCGTCTGAGCATTAAATTGCTTGCAAAACTCCATTATATTGATACCGTGCGGACCAAGAGCAGGACCAACAGGCGGCGCTGGATTAGCCTTTCCTGCTGGTATCAGAAGCTTAACTTGTGCAACTACTTCTTTCTTAGGCATTTATTTCCTCCAAAAAAATCTTTTTATGCTTTTTCCACCTGCGAAAAGGCAAGCTCCACAGGCGTATATCTGCCAAAAATACTGACCATAACACGAAGTCTGCCATGGTCCATGTCTACTTCATCAACATGCCCTACAAAATTATTAAACGGTCCATCAATAATCTTTACGCTTTCCCCTTTTTCAAACTTACTCACCATAACAGGCACAACCCCTTTTTCCATCTGCTGGAGTATAACCTCAACCTCTTCCTCTGGAAGGGGAACAGGTTTAATGCCGCCAACAAAACCAGTAACCCTAAGGGTATTTTTTATTAGATGCCATGTCTCATCATTTAATTCCATTTCTATGAGAATATATCCAGGGTAAAACTTTTTATCAATTTCCTCTTTTTTCTTCTTCTTGCCTCTTAGCTCTATGACTTTCTCGCTTGGAATAAGTATTCTTGCAATCTCATTTTCAAGCCCTCTGATCTTTATCTTTTCCTCTATAGAAGCTTTTACTTTTTCTTCAAAACCCGAATATGTATGAATAATATACCAATTTTTAGCCATGTTTTACCTTAAGAGCAGTTTTACGACATTAGAGAGACCGAAATCAACAATCCCCAAAAAAAATGAAACTATTAATACTGTTATAATAACAACCCATGTAGAACCAATCATTTCATCCTTAGAAGGATAATTAACCTTCTTTGCCTCTACCTTTACCTCGCCGAAAAAATTCTTAATCCTGTTAACCATTTAAGCTCCTTATTTAGCTCATAGTTCATAGTTCATAGTTCATAGTTCATGGCTCATAGCCGCTCATTTACTAAATAAGCTATCAGCCATAAGCTATGAGCTAATTATGGCAGGCCAGGAGGGATTCGAACCCCCAACTCTCGGATTTGGAGTCCGACGCTCTAGCCGTTAGAGCTACTGGCCTATACCTTAAAGTCATAAGTCCAGAGTCAATAGTCAGAAGTCCTTTCCAATTTCGTCTTTTCACGAATGATCTCTGACTTTTGACTGTTTTTATGATTTTGTCTCCTTATGCATAGTATGTTTCCTGCAGCCTCTGCAATATTTTTTTATCTGAATCTTATCTGTAGTATTCTTCTTATTTTTCATACTGGAATAGTTTTTGTCCTTGCATTCTGTACATTGAAAAAGTATTATCTCTCTCATTGATTACTCCACAACCTCTGTAACCACACCGGCGCCTACTGTCCTTCCACCCTCTCTT
>JBBISP010000009.1:4105-66876 GCA_037441185.1 Nitrospirota bacterium | reverse complement strand
TACTCCTATAGGAATAGCCGTTGACTCAGCAGGCAATATTTATGTTGCTGATGCTTTTAACCATCGAATCCAGAAATTTGACTCAGATGGAAATTTCATAACAAAGTGGGGTTCTTCTGGTTCGGGTGATGGACGGTTTAATACTCCTGCAGGAATAGCCATTGACTCATCAGGCAATGTTTATGTTGCTGATGCTCGTAACCATCGAATCCAGAAGTTTGACTCAGATGGAAATTTCATAGCAAGGCGGGGGACATTTGGTTCGGGTAATGGACAGTTTTATTATCCTTATGGCGTAGCCGTTGACTCATCAGGCAATGTTTATGTGGCTGATACAAGTAACAGCCGCATCCAGAAGTTTGCCCCTTCCTGCACACCGCCCCCCTCAAATATGGTTTCATGGTGGGGAGGGGATAATAATGCGCTGGATATGGTTGGCAGCAATCACGGCACGCTTTTGGGCGGAGCAGCATATGCTACAGGCAAGGTCGGACAGGCCTTCAGTTTTGATGGGGTGGATGATTATGTGAATGTTGGCAATTCATCCTCACTAAAACCGGCTGCGTTTACCATAGATGCTTGGGTGAAGGCGACGGCGTTTCCAGACCTCAACTCAGTAATAAGCCATGGTTCTCTCACCGGAACCCAGAACTCTTATTTCTTAGGTTTCTACAGAGGCACCTTGGTCTTTAATACCTATCATAGCAGCTATGGAAATCATTTCATGAATGCCCCTAGCTCTATTGCTGCCAACGAGTGGCATCATATAGCAGGCAGTTTTGACGGTAGTACCAAGAAGTTATATATAGACGGTGTGCTCGTTAACAGCGATTCCGTTCCCTATACCATAGCGTACGATGGTGCGCCTATTCTTATAGGGGAAGATTTGGATAACGGGGGGGCCGCAGGTATTCCCTTCAACGGCCTTATTGACGAAGTCGAGATCTTCGACCGCGCCCTCACTGCCGAAGAAATAGCAGCCATCTACAATGCAGGCAGCGCGGGAAAGTGTGTGCGCCGCGAAATCATTTTCAGGCCTGGCCCTGGCTTGAATGATGGCACTGATGACGGATCTATTAATGCAGGCAAGGACGCATATTTTTATAGTTGTTCCGGCGGTTGGAGCGGCACAGCAGGTGTCATAGTCGGCGGTGCGAGAAGCACATGTAACGCATGCAATGATAAGGCATATATACAATTCAACATCTCTACTCTCCCTGATAATATTGAAAATGTTTATCTGGGGGTTACCCATTATCCGCACACAGTAGTTTGTTATTCAACTTGCAATGCAAATTTCTACTTCTACCCAGTTTTAGATCAGTGGAATGAGATATTGTTACCGTCTTCCCCTCCATCAGAGGGCGCTTCCGTATATGGTCCGATTAACATCTCCTTTCCGAATGATTTCGGAAATAAGGAATACGATATAACGGAGATTTACAGACAATGGAAGAACGGTTCTATCCCAAATAATGGACTGGTAATTTATTCGCCTGACTCTGGCTGTCTTAATGCTGCTGTCGCGTTCATTGTAGGTTCTTCAGACAATACAAATGAAGCAATGAGACCGTATCTCAAGGTTATTCCAGCCAGCGAAACGCTTTACACCCTCACCGTAACAAAAACAGGCACAGGCACTGGAACAGTGACAAGCAATCCTGAGGGGATTGACTGTGGAGGCACATGCAGCACTGATTTCGACGAAAATACGGAGGTAACCCTCACAGCTATACCTTCAACAGGCTCAGTCTTTACGGGCTGGAGCAATGGTGCTGGCTCTGCTTCATCGTGTTCAGGCACAGGGGATTGCATATTCAATATTACGCAAGATTCTGGAGTGACGGCAATATTTTCACCTATAGGAAAGCCTATAATCTCGGCGCGGCCGATGGCAGTGAACTTCGGAGCTTTAAGGGTGGGCAATACATCAGAACGCACAGTAACAATCAAAAACACGGGGAAATCCGACCTTGTGATAGGCGATATAGTCATTGGAGGCATAAATCCCTCTGAGTTTGGCATAAAGACTAATACCTGCCCAATAGCAATAGCGCCTTTGGGGACATGCACGATTACTGTGGAATTTAAGCCAAAAAAACCTTTTGGCAAGAAAAGCGCTGCAATGAGCATTTCATCAAACGCCCCGAAGAAGCCGACTATCAATGTAAGGCTTTTAGGGGCAGCCTCACCTCCAAAGATAACAGTTGCGCCGAAATCGCTTAATTTTGGCAAATTAAGCATTCCGACAGAAAAAACAGTAACGATTACAAACAAAGGCGTCTCTGACCTTGAAATAGGCGATGTAACGATTAAAGACTCTATTGGCAATGAATCCAAGGAGTTTAGGATTGTTTCTAATTTCTGTGATGCTCTTTTGAAGCAGAATGAGTCTTGTTCAATAACCTTGGCATTTACTCCTACAGGAGCTATTGGAAAGAAGGCGGGAGTTTTGAACATATCATCTGATGATCCCAAGAAATCATTAGTTAAAGTAAGGCTTTCAGGGGTAAAGGATTTTGAGCCCTTTCTTTCAGGCACTGCAGCGGTAGGAAGCCCTATTAAAGACGCTGCCGTAACTATTAAGGACAAATTTGGCATAACAAAGGAAGGACAAACTGACAGCAATGGCAAATACATCGTAAACATTACAGGACTGACAGCTCCATTTCTGTTGAGAGTTTCAGAAGGAGAAAATCAACTTTACGGCGTTGCCGCTGCAGCAGGCACTGCTAATATCCATCCCTTTACGGATCTGATAATCCGCAACTGGTATAATGCCAATGGAGGGGATATAGATACAGCTTTTGACGATGGCACGCCGATGCCGAATCCTCCGACTCCCGCCGCAATCAACACAATTCAGGGGGTTCTGAAGGAATTGCTTACACATCTGCTCCTGTCAGAGGAGATTAACCCTGCGGCATTTAACCTGATCACAACGCCTTTTAACGCGGATAAGACAGGATTTGACAATGTCCTTGAGAGGATTAGGGTCGATATTGATGATGATTATGTAACAATTACACAGATTGACCCTGAGACAGAACAATCAGGAGATATTATAGGCTATATGCCGATTGACGCCAACCTTTCAACTACAGCCAATCTTGTTGACAATGCTCAGAACGCCATAAACGCAAGGATGAATGAGCTTAAAAACACAATTAATAACAGAAAATGCAACCTTGCAGGTACAGACCTTCAGCCTTATTTTGAAAGTGATTTTCTCTGGCAGGGGGTGGACATTTACGCAATGGCAGAGCAATTTAAGGAATTGCTGAACTGCCCTGGTTCAAAGATAGACTTATTCTCTGAGTTTGTTATTACAGAGGTTATCTCTTTTGATGATGCGAAAAAGACACTTCAAGGAAGATCAAGGCTTACTCGCGCAAGCGGGGGCATGCATCGCATAGTTTTAGATTTTAAGTATGAAGACGACAAATGGGTTGTTAAAGGAAATGGTGAGATAGCCGAGGTCGAGGTTGATTCTGAATGGGAAAGACATGTGCGCGCATCAGGAACTTCTCACACAAAGACCTTGAGGGTTGAAGCCAGTGATTATATGGATGAAGTAAAATCCGCAACCATAGAGGGCCCCGGCATAACCGGAAGCATGGAAGTTACAAAAATATGCGATGAAACAGACAGTAGTCCGATGAAATGCTCTGATATCGATTGGCTGGAACCCACGCTGGAAAGGATGTTTAAGCTTGAATTGGAGAATGTTTTCCCGTACTCGGGAGCTATTTACACTGTTAAAATTACAAAGACTGATAATTCTACTGTTGAGTACAAAAGAACCATTCTGGCAACGTCGGGCTCGCATGAAACAGATTTTCCGAATTTTAGCGGCATAGCAACACATAGTATCGGCTCTGTAAAAGGGAAAACCATAACAGCCTCTGTATATACCCCTTTATGGGTTGGCGAGGTGGCATCGCCGTTTGTCAACCTATGGAATGAGAATAACGAGATTGGCTATGTGGATGCGGTGTGGGTTGGAACGCCCAAGCTTGGCCAGTATAACACCTTCAAGGTTACAATTCCAGCAACATACAACGGGCAATCAGTGACACAGACCGTGCTTGGCCAGGACGCCCAGTATCCGGGCAGCAAGGGATGGGGCAAGACCAATGTTTATTGGTATTTCGAGTAATCTGATTTCTTATGGCGCAGTCAATGGGAGGCCTGAATATTCAGGCCTCCCATTTGTATTCTGAAGTCTTTTTCCTTCTTATTAGATCATTTGGTCTAATGCTGTCAGGCGCATTTATAAAGACAATATCTTCATTTCTCGCTGATGCAATATCTATGCCTTCATCATTATGCATGCTTTGTATCTTAAAGATTTTCTCTTCAAGTCCTGATGTTAGAAACTGAACTGAATCACCCCTGTCAAGCCTGTTCCTTAAAGCAACTTTTGCTGAATTGCCATTAACCTCAAGGACAACTCCCACGAGTTCGTGGCTCATCCTGTAGCTTTCTCCGTCAAAATTATAACCATCATCAGGTTGCTTTCCAAAAAACATCCCTGTTGTGTATCCTCTGCTGCTAAACATTGAAAGCTCCTTTAGCCATCTCTCATTGACAGTGTAAGGTTTTCCGTATTCTATAGAGTCAACCGCCTCGCGATAGGTTTTCACCACACCGGCAATATAATTAATTCCCTTCATCCTGCCTTCTATTTTAAAGCTGTCTATGCCGACTTCTGTGAGTAAAGGTAAATATTCAATCATGCAGAGGTCTTTTGAGCTCATTATATAAGTCCCCCTGTCATCTTCAAATACAGGAAAATACTCGCCTTGCCTTTTTTCTTCTATAAGGCAATATTTCCATCTGCATGAATTTGTGCACTCTCCTTTGTTTGCGCTCCTTGAGGTAAGAAAGCTGCTTATATAACACCTTCCTGAATATGAGATGCAGATTGAGCCATGAACAAAAACCTCAAGTTCTATTTTAGTCTTTTGTCGAATCTCCTTTATTTCATCAATAGTCAATTCCCTCGAAAGCACAAGCCTTTTTGCGCCAAGAGATTCCCAGAATTTTGCTGATTCAACATTTGTGATATTTGCCTGAGTGCTGATATGAATATCAATTTCAGGGGCGATTTTTTTTAAAATAGTAAAAACACCTGGGTCAGAAAGTATCACTGCATCAGGCTTTATATCTTTGAGAAACTCTATATGCCTTTCAATATGAAGGATGTCCCTGTTATGCGGAAAGATATTGATGGTCACATATGCCCTAACATTATGTTTATGGGCATAATCTATGGCTGCCTTGAGATTATCCGAATCAAAATTCCCTGCTTTGCCCCTAAGGCTGAATCTTGAGTCTCCAATGTAAACAGCATCAGCTCTGTAATGTATTGCTGTCTTTAGTTTTTCAAAATCACCGGCAGGAGCAAGGATCTCAGGCTTTTTCATTTTTCAAAGCCCTTTTGTTTTTTTATTGCCTTGCGGGCAAGCTCATCGCACCGCTCATTTTCAGGATGACCATTGTGTCCTTTTATCCAGACCCATTTGATCTCATGCAGATTTGAAGCCCTGAGAAGTCCTTCCCACAGATCCCTGTTGAGAACATCTTTTTTTTGAGAGTTTTTCCAGTTGTTCTTTATCCATCCATGTATCCACTCAGTAATGCCTTTTATAACATAATTTGAATCTGTTGTAATAGTTATCCTGCACGGCTTTTTCAGTGATTCAAGCGCAGCAATAATACCAAGCATCTCCATCCTGTTGTTTGTTGTCATTGGATCTGAGCCTGAGATTTCTTTTATTTTTTCACCTGACCGCAATATAACGCCGTAACCGCCAACACCAGGATTTCCGCTGCATGCGCCGTCAGAGTAAATCTCTACAAAGGGTTTTTCTCTGCTTATTTTACTTCTCCTTATTAGTTAAAGCTGATATTCCGGGCAGATCCTTCCCTTCAAGAAGCTGTAAAGATGCGCCTCCGCCTGTAGATATAAAGGTTATTGCATCGCTGACTCCTGCCTTGTGGACTGCGTAATCTGTATCGCCTCCGCCAACTATTGTAAGGGCATATGCATCTGCAACAAAATGGGCAATGGCATATGTGCCTCTTGAAAAGGCGTCTATCTCAAACACTCCCATCGGACCGTTCCATATAATTGTCTTTGCATTCTGAAGCGCCTCTGAAAAGAGCTTTACAGAGGCAGGACCTATATCTAATGCCCGCCAGCCCTTTGGTATTTCCTGTGTTGTAACTATTTTTGTCTCTGCTCCAGGCTCAAGGCTCTGGGCGATAACACTATCTACAGGGAGATAGAACTTTACATTGTTCTTTTTGAGTTTATCCATGATGTTTTTTGCAAGCATAAGCATATCGTCTTCTACGAGTGAGTCGCCGATTTCGTGATCCATCGCTTTAATGAATGTATATGCCATTCCTCCGCCTATTATAACCTTATCAACCTTGCTTGCAAGATTTTCCAAAACGCTTATCTTGCCAGACACCTTTGCTCCACCTAATATAGCCACAAACGGCCGAACAGGATTATCTATAACTCCTTTGAGATATTCTATCTCTTTTTTAAGCAAGAAGCCTGCTGCTGAAGGCAGGAATTTTGTGATTCCTACTGTTGATGCATGAGCTCTGTGCGCAGCCCCAAAGGCATCATTGACATAAAAATCAGCGATTTTTGACAAAGCCCTTGCAAATGATTCATCATTTTTTTCCTCTCCGTGATGAAAGCGAAGATTTTCAAGCAGTAGCACATCTCCATCTTTCATTTTTGATATGAGGTTTTCTGCCTGCGTGCCTATGCAATCAGGCGCAAAGATAACCTCTTTATTCAAAAGCCTCTGTAGTCTTTTTGCAACAGGCGCAAGACTGAAACGAGGCTCTACCCTGCCTTTTGGTCTGCCAAGATGTGATGCAAGGATTACCTTTGCGCCCTCATCTATCGCATAGTTTATGGTTGGAAGGGTAGAGCGTATCCTTCTGTCATCGGTGATGACCATATTATCGTCGAGAGGCACATTAAAGTCCGCCCTTATAAAAACCCTTTTGCCCTTTATCTGCAGGTCTTCGATAGTCAGCTTGCCAAGTATATCTTTTATTTCAACAGAGACATCGCTTTTTTTTATCATAACTTGCTCCTTTTAAATCTTTTTGCTTATATAGCTGATTAAGTCTCTAAGCCTTGTGCTGTAACCCCATTCATTGTCATACCATGCTATGACTTTAACCATACGGTTTTCCATAACCTTTGTTAATGTAGCATCAAAGATCGAAGAATGAGGATTGCCATTGAAATCTACAGAAACAAGCGGTAGATCGCAATACTGAAGGATTCCTTTCATAGGACCTTCTGCCCATTTTTTCATGGCAACATTAACTTCATCAGCAGTTACATCTCTGCTTAATTCAGCAACAAGGTCTACTACAGAAACATTTGGAGTAGTAACCCTTATCGCAAACCCATCGAGTTTGCCTTTTAGTTCAGGAAGCACAAGGCCTATTGCCTTTGCAGCGCCTGTTGTGGAAGGTATCATCGAAACAGCAGCAGCCCTTGCCCTTCTTAAATCCTTGTGCGGCAGATCAAGGATTCTTTGGTCATTGGTATAAGAATGAACTGTTGTCATAAGCCCTCTTATAATGCCAAACTCATTGTGCAGGATTTTTGCTACAGGAGCAAGGCAGTTGGTTGTGCATGAGGCATTGGATATTATCTTGTGTTTTGAAGGGTCAAGACTTTCTTCATTGATGCCAAGGCATACTGTAATATCAGGCTCTTTTGCAGGAGCAGAAATAATAACCCATTTTGCCCCGGCATCAAGATGTTTTAAAGCCTTTTCCCTGTCTGTAAAAAGGCCTGTAGCTTCAATAACCACATCCACATTCATCGACTTCCATGGAAGGTTTTCTGGAGACCTCTCTGCAGATACCTTTATCTCCTTGCCGTCAACTATAATGGCGCTGTCTGACGCCTTTACATCAGCATCGAATATGCCATGCACCGAGTCATATTTGAGCAAGTGCGATAGAGTCTTTGCATCTGTAAGGTCATTAATCGCAACGATTTCGAGATCACTGCTGCCTTTGCATGTCCTGAAAAAATTTCTGCCAATCCTGCCAAAACCATTAATTGCCACTCTCATTGCCATAAATCCTCCTTTTTTAGTGAATAGTATTTAGTGAAAGCTATTCACTATATGCTGTTCACTATTCACTGAATTTATTGATAACCATACCGGTTAAAAGCTTCGGATAAAAATATGTGGACTTGGGCGGCATCCTGAGTCCAGACAAGGCAACCCTTTCAACATCCTCCACCCTTGTTGAATTGAGAAAAAATACAGCGTCAAATTCATCTTTCTGCACCTTTTGCAATGATTCTGCAACATCCATTTCATATGCTACATCTGTTATGCCAAGGTCTTTCTTGATTATCAGTTCATGAAGTATCACTACATCAAGCTCCTTTAAGGCTGGTTCTGCATCTCTGAGGTTTGTCCCTTTATATCTAAGAATATACCATTTCTCATTGCTGCCAAGATAAAGACCGAAGGTGTTTTTTCCTTCATGCGAAAGCCTCTCGACAATATCACACTGAAGCCCACAAGTCTCTATAAAAAAGTCTGGCTCTAACCTGACAAGAACCTCTTCTCTTTTTATTCCCTTTACCATTCTGTGGGTCGGTAAGATAGATATGCCTTCATCAGCCATGTTTGCAAGAAACATAAGGACATATTCCCACGGGCCCCTTCCCATTTCTTTCATAAACTCAAGAGCTACTTCATACCTGTGATGCCCGTCTGCTATGAATATAGGTTTATCAGATAATTCTTTGATAATCAAATTAATCTTTGATTCATCCGATATTTTATACAGTTTATGGACTGCTCCATCAGCATCATGTGCTTTGATATGCGGGTTATCTTTAATGCCATTAATAATTCCAGAAGTAATCTTTTCTGGACTGTTGTAAAGAGAATAAATCGGGCTGATATTTGCAAGGCATGCCCTCATAAGGCTCAATCTATCTGCCTTTGGTTTTGAATGTGTTGCCTCATGAGGATAAACGCCGTTTCCAAGCTCTTCAATCTTTACAAGAGCAAGGATTCCTTTAAGTTTCTTTGTTTCGCCTAATGTGAAATAATCACTCTCATAGACATAGAAACAAGCCTTATCGTCCTGGATGAGTATCTTTTCTTTCAGCCACTGCTGCAGATAATTTCTTGCGCGGATGTATTTGCTGTTTTTTTCATTGTCTTCAGGCATTTCTTTACCAAAATCTATGCGGACTATGTTGTAAGGACTTTTCTGGTAGAGCGACTCTCTTTGTTCAGGTGAAATAATGTCATATGGAGGAGCTATTACATCATCTCCTGAAACCTTTTCTGGATTATAAAGAATTCCATTGAATGGTATTATTTGCGCCATAATTTTAAAAAATAAGGATTTTCACGATTTTTAATTCTATTTTTTTGAACTGTGCATCTATATTAGCATTTCAGTTATAGAAATTCAAAATCAAATAAACCAAATTGCGATTTAGAAAGACTTTTAGACGCCCATGCCTCCTTGTAAATGCATTATTTGAGGTTACCACTTTGGGACAGCCTGCCGTCCTTTTTTTCTTGAGGCTCACAGAGATTAGCATCGCAAAGCATGTCATGGTTTAGTCCTTATATGAGGACACCTGGACTATCTCTATTGGCTGCTCTTTGCCGCAATGTTTGCAAATTGCAGCGTCTTCTTTAATGATCTCTGCACAGTAGATGCACTTTTTGGTATATCCTTTAGATGCTAAAGGTGGAAGCACTGCAATAACAACCATAAGCAACGGAACAATCGCACATAGTATAAACCATAATATCGGATTGCGCCCCTTTCTTCGGGCTATAATGCTCCCCACAATGCCTGCAATAATGAGTATTAAGACATATCTAAACAAAGGAACTTCCCCAGTTATCTCTTCTGTATCTCACCTACGCCTATAAATGGCACTGCCCCACCGCCTGTAACCTGCGGCATAATTCCATTCCATTTCTCTATAGCCTTGAGATTCGCCTCTACTCTTCTAAGCTCTATAAGTTCGGGTGAGATATTTGCCCTCTGCAGCCTCAATGCCTCTGCCTCTGCCTTTGCTGCTGTAACCTTCTGCTCTGCCTCTATCTTCACCCTATCCAGGTCTCTCTTTGCCTTTAGCGCAAGCTGTTCTGCTGTCTGCTTTGCCTCAATGGCTTCTGTAAAGGCCTTGGAGAAACTAAAAGAGACGATAGAGAAAGCATCAACTGCTATGTTGCGCTGTAGGAGTCTTGTAGTAAGGTCTGCTCTTATTGCCTCGCTTACTTTTGGCCTCTCTGTTATAAGTTGTTCTGCTGTATATTTGGCTGTCACAGCCTTCATTACTTCTTGTATTGCGGGGTCTATAATACGCTCTTTGAAGTGTATTCCAATGGTTTGATAAACAATATTTGCCTTATCAGGTATTACATGATAGTTAAGTGCGACCGATGAACTCACCTCCTGAAGGTCAGATGAGGCAGCTTCGGCATTAGTCTCTGCCTTCTGAACCTTGACATCCATTAGGACAACCCTCTGCATTATAGGTATCCTGAAATGCAGCCCTTCTCCAAGCACATTGTCCTGAACAGCGCCAAAATTAAGGACAACCCCTCTTTCACCTGCCCCAATCTGAACCCATGGTTGCAAGAACAGGAAAAACACCATAATGGCCCCAATAATCAGCGCCAGCCTCGCTGGCCCTTTCTTCATTACAGACTG
Organism: Nitrospirota bacterium; assembly: GCA_037441185.1. Classification (GTDB taxonomy): domain Bacteria; phylum Nitrospirota; class Thermodesulfovibrionia; order Thermodesulfovibrionales; family Dissulfurispiraceae; genus JBBISP01. The sequence continues at coordinate 56,115 of JBBISP010000009.1, read as the reverse complement.
CATTTTCTCCTTAGCCATGTAAATATCTCTTTCATCCATTATACTACTCCTTTTCTTTATAATTTAGAGGTTGATTAGAATCCTCTTTAAACCTTGAAAATCAAGGCGCTCTTGGATGAGCCTATTTTACCACATTCCTAAATTTTAGCTGCTTCCTCAAAGCGCTGTTATTATTGCATTTTTACGAGAACTGCTTTAACAGAGCCAACAGGAACCTTTGCTTTCAACATTACAGGTATCTTTTTTTCATCATCAGAGAGCCAGATGAGCATATCCCCTTTTCTTGAAAATATTCCTTCTGTTTGCAGGATAGGCCTTATAAGTATTGTTTTGAATGTGCCTGCAGGCGTCTTTATTGTCTCTTTCTTTAGAACCTGCACTTCTGCCTTATATAATTTTTTGCTGTCAAAGATATCAATAAAAACAGATTTTCCGACCTCCAGAGAAAGCTCGCGGATATAATAAAGGCTTGAAAGGGGGTCAAATGTAGAATTGCTTATATCAAACTCTTTGGTCTCATTTTTGAGATGGTTTATATAAGTCACTTTCCTTATCGAATGGGCGAATATCAACTCCTTGTCCCTTCTGTGCCTGCCTTCCTTTAATGTTATGCGGTAGTTTTGGGGGGTTGCGGCAAAGCTGTTATATGGTTCCTTTTTTAAAATGCTAACTGCCATGTCCTCTACATGATAAAAAACAGAGACCCATTTTGCAGAGCTTGCTGTTGATATAAATTGTATGTGTGAACCATCGTCTCTCATCTCAAGCGCTGCATCCCCTGCTTTGATGCCTGTCCATATAAGGTCGTATTGCAGTTTTTCGGGCATGTTAAAGGACATGGCGGCTTGAACATAAAAAAACATGAAAAATAAAAATGCAGAAACTATAAAATATTTATTCTTAAATTTGGCCATCTTATTTTTTGGGTTATTGCGTGTTATATTATACCTAAATCCAGCGATAAGAGTCGAGCACTTAGGTAGGTTTGACTTTATTTTTGACAAAAAATTATAATTCTATTTTAATAATTTTTACGGAGGTTTAAAAAATGGGCACATATACAACATATAAGCCGCATAAGGGCAGAAGGAAAAAGACGCACGGATTTCTTACGCGTATGAGCACAAAGGGAGGGCAGAGGATTTTGAAAAACAGAAGGGCAAAGGGAAGGGCTCGTCTGGCTGCATAAAATACTGGAGTTTTTATTTTGAAAACCTTGATAACTTACCTGATAATGCTTTACAGATATATTATTTCACCTCTGCTTCCTCAAAGCTGCAGATTCATTCCGTCATGCTCTGAGTATTCGCTCGAGGCTGTAAATAAATATGGCGCTTTAAAGGGCAGCTATCTTTCTTTTAAAAGGGTATCAAAGTGCCATCCATTTCATCCTGGTGGATATGACCCGGTAAAATAATTTTAAAAAAGGAACCTGCATGGATAAAAGGACGCTGTTAGCCATAATACTTTCACTTATTATACTGATAGGGTATCAGTATTTTTTTGTTAAGCCAATGCCTCCTGCCACACAGAAAAAGGCAGTACAAGACGCAGTTAAAAAAGAAGATAAGCCTGCTCAGGCTGCCCAGGTCGTTGCTGAGATTCCTAAAACAGATGCTGCTGCAGTCGAAAAAGAGATAAAGGTAGAAAATGATCTTTATACTGCTGTTTTTACATCGAAGGGCGGAACTGTAAAGAGCATAAAAATAAAAAAATACAAGGACAAAAAAGACAGACCAATCGTCCTGAAGGGTGACGATGTGTTGCCTCCTCTGTCGATAGGGATTGATGAAGGGTTTCAGTTTGCAAATGTTAATTATTCTGTCAAAGGCAATGATATAAAGCTGACAAATGAACTAAAGACAGCATCTTTAATTTTTGAATATTCATCAGGAGATTATTCTATCAGGAGGACATATACATTTTACAATGATGCCTACGGGATTGATTTGAAAGACGAAGTAACCGGTTTAAACTCTTACTGGCTGACGCTCGGAAAAGAATTTGGGATTTATGAGAAGGATGATTCTGTGCATTTCGGCCCTGTGGTATTAAAGGATGCAGAAAGAATGGAGTTTACTGCCAAAAAACTTGCCGAACAACCCAAAAGCTTTAAAGAAAATGTAAGGTGGATCGCACAGGAAGATAAATATTTCTTTTCAGCAATTGCGCCTAAAGGGCAGATAGAAGAAGCAAAGGCATGGAGCAAAAATGGAGATGCCCTTGCAGCAATAAAGCTTTCAGGTGGCAGCAATAATTATTTCGTATATGCAGGGCCAAAAGAATACGACACCCTGAAAAAAGCAGGATTTGGACTTGAACATATAGTTGATTTCGGTTTTTTCTCCATACTTGCACTGCCCTTATTCTGGCTAATGAAGATATTTTATAGCATAATTCCAAACTATGGAGTCTCTATAATCATTCTTACAATCCTTGTCAGGATTCCATTTATTCCTCTTATTAACAAGGGGCAGAAGTCCATGAAGAAGCTTCAAGATATTCAGCCCAAGATGGCTGAAATAAGGGAAAAATACAAGAAAGATCCCCAGAGGATGCAGAAGGAGCTTATGGAACTGTATAAAAAGCATAAGGTAAATCCAATGGGCGGCTGCCTGCCTATGCTCCTTCAGATACCTGTCTTTTTTGCTCTCTACAAGGTGCTTTTGATAGCCATTGAGCTAAGGGGAGCGCCTTTTATGCTATGGATAAATGATCTTTCATTAAAAGATCCTTATTATATATTGCCGATTGTTATGGGAGTTACAATGGTAATCCAGATGAAGATGACGCCTTCGGCAATGGAGCCTATGCAGCAAAAGATAATGATGTTAATGCCTGTGGTCTTTACATTTATGTTTTTAACCTTTCCCTCAGGCCTGGTTCTTTACTGGCTTGTGAATAATGTATTGAGCATCGCTCAACAGTGGCATGTAAACAGAAAACTTCAAAAACAAGCAGCTTAGGAGATTAATTTTTGATAGGGTAGTTGCATGGATTTTTTAAATGTTTTCTTTCCCGTATCAGGCGTTAAGACTAATATCCTTATTCCTCCATTGGCTGCCATGTTTATCTCTTTTTTCACTTCAATGGGAGGGGTTTCAGGCGCATTTCTTTTGCTTCCATTCCAGATGAGCGTTTTTAATTACACAACTCCTTCAGTAAGCGGAACAAACCATGTCTATAATATTGTTGCAATACCGAGCGGCGTTTACCGTTATATCAAGGAAGGCAGGATGGTATGGCCTTTGACAGCGGTTATTATTGCCGGCACCCTGCCAGGCGTTTTTCTTGGATATTATGTGAGGGTTCTTTATCTGCCTGACCCAGGTGCGTTTAAGTTTTTTATCGGATGCGTCCTGCTCTATATAGGAATCAGACTTCTTAGAGAGATTTCAGAAAAAACTGAGCAGTCTTCTGCTGCAAAGGCGCTGGAAGATAAGTTCAAGGCAAGGGCAGAAGAGATAAAGAAACTGCAGAATGCAAAGATGGCATCAGGCCTTCCTAAAAGCGCATCGGTAAAGACAATATCTGTATCGCTAAAAAAGATAGAGTATGAATTCTGGGAAGAAAGATTTTCTTTCAATACCATTGGCATGTTTATGCTTGCGCTTGTTGTAGGCGTTATTGGCGGCTCTTACGGAATTGGAGGGGGCGCAATTATTGCGCCTTTCTGTACAACTGTTTTTCATCTGCCTGTTTATACCATTGCAGGCGCTGCATTAACAGCGACATTTATAGCCTCTGCTGCAGGCGCTTTGTTTTTCAGTATTGTCCCTGTTGCTGGAGTTGTTTCAGCAATGCCTGACTGGCCGCTTGGCATTCTCTTTGGTGTTGGTGGATTTGTAGGTATGTATTGCGGCGCCATGTTTCAAAAATATGTCCCACAGAGATTTATAAAATTAGCGCTTGGCATTGTTATCGTGGCTCTTGCAATAAGTTATATTGTGCAATATTTATAAGAAAGTGGGGCAGGACATATCTGTCCAAATCCAGCGAGAGTCGAAGCGGAAGCTGGACGAAACAATTTGGATATAAACATTATGGTCATATCTGTGATATGCACTTGCAATAAGGTAGTTTATTTTGCGAAGAAATAGAGCCATATGCCTTTAGTATGATTATTTTGGACAGATATGAGAGCAGAGCTAAAACATCCATATGGTATAATAACTGCTGAATAAATATTATATGCGCCAATGGCAAGCAATATGGAAGCAATAATAAATAAAATGCGCTTTAGAAACAGTTCTCTATTAATCATCGCAGGACCATGCGTAATCGAAAATGAAGAGATAACATTTCATACAGCAGAGAAACTGAAAAAGATATGCACTAAGATAGGACTGCCCTTTATCTTTAAAAGCTCATACGATAAGGCAAACCGCACATCTGTAAGTTCATATAGGGGGCCAGGATTCGATAAAGGACTGAAAATACTTTCAGATGTCAGAAGTAAGTTTTCTATCCCCGTAATATCTGATGTGCATTCGGTTGATGAAGTGAAGCATGCAGTAGAAGTCCTTGATGTGCTGCAAATACCCGCTTTTTTATGCAGACAGACAGATCTAATCATTGCAGCATCAAAAACAGGAAAGCCTGTCAATATCAAAAAAGGACAATTTCTTGCTCCATGGGATATCAAAAATATCATAGATAAATTCACATCCACTGGGAATCAAAACCTTTCAATTACAGAACGCGGCACATCTTTTGGATACAATAATCTTATTGTTGACTTCAGGACTTTTCCAATTATGCGCTCCTATGGTTATCCCGTTATATTTGATGTTACCCACAGCCTTCAGCTCCCCGGAGGACAGGGGAGTTGCTCGGGGGGGCAAAGGGAGTTTGCAGAGCCGCTCGCAAGGGCAGCAGTTGCAGTTGGCATTGATGGATTATTCATGGAAGTCCATCCTGACCCTGACAATGCATTATGTGATGGACCTAATATGATAAAATTGGATGAAGTGGAGAAGATGTTAAATAATATTAAAGCTATTTATGAGTTATTAAAATGAGACGGGAAAAAACAACAAAACGAAAAAAATCTTTAATAGCAGAGACTATTACTCCTTACACTGCCAATAGTTTTTCTTTCGAAGACATGATAGATAACATAGTGCAGGGCGACAACTTGACGGTATTAAGACTGATTCCTAACAATAGCATTAATCTAATAATTACTTCCCCACCTTATTTTAAACAAAGAGATTATGGCAGTGGCATCGGTAATGAAAAAACAGTTGAACAATATATAGAAAACTTAATCTTTGTTTTCTCAGAATGTGTTCGTATTTTAAGAAAAGATGGAAGCATTATATTTAATTTAGGCGATAAATATTTACAAGGCAGCCTTCAACTAATTCCGCACAGGTTTGCAATAGAAGTATTAAAAACTTTCCCTGTAAAGATAGTTAATAATATTACATGGGTAAAACTCAATCCCACTCCAAGACAATATCAGAAAAGATTAGTTAGCAGCACCGAACCATTCTTCCATTTTGTAAAAAGTGATGACTACTACTACAACCTTGGTGATTATATGACCGATAACGGAACCAAAAGCAAGCGTACTAATGGCAATAATATCGGCAAAAAATATTTTGAACTTATTGAAAACTCAAGTCTTACTCTGGAACAGAAAAAAATGGCGCTCTGTGAATTACAGGAAGTTATAGAAGAAGTAAAAAGTGGAAAAATTGAAAGCTTCAGAATGAAAATAAAGGGTATTCATTCTGAACCATTTGGTGGGCAGGATGGCGGAAGAAAATATCAGCTTATGAAGAAGGGTTTTACAATTATAAAGATTAAAGGTGAACCTATAAAAAGAGATGTTATAGAATGTGCAGTTGAGACGATAAAAGGCTCTAAACATCCAGCTATTTATCCATTGTTTATAATAAAGGAACTAATAAAATTGCTTACCAGACCTGATAATATTGTTCTCGATCCATTTATCGGAAGCGGAACCACCGCAGTAGCTGCAAAGGAACTTGGGAGGAAATATATCGGGACAGAAATAAACAAAGAGTATTGTAAATATGCAAGGGAAAGGCTGAAAAACATTGGATTAGAAAACCCATTGGAGCTTTTTGCATGATAAAAACTGGTAAATACAAAAATAAACTGCACACAGAGATACTAAACGAAATTTATCGGAAGGCATTAGATATAGTTAATGAGGAGAATTTAAAGTTATTACTTAATCAATTAGATGACCTTGAAAAATCAACTATGCAAATCATTGTAGACAATTTTGAAAGAGGAAAAGGAGTTTTAACTGTTTTAATAACAAGCTTTGTTCATAAACTGCATAATCCAGGACAAGACATAAGGCTTCATCAAGACAATATGGATGGTGGTTATTCAGGCAGAGGCATTGATACAAAATATGTTACGCCATTTATGAAAGAAATAGGATTCCCTTCAATGGCAGAAAGCGGGTGGTTGACCAGATCTCTGGAACAAAACCTGCCTTATGATTTTAAATACCCTGGTAAAATAACACCACCAAAATTAAAAACAGCTTTTCTTAACTTGCTGGATATGGTTCAAAATAAAAACAAATCTCCTGAAAAGTTTTTATTAATATTATTAGGAAAACTTATTGAACACCGTGAGCAAAAAAAGATTGATTTGGCTAAGCCTACAAATTTGCCAATATCAACAATCATCAATTATTTAAAGCACCATTTTGAATCAAGATATTCAGCTCGTGGAGCATCCAGACTGCCTACATTGGCTATTTATGCAATATATCAGTGCATGATAAAGGAGCTGAAACGATTTGAGGGTAAGGTATTAATGCCATTAGAAGAACATGCATCTTCTGATAAAAGATCAGGCAGAGTTGGTGATATTGAGGTCAGAGATAAAGAAGATAGAGTTTTTGAGGCAGTAGAAATTAAACACGGCATTCCAATAAATACCCAGTTAGTTCGTGATGCCTACGAAAAGTTTAAGTCTCACCCGATACAGAGATATTATCTATTATCAACCGTAGGCGAGGACTCAGCTGATATTGAAAATTTAACAAAAGCAGTTTCCAAAATATTGAAAATTCACGGCTGCCAGGTGATTATTAATGGCATTTATCCTTCTCTAAAATATTATTTAAGACTTTTACACAACACATACGATTTCATTGATAATTATGTGGAAAATTTGAAAAATGATAAGACTATAAAGTATGAACATAAATTAAAATGGAATGAAATTGTTAGTCGGCAAGTTTCTGTGAGTGATAAGGAGTAATGGAGTATTAGAGTGATAGAAAATATCCTTGATATAGCGAAAAAGGTCTTGACGATTGAGGCTGATGCCATCTCTGCGCTTTCTGAAAGGCTCAACAGCGATTTTCAAAAGGCAGTTGAGGCTGTATATCAAAGCAAGGGCAGGGTCGTTGTTACAGGCATGGGCAAATCAGGGCTCGTTGGCAAAAAGATTGCAGCAACGCTATCCTCTACAGGCACGCCTGCATTTTTTCTGCATCCTGCAGAGGCTTCTCACGGCGATTTAGGAATGGTAACATCCGATGATGTGATAATTGCCATATCAAACAGCGGAGAGACCGAAGAACTTATCGGATTAATTCCATTTTTAAAACGATTTGATGTAAAGCTTATTTCCATGTCGGGCAATTTAGCCTCTACGCTTGCCAAAGCATCCGATGCAGCCATAGATATATCGGTAAAAGAAGAGGCGTGTCCACTTGGCATTGTCCCGACCGCTTCAACTGCGGCAGCTATGGCTATGGGCGATGCGCTTGCAATAGCCCTTTTAGTCAAGCGGGGCTTTAACGAAAAAGACTTTGCCTTTTTCCATCCAGGCGGAAGCCTTGGAAAAAAGTTGTTTATAAAGGTTACCGACATTATGCGCACAGGCGCAGACCTTCCCTTTGTAACGGCTGATACGCCCTTAATTCAGGCGGTTATTGAAATATCATCCAAAAGACTCGGAGTTGTCATTGTTGCAGATACAGACAAAAAATTTTTGGGCATAATCACAGACGGAGATGTTAGGCGAGGGATAGCAAAATGGGGCAAGGATTTTTTTGATATGAATTCACATGAGGTAATGACAAAAAATCCTAAAACCATATCCGCTGAAGAACTCGCAGCAAAGGCATTGTCAATTATGCAAAAACATTCCATAACCTCCCTTGTAGTGTCTGATGACAGCGAAAAGGCAATAGGGATAATACATCTGCATGACATACTGAAGAAGGGGATAGTGTAATTGTAAAAACTTTGCCTAATTATTGATATACGAAATGGATACCCGTAAAGGAAAAAATAGCCTTAATGAAAGAACAACCTCAGTTATTTAATAACAGACTAACAGAAACATCGCTTGTCAATGAAGTATTTGGAAAAGACTTGTTATTGCTTAGCTCAGTTAATGAACTTTTTGAGCTAGAACTTGCATTGATAGAATCTCGTTCCTTGTCTCGTCAAGAATTATTATTGCGTTCTGCATTTTTTAAATCTGTCAATGGCCACTTAACAAACCACTATAAAATATGCCGACCATTTGATGGTCATATTTCCGAGGATAGGTCTTGTCAAACTCAAGCATATTTTCAAGAAGGGAAATATGCAACTGGCTACGCAACTCATGGACTCTTTCCATATCGTGGAAAGTTCCATCCACAGCTTATCAAAGGTCTACTCAATATCCTTGAGGTTAAACAAGGTGATATTGTTCTTGATCCGATGTGTGGAAGTGGAACACTAAATGTTGAAGCTTCTTTATTAGGAATTGATTCTATCGGCATTGATGTTAGCCCGTTTTGCCGACTATTAGCGAGGGTAAAATGTGAAAGTTTGTCGTTAACACCTGAGTATGTTGAAGCGATTTCAAACAATCCAGACAAATGGTTTAATTATTTTTCATCTGGCGATCTTGATAACAAATTAAGAAAGATTACGGATACTTGGAAACTCAAAATTTATGAATTGGCTTTATTAGCCTATCTTGATGCAATGGGCTATGCCCGGCGAGTCACTAAAGCAGGACACAAAGAACTATTTGAAAAAGTTTTAAAACGATATCAAGCAACTGTCCTTCAAACAATTACAAATTCAGTCATAAAGTTATCTCAACTTGGAACTGCAAATATTCTTGAGGGCGATGCCCGTTCTCTACCGCTCGATGATTCAAGCATTGATTGTGTTATTACCTCTCCACCATATTCCTTTGCTATTGATTACGCTGAAAATGATGCCCCTCAACTTGAATTTCTCGGTTATAATGTAGAAACACTTCGTGCTCAAATGATAGGACTTACTGGCAAAACGAAACAACAAAAACTACAGCATTATTTTGATAATATGAAAACGGTCGTCCATGAAATTGTCAGAGTGTTAAAATCTAAAAAGTTTGCTATTATAATTATCGGCTCAAACACAAATCAGACCGGAGGAATTCGTTTAGAGCAAACAATAATAGACCATTTTAATGAGTTTAATACGCTGCTTGTTAAAAGCATTCTTAAGCCCATTAAGGGCATGCGGAATACTATGAAGGATGAATATATATTAATTTTCCAAAAAAACTAATGAGAACTAACGAAGAAAAGTTTAGCACCGCAATACAAAAGAATACTTTCTATTTTTTCAATCCCGATTTTGAGCAACGCTATGAGGTTCAAAATCTGAATGCCCTGAACAATCTCTTACAAATCGTTCAGAGTAAAGTTCAACAAGACGGCGTTAAAAAAGAATTTTTTGAAGAGTTACTGTTACATCCTAATGGGCTGAAGGCACTTTTAGCCCTTAATGGGTTTTCAAATGAAAGTCTAAAGAGATTGACCACATTCCTCAGAATTATTGATGATGAAGTTTTAGACGCATTGACATTTAAATCCCACTGGCTCAAACCTGAAAATCGAGAGGAAATCAAAGAATGGTCTGATATAACGATTGAAAAACTTGTTAGAAACAATCAATATTTCCGTAAAGGTCTGGTAAACCTATTTTTAGAGGGTACTTCTAATCCTCTTTTAGGGCGTGTACTCCCGCCATTTGAACTTAGAAAATTAAGCATTGATAAACTTAGCTTTAGGCCAGAACCAATGATTGATACCCTCGTTCGCTATAAGGAAAAAGGTTCATATTCCGGTTTAAAAGAAAATAACCCTGAAACGGTCATTGAAAAGCTCTTAGATGACCTTGGCCTCAAGTATACAAGCGGTGATCTGCAAAGCTTAGTCGGTGTCGTTGATGATAAAAAAAGAACGATGGATTTTATCATTCCTGATCAAACCAGTCCGAAAATTATTGCGGAGAGTTCTTTTTTAGTAACTACTTCCTCCGGTCAAGGTGATAAGTCAAAAACAGAGATATCAATTCGTGCTTTAATTTCTGAGCATTATCCTCAAGCTAAGTTTATCGGTTTTGTTGATGGTATTGGTTGGTATGCAAGACAAAATGATCTTAAACGCATGGTTTCTGCATATGATGATGTGTTTACTTTCCATCCTGATGAACTCCAACGTTTTAATCAAATGCTTGTGGAGACTTTTCAGCTATGAATCTCGATGTTATTATTCATGGCGATTGTTTATCGATTCTGGGCACAATTCCAGACAATAGCGTGGATATGACCTTTGCTGACCCGCCATTCAATCTTAATAAGAAATATAACAGCTACACTGACCGTAGGAGCTTGGATGCTTATTTGCTTTGGTGTAAACAGTGGCTTACAGAAATGGTTCGCATTACAAAGCCGACCGGCAGTATTTTTGTTCATAATATTCCAAAGTGGCTTACATATTACGCATCATTTCTTAACGAAATTGCTGACTTTAGACATTGGATATCTTGGGATGCTATGAGCACACCACTCGGAAAAACTTTGATGCCAACACATTATGGAATTTTATTCTATGCAAAGAGCAGAAAATTAAACAAATTTTATGAGATCCGATATCCACATAAACGTTGCAGAAAATGCAATGTTCTCTTGAAGGACTATGGTGGCAAAAAAGCTGGATTACATCCTTTCGGTCCATTAGTGTCCGATGTCTGGACAGATTTGCACAGAATTAAACATGCTAAAAATAGAGATGAACACCCTTGTCAATTGCCCGAAACAATTCTTGAACGTTTGATTTTGATGACAACTGATGAAGGCGATATTATTCTTGATCCTTTTAATGGGACAGGCACAACCGTAATAGCCGCAAAACGTCTTGGAAGAAAATATATCGGGATTGAACTTGACAAACAGTATGTTGCTATTGCAGAAGAAAAGCTTAGAATTGTACGGCCAGATTCTCATATTGACGGTGTTTGGGTCAGTAAGTATCTTGATGGGATAGCTACCATTCGAGATAAAGACTGGGATATTCTTAAATCACATTTTAACATCCCCTGTCCCATTCCTTTGCTTGAATATAAAAATATTGTTTATAAAAACGGCAAGATTCAGAAACATGCACACGATATAAACAGAGCAGAGGATATGCTTGTGTTCTCATTCGATAAAGTTACTATTTGACATAGCGTATGGAAAAAACTAAAAAACAGATACAGGCTATTGCAAAAAACATAAAACTCCTCATCCTTGATGTTGACGGCGTTCTCACAGACGGGAGTATTATCCTCGACAATGAGGGGAATGAGTTTAAAGCATTCCATGTGAGGGATGGGCATGGCATAAAGATGCTAAAAAAAGCAGGGATTAATGTTGCCATAATCACAGGAAGGCACTCAAAGGTCGTTGAAAGAAGGGCGCATGAACTCGGCATCACAGAGGTTTATCAGAGGTGCCACATAAAGTCAGTTGCCTATGAGCATCTCATAGAAAAAATGGGAATTACTGATAAAGAAGTAGCATACATAGGGGATGACATTGTGGATATTCCTATATTTAAAAGGGTTGCTCTTCCTGCTGCTGTTGCCGACGCCACAGGAGAGACAAAGGCAGAGGCAATGATTGTTACAGAAAACCATGGGGGCAGAGGCGCTGTCAGAGAAATATGCGATCTTATACTAAAGTCAAATGGAAAATGGAAAGAGTTGATGGATGAGTACAGTTAAATTTAATCTGCCAACAATTCTTACACTGAGCAGAATAATTCTTATACCCTTTTTTATATTTATAACTCCGCAAAGTCCCCTGCTCGGAATAACCATATTCCTGATTGCCTCGGCTACAGATTTTTTCGACGGCTTCCTTGCGAGAAGATCCGGTCAGATAACAAAATTCGGAATCATTCTTGACCCAATTGCAGATAAATTCCTTGTAATCTCTGCCCTTATACTGCTTGTTGATATGGTAAGGCTTTCTGCATGGATAGCAATCATTATAATAGTCAGGGAGTTTCTTGTTACCGGGCTGAGAGTTGTGGCTCTTTCTAAAAATATTGTAATACCTGCTGAAACAGGCGGAAAATGGAAGACGACCGCCCAGATGGCAGCGATAATCCTTTTGCTCTTGCCCGGCGGCATTGGAGATCTGGATTTTTATGATGCCGGCACAATTCTTATGTATATTGCCCTCTTCCTCGCTATTATAACCGGTGTGAAATACACTATTTCCTTCTGGAGGCAGATACAAAACGAACAGCATACAGTAAGCAGTAAGCAGTAAACAGTATTTAAGAAGGAGAGAACTAATGGCTTTGATTGTTTTGTTTGTAATCTCATTCATAATAGGCTCGATACCAACAGGATTATTGATTGCAAAGACCAAGGAAATTGATTTAAGAAAGGTGGGCAGCGGAAACATAGGCGCGACAAATGTCCTCAGGGCAGTGGGAAAAGAAGCTGCAATCTTAACCCTGATTGGAGATATGGCAAAAGGTATAGCGCCTGTGGTAATGGGAAAATTTTTTGGATTTGGTATTTTTGATGCAGGCATTCTCGGCATTTCAGCCATATTAGGCCACAATTTTTCATTTTTTTTGAAATTTAAGGGAGGCAAGGGCGTTGCAACAAGCTTAGGCGTTTTATTAGCATTTTCACCTCATGTAGCTCTTCTTACTATCACCATTTGGCTTTTAACAGTAAAACGGACAAGGTATTCTTCTTTAAGCGCCCTAATTGCATTTGGGCTGCTGCCTTTGAGCATTTACATCCTGGATTATTCAAAGGAAAAGATGATAATCGCTATCGCAATCACCGTTTTGATATTCATAAGGCATACAGCCAATATTAAGAGGCTTATGCAGGGGACAGAGAGTAAGATAGGGGAAAAGGCAGGCAATAGTCAATTAGGCTAAAGGTAATAGAAAATCAAAAATTATGGCTAAAACGGCAGTTGTTCTTCTCAGCGGCGGGATAGATTCATCAACAGCAGCGGCTATTGCAAAGTCAGAGGGGTACGATGAACTCTACGCATTAAGTTTTGATTATTCTCAAAGGCATAAACTTGAGCTTGAGTCTGCAAAGAAAGTAGCTGAAAGCCTCGGTGCTAAGAAACATCTGATAATAAAATTCGACCTTAGAGAAATTGGGGGCTCAGCATTAACCTCAGAGATTGAAGTGCCAAAAAAAGAAGTTAATAAGAGGATAAGAAGCTTAGAGGATGAGAAAAATAATGAAACTAAAGGATTCTTAACTTCTCATCCTCTCAACCTCTCATCTTCTGGCATTCCAGTTACCTATGTTCCAGCGCGCAATACCATCTTTCTTTCATTTGCACTCGGGTGGGCAGAAGTGCTTGAGGCAGCAGACATTTTTATCGGTGCGAATGCAATAGATTACAGCGGCTATCCTGACTGCCGCCCTGAATATTTAAAGGCATTTGAAGAGATGGCTAATCTTGCTACAAAGGCATCTGTAGAAGGCAGAATCAGATTCAAGATAAATGCTCCTTTGCTATATATGACAAAGGGAGAGATAATAAGAAAAGGTTCAGAAATAGGATTTGACTACTCCCTCACATGGAGCTGTTATGATCCGCAGCCTGATAAAAAGCCATGCGGTAAATGCGATAGCTGCCTTTTCAGGGCAAAGGGATTTAAAGAGGCTGGAATCAACGACCCCTTAACTGATATGTTTAAAGAATGAAGATGTTAAAGTAAAAATAAAAGACTTGCTTAGAAGGAAAAAAATAAATTATGCACCTTGCTGATGAACTAATTAATGAATTAGCTGAACTATACGGAATTATTCCTGAATACTGGGATATTTTTGGCAAAAAACATGTAGCCTCTATTGAGACAAAAAAAGCCATTCTTAAAGCAATGAAATTAAATGTAGATTCTGACGAATCCGTAAAAAATGAGATATATTCACAAAAAGCACGTCCATGGAACAGATTCTTAGAGCCTGTAAGAGTGGTATCGGCTAATGATCAGCCATTTAAAATATCTATCTATGTACCTGTTGAGGAAGCTGAGGAAGATAAGATAGGTATCTCGTGGTCTATTAAAAATGAGGAAGGAAAAAAAATAAATGAGTTTACTCTTACAAGGAATGAATTAACCATCTCAGACAGGCGATGGATGTATGGCAGGAGATATATAAAGATAGACCTGAACGATAAATGCCATAGAGATATTGGCTATTATTCAATAGACATAAAATTCAAGATTCCCAATATGAAAATTTCCGGCAGATCAAAAATTTTCATAACTCCCAATTGCTGTTATATTCCTCCTGACCTCGAATACACAAAGACATGGGGACTCTCTATCAATCTCTATTCCATACGTTCATCCAAAAACTGGGGTGCAGGTGATTTCGGCGACCTCAAAAAAATCGTGAAATGGGTTTCTGAATTAAAAGGCGGATTTGTGGGAATCAATCCGCTGCATGCAATCCAGAACAAAAAACCCTTCGGCATAAGCCCATATTCTCCAATAACCAGACTTTATAAGAACTTTATTTATCTTGATATTGAAAAAATACCAGAAGTTAAACAATTAAAAGGGCAATTGGTAATTGGCAATAGACAGTGGGAAGAAATATTTAAACAACTTAGAAATGAAGACCTGATAGATTATGAAAAAGTGGCGGCAATAAAAGAAAAGTGCCTCCGATCCGCCTTTGAAGTCTTTTATGAAAAATGGATTGCCGCGCCTTCGGCTCACAATGACAGGATAGAAAATTTTAAACGATATATAACAGAAGAAGGCGATAATCTTGAATCCTTTGCAGCATACTTGGCGCTGTCAAAAGAATTTGGAGAAAATTGGCAGGAATGGCCGGAAGAATACAGGATGCCATTATCATATACAGTTCAGACATTCAAAGAGACACATGAAAAAGAAATTCTTTTTTATAAATATATCCAGTGGCTCATTGATGATCAATTAAAAGAAAACTCTGAACTTTCAGAAAATCTCGGAATGACAATAGGGCTTTACCACGACCTTGCTATAGGATCAGTAGGCGGAGGAAGCGATGTATGGATGGCACAAAATGTAATTGCAGAAAGAATAGATCTCGGCGCACCTCCTGATGACTTCAATCCAACAGGGCAAAACTGGGGCTTGCCGCCTATTATCCCTGAAAAGCTTAAGGAATCTGGATATGAATTTTTCATTCAGTCAATAAGGAAAAATATGCGATACTTTGGGGCATTAAGAATAGACCATGCCCTCGGAATGTTCAGGCAGTTCTGGATACCAAAGGGGATGCATGCTTCTCATGGTGCATATGTAAAACAGCCAACAGAGGATTTACTCAGGATTATTGCGCTGGAAAGCGTCAGGAACAGAACCGTGATAATTGCAGAAGACCTCGGAACTATAGGTGAGAATGTACGCGAAACCCTCTTCAGGTTTCGCATGCTTTCTTACAGACTCCTTTATTTTGAAAGGAACTATCCTGACCCTTCTTTCCTGTCACCCGAGAGGTATCCTGAAATGGCATTGTGTGCAGTCACGACCCACGACCTTCCGACAATATATGGATGGTGGGTCGGACGTGATATCGAACTAAAAAAGAGGCTCAGAATTTTCACAGATGAAAGCACACATAAAATGCATGTAGAGCATAGAGAAAGAGATATGGATCTTTTACTAAATTCTCTGAAATCTTATGGGATACTTGAGCCTTCAGCCTATAGCCTTAAGCCTTCAGAGATGACCCTTGAACTATGTATCGCTATATATGAATATCTTGCCCGCACTCCCTGCAAACTCCTTGCTGTAAGCCTTGATGATATTATTGGCACACTTGACCAGCAGAATATGCCGGGGATAACTGATTCATATCCGAGTTGGATGCAGAAGACGCCAATAACACTCAAACAAATGATTTCTGACAGATGGTTTCATGGACTTTCTGAAATGTTTCAAAAAAACAATCGCTAACTATTTTATAGTTTCTTATTTCTGAGCCTTAAAGAGTTGCTCACAACAGAAACTGAGCTAAATGCCATCGCCGCAGAAGCAATCATCGGATTAAGCAGCGGCCCTCCGAATATATAGAGAATGCCTGCTGCAATTGGGATTCCTACTACATTATAAAAGAATGCCCAGAATAAATTCTGCTTAATTGTTTTGATGGTAAGCTTGCTTAATCTAACGGCATCGACAACGCTCTTCAGGTTCCCTTTTATGAGGGTTATATCTGACGCCTCAATGGCTATGTCAGTGCCTGTGCCAATAGCAATACCAACATCGGCAGCAGCAAGGGCAGGCGCGTCATTAATACCGTCTCCTACCATAGAAGTTATCTTGCCCTCTGACTTTATCTTCCTGACAATCTCTACCTTCTGGTCAGGCAGAACCTCGGCAAAGAACCTATTGATCCCAACCTCCTGTGCAATCGCCTGTGCAGTATTCTGGTGGTCCCCCGTAAGCATTACTACCTCTATACCCATAGATTTAAGCGACCTTACTGCCTCTGCAGACCCTTCCTTTATTTTATCAGCGATGGAAAAAATCGCCTTAATCTCGTTGTTTACAGCCATAAAGACAGGTGTTCTGCCGTTAGACGATATTTTCTCAGACAATGTCTTCACAGTCGAGACATTTATACCTTCCCTCTGCATCATGCCTTCATTGCCGATTAAGACTGTAAAGAGTGATAAATTATTATTTGAATCTTGAATTTTAAATTTTGAATTATCAAGCTTGCTTGTTACTGCTTTTTCTTTACTCATTACTAATAACTCGGTGCTTATTCTTGCTTTTATACCACCACCAGGCACCGCAGAGAATTCCGACGGCTCTATGATATTCACATTATTTTCCTTTGCCTTCTTCACTATTGCCTGACCAAGTGGATGTTCCGACAGCTTTTCAGCAGATGCAGCTACCTGAAGCGCTTGATCAGGCAATAAGTCATTGCCTATTATAGTAATTTCTACTACTTGTGGTTCGCCTCTTGTTATTGTGCCTGTTTTATCAAGCGCTACAGCCTGCATTTCGTGTGCAAGCTCCAGAGCTTGAGCATCCCTTATGAGTATTCCTTTTTCAGCGCCTTTACCAGTGCCTACCATTATAGCAGTAGGTGTTGCAAGTCCTAATGCACATGGACAGGCTATAATTAAGACAGCTATAAAGTTCATTAATGAAATGGTTAATGAAGGCTTTGGCCCTAAAATAAACCAGAGCAGAAATGTTAAAGCAGCTATCCCAATGACAATAGGAACAAAGATCGAGGCAACTTTATCAGCCAGCCTTTGAATTGGCGCCTTGCTTCCCTGTGCCTCCTCAATAAGTTTTATTATTTGCGCAAGTGTTGTCTCCTTGCCTATCTTTAATGCCCTTATCCTAAAACTGCCTGTCCTATTTACGGTTCCTCCGAATACCTTGTCGCCAATGGACTTTTCTACAGGCATGCTCTCCCCTGTAAGCATGGATTCATCAACAGTAGAGTAACCATTTACAACCTCTCCATCTACAGGCGCCCTTTCGCCAGGTCTTATGATTATAATATCGCCAATCGCAACTTCATCTATCAATATCTCTTTTTCTATATCGTCTCTTATAACCATAGCGGTCTTAGGTTGTAGTTTTATGAGCTTTTTAATCGCCTCTGATGTCTTACCTTTTGCCTTTGCCTCAAGGAGCCTGCCTAAGAGGATAAGGGTAATAATTGTTGCAGATGTATCGAAATATACATGAGGTGTTATGCCTCCTTTGAAGAATAGCTGAGGCATAAATGTAGCAGTAAAGCTGTAGATGTAGGCCGATGTGGTCCCAACGCTTATGAGTGTATTCATATTCGTAGTGCGGTGTCTGAGAGCCCAAAAAGCAGCCTTATGAAATCTCATACCGCTCCAAAACTGCACTGGAGTTGCTAATATGAATAAAACATACCAGCTTGAAAGCAGGGGAATAGGGATCATGCTCGCGATGACTACAGGAACAGTTAGTATTGCACTTATAATGAACTGTTTTTTTAATATCTGAAATTCCTCTTCCCTCTTCTTTTGTTCTTTATCGACAAATTCCTCTGTTATCTGTTCAGCAGAGTATCCAGCTTCTCTGACAATCCTTTTAAAATCCTCAAAACTAACAATGGTTGCAATATACTCAATAGATGCTTTTTCAACGGCAAGATTTACCGTAATATTTAGAACACCATAGAGTTCTTTCAATGCCCTTTCTACAGCGCCAACGCAGGCAGCGCATGTCATTCCAGTTACAGCAAAGTCTATCCTTGCTGTGGCTGCGCCATAGCCTTCACTTTTTATGACTTCTATGATTGACTGTAGGGCAGGCGGATTGTCAGGGTCAAAAAATTCGATAGTCGCCCTCTCAGCAGGAAAATTCACCACAACATTTTTTATTCCAGCAATCTTCGAAAGGGCTCTTTCAATTGTAGAGGCGCATGCAGCGCATGTCATTCCAGTTACAGGGATATCTATCTTATGCGCCATAGCTCCGTCGGTTGTATCATTTCTTCCATTCTTTTTCCTCTCTTAAATAGACCGTCCTATGAGGGAATGGAATTTCGATGCTGTTTTCCTTAAACCTTTTGAATATCCTCTTTCTCAATTCGTGCTGAACAGGATGCTGATCAATAAATTCCTGCACATGACAGATTAATGTGAAATCAAGCGAACTGTCGCCGAAGCCTGGTATAAATCTCACTAATGGTTCAGGGTCTCCTAACAGTCCTGAAATTTCACCAACTGCCTTTTTTGCCTCCTCGATAAGTAGATTTTCTACTATTTCAGGATCAGATGAATAGCTTACGCTTATAGGAATTTGGATTGACATTCTTTTTTCAGGCAGATGATAGTTGGTTACAATGCTCTGTGAAAGCTTGCTATTAGGAATCACAACCATATTGTTTGGAAGCATCCTTATCCTTGTTGTCCTCCATGTAATATCTTCCACATAACCTTCCTGCCCTGTCTCAAGTTTTATAAAGTCTCCGACCTTTATGGATTTTTCTATAAGAATATGGATTCCTGCAAACAGGTTTGATAGTGTATCCTGAAGGGCAAGGGCAACAGCAAGGCCTCCAACTCCAAGAGCCGTAATAAGTGGGGTTATAGAAACACCGAGAAAACTGAGTATTATCAAAAAACCAATAATAAGAACTGTGCCTTTTAATATGCCGTAGGCAAGCCCTGTGGTTGGGATAGGCAATTCTGATTTCTGGATATACTCTTTAAATATTTTACCTGACAGATTTGCAGCAGCAATGGTAATGGATAATATTACAATGACATGGATTGCCCTGCTGAAATAAAATATATATTTTCCAGGCAGATCAGAGACAGCGATACCTATGTAAAGTCCAATGGCAATACACCAAAATACAGAAGGGACTCTTAAAGATTTGATGATTATATCATCAAATCTTGTCTCTGTTCTTTCTGCCCACTTATGAAGCAGCCTGAAGGCAATACCCCTTGCTAAAAACAAAAGCAATGTCGATATAAGTGCTGCAGCGGCTGGGATAAAGAGTCCTTTCATGTCAATATCCATTTGCTCCTCATTAGTTGTTTAATAAAAGTTTAGCAGATTTCTCGCAGACATGCTTCCAGTCGCAGTCAATGCAGTATCTATCATGCCACTCTTGAAATATCGCAGGAATAAGATTTTTTAAATCCTGCCATTTTATCTTTTGACCTGCCGTAAGATTGAGAAGCTTGAGGGCTGTTTCATCCATCTCTCTTATCTCTTCATCGGCATTTTCGTCATATTCGCATTTATAATCCTTGAGATAAGGACACTTTGTACAGATATTGTCAGCGCCTGAGACGATCTCTATATCTTCACATTCCGCCCTTTTCAGGGCGTCTCTGAGGTTTTCAACAAACAGGGCATCATAGCCCTCTCCTGAAAAGAAGTGAAGACAGATGAGATGATGGCCTCTGAGATAGAGCATTATGAGCCTTAATCCTTATCCTTTACCTTCAAACCCTTAAAATATGTCTTATAAAACCCTCTGTCCCTCGAAAGAAGCTGTTCGGCGTGCTCCAAGGCGTGCGCGCCGATAATGAAGTCGCTCAACACTCGCTGTCTGAATTGAACTGGATGATTGCATTGCGGGCATACAAAGGGTTTCCTGTTTTTTGAGTATAATCTCCAGCGTTCTCCTGCTCTGGCAAGCGATTTCTCGCTGGAGTTAACGAACCTTATTCCGGTATCTGATAAAAAAGCTTCTGTATCTTTTTCAGAGTCGAATTGAGAAGCGAGTTCGGCATAGACGATTTCGCATATGATTAACCGTCCTTTTGATGCATGCTCATCGAGCAGCCTTTTTGAACTCACAACATGGCTTTCATCAGAAAGCAGTATGTCAAAGAGGATATTGGTATCAACCGCAGTTATCATTGTCCCCTGAGGTCTCTGATGATGTCGTCGGTTTTTTGTCTCTGCCGCCCTTTCAGTTTGCCTACCCATTTGTCAAACGGGGATTTCTTCATGGATTTCTTGATATAGAACACCCCGTCTTTTTCCTCAAAACCGATTCCCTCTCCGGCTTGAACGCCTAACTTATCACGCACCTTTTTTGGTATTGTTATTTGGCCTTTCGAAGTTAATTTTGCTGTCAGCATGCAGCCCTCCAGTAAGGAAATTTTTCCTTACCTTTATTGTAAGGAAAGTATTGTCTCCTGTCAATAGCCATTCAGCTCGCTCATGTTCCGACTATCGCCGCCCCGACCTCATTTTTGCATGGCTATGAATTTATCTCTGCATTTAAAGTTCATAGAAAAATCTGCCTTAGCCAATCTATTCTTAATCAAATGCGCATTGATAAAAGTTTTGTTCTTCAGATAAAGGTAACACAACAAATTGCCTTTGTCGTCATATTTTGTGGCGTCAAATTTAAGAAATACCTTTTGCCCTTTCAGCTTTTCTTTTAAAAATTGCAGCGCCTTGCCGTTTATCTCTTTATTCTCTTTTACACCAATAAGCCTGACCTTCAAATCATTGTCCAGAACTACAATTTCAGGGCTTATAATCTCTTTAACGGAATAATAGGTTTCTCTTTGAGAATCGGAATTATCAATTTTTGAGCCGAATTTTAATTTTTTCGGGTCGATCTTCTTATTGAACTTCACAGGGTCTTTGAAAACATATGGAAGATTTTGTATTTCTTTTTTGAAGTCTATACACTTCTTCTCCTGTATTATGGCGCTA
Organism: Nitrospirota bacterium; assembly: GCA_037441185.1. Lineage (GTDB taxonomy): Bacteria > Nitrospirota > Thermodesulfovibrionia > Thermodesulfovibrionales > Dissulfurispiraceae > JBBISP01. The sequence continues at coordinate 34,601 of JBBISP010000009.1, read as the reverse complement.
ATATCTCCATTTATTTTTTCTCTGATTGCAGACAGAAAATCTTTGTTTATTTCATAACCTATAGAGTTTCTATTCAGATTCTTTGCGGCAAGGCAGGTTGTCCCGCTGCCTAAAAATGGATCAAGCACAGTATCGCCGACATAGCTGAACATCTTTATTAATCTCTTCGGCAATTCTTCGGGGAACATTGCAAGATGCTTATCCTGCCTTTCGCCCGGAAAATTCCAGTGGCCGTAAAAGTATTCATTCCATTCCTCGGTAGTCAACTTGGACTTTTCTTTTATTTCCCTACTCACTTTTGGAGGATCGCCAAGTTTTTTAAAAATCAGGATAAACTCGTAATCGAGCTTGATTATTCCATTTCTCGGATATGGGAAAGACCCCATGATTGTAGCGCCGCCTGTTGTATTGCATGTAGTCACCTTTTGCCAGATAATTGCTCCCATGTAATCAAAACCGATTGTCTCGCAGAACCTGATTATTTCCTCTCTTATAGGAATGATTTTATATCTGCCATAATAAACAGACCGTGCAAACTGGTCTCCGATATTCACGCACAAACGGCAGCCCTTATGAAGAACACGATAGCACTCTTTCCAAACAAGATTTAAGTTGTTGATATAATCTTCGTAACTGTCATTAAACCCTATCTGGCTGCCATTGCCGTAGTCCTTCAACTGCCAATATGGAGGAGATGTAACAACGAGATAAACGCTCTCGTCCTTAATCTCGCTCATGTTCCGGCTGTCGCCGAGGATTATGGTGGGGTTAGGTTTTGTCATATTCAATTCTTAGAACAGCGTTGTTTTATAAATTTATTCATTTTACAAACTACACAACCAACCACACAAAGATGCAACTTGATCCGCGTTCGTCAAATTGGCGGCATTGCTCAATGTCCCGTCTTCCAACTGATGCCATATTTCTTCGCCCATGCTGTTTTCAATTGCTGCGCCAACAAAAAATAGATAAGGAGAATGCCCTTTATCTGAGAACGCTTTGCGTATGCGAGTTAAAGATGTCCTTGCTGTTTTCCAGTGCTCATCTGCGCCGGCAGGATCAATTCCTCCTTTGAGTTCACCAAGAGCAATGTAGCGAGATGCAATAGTAAAGGCAGTTTTTAATTCTTGCGGCTTACAATCAAGAAGGCACAGGTCTATATTTTTCTTTATAAAAGGCACCGTCCGGTTATAAATCATAGTACGATCTCTGCCTTTAAATGACCAACTGAGAGCGGTAAGATATAATTCTATATCAGCATCGTCCTCTTTACCTGTTATCCATTCCCTACTGTCAGAGTGAAGCCATTGATAAGGTATTTTAGCAAGTGCAAGGTTCGCAAGAGTCGCACGAGTCAGTTTGCGCTCTCCCATGACTCCGCCGATATTCCGCATTGAACCGCCCAGGGTATCACCCCTTGTTAACAGAAATCTAAAAACCAGTTCTTCAACAAATGCAGGCCCTGCGGGTTCAAGGTATTTTGCAATCAATCCGTGGATTGCCTCTATCTTGTCTTCAGGCAGGAGATAATTTACTGCTTTGTCTGACACGCCTGAGGCTGTCAATAGGGCAGGTTGTATATTTTCAATGTTAAGCAACGCAACAGGAGTTTCGGCTTGAGATGCTGCCGCTTTAAGAGAACGCGCCTGCTCCACAAAAGGAGTTGCTCTACGGTTTTTCTCAAGTGCCAGGGAGACAAATCCGGCTCTAACTTCTTCATAAGTAGTGACGAGGTCAGCGCTGCCGGAAAGATGTTTGCGATGCGGTTTGTTTTTAGCCATTATATCTTCCTCCAGACATAAACACATTTTCTTAATGGATCACGACCATGTTTACCCATCTGCTGGCTACTGTTGCCCTTGCCGTTTGGCAAAACAAGAATATTTTCTACGTGGAATCCCAGATTTTCTGCTATGTCAGAAAGGATCATATCAACTGAAATACTTGCGCCTGCATAACGCACATTGTCATTTACCATAAATAAAAGGGCATTTGGTTTCAAGACACGTGCGCACTCGCCAATGACGCACGCCATTTCATAAAAATAGCCACGCACCATTCTGGGGATGCCGTTATTATTTAAGCGCCCTTCAGATTTTTCTTCTTCAAGATAATGCAAAATAGCCTGTAATAGCTCTTGCTTATCAGCCGCTGCTATAGCTTTTATCCATGCCGGATTAATTTTCAATAGATCCTTTGTCCTGTTTTCAACCGTACAACTTAACATTTGCTGTCTTAGTCTTCTTATCTCATCTTCTCCTATTCCAAGCAAAGCTAATTCCAACGCATATGTCCTTGTATAATCATAGCGGTTACAATAAGGTGGAGATGTTACAACAGCATCATATGAATTTTCAGATAATGTAGGCATTATATCAAGGCAGGAGCCACAAAAAAGACGAATGTCCCCCTGCAAAACTTTTATTGAAAACAGCTCTGCTCCAGCTCTCCCTGCCTCTAAATCATGACAAATTTCGTTTATTTTGGTACAAATTGCCTTATCGAAATCGAGGATTTCCCCTTTGTTGAAAGGTTTTGTCCCCTGCCTGCGGCCTGAACGATCATCCCACCGAAGATACTGCCCATCCTTTCTTGTAAAGCTGACCGATTCCAGCACACATAACAAAGCAAAAAGTAATACGGGCTGAACCCTATAATTTTCTTTCTGTAATGCCCCCATATATTGCTCTATTAATTCAAGCGTCTGTTTCGGATAAGCTCCCGCTGTAATGCGCAACTCTGCGAGAGGTGATCTCACTTTTGATTTATGCCATGGTCGTTCCGCCTCCCAATGTTTAAGTCTGTCAAAATCATCTCTTGTAAATTCTCTCTCCAAACATTCTCTTGCAAGTATAATCTGTTGCCCCACAGGAAGCAGTTCAATCCCATCAGCGTTAACCCCGGCATCGCTTGCCGCAAACAAGGCTGTGCCGCTCCCTGCAAATGGATCAAGCGCCTTGCCGGATGTAATCCCATATTGGGACAGTAGAGTTTCAATAAGAGACGCGGAAAAAGCCTCTTTATATTTATACCAGCGGTATGAAGGTCTGGGTTTATTTGCCTGAAAGCTGACAAGCTGCCGTGTTAAGGTCATCTGGAGCTTTATTTTGCTTTGAAAGTGTTGTTTCAGTTTGCTGTCAAGGGCATCTATTTCGGTTAAAGAGATTTGTTGTTTAGCAGAATAATGCGTTTTTTCCTCTGTCTTGACATTGAGGAAATCAACCGCTGTTCTCTCAAAGAGATATGGACTGGTAATGTCAGTCAAAACTGCCTCCGAGGATTATATGGGGAGTAAAAAACATTTAAGTTTTTTGTCCTGACGCTTTTACGCTACGCATGACTTCTATAATTTTATTTGGAGATTCTCCATCGGACTCGCCATGAACATGTCCGCTGGCTTGTACAGAGAAAATTGACTGTGTCGTTTGCAACAAAACGGCATTTTTTGTATCTATGTCGTTGCCAGTTGCTTTTACAAAAGTTTCAAATGTGTTCAAACAGTTTTGTCGGTGCTTGTTTATAACATAATTATGTTGGTGTGCATTATAATTTTTTGCTGACCAGACAAGAGCATAATATAAAGCAGATAATATGATTAGTTTGCTGATTGTAAATTGTATAACTTGAGCATTAGTAGCATCTCCATTTGGTTTAATAAAAAAAATAGATAAAAAGCCCCAGCTTACTGTCAGCAAGGCCATAATTATTGTTGCAGCGAACCATTTTTTAGATTTCGTATTATGTTCTTTAGCTTCCTCTTTAAAGTGCGTGGCATGTTGAGCAACTCCCACTTCAGCAGCAGCTTGTCTTACTTTCTGAAGTATTGATTCCATTTCAAGGGAAATTTTCTTCTGCCCTTCGATTTGTTTATTTTTAAGGGTTTCCATAGAATTAACAATTGCGTGTGCTGTTTTCTCAAGTGTTTCAAAATCTGTCCCTTTGCGAATTGAGTAGGCAATAATTGGAGATATCGCGGCAAAATAACTATCATACGAATCACGAATTTGATTAATTAACCTGTTGCGAACATCTAAAGGAGTTTGTTCTTTCGCTGGAGAAAATTTTTGTATAGACTCAAATTTTGTATAAGCATCTTCTGTTAAATTCAATAGTTGGTTTAATGCAGTAAAAGAAACATTATCGAGATTGCTATTATATAAGTCCTTAAATAACTTAAGGGTTCTTTCAAAGACTGGTAAGCCTATTTCGAAATTAAAATCTTTTCCGAGTTCACTTGCTCTAATTAAATCTTTTGCATTTATTGCAGAGAGGTCTGTTAATACTTCTGTTAGTTCTGTCTTTACTGTTTCTTCCTGCTCAAATGTTGCCATAATACCCCCTTAAATTAAAAATGTGTCCAAAAGTTATTACCTTTGCTCCGCCTTTTAAAACTCCTCCCCATCCTCTCAAAATGTACCATATTATTCGGCTCGTCTTCGATCCACACACTGCTTCCCCATGCGATGTCCTCAACAAATTTCCTGAATACAGCACGGGATGGAAAGGCAGAAACATAGGTTGTTTTAATTCCTAATTTTCTTGGACCCTTGGTAAATTTATGCAGTTGCTCAAGGCGGATTGAATTAACAGGGCCGCTGCTTGTTACTGCTTCAATAATAACAAGATGGGATTCAGGCTCTGAAAATAGAATGACATCTGGCAAAGATGCGGTTGTATCTATAGGAAGATTCAATCTTCTCATTAATGTTCGGTTCTGATAGCCTTTTCTCGGAGAAGTATCACCGAGATAAACAGCTTGAGATTCGGTTAAAAAGGCATGTCCAAATATTTCAACAACAGATTTTTCCAGCAAATTATGCTCGCCCGGCCCCAAAGAAAATACCTGCTCACTGCTAATTTTAACAGGTATATCCTTGTTCTGAAGAGTCTTTTTGGCCTTTCGTTTTATTAGTTGCATCTGAAGTTGGCTGATTAATTTATTTTGCTCCCCAATATTTCTTTCTGAGAACAGCCGGGCAAAGTCAGGATGAAGTCGGTAATATGTATTTGGGTCATTGGTGGTGAGCTGGTGCCTGACCACAATGCCATAATTCATAAGAGGCGCAATCGAGGTTTTTCTGTATGCCTCGCGGGTATTTTCAGCAACCTTCTTGCCTATTACATTCCTTGCAAAGTTTAAGATATCATGGATTCTTGCGCCTTGGCTGAGGGTTTTATGACCCGGCAGCAGCCCCTTCCTTTCGGTTTCGTCAAACATTGCTTTAATACATATAGCTGTTTGGTCGGAAATATATTTCTCGGGAAAATTTAACTTGTGTAAAACTTCTTTAATTTTTTCGAGAGTCATTATGTCTCCTGTTTTTGCCTTTGCATTTATAAGTAATGCGCTCCCTTATAAATTCATGCTCCTTTGCTGTTAAACCGTAAGCCTTTGCCGTCAATCGGTTCAGTTCACTGAAGAGTCTATTTCTTTCCCCTTCATCAGTGGTTTTTTGTATCTCTTTTGCAAGTTCAGATATGCTTTGCTCGTATTTCCCTGTCGGTATCGGCAGGAGATTTAATTCGGTTGCGGATACCTGGGTGTTACCGTTCATAGCACGAAAGAAGAAATCTACAACCTCGGAATTAAGAACGCCTAAAATAAAATACAGGTCAGCGGCGGAATGAGGCGCAACAGGCTGAATAATATTTAAATGATTTTCTATAAAATAGCCGTCTTTATTTTTCTTGCAGAATTCTTCAGGAATGCAGGCAACAATCCTATAAGGCTGTTCATCGGCCGTTATCCTTTGCGCCAATATACAGGAGTCTTTTACAACAAGTCCTTTTGTTTTTTCATTAACACGCAAGAAAGAAGGACGATATTCACCCATTCTGTTAAAAGAAAAGCCGAATTTGCTTACATCAGTTGCCCATATGAGTGGAATGCTGTCTTTCTTTGCATCCTTTGCCAGCAAAGGCTTCACCCTGTTCCAGACAATCTGGCCTGTTTTTGCCCTATAGTTAATTTCGTGTCCTGACAGTAGGGGATGCCTTTTGATTATGCGATTAATAATATCGTACATTTCTTGAGAGTCCGAAACGAACCAAACGGTTGTGCCGTTAAGCCGTTGGATTACTTTTTCTCTTTCAACATTAATGGATATGTTGTCCTCAAGCTCTTTTGTTGTTTGAGCGTAAGAGATATTGACAGTCCTGTGATGATGTTTATTGCGTTCAAGGCACAGCACCATTGTGCCGTGGAGGACATCATCAAACACTTTCTTTCTGTCAGATATGTACACAATTTCTCTTAACGATGTTTTTTCCTCTATGAAACTTCTCAGGTTTTTGAAATATAAGCCTGAGAGCATTGACCTCGGAATTATAAAACCTAACCTCCCTCTCTCCTTCAACATCTCAATCCCTGCATGAAGAAAAAGAGCATATGCATTAGGATGTCCATAAACAGAATCCGAGAATACCTCCTTTAAATCATCTTGCAAGTCTTTTACCTTGAAGTAAGGCGGGTTCCCCACAACAAAATCAAACCTGTTCGTTAAGGTGAGGGGCTGTTCTGTATAAAGCATTCTGTTGCCTTTCAGTTCCGAGGCAGTTATTTTCAAGGTATCGGCACAATAAACAGGCAGTGGCTTTATAGCTCTAATGCCATATTTTGAGGCAGATTCAAGCACAGCCGGAGCAAGCAGCATTGAGAGGTTTATTCGTGCGAAGAAACATGCCGCAGGGTCTATATCTATCCCGCTGACAGCAGAAATGACCATTGGATACCATTTGTGAATGGGTATGCCGGCTTTTTTCAAAGAATGCAGATAAATACGGACTGATTCTGCCAGGAAAGCGCCTGACCCACAAGCTGGATCTATCAGTTTTTTATCTAAAATATCTTTTGAGTGAGAATACCCTGCAGATTTAAGAATATGCCTTACCATGTTTATTGGTGTGGCATATTGGCCCAACTGTTTTCGCAGTTCAAGAGAAGTTAAATGCAAGTAGTCAAGTATTTCAAGACTTTCTTTGTGATACTCATCAAATATGGTCTTTTCGCTTATATGCCACGAGGGAAAACTGTTTGAATCACTTTTATTGCCGTAAAGAAGAATTTTGCATATTGCATCTATCTGAAAATCTGAAATTCCAAGACCTAATTTATAATTTTCCTGCTGGAAATAGGATACAACGGCACTGACAAACTTTTCCTTTAAACCTTTATCAATCAAAAACATTGCAGCCATTACCCCGCCTTTTTAAACTCCTTCTCCATCCTCTCAACCAAAAACATCTTCATTATCGGATGTTAATCCCCTCCAACTCTCTCACATCTTCCACTCAAGGGTTACTCCTTCGACATTCTTAAAATGTTTTACATCAAATGTAGCTACCGTTTTTAAATCTTTTGCCTTTATATAAGCGATATTGTAGGCATCAATGAAATCCATTTTCCCCGACGCGTAAAGGTCAACGGCCTCTTTTACTCTTGAATGATTGGCTACTTTGATATTTCTTGCTTCGAGGATAGTATCAACAACTTCTTTAATTTCAGTTTTTGAAAACTCATAGAATGATTCGAGAACCCATACAATTTCCGCAACAACTAAGTCGCTCGTTTCGAGCTTTACTTCTCCATTCTCTGCTTTTTCAAAAAGCTCTTTTGCCTTCTGATAAAAGGATTCTACATCCCTGACAAAAAATCTCAAGAACACATTAGTATCAACAAAAATAGGATCATCCATCCTTTAGGCCTTCTTTAGCGATTCTTTTTGAAACAATTTTCTTGGTATATTCCCTTTCGCTTCCGACCCCAACTTTTCTGCCCTTTGCAATTCCCCCGAGGCTTAGTATTGATTTCCTTTCTTTTTTCTTTAAAATCAGTGCATCACCTTTTATCTCGAATATAAGGCTATCGCCTTCCTTAATGTGAAGCTTTTCCCTGAACGGCTTTGGTATTGTTACCTGTCCTTTTTGAGTTATAGTTGACATTTTCTTACCTCCAAGATAGTCTTACCTATATTTTAAGTATTACCATTTTGAAAGTCAAACCTTAACCCCTCCAACTCCCTCGCATCCCCCACTTTAACAATACTCCCATCTTTTTTGAGATAGACGACTTCTTTTATCATTGCGTTCTGTATCATGCGGCGGCATAAGAGGCAGGGTTTGCTGTCTGCAAAGGTTTCATCCTCTTCAAAGCCTGCAATATATATGGTTGCCTCTTTCATTCTCTCAGGCGAGCCATTGATTACTGCGTTTTGCTCTGCATGGACTGCCTCGCAGAGTTCGTATCTCTCTCCAGCAGGCACATTAAGCTCCTTTCTCCTGCAACTTCCCCTGTCAACGCAGTTTACAGAGCCTCGGGGTGCGCCATTGTATCCAGTGCTGATAATTACATTGTCTTTTACAATTACAGCACCGTATCTCCTCCTCAGGCATGTGGAGCGTGAAGAGACTACTTTTGCTATTTCTAAAAAATACTCCTCCCAACTCGGTCTAATAAATGGTTCTTTACCGTTATTGCTCATAATATTACCCACATTTAGTAAATCCGCAATTGTGGCAGACCGCGCATCCGCCTTCGTGCTCAACAGCGCCGCCGCATTCGGGGCAAGCGCCTATTAGCATAATCTCATTGTATTTGGACTTGCCGTTTCCGTTGTCGCCTTTTGCAGAATAATGGTATTTCTCTATTGCCCTTGCAATCGCATCAGAGCATGAAAGTATCTTGCCTCCTTCAGTCCATGACGGCTGATGGCATGATATACCCTTAAGCTGCTTCACTATCTCTTCAGGCTCTATGTTTGACCTTAATGAAAGGGATATGAGCCTTCCTATTGCCTCTGCCTGGCTTGATGCACAACCACCTGCTTTGCCTATATTCGTGAATACCTCAAATGGCTTGCCATTTTCATCCTCATTGATGGTCACATAGAGATTACCACAGCCTGTTTTTAGAAGCCTTGTCGCGCCCTTAATCACAGACGGCCTCTTTTTAGGAACAACCTTTCCTGATATTTCTTTCTTTTCTTCTTGTGCCTTCTTTGTTGAAAGCACCTGCTCCTCTCTCGATCCGTCCCTGTAAACGGTCACGCCCTTGCAGCCTGTTTTGTATGCCAGCATGTAAACATCCTCCACATCCTTTGTTGTCGCTGCATGAGGGAAATTAACTGTCTTTGAGACTGCATTGTCTACAAATTTCTGGAATGCTGCCTGCATCATTATATGGTCTATAGGTGTAATATCATGGGCTGTTACAAAGATACTCTTCATGTCTTCATCGAATTCAGCAAAGTGGGCAATGGATCCAGAATCTGCAATCTTTTCCATAAGCTCCCTGCTCAACAAACCCCTTGCCTTTGCTTCTTGCTCGAAGTACGGATTGACCTCTATGAGCTTTGTGCCCTCCATTACATTTCTTACAAAGGATACTGCAAAGAGCGGCTCTATTCCTGATGAACACCCGGCAATGATGGAAAGGCTTCCTGTAGGCGCTATGGTTGTTACTGTTGCATTTCTTACAGCCATCTCGTCGTTGTATATGCTGTTCTCATAATTCGGAAATACCCCCCTTTCCTCTACAAGTGCGCTTGATGCCATCCTTCCCTCTGACTGTATGAATCCCATCACCTCTTCTGCAAGCTTTATTGCCCTTTCTGAGTTGTATGGAATTTTCAACTGAATGAGCATGTCTGCCCATCCCATAACGCCGAGGCCTATTTTTCTGCTTGCCTTTGTCATTTCTTCAATTATCTTCAACGGGTATTTATTGACATCTATCACATTATCAAGAAAATGCACGGCCTTCCAAGTGGTCTTTTTTAGTTTTGTCCAATCCACCTCATAACTGCTCTGCTGCTCTGCTGCTCTGCTGCTCTGTTTTACCATCTTAGCAAGGTTTATAGATCCTAAATTGCATGATTCATAAGGCATTAGCGGTTGTTCGCCGCAAGGATTTGTCGATTCTATTTCTCCAAGAACTGGGGTTGGATTTGAGGCGTTTATCCTGTCCAGAAACACTATTCCTGGCTCCCCATTCTTCCATGCCTGATTTACTATTGCTTCAAATACTGCCCTTGCCCTGAGCTTGCTGACCACCTTTTTAGTCCTCGGATTAGTAAGGTTGTATTCGCTGTCCTCTTCAACTGCCTTCATGAATGCCTCTGTAAGCCCTACAGATATATTAAAGTTGTTAAGTTTATGGTTGTTGTCCTTGCAGGTTATGAAATCGAGGATGTCGGGATGATCGACCCTGAGCAATCCCATATTTGCTCCTCTTCTTGTGCCGCCTTGCTTTACAGCCTCTGTTGCTGAATCAAATACGGTCATGAATGATACAGGCCCTGATGATATGCCCTTTGTAGATCCTACGACATCGCCCTTTGGCCTTAACCTCGAAAAACTGAAGCCAGTGCCTCCTCCTGATTTATGGATAATTGCAGCATATTTCACTGCATCAAATATGGACTCCATTGCATCATCTACAGGCAGGACAAAGCATGCAGAGAGCTGTCCAAGTCTTCTGCCTGCATTCATAAGGGTTGGGCTGTTAGGAAGAAATGCCAATGATGTCATCAACTCATAAAATTCATCCTCCGCCTGTTTGATCTCTGTTTCTGTCTTGCCGTAAAATGCATCTGCGGATGCAGTATGCCTTGCAACCCTGCGGAAAAGATCTTCAGGCGTCTCCATTACCTTCCCTTCCTCATTCCTTTTTAAATACCTTTTCTCAAGTACTGTTAAGGCATTTGGCGCTAAAGTAAAAGTGCTTTTTGCATCTTTCATAAAAAATCCTCCCTTTTGACTATAATCTCTATTTAGTATAGAATAAAGAATTAAACCACAATATATTGTATATGTCAAGCAAAAAATAAGAAATTTCTAATTATATGATTTACAAAGCTTTTTGCTGTGAATTAAATGTGAATAATCCTAATGAATGCATTAAAACAAGGAGACATAAGCGCCTAAAAGTCTTTCTAAATCGCAATTTGGTTTATTTGATATAGTTGTGTTCGCGGGGATATTTTTATGCTTTAATTTATATTTCCTATATCTTACAAAGGTGGCGATGAGAAAGCCATTTATCCGCCCATGCCTCTTTGTTTTAATGTTCAACTGCATTTTTTGGATTATAAATTTTAAAATCTTGGATTTTTAGATTAGGATTCATTTAGAATTTAGATGTTTAAGTTTTAGGATTTTAACCAATGATATTTAATATCAGGCATATTGATAATAAGTCCCGAATAGGTGTAATAGAGAATAGTCGTGGCATGATTAACACACCTGCATTCATGCCTGTGGGGACTCAAGGGACAGTAAAGGCAATGTCACCGGAAGAATTGAAGGATATGGGAGCAGAAATTATCCTTTGTAATACTTATCACCTTTATTTGAGGCCGGGGCATGAGATAATTCATCAAATTGGAGGGCTTCATAAATTCATCAACTGGAGCGGCCCGATACTTACAGACAGCGGAGGCTTTCAGGTTTATAGCCTATCTTCTTTACGAAAAATATATGAAGAAGGAGTTGAATTCAGATCTCATGTTGATGGCTCTCTGCATTTTCTCAGTCCTGAAAAGGCGATGGAAATACAGGCAATGCTGGGCTCAAACATTGCAATGGCTTTTGATGAATGCACACCTTATCCAGCAGAATATGATTATGCCGTAAAATCTCTGGAACTCACAACAAGATGGGCAAGGAGATGTAAAGAGTTTCTTTCAAGCCATCAGCCATCAGCCATCAGCCATCAGCCTTTCCTTTTCGGCATTATCCAGGGCGGAATGTATAATGATTTAAGAAAGAGAAGCCTCGAAGAACTAATCGAGATAGGTTTTGATGGATATGCAGCAGGAGGATTGAGCGTTGGAGAGCCAAAAGAAGAGATGTATGAGATTATTGAATTCATCGCGCCTCTGATGCCTGAAGACAGGCCGAGATATTTGATGGGAGTTGGAGATCTCATAGATGTGCTGGTTGCAGTAGAAAACGGCTTTGACATGTTTGACTGCGTAATGCCTACAAGAAATGCAAGGAACGGCACTCTGTTTACGAGTCGTGGCAGAATAAGCATTAAAAGAACAGAATTCAAGTCAGACCCAAATCCATTAGACCCTGACTGTGACTGTTATACATGCAGAAACTATACAAGGGCATATCTCAGGCATTTATTTCTTTCAAAGGAAATATTATCTATGAGACTCAACACAATACATAACCTATATTTTTATCTCGACTTTTTCAGAAAAATGAGGGAAGCCATAAGTAACAAGGCATTTAAACAGTTCAAGAAGCATTGGGAGGATATATTGAGAATATAAGGAGATAAGTGGATGAGAGGATAAGAAGTTGGGAAATCTTAACCTCTTAGCTTCTTAACTTCTCAACTTCTCGAATTCATCATGGACAGGACACATGAAATAAGAAAGGTATTATTAATCACCCTTTTATTGAATATCCTCGTTTCCGCGGCAAAGATTGTTTACGGCTATTTTACATATTCTGTTGCGATAATATCCGACGGATACCATTCGCTCTTTGATGGTGTATCAAATGTCATAGGCCTAGTAGGAATATATCTGGCATCTCATCCGCCGGATGAGAGACACCCTTATGGCCACAGAAAATATGAGACGGTTTTTACAATTTTTGTCGGCCTCCTGATGTTTATAACCTGTATCGAAATATTTAAAAGGGTTTATGATTCCTTGACTGGCAAATACGAGGCAGCGGTTACAACATTGAGTTTTGTTCTAATGTTGTTAACTATGGCAGTTAATATGTTTGTCACAACATACGAAAAAAGAATGGGCAGAAAGTTAAGCAGCGAATATCTGATAGCGGATGCTGAGCATACGAAAAGCGATATATATGTCTCAATAGCCGTCATTATAGGACTAATCTTTATAAAACTCGGATTTCCTATTGCAGACCCGATTGTAGGAGCAATCGTAGGGATTCTGGTTGCAAGGGCAGGAGTTAATATAATAAGAGAATCTGCAGAGGCGCTGGTAGACAGAACACAGGCTGATATTTCCTCAATAAGAGACATTGTATATAGCATCGAAGGCGTAATGGACTGTCATGATATTCGGACGAGAGGCACAAAAAACCACATTTTTGTTGACCTCCATATTCTTATTTCTCCTTTGATGACAGTGCAGGACGCTCATAAGATTGCGCATGATGTTGAAGAAAAAATAAAGAGAACAATTCCTGAAGTTATTGATGTGGTAGTTCATATAGAGCCTCATATTAAGCAAATGCAGATATAAAAACAGCAAGCAGGATTTGAGGGTAAATAGTGTATGGTCTTCATTTTCAGATTATGATATAGTAGAGGTTAATGGAAGAAATTGGTATTGTAAAAGAAATTATAGGACAGAAAGCTATTGTAACTGTTCAGCGGCAGAGCGGATGCGATTCATGTCCCGGAGGCTCTGTATGCAAGCTGATTGGTAATGAAGCAGAGATAGAGGCTTTAAATGAAGCAAAGGCAAATGTAGGAGATAAGGTTAAAATTGCATTTAGATCATATACATATCTTAAAGGCACTATTATTATCTATGGCATACCGTCAATAATGCTTGTAATCGGCGCTGTGATTGGGAAAGAATATTTTAGCAGATTCCTTCCAACAATGGATCCAGATATTGTATCAGCAATCGGAGGATTCGGGCTATTTGCAATGAGCTTTCTTTTTATGAAGGGCTGGATGAAAAGGTATGAAGGCAAAAAGGAATACATGCCGGTGATAGAAGAAATCGTAATGCGTGATGCGTAAAGCGTAATGAGTAGAGGATTTTATAACTCTTTGCCCATAACGCATTACGGATTACAAATCACGAAATAGAAGGGGGTTTTATGGCAAGGTTGGATGTGAATAATATCAGAAATATTGCAATAATAGCACACAGCGGTGCAGGCAAAACATCAATGGTAGAGGCTATTCTTTTCAATGCAGGCGCAATCGACAGGATAGGCAATATAGAAAGCGGAAATACTACAACAGATTATGAACCCGAGGAGATCACCAGAAAGATAAGTATAACATCTGCTATTGCTTATTGCGACTGGAAAGGGCACAGGATAAATCTCATAGATACACCCGGCTTTATTAACTTTATAGAGGACACGAGAGGATGCTTGAGGGTTTCAGATGGAGCGGTAGTCATTGTCAGCGCTATATCAGGAGTCAAAGCCGAAACAGAAAAGATATGGAAATTTGCCTGCGAATTTGAGGTGCCGAGAATAGTATTTATAAATAAAATGGATAAAGAGACAGCAAACTTTTACATGGCTTTGGGCGAGCTCGAGAAGTCGTTTGAGTCTGAAGCTATACCCTTGCATATACCTGTTGGAGAAGGCGAAAACTTTAAAGGCATTGTTGATCTCATATCCATGAAGGCATACATGCTTGAAAACGGCAAACCAATCGAAAAGGAAATGCCCGATGAAATAAAAGACACCGCCGATGAATACAGAAGAAAACTCGTGGAAAAGGTTGCAGAGTCCGATGACTCTCTTTTAGAGAAATACCTCGAAGGTGGAGAATTAACAGCGGATGAGATAATAAAAGGGATAAAGGAAGGCTCTCTTACAAGAAGGTTTATCCCGGTAACATGCGGTGCTGCTGCTATAAATGCAGGGATAGCCCAGCTTATGGATGTCATGCTTCTCTGTCTACCTTCTCCGGCAGAGATGAGCAGGATTTCTCCTGTAAAGGGAATTAATCCAAAAGATGGAAAGGAAGCGCAGAGGAAGCCTGTGGAAACAGATCCTCTTACCGCATATGTCTTTAAGACCATTGCAGACCCTTACGCCGGCAAGCTTTCGATATTCAGGGTATATTCAGGTGTTATGAAGGCTGATTCAACAGTTTTAAATGCTACTACTGGAACAAAAGAAAGAGTTGGGCAGGTATTTCGTCTTCTCGGGAAAAAACAGATGCCTGAACAGCATGTAGGCCCTGGTGATATAGCAGCAGTTGTTAAGCTCAAGGATACAAATGTCGGCGATACATTATGCGAAGAACATCATCCCCTCATTTTTGAAAAGATTAAATTTGCAAATCCAGTTATATCTTATGCTATTGCTCCAAAGAGTAAAGGCGATGAAGAAAAGGTAAGCACAGGCCTTCACAGGATACTTGAAGAAGACCCTACACTTCATTTTACAAGGGATGAAGAATCAAAGGAGATGATTCTCTCTGGCATGGGACAGGTTCATTTAGAAGTTGCGCTTGAAAAATTAAAGAGGAAGTTTGGCGTTGAAGTTGTGATGAAGACGCCAAAGATTCCTTATAGAGAGACTATCAAAATATCTGTAAAGGCACAGGGAAAATACAAGAAACAGTCAGGAGGCCGTGGACAGTATGGAGATTGCTGGATAGAGATAGAGCCTTTACCAAGGGGAGGCGGATATGAATTTGTCGATAAGATTGTCGGAGGCGTTATTCCGCAACAATATAGACCTGCTGTTGAAAAAGGGATAATCGAGACAATGAAAGAAGGAATCATTGCAGGCTATCCGATTGTTGATATGAAAGCAACATTATATGATGGCTCTTATCATTCTGTGGATTCCTCTGAAATGGCGTTTAAGATAGCTGGCTCAATGGCATTGAAAAAGGCATTTATGGATGCAAAACCTGTACTCCTTGAGCCGATAATGAAGGTTGAGGTTGTAGTTCCTGACGATACACTCGGCGCTGTGATCGGAGATCTGAATTCAAGGCGCGGCAAGGTTCAGGGTGTAGAGCCGCAGGCAGGCGGAAATCAGAAGATACTCGCCCTTGTTCCGATGGCGGAAATGCTTACATATGCAAATCAGCTTCAGGGCATTACATCAGGAAGAGGGCTTTATTCAATGGAGTTCTCCCATTACGAAGAGGCGCCAGGGCATATATCTCAGAAAATAATTGCCGAAAGGCAGAAACAGAAGGAAGAGAAACATTGATATGGCTGAATACCAATTTGACAGAGACGAGTGGGAAAGATATTTAAAGCAAGGGATGCGGAATATTGAATCCGCTAAGGGAGATATGGATGAAGGCGACCATGAATGGGCATGTTTTAAGGCTCAGCAAGCAGCGGAACTTATTTTGAAGGGTTTTTTAAGGGCATCGGGAAAAGCAGCGACAGGGCATTCTGTAATAAAACTTTTACAGGGTATCTCTGAATGGGGTATAACAGTGCCGGAAGATATTGAATCGTGCTGCAGGGAGCTTGATAAGGTTTATATACCTACCCGATATCCGGATGCCTATACATGGGGTGCTCCGATGGATTATTATTCTGAAGATAATGCTATGAATAGCATCAAGTGTGCAGAAAATGTTTTGAGCTTTATACGGGGGCTGATCGGTGCATGAGGCAATAATAAAGTTTAGGGAAGAAAAGAGGGATGAAGCTTTTGAAAAAGCAAAACGATATCTTTTGTCTCTTGGCCTCAAAAAATATAAGGCGATACTTTTCGGCTCTTTTGCAAGGGGCGATTTTAATTATGCCAGCGACATCGATTTGTTGATAATATCCGATGAACTTTCGGAGGACATTAATGAGCGACTCTCTTTCTTGAGTCTGAATCGGTGGGACACGCCTGATGTTGAGCCTATAGGGTGGACTGAAAAAGAGTATGAATTGAGAAAAGCAAAACATGACCCCTTCATAGGGCTTTTGGAAAAAGAAGGGATTGTGATTGAGGAAAGGAATGGCATGTCTGGAGAAGATAAGTGAAATTCAATGAATTGGTAAGATTGCTTGAAAAAAGTGGCTTCGAAATTGTGAAAGAAAAGGGTTCTATAAGATATTATGGAAAGCATGGCTGGGATAAGTTGATTCGGATTGATTATCACGGTTCCAAAGAAGTTCCTACAGGCACATGCCATGCTATACTAAAGGCAGCAGGTTTAAAGAAATAAATACTAAAGAGGGAGTAAACATGATTGAATTAGAATACACATTGATAATTGAAGCCACTGAAGACCCTGAATATTTTGGATTTTATTCGCCGGACTTAGAGGGTTTTTCCGGGATAGGACATTCTGTTGAAGATTGCATTTATAAGGCAAGGTGGGGAATGAGAGAACATATAAATTTATTGAAAGAGCAAGGCTTGCCTATCCCGCCTAAAAATCCAAGTCCTAAAATTATAGTTCAAAATGAGGAGAAATTAGCTGCTGTTTGAAAGCAGGGGATAAATGAAAAGTGGTTACAATAACAAAACAGACCTTCTCTATATCAGGCTTGACGACAAAAAACAAGATATAATAAACAGGCGGGTTTCTGAAGACATCGTCCTTGATATGGGAGAGAATGACAGGATTGTCAGCATTGAAATCCTCGATGCATCATGTAGCAAAAGGAGTAAGATATGAACATATTAGATAAGCAAGTTAGCATCTGCATGTCATAATTGATTGGAATATAAGAGGCGGTGAGCCTGTTATTGCAGGCACAGGGCCTAGGATTTTTATTTGGAGAGGAGGCTGTAAATGAATGTATATAAGTTTTCAGTAATAATCGAAAAAGACAGTCATGGATATTTTGCCTTTTGTCCGGAACTCCAAGGCTGTTACACGCAGGGAGATACTTATGAGGAAGTTTTAGAAAACATCAAGGATGCTATTCATCTTCATATAGAAGACAGGATTGAGAGCGGCGAGGAAATTCCGCAGGCTGAATCGGTAAGCTTAACATTAATGGAAGTGGCAGTATGACAGAAAAACTGCCGAGGGTTACTGCCGACGATGTAATCAAGGCATTGGAGCGGATAGGTTTTTTCTTTTCACGGCAAAGCGGAAGCCACAAAATATATAAAAACAAAGAAGGTAAAAGAGCAACTGTTCCTTATCATTCTGGTAAAATCCTTCACCCGAAAGTTTTAAAAAGCATTTTAAACGATGCTGATCTAACGGTAGAAGAATTTAAGGAGTTATTATAAAATGCCAAATATGAAAAAACTCTGGTCAGGGAGGTTTACAGAAAAGACTGCGGATATTGTAGAGAAATTTACAGAATCGATTTCATTCGATAAAAGGCTCTGGAAATACGACATCGAGGGGAGCATTGCCCACGCGAAGATGCTCGCCAAGCAGTCCATTATTCCCAAGAAAGATGCCGACAAGATAACAAAAGGTTTAAAGGAAATTTACAGAGAGATAGATGACGGCAGATTCAAATTCAGACAGGAGCTTGAAGACATCCATATGAATATCGAGTCTGCATTGATAGAGAAAATCGGAGACATTGGAGGGAGGCTTCATACTGCAAGGTCAAGAAATGATCAGGTTGCGCTGGACATCAGGCTTTATCTCAGGGCAGAGGTAAGAGAGATAATCGCTCTTTTTAAAAATCTTGAAGGAGTGCTTGCTGATATAGCAGAAAAAAATCTCAATGTCGTAATGCCTGGATATACGCATCTTCAAAGGGCGCAGCCTGTTCTTTTGTCCCACCATCTGATGGCCTATGCCCATATGTTTGGAAGGGACAGGGCAAGGTTTGCGGATGCTCTTAAGAGGATTAATATTTTGCCGCTGGGTTCATGCGCCCTTGCAGGCACATCACTTCCAATAGACAGATATTATGTCGCTGAGTTGTTACAATTCGATGCTGTATCTGAAAATAGCATGGATTCTGTATCAGACAGGGATTTTGCCATTGAATTTCTGTCATGCGCTTCAATATTTATGATGCATACATCGAGGTTTGCGGAAGAGTTAATACTCTGGTCTTCTGAGGAATTCTCTTTTATAGAACTGCCTGATGCATTCACAACAGGCTCAAGCATTATGCCGCAAAAGAAAAATCCTGATGTTGCAGAATTGATGCGCGGAAAGACTGGAAGGATCTATGGCAATCTCATAAGTCTGCTTACAACAATGAAGGGACTGCCGCTCACATACAACAGGGACATGCAGGAAGACAAAGAGCCTGTCTTTGATACCGTTGATACAGTAAAGCTGACACTGAATGCCCTTATTCAGATGCTTCCCAAAATAAAATTTAATGAAAAAAGACTGAAGGATACAGCAGATGCAGCATTTTCAACCGCCACAGACATTGCAGAATATCTCGTGAGAAAAGGCCTCCCATTCAGAACTGCACATGAAATAACCGGCAAGATAGTTCGTTATTGTATTGATAATGGCAGGAAGCTGTCCGATTTAAGCATTTCAGAATATAAGTCATTCTCAAATAGCATAGGCGATGACATTTATGGATTCATCGGCATCATAGAATCTATAAATGCAAAAAAATCATATGGCGGCGCATCACCTGAAATGGTAAAGGAACAGATTAAGAGGTTCAGGGAAAGACTGAAATGAAATGTAGGCAGCGGCTTTTATTGGTATTACTTTTTATTTGTAGCGCTTTGTTTATCACCTCCTGCGGCAGAAAAGGCGACCCAACACTTAAGGCATTCGAAAAGCCATTGCCTGTGAAAGAAATAAAAGCGATTCATCGCGAGGATGAATTAATCATTTCATGGTCATATCCTGCATCTGAAAGAGCAAAGATCAAAGGTTTCTATATAGAAAAGGCAGAAATAAAAAGTCAGGAGTCAGGAGTCAAGAGTCAAGAGTTTAAAAATATTACATTCTTGAAGAATGATGCCTCACAATTTGTTGATAAGGATTTCAAAACAAAGCAGGAATATTTTTACAAGGTACGCGTGTACAGTCTAAAGGATATATCAAGCGATGATTCGCCGATTATAAAAGCAACTCCAAGAGAGCTTCCAATGCCTCCTGCCGAGCTTTCATATAAAGCAACCAATAAATCTATAGAAATTGCATGGCAGGCTGTAGGCAATGATAAAGAAGCATTAGCGATCAGATATAATATTTATAAAAGTTATGAAACAGGCAACTATCCTGCATTGCCTGCAAACAACAGTCCATTAAAAGAACCAATTTTTGAAGATAAGATAGAAAAAGAAAGGCCTGTGTATTATGTTGTCCGTGCACTTCTTGATACAGAACTGAAAGATGAAGGCTATCCCTCAGAAGAATTAGAGGTTAATCCTGAAACCTTTATTCCTTCACAGCCACATAATATAAAACATGTCCCGTCTGCAAAAAAGGTCTATCTAATGTGGGATGAAAACCCTGAAACATGGGTTAAAGGATATAGGATTTATAAAAAAACAGCTCCCTATGGCGAGTTTAAATTAATAGGAGAATCTATCACGCCTGCCTTTACAGACACTCAGCCGCTTATTTTAAAGACATTTTATTACATCACAGCCATTGGACCTGTAAGAGAGAGCATTCCTTCAGATGTCATAGAGGTCTATCCTTTAGTTGAGAGATAGAATGGAAAAAATTCTTTTGGGGCATGGCAGCGGCGGCAGATTGATGCATCAGCTTATAAAGGAATATTTTGCGCCTGCCTTTGATTTAAAAGAGCTAAATGATTCAGCCGTGATTAAGTTGGGCGGGATTGCTTCGCCTTCGGCTCGCAATGACAAATTTAAATTTGCATTCACCACAGACTCATATGTGGTCTCTCCAATATTCTTCCCAGGTGGAAATATCGGCTGCCTTGCAGTAAACGGCACTGTTAATGACCTTTCAATGGTTGGAGCAATGCCGCTTTATCTTTCTGCAGGTTTTATTATAGAGGAAGGTTTTCCTATAGCTGACCTTAAGGTTATAATTTCTTCTATGTCAGAGGCTTCAAAAATGGCCAATGTGAGGATAGTTGCTGGAGACACAAAGGTCTTGGACAAAGGCAAGGGAGATGGTATATTTATCAATGTAAGCGGCATTGGTATTGTGCCTGAAAGAATAAACCTCTCATCAAAGAATATCAGGGCAGGGGATAAAGTGATAGTCAGCGGACTGATTGGAAATCACGGAATAGCAGTTTTAGCAGAAAGAAATGAGCTTTCCTTTGAGCCTCCTGTTCTAAGCGATACAGCGCCACTGAATGGTCTTGTGGAATTGATGCTCAATGTTTCAGGACAAATAAAAATGATGAGGGACCCTACGAGGGGAGGAGTTGCTACAACATTAAAAGAGATAGCAAACGATTCAGGATTTTGTATTACTATTTATGAGAATTTATTGCCTGTTCCTCCCGCGGTAATGGGCGCGTGTGAACTGCTTGGCTTAGACCCGCTTTATATTGCAAATGAGGGGATTCTTATCGCAATCGCATCTTCTAATTCAGCAGAATCTCTTGTTGAAAAGATGAGGGCGCATCCTTTTGGAAGGAATGCAGCTATTATAGGGGAGGTTTCTGATAATGACCCGCAAACTAATGGAATGGTGCTGCTTAAAACATCAATAGGAGGCACACGCGTTATAGACATGCTTCATGGAGAACAACTGCCGAGAATATGCTAAAATAAAAGTCATTTAGTCATTAAAAACTCAATAACTTCATTGCTCAATGACTTAATGACTCAATAATGGAGGTTTGGAATGATTAAAAAAAATTTACTGCTTACTGCTTGCTGCCTACTGCTTACTGTATTTGGCTATGCAGCCATTGCAAACAGCGCTATACTTCTCGATAAAATCATGGCAATAGTAAACAAAGATGTAATAACATGGAGCAACCTTTATAAGGCAATGGAATTTGAAGCATCTGATGAAGTAAAGGCGATGAAAGAAGAAGACAGGCGCAGATTTTTTAAGGAAAGCGAGT
The DNA here is from genome assembly GCA_037441185.1 of Nitrospirota bacterium. GTDB lineage: Bacteria > Nitrospirota > Thermodesulfovibrionia > Thermodesulfovibrionales > Dissulfurispiraceae > JBBISP01. Next base: position 12,984 of record JBBISP010000009.1, on the reverse strand, counting down.
CTGTTTTTCTGGAAAGCCTTATAGAGATGCGACTTCAGCTTCAAGCGGCTGCTAAATTAGGCATCTTTGCTACTGACGATGATGTAAAGACAGCGATAGAGAGCATAAAGAAGAAATACTCCTTAACTGACGAGACGTTTAAAGATGCAATTGGCAAAGAGGGATTTACCATTGCTGATTACAGGAAAAAGCTCTCAGAGCAGATAACAATAAGCCGTGTTGTACAGCACGAAGTTAGAAGCAATGTTATTGTTACAGAAGGAGAGATTGACAAATATATTGCAGAAAACAAGGAGCTGGCAAGAGAAAACGAGGGATTTAATATAAGTCATATATTTATGAGAAAGGCAGAAGACAAAGAAAGGGTCGAAGAAAGGGCTATCGAAATTTACAAAAGTATAAAGGCTGGAGGAAATTTTTCAGAGTTTGCAAGGCAGTATTCTGAGGATGCAAGCGCAAGGAGCAGCGGGGAGCTTGGTTTTATCAAGAAGTCAGACATGTCAAAGGATTTTCTTGACATCCTTTCAAAGATGAATGCCGGCGATGTCAGCGAGCCTTTCTGGGGCGCAAATGGCATCCATATAATAAGGCTTAATGAAAAGATAGAAATAAAAAGTAAACAGGAACTAAAAGAGATGGCGAGACAGAAATTGCTGGAAGAAAAATTCAGCAGGGAATACAGAAATTGGATTAATGGGCTGCGTGAAAGGGCATATGTGGAAATCAAACTATAGAAAACAGAGCACAGAAGACAGAATTTTGTGAAACAAAAGGTTAAAGATAAAATGTCTGTGTTCTGTTATTTGTAATCTGTGTTCTGCTATGGAGCAGAGAATTCAAAAGATACTTGCCCAGATGGGGGTAGCATCAAGGCGAAAGGCAGAAGAAATGATTATCGAAGGCAGGGTTACTGTAAATGGAAAAACAGCAGTTTTAGGAATGAAGGCAGACCCTGCAAAGGACCATATAAAGGTTGATGGAAAACTTTTAACAAAGCCTGAACCAAAAGTATACTTCATGTTTAATAAACCAACTGGTGTAGTTACATCCCTTTATGACCCGGAAGGAAGGCCGACAGTAAAAGATTTCTTGAAAGGGATAAAATACATGGTTTTCCCTGTAGGAAGGCTTGATTACGATTCTGAAGGGCTGCTATTAATAACAAATGACGGCGAATTTGCTCATTCAATACTCCATCCATCAAAGAAGGTATCCAAGACTTATGCAGCAAAGGTCAAAGGGATTATAGATGAAGACTCTATTGAAAAACTGAGGCGTGGAGTAAGGCTTGAAGATGGCTTAACAGCGCCTGCGAAGGTGAAAAGAATCAGGCAGACCGAAAGCAATTCATGGGTAGAGATAACTATATATGAAGGCAGGAAAAGGCAGGCAAGGAGGATGCTCGATAAGGTAGGGCATCCAGCAATTAGATTAAAGAGAACGGCTATTGGCGGTTTAAGAATAGGCGACCTTAAGCCGGGTGAGATCAGGCGGCTGACAGTTGAAGAGGTTAAGAGACTGAAGGAGTTAGGCATAAAAAATTCGATGGAGGTTTTATGATTCGTGATAAATGGTGCGGTGAAATAAGAGAATCTGATATAGGCTCCAACATGAGCCTTGCTGGATGGGTATTCAGGAGAAGGGATCACGGAGGTTTGATATTTGTTGATTTAAGGGACAGAAGCGGGATAGCTCAGATTGTATTCAGCCCTGATGTTTCAATAGATGCCCATAAACTTGCCCATGACCTCAGAAGCGAATATGTTATATCCGTATCTGGCGAGGTGAGGCAGAGACCTGAAGGCACAGAAAATCCAAATCTTCCGACAGGCATGGTCGAGCTTTATGCGAAAGAACTGAATTTGCTAAATGAGTCAACCCCTCTGCCATTTCCTATGGAAGAGGCTGCAGAAGCGTCAGAGCCTCTTAGATTGAAATATAGGTATCTTGACCTGAGACGGCCTGAACTGCAGCGCAATTTGATTGTAAGGCATACGGTTGCAAAGGTTATAAGAGATTATCTTGATGAAAATAGTTTTCTTGAAATAGAGACTCCGATGCTCACAAAATCCACTCCTGAAGGCGCCAGAGACTACCTTGTGCCGAGCCGTCTCAATCCAGGGCATTTTTATGCCCTGCCGCAGTCACCTCAGCTTTTCAAACAGATACTCATGGTGTCAGGTCTTGAAAGATATTTTCAGATAGTGAAGTGCTTCAGAGATGAGGATTTAAGGGCTGACAGGCAGCCAGAATTTACGCAGGTTGATATGGAGATGTCATTTGTTGAAAGGGAAGATGTCATCTCAATTATCGAAGGAATGATTAAAAGGCTTTTCAATTATGTGCTTGGCATTGATATTACAACGCCATTTGAACGACTCAGCTTTAAGGAATCTATGGAACGTTTTGGAAATGACAAGCCTGATACAAGGTTCGGGCTTGAATTAAAGGATATGGCGGATCTTGCGGAAAAAGGCTCTTTCAAGGTTTTTCTTGATGCTGTTAAGGCAGGAGGAAGGGTAAAGGCCATTAATGGCAAGGGATTAGCAGGACTTTCAAGGAAAGAGATAGACATGCTAACAGAGCAAGCTCAGTCATTCGGCGCAAAAGGGCTTGCTTGGATAAAGGTCAAAAACGGATTTGACTCCCCGATTGCTAAGTTTTTCCCTGAAGATATCTTAAGGCAGATGGCAAAAAGATTAGAAGCTGATGAAGGTGACATGATGTTGTTTGTTGCTGATAAAGAGAAGGTGGTTTATGATGTGCTCAGCCGTATGAGGCTTGAACTCGGCAAGAGGCTGAATCTTATAAGGGATGCATTTAAATTTTTGTGGGTTGTAGATTATCCGCTCTTTGAATGGGATGAGGAAGGCGGCAGATTCACAGCAATGCATCATCCATTCACATCGCCAACTGATGAGGATATGGAAAAAATGCTTTTATTAAATCTTTCCGACCCTGAACTGTTCACTGTTCACCGTTCACTGTTCACCGACATAAAAGCAAAAGCTTATGACATTGTGCTTAATGGTTATGAAATCGGAGGCGGCAGCATACGTATTTATAAAAAAGACATTCAGAAAAAAATGTTTGAGATTTTAGGCATTTCTGATGAAGATGCAAGAATAAAATTTGGATTTCTTCTTGATGCCCTTGAATATGGCGCTCCTCCTCATGGAGGAATAGCCCTTGGGCTTGACAGGCTTGTAATGCTGATGGTTGGAGTGCATTCTATAAGAGATGTGATTGCATTCCCTAAAACCCAAAAGGCTGTATGCCTTATGAGCGGAGCGCCTTCACCTGTAGAGCGAAAACAATTAAAGGAATTGCATATAAAAACCGATACGATAATATAATATGTTGACAATAAACCTTTTTTCTGTTATTACTTATTAACCATGTTTTTTAGGAAAAAGATACCAATTGGGCTTGACATAGGATCGGCTTACATAAAGGCCGCTCAGATTAATGATACAAAGGAAGGTTATGAGCTGGCCTTTTTTGATATGTTGCCCATAGAATACGGCATTATCAGCGATGGAATTATTACTGATAAGGAAAAATTGACTGCTTCTATAAAAGAATTATTAAAGCGTATTGGCATAAAAGGCGAAAACGCAGTTATCAGCATATCAGGGCATTCATCTGCAATAATAAAAAAAATAACAATACCCATCATGACAGAGGACGAACTTAGCATTTCTATTAAGTATGAGGCTGAGCAGTATGTCCCTTTTGATATAAATGATGTTGAAATTGATTTTCAGATACTCGGTCCAAGACCTGATATAGAAGGCCAGATGGATGTCATCCTCATAGCTGCAAAGAAGGATGTTATAAAGAATTACTGCGATGTTGTCAAACAATCAGGCATTACTCCTGCAATTGTTGATGCTGATTCATTTGCACTCAGCAATATGTGCGAGGTTAATTATGATATTGCAGGGAAAAATATTGCGCTTGTTAATGTTGGAGCGAGCACAACAAATATAAATATACTGCAGAATGGATTTCCTGTCTTCACAAGGGACAGCGCCATAGGAGGCAATCACTATACAGAGACTCTGGAGAAGGGTTTAGATATTTCCAGAGAAGACGCTGAAAGACTTAAAATGGGACTTTCTGTCGAAGGCATTGCTCCTGTTGATGCCCAGATAGCTATTAATTCTGCTTCAGAGGAGATCATTGCAGAGATATACAGGTCATTTGAATTTTTCAGAAGCAGTGTCATCGAAGAGGATATAAGCAAGATTATTCTGAGCGGCGGCACTGCACTTATAAAAGGATTTCATGAAATGTTGACAGAAAGGCTTGGCATAGAAGTTGAAATTGCTGAGCCTTTTAAAAAAATAAAGCTGCCGGACAAACTCGATGTCTCTCATTTAAAAGAGATAGCTCCGATGGCTGCTGTGGCAGTTGGGCTTGCTCTAAGGCGCATTGGAGACAGGCAATGATGAAAAGCAGAATACAGACTAACTGAGGACAGGAAAATGATAAAAATTAATTTGCTGGCTGAAAAAAGAAAAAAGAAAAAGATAAAAGGTCCGGCAAATTTCGTTATTCAGATCGCTATTGTTGCTGTAGCGACTCTTTTGGCAGCTGTTATTGCAACTGCCTTGCTTAAACTGAAAGTGTCGCAACTTAAGGCTGAAATCGAGACAAATAACGCAACAATAGTTGACCTAACAAAGAAAATAAATGAAGTAAAAAAATATGAACAATACAACAAAGAAATCCAACAGAAAAGCGCTATCATAGAAACCCTCAGAAAAAACCAGTCTGTGCCTGTGAAGATACTAAATGATATAAGCATGACATTGCCTAACGGGGTCTGGCTGAGTTTTTTAATTTATAAAGATGAAGGGGTTGACCTTGAGGGATATGCCTTTACAAATTTCAATATAGTTAATTATGTCGAAAATCTGAAAAAACTTGAGCATCTTACAGATGTATATTTAGTAGAATCGAGAGAGTCAGAGGTGGAGAAAAAAAAGGCATATAAATTTAAAATCATCTTTAAGGTAAGGGTTTGATATATGGATCTAAGTTTGAAAATAGACATTGAGGGACTGTCTCCTGTTAAAAGAAAACTATTGCTTGTGCTTCCCTCAATCTTGATCGCCGGGCTGTTTCTTTTTAATTTTATAATGCCTGCTTATGTGGAAAAAGAAAAATTAGCTGCTGAGGTCGAAAAACAGGAAAGTGATATAAAGCTTGCTGCACAGCAGGCAGCAAAGCTTCCGGCATTGATAGCCGAAAATGAGAGGCTAAAAAAGAGGCTGTCTGAATTGCAGGCTCAGTTGCCCGAAGAAAAAGAGGCATCCGCTCTGCTCAGGCAGGTTTCAGAACTCGCCTTAAAGTCTGGATTGGATGTTGTCTTGTGGAAACCAACATTTAACCCAAAAGAAAAAGAAAAATTTGTTCATCCGAGCAAAGAGGTTTTCGAGATACCTGTCGATGTAGAGATACGGGGCAGTTATCACAAATTTGGGCAATTCTTCAGCAGCTTAACCAGATTGAGCAGAATTGTGAACCTGCCTGCTATAAACATGAAGCCTTCAGACCAGAAATTTCAGAAAAAGGATATGATGGTGCTGCACGCTAATTTTATCGGAAAGACATATTCTCTCATCTCAGAGGAAGAGAAAAAGGAATTAGAAAAAAAGGAAAAAGACAAAAATAAATGAAAAATAGCCTTATATCATCGCTTTTTATGACGGCTGTCCTATTGTCAGGTGATATTATTGCCTATGCAAAGACTAAAAAGGCAGAACAATGGCCTGCGGAAAATATTCAAGCTGCATCAAAAACAATAGCTTTTTATGACTATAGCGCAGGCAACAGAAGGGATCCATTTATGCCGCTTATTGTCAAAGAAGAGGGAAAAGAGCCTGTTAAAGGACATATACCCATAGAAAGATATGCAGCGGCAGATTTTAAGCTCATAGGTGTTTTATGGGAAAATTCAAAATATTATGCATCAATTACATTGCCTGATGGCAAATCTTATACTGTTGTAGAAGGAATGAGGTTAGGTTTGCATGCAGGAAAGGTGCATAAGATAACAAAGGATTCTGTTATTATCAGGGAGCATGTAAAAGATCATAAAGGGAGACTTAGTCCAAGGGATACTATTTTAAAGCTCCGCAGGGAGGAAAAATGATGGAAATAAAGTCAGAAGTCAAAATTCAAAATTTAAAAAGAAAAAAACTTACTGCTCTATTCTGCTTACTGCTTACTGTCTACTGCTTCAGCGGTATGGCAGATGCTAAAGAGGCGATAAGAGAGGCGATAAAGGATTCTGATGTTCATCAGATAACAAATATCGAGGCGATAGATAACGCTGTAAAAATCAAGGTCAATGGTCCAATAAAATATAAAATATCAAACCCAGATCCGTTCAGAGTTATCGTAGATATAGAAGGAGTGAGCCTTGGAGAATTTAAGGATAAGATTTATTCACGCAAGGCAGGCATAACAGAAATAGCGCTTTCTCAGGCAGAATCCCCTGTAAAAACATCCCGACTGGATATTCTTCTTCAATCTCCATCAATAGTAAGGTCAGAGATAAAAGACAATGCCCTTATGCTTTATATAGAATCTCAAGGCGCTGCAAGGCATGAACTGCTCTTAGCAGATAAAGAGATTTCTATGCCTGAAATTAAATCGAATAAAAAAATCAAAGATGCAGAAGAAATTATTGCAGTGCTGTTTGATAAAACAGACAAAGGAGTTGAAGTTATAATAAAAGGCGATGGAGCTATGCCAGAGCCTGTTGTATTGGAGCTTGACGGAAAGATTATGATAGACATCCATGATGTGGCGATGAAGGCATACCTGCCATCAAATATGATCTATCCAGTCAAAGGTATTAAATATAAAGCTGAAAAAGAAAAAGTAAGATTTATAGTTGACAGCGCAGACAAGGTAGACACAGAGGCTTTTGTGCAGGAGGATGAGATAGTCATTGATATTGCCATGAAGGAGTCAAAAGTCACGACTCAGGATTCAGCAGGCAAGAGACAGGAGCCTAAATCAAAAACTCAAAACTCAAGAGTTGTATCCCTTGATTTTCAAGATGCTGATATAGTCCCTATTTTAAGGCTCATTGGTGAAGTTGGCGGATACAATATCGTTGTCCATCCAGAAATAAAGGGAACTATCACGATGAAATTGCTAAATGTGCCGTGGGAGCAGGCATTGGATGTTATACTGAAAACATTCAGCCTTGAAAAGATAGTCGAAGGAAATGTGATAAGGGTTGTAACGCGCAATGTTTATGTAGAAGAATTGAAGGCAGGAGAGGCTGTGGAAGCTGCAAATGTAGAGACAAGGGTTTTTGTAGTTAATTATGCTGATGTTGAGCAGGTCAGGGATAGCTTAGAGAAGGCTGGGATAACAAAAAAAGAAAATATCAGTATTGATAAGCTCACAAGGTCGGTTATAATCAGGGACAATCCATCAAATTTTAAGGAGATTGAAAGGCTCATATCAGCCATAGATAAAGCAACCCCGCAAATTTTAATCGAGACAAAGATTGTAGAGGTGATTTCGAGTTTTACAAGGGAGCTCGGCATTCAGTGGGGATTTGAATGGCTTTCTTCTAATTGGCGAACCAGCATCGGAGGCTCTGTTGACCCTTCAGGAGCGCCGACTGGATTATCTCCAACAAGGCCTTCAGTTACTGGAGGACAGTTCCCTGTGGCTATTAATCTTCCAGCCCAGAATGCAACGAGTGCGATAACCTTTGGTTATTTAAATGCTGCTCAGACATTTGGATTAGACCTGAGATTATCTGCTTTTGAAGATGTAGGGAAGAGTAAAATTATCTCTAACCCCAAGATAATAACAACTGATAACCAGAAGGCAAAAATAATATTAGGCGAAAGCATTCCGTATGGAGAGAGGGAAGTATCAGGCGGGCAGGTTACCATATCAACAAAATTTAAGGATGTGGCTATTATTATAGAGGTCACTCCCCAAATAACCGCTGATAATTCCATCTCTTTAAATGTAGATGCAAAAAAAGAGGATCTGATAGAATTTGTTCCGATTGGTCCGGAAACAACAGCGCCGCGTACAAACAAAGTCGAGGCAAATACAAATGTCTTAATAAAAGATAGCGAAACCATGGTCATAGGCGGGATTTTGAGGAAAAAGGAGATAGACAAAGTAGCAGGGGTTCCGGGATTGATGAATATCCCTGTTTTAGGTTGGCTTTTTAAGCGGAAGGCTACTGATGAGAACAACACAGAGGTGCTCATTTTTATAACACCAAGGATTGTAAGACAATGAAAGCTAAAAAATAGCTTGACATTGCAACTGTTATGGAGTATAGTTTTTTTAAATTCGAATATTAACGACGGAGGTTTTTATGTATAAGGGAATCAGATCGCGTTTAGTTGTTCTTTTTTTATTGATTTTTTTGCCGTCTATAGCAGCAGCCGGTTATCTTGGCTCAGAACTGCCAATATCAACAACTGTATATAACCAGCAAAACCCCCACACTATTTTCCTGCCTAATAAGAATCTTTATCTTGTTGTTTGGGAGGACTGGAGAAATCAGTTTCTAACTGGCGCAAATATTTATGGACAATTCTTAAATGCAGATGGCAGCTCGTGCGGAAATGAGTTTGTGATATCAAATGAATCTGGAAATCAGACTGTTCCGAGGGCAGCCTACAGAATTAATGGTAGCAAGATAATGGTTGTCTGGCAGGACAGCAGATCTGCAGGAGGATTTATTCGTTATACCACAATAACAGAATCAGAATGCATGCCTGCGATAGCGGATGACTCTGGAATTGCGTTTGCTGCCGATGCTGCTTCTATTACCTCAAGGTCAATGCCAAAAATAACCTACGATGAAATTAATGACA
>JBBISP010000009.1:0-4005 GCA_037441185.1 Nitrospirota bacterium | reverse complement strand
GCTTCTATTACCTCAAGGTCAATGCCAAAAATAACCTACGATGAAATTAATGACAGATTTTTGATTGCTTGGGTAGAGTCAAGGACAACCCGTAAAACAAGCCTGTTTCAGCCTTTTCCACCTAATGCGGCGGTTGGTTGGATATTTGGAGACAGCCAGTTTGTTGGATATGCCGCGATTAATGGCAACGATACTTCACTTTATCAGACTGCTCCAACAATAATTTACAGGGATGGTAATACAAGGGCAAGGCTTATAATAAGAAATACTTCAGCAATGGAAGTCGTATCAGAATATGAATTTTTTGACAATGTATCCAATGTTGATATATCATGCGACTCTACCACTCCAGAATGCCTGTTTGTCTGGGAAGGATTAAGGGGCAAATTTGTAAGGACCGATAAATGCGAAAATAATCCTGCTGCAGACACAGATAAGATCTGCGATGAAGATGATATTGTCAGTTCAACAGCAACAAATGAATATAGTCCAACTAACAAAGAGATATTTGGCATATTTGAAAAAAACATACCTCTTGGGGTGCATTCACTCCGAATCTCTAACTTTGGAATAGGCGCATTTTATCCATCCATTGGTTTTGACCCGATCACAAAGAGATTTCTTACTGCATGGGAGGACAGAAAAGACGGCTTAAATACAAAGATATATGGCCAGCTCATCTATTCTGGAAGCGGTCTTTACAATAATAACTTTATTATTAGTTTTCAAGATACAAATGGCGATGGTCAGCAGGACCCAAATGTTGCCAGCTCAAGGCAGACGCAGCCATTTGTATCTTATGATGCAGTTAATCAGAGATATTTTGTAGCATGGCAGGATGGAAGGAATTCAACTCTTTCTATCGAGAATCTCGATATATACGGCCAAAAGGTTGATGCAGAAGGCTCTTTAAGAGGCAATAACTTTGCAATATATAACTTGCCTTTTAACCAGTTTTCGCCTGTTATTGCAAATAATCCTAGAATGGACGAATTCCTTGCTGTATGGAAGGATGCGAGAAATACAGAAAATAAAACTTGCGGCGCTAGTCAGCCTTGCGGCTCAGATGTCTTTGGACAGCTTTTTACTCTTAGTCAACCAGCTATTACACTTCTTAATCCAGACAACACTCATCTTGCCCCTGCGCTTTTAAAAAACTTCCAAAACCCTATTGGTAGTGGAAGTGTAGAGGTAGGATTATCTGCTACTCAGTCATTCAAGATAAAAAACACAGGCGACACAATACTAAAAATAGATTTCATAGACCAAACATGCAATGGAGGCATGTCACCATTTTCATTTGAAAACCTTCCATCAGAGCTTAATGCAAGTGGCGGAGCAACACTTGACCTTGTGCCTTCAGCAGAGCTTACAATAATAGTAAGGTTTTCTCCTACAGCAGCAGGCAGCTTCAATAAGTGTTTTGTAATACAGTCAAATGGTGGAAGGCAGACAGTAAATCTCTCAGCATTGGCAGGAATAGGCAGAGCATTAGGTCAGCAGAAAATAAATGTATCGCCATCTGCTATTGATTTTGGAATAATCAATACAGGTGAACTAAAATCAGAAACCGTAACTATTAAAAATGTTGGTGAGTCTCCTCTTACAATAAGGTCAGTAAGCCGTCCAAAAAGACCATTCTCAATTGTAGGGAATAGTTGCAGCAATCAGACTCTTAGCTCTGGCGAGACTTGCGAGGTAACAATAAGCTTTAATGCCAAATTCAGGGGAAGGTTTAGCAGCAGCCTTACTATTAGGTCAAATGACCCTACAAGACCTCGAATTGGTATAAAAGTGAGGGGAGCAGCAAGATTTTAAGATAAACAAATTAATGCAAGCTTGATTGAACTAATCGCAATTCAGGCTATCTGGAACAAGTCCAGATAGCCTGAAAAATGCCCTGCCCTGTGAAGACATGAGGCAGGGTTTTTTATTGCAATCTTTTTTTGGTGGCGGGGAGAGGATTCGAACCTCTGACCTTCGGGTTATGAGCCCGACGAGCTACCAGGCTGCTCCACCCCGCTGACAATTAGCTTATCAGAACAGTTTGAGCATTGTCAATTTTAGGAACTAAAAGGTAATATAAAAAAATGAGCGAATACTCCATCTTTGATTCAGGCAATGACGCTGAATATATCTGCCCGGCATGTGGCGCTATCCTTGTTGAAGAAGATCGCACTGAAGGCGGATGGAACTGCAAATGCGGAGATTTTATTGCAGAAGGCATGGCAGTCAATCCATACAAAGGCATTTCTTGCCAACATAGACAGAACCGCATCTGGAGATAGCCTCGGCTTAATTTAGCTTAATTTATTTAACAAGGCCTTCAGAAAAGATTATTCTGTCGAATTTACGCTTGAGCGTCTTGCTTTCAAAATTCTGCATTTCTTGACCTGACCTAAATGACATAGTCTGTCCTTTTTTGACCTTCATCTGAGGCGTTGCAACCCATGTTTTTTTACCATTCTTCTCAAGATGGATATAGGTGTATCCAGCGCTGTTCATAGTTTCGATGACCCTTCCTGTTATTGGTTCTACCTTTTGCTCATTCTGAGGGAATGCATCTGCATTTAAAGCGGACATGGATACCGCTATAGCCACTGCTGCGCATAACATCAAAAACCTTTTCATGTTTTGCTCCTTAATCTTAGATTTATTTTAAAATAACATTTCTTTTACTCTTTTTTCCATCACAGAATCCCTTTTTTTGTTGTCAATCATTTCATGCGCACGCCTGCTGAATGGAATATTGACCTTCTTAAAAGCAAAAAGATTTCTTTAACTAAATCTGATATAGAGAGCAAGATTGAAAAAAGGAAAATTGCGAGGCAAAACAAGGATTGGGCAAGAGCAGATTCCATAAGGAAGAAGCTTGAAGAAAAAGGGATAATCCTTGAGGACAAGAGAGAAAGGACGGATTGGAAAGTGAAAAGATGAAAAATGTTTTTATGATACAATAAGGCAAGATGGATAAGAAGGCAGAGTGGCTTTATGGCTTTAATCCAGTTTGGGAGGCTATAAAGTCAGGCAGAAAGATAAGCACGCTTTATATTTCTAAACAGAGGCATGAGCAGGTGCAGAAGATTATCGAACTTGCCAATGAAGAGGGAATCCGCATAGAGTTTGAGGATAAGGAATTTTTTGATTCGAGATTTCATAAAGGGCATCAGGGTATTGCAGCAGTTGCTGAAAAAAAGGGATTTCTATCCATAGACGAGCTTTTAGCAATTCCTGAAAAAAAAGGTGAACCAGCCTTTTTTCTTATCCTTGACCTTATAGAAGACCCGCGAAATTTTGGTGCAATTTTAAGGGTTGCAGATGCAGCAGGTGTGCACGGTGTTGTATTTCAGTCCCATAGGTCAGCAGGAGTTACTCATATTGTCTCGAAGGCATCGGCAGGAGCGTTAGAATATGTAAATCTTTCTGAAGTGGTGAATATAAAGCATGTCATAGATAAAATGAAGAGGTTAGATGTTGCAATAGTCGGTGCAGAGGGAGGGTCTGATATGACTCCATGGAATATTGATATGAGGTCTCCGCTGGCTTTTGTTATAGGCTCTGAAGGGCAGGGCTTGAGAAAAACAGTGAGAGAGATGTGCGATTTTGTTGTTAGTTTGCCAATGATGGGAAAGGTGAATTCGCTGAATGTTTCTGTGGCTGCAGGTATATTGTCTTATGAAGTTATACGTCAAAGGGTTGAGTTAAGATAGTCTTTATTAATATCAATTTTTTATTTTTAAGATCAATTTAATGGCTTTTTTGTAATCAGATAAAGCTTCTTTTAACATTTTGTTATCCTCATAAACCTCGGCCCTGAGTATGTAAATAGAAGTCTCATAAGGGTTCAATAAAATAGCATTATCAAAGGCGCTGAGAGACTCCTTTAATTGCCTATTTTTTGCAAGGGCATAAGCATAATAGTAGTGCGCAGGGGTGTATGAATTTATCTCTGCTGCTTTGCTGAGGATTTGAACTGCATCTTTTATTTTGCCTGCCTTTGAAAAA
>JBBISP010000008.1:0-67283 GCA_037441185.1 Nitrospirota bacterium | reverse complement strand
AATAAGGGTCAGCAAATGAAGAACTTGAAGAAGATAATCGTAACTTTAGCTGTTTTCATTGCCGTATTCGTCGGCCATTTGCTTTATTATAAAATCGTTTCTCAGAACTCCAGCCCGATATGGTGGAAGCTTTATGTGGTTACTCAGACATATCTAATCAGTTTTTCTCTGGCATTGTCGTTCGCTTTTGGCGCTTATGCCATTACCATGATGAGAAACAGATCTAAGAACGCTGTAGCTGGAAGCGCAGTAATCGCTTTTTTGGTCTGGTTCACCAGCGCCTGCGGCGCTCCGATGATTGCGATAGTTTTAGGTGTAGTTGGGGTGGGCATAGGCTCAACAGCGCTTCCTCCGTTGGCGAGCGCAGTAATGACCATTGTTTTTATTTCTTTTGGCTATTTATGGCTCAAGAGAAAAAGCCTGTCTTGCGGCGATATATGCGCGGCTAAAACTAAAGCAAATACAGAGATGTTTAAGGATATAGGATTAGACATTGAGAAATTCAGCTCGCAGCAGTGTGTAAGCGCTGATTTATATTCAAAGACCTTCCAAAACCAGAGCAACAGGCCTAAAAATATGGAATATTTTGACGGCATGGTTGCTGATATTTATGGAAGCCGCATCAGGGAGATTGTAACCGCAAAAAAACAGGGGCAGGTTGTTGTTGGAAACTTCTGCATATTTGTTCCAGAGGAATTAATACTCGCTGTAAACGGCGTTTCGATAGGCTTGTGCGCAGGCTCACAGGCAACAATCCCTGATGCCGAGAAAGTGCTTCCAAGAAATATTTGCCCTCTCGTAAAATCCGCATATGGTTATGCGCTGACAAAGTCTAATCCATATTTTCAGACAGTTGATTTTGTTTGTGGTGAGACAACATGCGATGCAAAAAAGAAGACCTGGGAATTAATGAATAAGGAAATCCCGACTCATGTTATGGAAATCCCGCAGAAAAAAAGGAATATCGACAAATTGCTGTGGCTTGATGAGGTTAAAGAGTTTAAAACAAAGATTGAAAAAGAAAGCAAGAAAGAAATCTCTGCTGAATCTCTTGCTAAAGCAATAAAAATAATGAACAGCAAACGAAGCGCCCTTCAAAGATTAAATCAATTAAGATATCATAATCCATCTCCAATAAGCGGCAGAGATGCGCTTTTAGTAGAACAGATTGCCTTTTATGATGACCCTATGAGATTTATAGAAAAAGTAAATATTCTTTGCAATGAGCTTGAAGAAAGAATAAAAAATGGGATTTTTGCAGCCCCCCCTTCTGCGCCAAGAATTATGCTGTCAGGGTCTCCAATGGCTTTGCCTAACTGGAAGGTGCATAATATAATCGAATCAGCAGGCGGTATTGTCGTTAATGAAGAAAGCTGCATAGGCACTAGATATTTCAATGACAATATTGCTGAGACAGGGAGCATTGATCAACAGTTGTCAGCAATAACAGATCGCTATATGAAAATAAAGTGTGCTTGTTTTACTCCTAATGACGATAGGATAGATCAGGTCATAAAGGAGTGCAATGAGTCAAAGGCACAGGGGATAATCAATTATAGCCTTCAGTTCTGTCATACTTACAACATAGAGGCTATAAAAATAAAAAATGCCTGTGAAAAAAATGGAATACCCTTTTTGGCTATAGAGACTGATTATTCATCTGAAGACATAGGACAGCTTCAGACTCGTATTGAGGCATTTCTCGAGCAGATAAAAGGATAATGTTTGTAGGAATTGATATAGGCTCTCGAACGATAAAAGCGGTTGCCATAAAAGATGGGCAGATGCTTGACTATCAGATAGCTGAAAGCGGATTTGACCCGCATCGCCAGTCTTTGGAGATGATAAAAAAATATCATCCTGATAGGATCATCGCTACTGGCTATGGTAGGCACTTAGCTCAGCGCTATTTTGCCCAGGATATTATCACTGAAATCAAAGCGCATGCCATTGGCGCTCGGTATTATTTTTCGGAATGCCTAACTGTACTTGATGTGGGCGGCCAGGATTCAAAGGTTATATCTTTAGACAAAAGCGGCAAAGTTCTCAATTTTCAGATGAACGATAAGTGCGCTGCCGGAACAGGAAGATTTCTTGAGATTATGGCTGCATCGCTGGGTTTTTCACTAAATGAATTCGGTAATGAGGCATTGCATGGGAGGGGAGATATTAAAATAAATAGCATGTGTACTGTCTTTGCAGAATCAGAGGTCATATCGCTCAAAAATCATGGAATACTGCCTAAGGACATAGCAAAAGCGCTTCACATATCAGTTGCAGACAGACTTATAGCAATGCTCCATCGGATTGGCAATTCAGACACGGTTGTATTTTCCGGAGGTGTTGCAAAAAACCCATGCATTGTCAGATTGTTAGAAGAAAGGCTTTTTGTAAAAGTGCTTGTACCGCCTTCACCTGACATTATCGGTGCACTCGGTGCGGCATTGTATGTAGAAAGAAATTGAAAAACATTCGCAATGACAAATTTAGTAATGACGGCGATTATTTTACATTGAAAATACCTATTAATATCGAGAATGTAATTGAGATTAACTATTGGACACCAAAATTGCATAATGCTTATTTTATTTACGAAGAACAAAATTAAATGAATATTTATCTATTTAAAAAAATAGGGGTTATCCCAAAAAAAATATTAATTGATTCGCCATGGGCTTACAGGCTTGTAAGGTTTTGTCTTGGTGCAATCTTTGTATTTTCCGGTGCTGTTAAGTTAATTGATCCCAAGAAGTTTGCCCGCACAATTTCTGAGTTTGATCTCTTGCCTGAACTATTATTGGCACCGGTAGCAATCGGATTGCCGTCTATAGAATTACTGGCTGGATTGGGGCTTATCTTTGATGTCCGTGGAAGTTTAAGCACAATATTCGGACTCTTAATAATGTTTATTGTCATTCTCTGGTTTGGGATACTGAAAGGTCTGGATATAGATTGCGGCTGTTTTTCTATAGGAGAACTCAAAGACCATGCAAGCCTGAGAGAGGCTTTTCATCGTGATCTTGTGATGGTTGGAGCTGTTCTTTACTTATACACTGTCCGACTGCTATGCAGTAACCAGCAGTCATGCCCTAGCAGATGGGAGAAATTAAAATCTATCCTATAAAGGAGGTGGATGCCGAAGATATGATGTAGAAGAGATAAAAAAGACAGATTTAATGGCAGAAAAAAACAAAAATATCTTGGAGGAAAACATGATAAAAAAAACTATACCATTAGTCATGACTTTTATTTTTGTTATCGCTTTCTCAGAAGCAGCTTTTGCAGCATGGGGGGCAAAGGAGCTTGAAACAGAAAAAATCGCCGTCACTTTTGCAAGGGAAGTTGCAAGGGGCGGCTACATGATAGTTACTACAGAGGAACTTAAAAAATGGATTGATGAAAAAAAGGATATACTTATTGTTGACACAATGCCTTACGAGGACAGTTACAAAAAGCAGCATATCCCAGGTGCTCTTCAATTTGAATTCCCTATTCCTGAGGTTACAACTCTCGACGATAAAACAAAGGCAGCTTTTGAAAAGCTGCTCGGTCCTGATAAAGACCGTTTGATTGTAATTTACTGCGGATTTACTAAGTGTACCCGCAGCCATAATGGAGCTATGTGGGCTAAAAAGTTAGGTTATAAGAATGTCTACCGGCACCCTGGAGGCATCAAGGCATGGCTTGATGCAGACTACAAGGTAGATAAGATCAAATAATTTTAAAAGGAAAAAAAAAGATAATTGTTTATTGCAATGCCGGAAGCAGAAGTTATATGGCATATAGAAAACTGATGCGAATGGAGTATAAAAATATATACCAGACCCTTTTTGCTGACTGGAAAGAAGAAGGATTGGAGATAGAGAAATGACAGTTTTATGGAAGGAAGAAGCCATAAGAAAAGCAGAGATAAAAACAGTCCAAATCAACATGGGGAACAGATGCAACCAGAGATGCTCGCACTGCCATATAGAGGCTTCTCCTTTTGGCGACAAAAACATGGATGAAGAGACAGCAAGTCTTGTCCTTAAGAAACTTATTACGCTCACTCCAGATATGGTTGAGTTTACTGGCGGAGCCCCTGAGTTGAACCCAAACCTTCATATGTTCATTCAAGAACTTACCAAAAATGGCATTAAGACTGCTGTGAGAACTAATCTTACTGTTTTAGATATTACCGGTTATTCCTCTCTGATTGATCTTTATGCAGGCTCTCGAACAAAGCTGATAGCGTCTCTTCCAAGTTGCTTTAAGGATACAACTGACAGACAGAGGGGAGATGGTGTTTTTGAGAAAAGCATTAAGGTTCTTCAAAAGCTGAATACAGTTGGATATGGCATGGGTAGCCTCGAATTGGATCTCGTTTACAACCCTTCAAACGCTTGTCTGCCGCCTGCTGTAGAGGTGCTTGAAAATGACTATAGAGAAATACTCAAGAAATCGCATGGCATCAATTTTAACAGGTTAATCACGATTACTAATTCACCGATAGGTGGCTTTAAGAAATATCTTGTAGGCCATAAAAACTATGATGATTATATGAGGCTTCTTGTAAACAATTTTAATGCAGACACCCTTGAAAACATAATGTGCAGGCGTCTAATGTCAGTGGATTACAAAGGATATGTTTATGACTGTGACTTCAATCTCGCATTGGGCATCAAAATAAAAGGCTGTGAAAACACAAAATTCTGGGAGATAAACTTCGATGATTTTAATCCGGAGATAAGCTGCGAAGAACACTGTTATGCATGCACTGCAGCCAGCGGGAGCAGCTGCCATGGCATATTGCAAAAACAGGAAATGGATTTCAATACGCGTGAAACGGTAAGAAGATATTATGGCTCAGAGCTAAAAGGCACTTCTGACCTGAAGACAGGCGCCTGCTGCGCGCCTGATTCTTATCCTTTGCATATTAAAGAGGCGCTATCTTATATCGCTGATGAGATTAAGCAGAAATACTATGGA
This sequence comes from Nitrospirota bacterium, assembly GCA_037441185.1. Lineage (GTDB taxonomy): Bacteria > Nitrospirota > Thermodesulfovibrionia > Thermodesulfovibrionales > Dissulfurispiraceae > JBBISP01. Next base: position 62,315 of record JBBISP010000008.1, on the reverse strand, counting down.
TGCGGCTCACCAATCCCCCTTGCGCTTAAGGGGCTTAATGCTTTAGATATTGGATGCGGAACTGGAAGGGACTGTTATGTCCTTTCCAGACTTGCTGGTGAGGATGGTTTTGTCTATGGAATAGACATGACTAAAGAACAGATAGATGTAGCTGTAAAATATGTTGATGAACATACAGGGAGATTCGGATATAAAAAACCCAATGTTAAGTTTATTCATGACTATATAGAAAACTTAGATAAACATATTCCGGAAAACTCATTGGACATTATAGTCTCAAACTGTGTTGTAAATCTCATAGAAGACAAGGAAGGCGTAATTAAACAGGCATATAAAATTCTCAAGTATGGCGGTGAATTTTATTTTTCAGACATCTATGCTGACAGACGTTTGCCTGATGAAATGAGAAAGAATCCTTTACTTTACGGCGAATGCCTCGGTGGGGCCCTTTATTGGAAGGACTTTGAGAGGATTGCGCGAAAAGCTGGTTTTATTGACCCGAGGATTGTCTTAAAAAGGGTTGTCGAGATAAAAAATGAAGAGATACAGAGGCTTATTGAAAATGTGACATTTTACTCAATCACTTACAGACTGTGGAAGATTCAGGGACTTGAGGATGCCTGCGAGGACTTCGGTCATATAGCCATTTACAGAGGTGGCATCCCCGAAGCACCATTTAAATTCATGCTCGACGGCACGCATATATTTGAAAAGGATAGGCCTGAAAGGGTCTGTGGCAACACTGCCCTTATGCTATCTGAGACGAGATTCAGGGATTACTTTGAGATAATTGGCAGCTTTAAAAAGCACCTTGGGCTTTTTGTTGGCTGTGGGACCACCGCCTCCCTGATTAATCAAGACAGTAGTAATTCTGAAGGCTGCTCCTGCTGTTAGAAGATGAACTTTAAGAGTGAATTCATAGGAGAACTAATCGGCACATTTATTCTTGTGTTCTTTGGGTGCGGCTCTGTTGCTGTAACTGTTCTGTTTTCATCGCATGTTGGATTGTTTCAGGTTGCAGCGGTATGGGGACTTGGAGTAGCTCTTGCAATTTATGCCACGAGGCACCTTTCCTGTGCACATTTAAATCCTGCTGTTAGCCTTGCGATGGTCATAGGCGGCAGAATGTCCTTAAGAAAATTGCCTGTTTATGTTACAGCTCAGCTTTTTGGAGCATTTATAGCAGCAGGTGTGCTTTATCTTTTGTTTAATAGCTCTATAGAAAACTTTGAAACAACACAAGGAATTATTAGAGGCATGCCTGAATCTTATAAAACAGCAATGATCTTTGGCGAGTTTTATCCTAATCCGGGAGTCAAAGCAGTTGCGGCAGTTACGACAATAAACGCCATTTTTGCAGAAGCAGTGGGAACATTCGCCCTTGTATTTTTGATATTCTCTCTTACTGAGGGATGCAATGTAGGAAGACCTGATAAATCACTGGCGCCTATTTTTATAGGGATCACAGTAACAATTATCATTTCTATTATTGCTCCTTTGACGCAGGCAGGGTTGAATCCTGCAAGAGATTTTGCACCCAGATTGTTCGCCTTCATAGCAGGTTGGGGCAATGCTGCCTTACCGGATAAACATTACGGCTTTCTTACCGTATATGTATTAGGCCCATTTTTAGGAGGCGCTTTTGCATCGATTGTGTTTACAAAACTGCTTCAGCCTCTTATGTCTGATAAGGCGGACAAGCAAAATTGTGATTGCGGAAAATAAATGTTTGTAGGAATTGGAAGCTCTTAGAGCAGTGATCTCTTGCTCTATCTCTTTAGCTTTAAAGAATGAATCCAATCTGCAAGATTTTTCCCAAGCAGAAGGTTTTCATCCTTTAAAAATTTATTTTGAAATATAGCATCATCTCCAAAAATAACGAATTGACCATTCCCCTTAGCTCCAGCTACTATAATGCCAATCTCCCCTACTTTATCAGCCTTGCTAATTTTTCCATCTCTATCAGAATCAATCCATGCCTTTGGACCTGTCTTTGCAATTATCTGCGCATCGCTCTTTTTAGTTGAAAGACCCCATGCCCCGTATATAGAGAACTGCCTTACTCCTTGAGTTAAAGGATGTTTTTCGAGCCTATTTACGAAAAAGTCTTTCTGACTACCGCCTATAATATTTTCAGATTCATTAACAATGCCATTAACAGATTCTATTTCAAGCTTTTCTAAAAGAGGAATTAATATAGGGGATACATGAATCATTACGGCAACAAATCCTCCTCGTTCAATAAAGTCATTGATCGCTTTTATTTCCTCTGCACTGAATGGAATAAAGGGCCCTGATATAATGAGGGCGTCGGTTTCTGATAACACCTTTTGCGATATAGCTTTTGTGCTTACCTTTACCCGAAAGCCGGCGTCCCTAAAAAGAGTAGCTATGCCTGACAGGTCAAGTTCTCCAGTTCTCTCTATTAAAAATGCCTGCCCATGTCCCTGATCAAAAAGCACTACCTTTTTTTCATTCTCAGCACGCACATCAATAACTGAAATAGCAGAATTAAGCAATACAGCGATAAATATCGAAACTATGTATTTCATAAAAACGCACCTCAAAAATTATTTTTAAACCCGAAATCTAAGGCTATTTTAACATATCCTATTTATCCTTTTTTATCTTCTTTTGTTAAAATAAAATTATGAAAGAGAGCTGCCCGGGAAACAGAGAAATAAGATCCCCTTATCCTGAAGATTTGCTATGCGCCTTTTGCTCGCACAAAAACGAAATCTGGTCTGATGAGCCTGATACTTTCTGTAAAAAGTGCGGCAAAACGATAACCCGCAATATGGCGCCGTCATGTATTCAATGGTGTCCTGCTGCAAAAGAATGCATAGGTCCTGAAAAGTATGAAAGGCTGATGCTAAAATTGCAGTCACAGAAAACCTGATCCTCCATATCACAAAAATGTTGCATTGCTCAAAATCTGCATTCTCTGAGTTGCATTGTCATGATTACTTGTCTTGCAAACAGCGCAACAAATCTTGTATCCTAATTCCATGATTGGTGTTATTTTATTAAATATGGGAGGCCCTGATTCGCTCAATGCAGTAAGGCCCTTCTTAAAAAATCTGTTTGATGACAGGGATATAATAAGGCTCGGGCCTTCATTTTTTCAGAAGCCAATAGCATCCCTTATTATACGGAAAAGACTTAAAAAGACCCTGCATGCATATAGCCTTATTGGTGGCAAGTCCCCACTTTGTGATATTACTTATGCCCAGGCTGATGCTCTTGAAAAATCACTTAATAGCTCACACTCTTTTAAAGTCTATATTGGTATGAGATATTGGCATCCACTTATTGAGGAGACTGTAAGGCAGATGTGCGAAGATGGAATAAAAAAAGTCATTGCAGTCAGTCTTTATCCTCAGTATTCAGTAGCAACAACAGGCTCCACAATAAAAAAGTTCAAAGAAAGCGCAGATAGATATCCTATCGAATGCTCCTGCGTAACTTCGTGGTTTTCTCATCCGATTTACATAGACTCGCTTGTGGAAAAGATAGAGGACGGAATGAGCTTATTCGCAGAAAAACCTGCTGTGTTATTCAGCGCGCATAGCCTGCCTCAGAAGTTTGTTGATGAAGGGGACCCGTATGTAAAGGAGATTAAAGGCACTATTGAATCTATAACAAAAAAGATTGATATCCAATGGCATCTCTCTTATCAGAGCAAAACAGGTCCTGTTAAATGGCTTGAGCCTACAACCGAACATTCTCTTCAGGAGCTTGCTCAACAAGGCGTAAAAAATCTCCTTGTAGTTCCAATTAGCTTTATTTCAGACCATATCGAAACCCTTTACGAAATAGATATGATTTATAAAGACATGGCTCAAAGTCTTGGAATAAATCTTAAAAGGACTGAATCATTAAATACATCCCCAAAATTTATAGAAGCGCTTACAGACATTGTGATATCTAACGCGACGAATATAGGATGGCTATGAGACTATATTCCCTCTTATAATAGGTTCGTTATTTTTCTGATCTCATCCAATTTTTTCATTGCTTTTTTTGAATCTATGGCATCTTCTGCTATCTGCCTTGCTGTTTTTAAATCTTCTGTAAGTCCGGCTACTACAATGGCTGCCGCAGAGTTCATCAATACTATATCCCGCTTTGGTCCTTTATGGCCATTTAATATAGATAGAGTTATCTCTGCATTCTTGTTTTTGTCGCCACCTGTGATTTTCTCTGAATTTGTCTGTATAAAGCCAAAATCCTCTGGCGCTATATAAAAGGTCTCGACCCTGCCATTTTTATATCTCGAAATCCTTGTGCTATCACATATGGTAATTTCATCAAGTCCATCTTCTCCATGAACTACCATGGCATCCGTAGCGCCGAGATTTCCAAGAACAGTTGCAAGCGGCCCGGTCAGTTTATCAGCAAATACCCCTAATATCTGGCGCTTTGCGCCTGCCGGATTTGTCAAAGGACCGAGGATATTGAATATTGTTCTTATCCCTATTTCTCTGCGCGGCCCGATGGCGAACTTCATTGCAGGGTGAAATAAGGGCGCGAAAAGAAAACCGAAATTTGTCTCTGACAGACATTTTTCGACTTTTTCTGGAGATAACTCAATATTTACGTCAAGCGCTTCAAGCACATCCGCGCTCCCTGACTGGCTTGACACTGACCTGTTGCCGTGTTTTGCCACAGGTATGCCGCATGCGGCAACTACGATTGCTGTAGTTGTAGATATATTAAATGTTCCAGACATGTCGCCGCCTGTGCCGCATGTGTCAATGACACCTTTAGGAGCTTTGATTTTAGTTACTTTATCTCTCATTATTTTTGCAGCGCCTGTTATCTCATCAATAGTCTCACCTTTTATTCTTAGAGCAGTAAGGAATGCGCCTATCTGGGCGTCTGTGGCCTTGCCCTCCATTATCTCTGTCATGACCTCGGCCATTTCAGACTCTGAAAGACTTATGTTCTGGATTATTATGCTTATGGCCTCTTTTATCATGGAGCCTCTGTTAATTATTGCCAAGCTTTAAAAAATTCCTTAACAAATCTTTGCCAACAGCGGTCAATATGGATTCAGGATGAAACTGCACGCCTTCTAATATAAAATCCTTATGTCGTATGCCCATTATTATTCCGCTGTTTTTGTCTCCATCGGTCCATGCAGTTATTTCGAAGCAGTCAGACAGGGTTTCTCTTTTAATTACCAATGAGTGGTACCTTGTTGCTTCAAATGGATTTGGAAGCCCTCCAAATATTGTCTTTCCATCATGATAAATCAAAGAAGTTTTCCCATGCATAAGAAGCGGCGCCCTAACAATCTCGCCGCCAAATGCAGCGCCAATTGCTTGATGTCCAAGGCAAACACCTAATATGGGGATCTTTCCTGCAAATTGTTTGATAACATCTATTGATATTCCTGCCTCTTTTGGAGTGCACGGCCCTGGAGATATGACAATTCTGTCAGGGTTCATTTTTTTGATGTCTTCAAGCATAATTTTGTCGTTTCTAAATACCCTGACATCTTCGCCAAGCTCTCCCAAATACTGGACAAGATTATAGGTAAAAGAGTCGTAATTGTCTATCATCAATAGCATTTTTTATCCTCTCTGCAAAAAATCAACAGCCTTCATCATTGCCCTTGCCTTATTAACGGTTTCCATATATTCATTTTCAGGCACAGAATCAGCTACTATCCCTGCGCCTGCCTGAACATATACCTTACCATCTTTTATAAGCATTGTTCTAATTGTTATGCATGTGTCCATGTTTCCTGAGTAGCTGAAATAACCCACTGCTCCTGCATAAGCTCCTCTTTTTGTGGGCTCAAGCTCTTCTATAATCTCCATTGCCCTTACCTTTGGCGCGCCTGTCACAGTGCCTGCAGGAAACGATGCCCTGAATACATCAAATGCATCGAGGCCTTTTTTTAGACTGCCTTCTACATTTGATGCAAGATGCATAACATGACTGTAACGCTCAACATTCATCAATTCCGTGACCTTAACAGAGCCTATCTCTGCAACCCTTCCCACATCATTTCTGCCAAGGTCGACAAGCATTATATGCTCTGATATTTCTTTTGGATCCATTTTTAGGTCGTTTTCAAGAGTTATGTCCTCTTCTTCTGTCTCTCCCCTTCTCCTTGTTCCTGCAATCGGCCTGAGCGTTATCCTGCTGCCTTCCAGCCTCACAAGAATTTCAGGCGATGAGCCAACAATCTGCTCATCGCCTGTATCGAGGTAATACATATATGGCGATGGATTTATTAACCTGAGCGCCCGGTATGCATCGAATGGGTGAGAGTTTATCTGACTTTCAAACCTTTGAGATAAAACAACCTGGACAATATCTCCTGACATTACATATTCCTTGGCCTTTGCTACGGCATCCAGAAAATCTTCCTTTGCAAAATTTGATGAAAAGTTATATCCATGGACACGATTAGCGGCATGAGGAACAGACAGCCTCTGAGCCTCATCTGGAATATAACCCTTTTTAAATTCATCAATTATTTTATCTATCTGCTCTTTTGCGTTATTATATACACTTTGTAAATCCTTTCCTTCTGTATATGCATTGCAAACCACCTTTATTGTCTGCTTGAGATTGTCAAAAATCAGAACTATATCAGGGAGCATGAGGAATATATCAGGCATGTCAATACAGGGCTTCTGTATATCAGGAACTCTTTCAAAAAACTTAACAACATCGTATCCTATATAACCTACAAAGCCGCCTGAAAACCTTGGAAGTCCTTTTACATCAACAGGTCTGAATTTGGAAAGGATGTTCTTCACAAAATCAAGAGGATCTTCTGCAGGAATAAATCTTTCATCGGAAATAAATCTCTCAAATTCCTCGTCATGCGTTACTATCATCTCTCCGTTCTTACAAATCACAGTCATTGACGGCTCTACGCCTATAAACGAATATCGCGCCCATTTTTCTCCGCCCACAACGCTTTCTAAAAGAAATGATGGTTTTTTATTTAACTTAAGAAAGGCGCTTACAGGAGTCTCCACATCTCCAAGTATCTCTCTGTAAACAGGTATAAGGTTGCCCTGCCTCGACAACTCCTTGAATTCATTGAAATCTAAATTCATTATTTTATTGTAATGAATTCATCTATTTTTAGCAATTAACCAAAAAAAAATGCAGTTGAACATTCAAACAAGGAGGCATGGGCGGATAAATGGCTTTCTCATCGCCACCTTTGTAAGATATAGCCTAATGGGGTCGAGACATATGCCTTTGGTATGGATTATTTTGGACAGTAATGATTTCAGATAAAAAAAAGGGTGGCAGCAAAAGCTCCACCCCTTTTAGCGCTAATTTTTTAGCAGCCTTCTATTGCTTTTTTCTTCTTTGCTGGCTCTGCTGGCTTTGCTGGTTCAGCTTTGCTTTCATCAGCTTTCTTTTCAGCTGATGCTTCTGCTTTCTTTATGCTCTTTGCAACATTTTTTCCATCCTTCTCTGTGTACTTTACTACAATCTTATCTCCAACCTTTACATCAGCAAGCATTTTTTCATCTGCTGCAACAATGACCTCAGCTTTTTTCCCCTTCACAGTAATGGATTTTGCCGCTGCATCAATAGCTGCAACTTCGCCTGTAATCTGTTTTACTTTTGCCTTCTCAGCCTTTGCAGGCTCAGTCATTTTCTCCTCTGCCTTTGGCGCTGCTTTTTCAGCCGGAGGATATGCAAATGCAACTGATGTCATTGCAAAAGCAAAAAGAATTACTATAACCAGCGCTAAAATTTTTTTCATTATTTTGTTCACCTCCTTTTTTTTGAATTTTTTCCCTAATTTTTGGCAAGATGTTTATAGCAATATTTATGCCATAAAGTCTGGGCTGCGTGGAATTCCAAGTTAAACCAATATAACCCAGTTCAATTTCTTTTTTCAGGAAATTTATCCTCCTTTAAGGAAGCAGTGTTAAAGCCAAATTTTTCGAGTCTGTACCAGAATGTTTTATAACTCATGCCGAGCAATCGTGCTGCTTTTGCTATAACATTATTTGCCTTAATCATTGCCTTTTTCATCAATTCCTTTTCAAGTTCTTCAAAATTGATACCCTCATCAGGAATATCTATGTCCATGACTTCTCTGTCATCAGATAGCCTCAGCTCGCTCTTTATGTCATTAAGGCTTATTGTATCTGTATCGCTCATCAATACAGCCCTTTCAATTACAGATTCGAGCTGCCTGATATTACCATGCCAGTGATAATCCATAAGCGCCTTTATTGCACTGTCGCTTATATTATTAACTCTTTTGCCGAATTCCTTGTTGTATTTGTCAAGAAATAGTTTTACAAGAGAAGGTATGTCCTCTTTTCTTTCCCTTAAAGGCGGGACAGTAAGAGTAACTACTTTGATCCTGTAAAAAAGGTCATCTCTGAAGTTTCCCTTTGCAACCTCTCTCTGGAGATCCTTGTTTGTAGCCGTTATTATTCTTACATCAATCTTTATGCTCTCTTTTCCACCTAACCTTCTTAGCTCCTTATCCTGCAAAATCCTTAGCATCTTTGTCTGTGTCAACAAGGGTAGGTCTGCAATTTCATCAAGGAAAAGGGTCCCCTTGTTTGATAGTTCAAACAAACCTATTTTCCTGTGGGCAGCGCCGGTAAAAGCTCCTGGTTCATATCCGAAAAGTTCGCTCTCTATAAGATTCTCTGGGATAGCTGCACAATTTATGGCAATAAATGGATATGCCCTTCGTTGACTGTTGTAATGAATTGCCCTTGCAATAAGCTCTTTTCCTGTGCCGCTTTCTCCTTGTATTAATACAGTTACAGCAGTTGGGGTTACTTTTTTTGCTATATCTATAACCTCTTTCATCTTTTTGGATCCGCCAATAACTCCATCCATCTTGAACTTTTCAAAGAGCGCATCCTGCAGCCTGATATTTTCCTTAACCAGATGCATCCTTTCTACTGCTTTTTTTACTGTAAGAACAATTACATCTTTTTCGAGGGGTTTTGTGAGGAAGTCAAACGCTCCCTTTTTTATTGCCTCAACTGCTACAGATATTGTGCCGTAAGCTGTCATAATAATTACTGCTGGCTTAATCGAATCATCCGGCAGGGCATCCAAAAGCTGCATGCCGCTCATTCCACCCATTTTCAAGTCTGTAATTACAACATCAGGATTTAATTGTCGTATCAATTTAAGGCCTTCCTCTGCAGACGACTCTGTATGCACCTCGTAGCCTTCATCTTCGAGAATAGTCTTAAGAATATCGCGCTGACGATGTTCGTCATCAATTACAGCTATTACTGCCATAGCCTTAATCTCCTTTTGGTAATGGAAGGATTAGCTTAACCTCACTGCCATTGTCTTCAGTGCTATTAAATTCAACCCTTCCTCCATGCTCCTCCATAACCCTCATGGTCATAGGCAGACCAAGTCCGAGCCCATTCTGCTTTGTGGAGAAAAAGGTCTCAAATATCTTCGAAAGGTTTTCAGGCAGAACGCCTATACCGCTATCTTTTATGGATAATACAAACTCACCTTCAACTATTTCTGTTTTAAGTTTAAGCACTTTTTCTTTTGATGATTCCATTGCATGAAATGCGTTTGTGATTGTATTTAATATGCAGGATTTAAACATATCTACATCAACATTTATCTCATGGTCAGCAGAATATTCCTTTATAATGGTTATTCTATCCGCCTCTGCCTTAGCCCATATGAGATCAATAACATTTTCGATAATTTCCTTTATCCTTACTTTTTGAATAGTGAGTTTAATAGGCCTGCCGTAGTCAAGAAAATCATTCACAAGTTTATCAAGCCTGTGTATTTCCTGTTTTATGCCGCTTATGAGGTTTTCGAATCTTTTTTGCCTTTCTATGCCTTCAGGCTTATATTTTTCGTTTATATGGTCAATGCTCAGATTAATGAAATTAAGAGGGTTTCTGATCTCATGCGCTATGTTTCTTGAGAGCTGTCCAATCCCTGAAAGATGCTCGGCTTCTCTTAATTTTTCTTCAAGGATTCGGATTTCCCTCAATCGTTGAACCATGAAATTAAAGCTTTCTGATAGTTGTCCAATCTCGTTTCTGTTCTGAATAGATATATTTTGATTAAGGTCTCCTGCAGCAACCCTGTTGGCAGCATCCACAACCTTCTGGATCGGCTGCGTATATCGCATGGAAAGAATAATCGCCATAATAATGCCAATGCCAAATACAAAAATAGTTGCAACAATCCTTTTAATGGCATTAATTTTCAGGATCGCTGAAAAATCATCCTTGTTTATCTTCAAATGTATATAGCCATACTGAGTATTTTCTGCAATAACAGGGAGTATTACATTATATGCATCTTCTTCCTCTGAGACAGGTTCTCCAAGCTCTGCTTTAATAATGAGTTCCTTTCTTTTGTGGGTCAAAGGCTGTCCAATTTTTGCAATATTAGTGCTTGCAACTATTTCATCTGCATTGCTGATAATGGAAATCTCTTTAACTCCTTTTGCATTTAAATCCTTTAAATAATTCGAGAGTCTTGCCTCATCAGTAGTTCCTGATGCAGTCACCTCTTCTACGCCTATTTGTATTGCCTGTGTAAGCTCTTTTGTCTGCCTTTCCAATTCATGAAAAAGCGCTTGTTCTGAGTAAGAATAAAGAAATAAAAGCGCAGAAATAAGAATAAAACTTAAAAACAGCATGATAAATATAAGTTTTCTATTAAGGGAGAGATTGGAGAAGATGAGTTTTTTTAACATATCAAATAATAACATAGTATAATAATATAACTACAAATGCTTATAGATAACGCATCGAACATACTTAAAAGGATGAGCTATGCAGCAATGCGTGCAGGCAGAGGCCCTGATGAAGTAAAACTAATTGCTGTTACAAAGACAATAGACATCGAGACTATAAAAGAGGCTATAGGTGCCGGCTTAAGGATATTTGGCGAAAACAGGGTGCAGGAGGCGAGGGATAAAATTTCAAATTTGAAATCTGAAATTACCCCCCCTGCTCCCCCCCTTAATAAGGGGGGGACTATAGGGGGGTTAGAGTGGCATTTAATCGGGCATTTGCAAAAGAACAAGGCTAAATATGCAGTTCGGTTGTTCGACCTGATTCATACTGTTGATTCTGTTGAACTCGCTGAGGAAATTAACAGGCAGGCTGAAAAAATAGGGAAAATACAAAGGATTCTTGTTCAGGTAAAATTATCTGAAGAGGAGACAAAGCACGGGGTATCCGAAGAGGAATTAATACCCTTACTTGAAAAAATAAAGAGCTTTAATAATGTAAAGCTCGAAGGGCTTATGACAATGCCGCCGTTCTTTGATAATCCGGAGGAGGCAATGCCTTACTTCAGGAGATTGAGGGAGATTAGAGATAATATTAACTCATTACGCATTACGCATTACGCATTACAAGAATTATCCATGGGCATGTCTGGCGACTTTGAGGTGGCAATAGAGGAAGGGGCCACAATGGTAAGAATAGGTGCGGCAATATTCGGGGAAAGAGAAAATAGGCAGGCAGTATAGGAAAATGAAAAAGATTGAAATTATTCCCATTGCACAAAGAAAGGCAGAAAAGAGAGAGATTGAAAGAGACCTAATAGAAGATACTATAATAAATCCAGCGCAGGTGCTTGATGGCTACGGGGGCAGAAAAGTTGCACACAAAAAGCTTTTCATTGATAATAAGGAATATCTTTTAAGAGTTATTTATGAAGAGACGGAAGAAATATATATTGTAGTAACGGCTTACATTACATCGCAAATAAGTCGTTACTGGAAGGAGGGATAATAAATGAAAATAGAATATGACCCAGGACATGACCTCTTAAATATTGAGTTTATAACTGATGAGGCTATCGCAGAGTCGGTTGAGTTTGATGGTGTGATAATTGATTATTCAAAGGACGGAAAAATTGTTGCCATCGAGATACTCGATGCAGGAAAGAGGACAACAAGGAATCCGCTCGACCTGATTGATTTGTCGATAGTAAAAGAGAAGGCAGTGGCTTAAAGACAGCGATGACTGATATAAAATCCAACGAAAGAGAATTCATGAGTCAGGTAACAACTTGGCTCAATGAATTTTTAAAAGACGGATCTTATCCTTTTGAAGTTGCTTCATCAGATCCATCTATAAAAGTTTCGGAAAAGAAAACAAAATTTCCCGATGTGCAGATATGGCTTAGCAGAAAAGCTCATCAGGGTTTTTGCGGGTGGGAATTAAAAACACCTGCGACTCCTGTTGATGATCAAGAACTTCTCAATAATGCTGCCGAGAAAGCAAGGGCGATGCATGCCGATTATTTTGTTACCTGGAATATGAGGGATGCTGTTATATGGAGAACACCTAATTGGACAGAGGAAGTTTCGAGAGTTCACAGATTAAAGACCTATTCTCCAATCTCTCAGATAACAAATCCTGATGACCTATGGGTTGTGTCCAAGCAGGAACTTCTTAAAGCAAGGGCAAAAGAGATATTGAACGACCTTTCAACTCTTCATAGAGAGGGACATCTTCACCTTATTGATGTGGATTCGACATTCTTTGTTCACGAACTCTCAGAGGCAGTAAAGACCCTCTGGCCTCACATACATAAGTCATTAATAACAGAAATAGGAAAAAGTACAACATTCAAAAACGAACTGTTTAACTGGGCTGTGAAACAGGGCATAGCCACTTATGAGGCAGGAGAGGCATTTTTTGAGACAGTGTCAAGGCAGATTATATACCGGTTGTTCGGAAAAATACTCTTTTATTTAACCCTGCGACGATTCCGCTCAGATATTCCGAAACTTGATTTACATGGAGCTAACACTTCAAAGGTAAACAAGAAACTGAAGGAATATTTCGAGATTGCGAGGCAAATAGACTATCAGGCAGTATTTGAAGAGGACTTTCCTGATAAAGTGCCTTTCCCTCAAGGCGGCATCGAACCCCTAATAAATCTTCTTGATAACCTGAACAGATACAACTTTTCGCACATGCCTCAGGATGTTGTTGGTAATGTTTTTGAGAAACTTATCCCACCGGAAGAAAGACATGCACTTGGGCAGTATTTCACGAATGAAGAACTTGTAGATTTGATAACTACTTTTTGCGTCGGGTCTGTATCAGATAAAGTTTTAGACCCTACCTGCGGGACAGGCACTTTTCTTATCAGGGCTTATGACAGGCTCAGAAACGCAGGACAGAAAGACCATAAAAAATTACTTTCCCAGATATGGGGCATTGACATTGCCCATTTCCCTGCAGAGCTTGCAACAATCAACCTTTACAGGCAGAACATCGAGGATTACGCAAACTTCCCACGAGTCATATCAAAAGATTTTTTTGAGGTTAAAACAGGAGATACATTCAAATTCCCGCCTCCAAAACCAATACCCCCCTCTGTTCCCCCCTTAGCAAGGGGGGAAGTAAAGGGGGGCTTTATGATTGACGAGACGATTCCGCAGTTTGACGCAATAGTTGGAAATTTCCCATACATCAGACAGGAGCTTATCGAAAAACGCATTAAAGGATATAAGGACAAGCTTACTAAGGTTCTTGCTCAGGACTGGAGACAGGATTATCCGGAGCTTTTCAATAATGGAGACATAAAGCTTTCAGGACAGGCGGATATTTATGCCTATATGTTTTTCCATGCAGCAAATCACTTAAAAGAAGGCGGGCGAATTGGAATTGTTACCTCCAATTCATGGCTTGATGTTGCATATGGCTATGAGCTTCAAAAATTCTTTCTTAAAAACTTCAAGATAGTCGCCATACTTGAATCCCGCTGCGAGCCGTGGTTTGAAGATGCAGCAGTAAACACGATTGTAACAATCCTTGAGCGATGCAAGGATGAAGAACAGAGAAACGACAACAATGTTAAATTCGTAAAAATAAAAAAACGGCTTAAAGAACTCATCCCATGGGATATAAAACTGCCGATGCAGAGGTGGCTGGGGCTCGATAGGTCGATACATTCAATAGAAAATGCAGGTTCTGAGCATTACAAGCTTAAAGGCGCTAAATTTATAAATACTTTGAAAGGTCATAAAACTTATGAAGATGACAATTTCAGGATTAGGGTTTTAAAACAGGAAGAACTTCTTGAAAGAGTCGAGGGAGCAGGCAAGACAGTCAAATGGGGGCAATATCTCAGAGCGCCAGAGATTTATTTTGAGATAATTGATAAATGCAAAGACAAAATAGTGACATTAGAGGAGGTGGCAGAAGTAAGTTTCGGTATTAAGACAGGGATAAATGAATTTTTCCATCTAACGCATGAGAAAATCACACATTGGGGTATTGAAAAAGAATTTCTTCTTCCCTTAGTTACTTCTCCTAAAGAAATCGAATCTGTTGAAATTGATCCTAAAAAAATTGAATTCTCGGTTCTCTACTGCAACGTGGACAAAAAAGAACTTAGAAAGGCAAAGAAAACTGGCGTTCTAAGTTACATCGAATGGGGTGAAAAACAAAAAACAAAAGGTGGGCGAGGGCATAAGAAAGAAGGAATTCCCTTTCCAGAAGTTCCTTCAGTTCAAGGAAGGACTTATTGGTATGGGATAGGTGAAAGAAATCCAGGGCATTTTGTAGTTAATCGCTTTATAAGTGAAAGGTTTTACTTTCCAGCAAATAAATCAAAATCGTTGATTGGCGACATTGCTTTTGAAGGTTTGTTTCACGATAGGAAAGAAGTTGAAATAAATACTGCCCTTTTAAATTCAAGTATAACTTTCTTAGGAGTAGAACTTTTAGGCCGTTTGAATCTCGGCGAAGGCTTACTGACATTCTATGGGCCTGATATAAATAGTCTGTTAGTTCCAAATGCCAAAAAAATCACTGCCAAACAAAGAGCAAATATCCTTAAAGCCTTTGACAACCTTCTCACCCGCCCTGTCAAACCTATCTTTGAAGAAGTCAAGATGAAAGACAGGCAGGCGCTTGACAGCGCTGTGCTTGAGGCTCTTGGTCTTGACCCTAAGAAATATCTCAAGCCTTTGTATGACGGGCTTACAGAAATAGTTAGAGAAAGAATTGACCTTGCCAAATCAAGGAAAAAGGTAAAACAGGTAAAGACCAAAAGAGACATCGAAAAACTTAAAGAGCAGGTAATTGAAGAAATAATTCCTAACGGAGTAAAGAAATTCCCAGAAGAGTTTGTTGACTCAAAATATCTTAAAGATTCAAGGGAAATATCTGTTCCTAATGAACCATTAAAATTAGGCGCATATTTTATAGGGCAGCAGGAAGTTATATCGGATAGCGGCTTTAAATATGATGCAGCGAATTTAGAAGAGGCAAAGTTTATTATTTACGCTCAAAAGCCGAATAGTTTTTTGATAAAGATTCCAAAGCAGACATTTGCCTTAATAAACGCTGTAGATAATTATGTGCGTTATTTAAAAGACGTGAAGGCAAAACTCTTTGAAGCCTTCTTCAGCCGAACCCATGACCATAAACAGGCAGATACATTAGTGCAGCAAGTCTTTAATGAAATGGGATTGCCGGAGATATAATAAACCCCAAAAGGAGCAATAAATGATAGGTTTTATAGGCGGCGGCAATATGGCCGAGGCCATAATAAAAGGAATCAGGAATCAAGAGTCAGGAGTCAGGCGAGATATTTTCGTTTCAGAGCCGAGAGAGGACAGAAGAAAGTATTTGGAAATGACTTATGGTATAAAAATATCGGAATCGAATAAAGAGGTCGCATCCTCATGCAATATAATTATCCTTGCTGTTAAGCCTCAGAATATGGGAACTGTCCTTGATGAGATAGCGGATGAAGTAACAGACGAAAAAACTGTAGTTTCCATAGCAGCGGGCATTACGCTTTCTTTCCTTCAATCTAAACTGAGGACAAAGAAGCTTGTAAGGGTGATGCCTAATACGCCTGCCATTGTTCAGGAGGGCATGTCTGTTATTTCACTGTGCGAGTGTTTTTCTGACAGGGACATTGCTGTTATAAGAGATATATTCATGTCCATAGGAAAGGTGCTTACTTTGCCTGAAAAATATATGAACATTGTTACAGCAGTATCAGGCAGCGGACCTGCATTTGTAGCGCTATTTGTCGAGGCGATAATAGATGCAGGTGAAAAGATGGGACTGAGCAAAGACAGCGCTTCTGAACTTGCAATGCAGACTCTCATTGGCACTGCAAAGCTCCTTGAAACAGGAATATCTCCTGAAAAACTCTGTGAAATGGTAACATCCCCAGGAGGCACAACAGCAGCAGGGCTTAAGGTGTTTGAAGAAAAAGGCTTTAAAAATATAGTATATGATGCGCTGCATTCAGCACAAAAAAGAGCAGAGGAGTTAGGAAGGAGGGAATAATGTTTATCTTTGGTAATTTGATTTTGGCAGCAGCAAATGTGCTGGACATTGTTCTGGATATTTATAAGTGGATTATAATAATTGCTGCAATAATAAGCTGGGTAAATCCCGACCCTTATAACCCCATCGTCAGATTTCTCTATTCGATCACAGACCCGGTGCTTAGGCCAATAAGAAGGCTGATTGGAGGGAGGCTCGGGCCAATAGATATTTCTCCTTTAATCGTAATCCTTGCTATTATATTTATCCAGAGATTCCTGATAAGTTCTTTGATAGAACTCGGTTATAAAATAAAAGGAGGGGCTTTAATATGAGAATCACACCGCATGATATTCAGAACAAGCAGTTTCCAATGAGGCTCAGGGGGTTTGATGTTGATGAAGTATATTCTTTTTTAGAGTTGCTAAGGGAAGAATTGGAGGAACTGTACAGGGAAAACTCTTCATTAAAAGAACTTTTAAGCAGAGCTGACTCCCAACTTCAGGAATACAAAAATATGGAGCTTACACTTCGAGATACCCTTACAACAGCGCAGCAGATGGTAGAAGAATACAAAGCAAATGCAAGAAAAGAGGCAGAGCTAATGATAAAAGAGGCTGAACTTAATGCAGAAAGTATGATTAAGCAAGCACAAGAAAAAGTTGTTAAGATACATGAGGATATTGTTGACCTAAAGGGGATAAGAAGGCATTTTAAGGAGGAGATAAAGAGACTTATAGAGAGCCATCTTCAGATGATCGAATTCGATAAGGAAAGGGAAGGAGTAGAATCAGGTGAAGTATAGCGCCCTGAAGGGCATTTCAGATATTCTACCTCCAGATATTAGCATTTGGCAAAAGATCGAAACCACAGCAAAGAAAATCTTTCAGGGATATGGCTATCAGGAGATAAGGCTTCCTATTATAGAATCCACAGAGATATTTATCAGAAGTATTGGAGAAACCACAGACATTGTAGAAAAAGAGATGTACATATTCTCTGACAAGGCGGGAAGGAGCATCACTATGAGGCCTGAAGGCACTGCGCCTGCTGTGAGATGTTATGTGGAGCATCATCTTTACAATCTTCCTTCGCCACAAAAATTCTTTTATGCAGGACCAATGTTCAGATATGAAAGGCCTCAGAAAGGAAGATTCAGACAATTTTATCAGATAGGCGCAGAGGCGTTTGGTGTTTCTCAGCCATCTATAGATGCAGAGATTATTGCCATGCTCAGGAATCTCCTTGAAGGGATAGGCTTGAAAGAAGTGAATTTCGAGCTTAACTCAATTGGCTGTAAAAAATGCAGGCCTGATTATAAGAATGCCCTTTTGAAATTCTTTGAGAATAAATTGCCGGTTTTTTGTCCTGACTGCCAGAGGAGATACGAGTTGAATCCCTTGCGCATCCTTGACTGCAAGGTTGAAAGATGCATTGAACTAAGGCAAGGCGCACCAAATGTTACTGAATATTTATGCAGTGGATGCAAGGAGCATTTTGATGAGTTAATATCAATTTTGCAGATACTGGAAGTGCCGTATACATTGAATCCAAATTTAGTAAGAGGCCTCGACTACTACACAAGAACAGCCTTTGAGGTAACAAGCGAGCATTTAGGAGCACAGAAAGCAGTGGCTGCAGGAGGAAGATATGACAGGCTTGTTGAGGAATTCGGCGGCCCGCAAACGCCTGCAATAGGTTTTGCTCTGGGAATGGAAAGAATAGTAACCCTCTTAAAAGAAACATGGACAGAAGATCATCCAGCGCCAATGATGTTTATCGCAACGCTCGGCAAAGATGCAGAAATAGAAGGATTCAGGATGGCTGAAAAAATAAGGTCATACGGATTCTGGGTTGAGCCAAATTATGGAGGTGTGTCGCTAAAAAGCCAGTTGAGAAAGGCTGACAGAATGGGCGCAGAGTTTGTATTTATAATCGGGGACAATGAACTAAGGTCAGGAAGGATTCAGTGGAAAAACCTAAAAAAAAGCATTCAGGGAGAACTTGAGATTAAAGATATCACAAATTTTTTGACAATGCATAAAGCATGAATTATCTCATCGCATTTACCTATGGAACTGCTATTTTTTATATTCATAAATTCTTTCCATTCACTTCTCTTTTTCTATCATTCTTTTTATTTCTTTTAATCTTTTTTTTAAGGCACAAAGAACAGAAGTTTTTCTCTTTTCTTCTTTATATCCTGTCTACGACTATTGTAGCTGTATCAGGTTTTTATTATGCAAAGCATTCTGATATACATGAGGTTTCGCCATCTGAAATAGCAGGCAAAACATTAGAGATTCAATGTACGGCTAAAACAGAGGCTGCTGCATTAAATCCTGAGAAAAATAAATTTAGGCAAACAGTAGAAATAAAAAAGGCATTTAATGAAGATGGAAGAGCTATAAACTTAAAAGAAATGATGCTTTTTAGCGACAGCATTTTAAACCATGACAATATATACCTGATTAAAGCGCGCATCCCAAGAGACTCATATTTTCTTAATCCTGGCAGCAGCAATATGCCTTCGGGCTATAGCGTTGAGATGGAAGAGATAGGCAAAGATCACAGAGGATTTTTTAAGGACTTAAGGATAAAACTTAATCAGTTCATTAAAGGGAGCTTTTCCTCTGAATCAGCGCCTTTTCTTTTATCAATAATAACAGGAGAACGCAGTCTGCTAACAAAAGAGATGAGGGATGCCTTTAATGTAACAGGCCTTGCTCACATACTGAGTATATCAGGGGCGCATTTCGGGCTATTGCTTTTTATTCTATTTAAGCTGTTTAAGTTTGTCATTAAGGCGTTGCCTTATGCATTGTTTGTCAGATTAACGATTTATTTTACTCCCTCACAAATTGCTGCAATCTTATGCATTCCTTTTATGATAGGCTATCTCGGCATTTCAAACATGAGCGCTCCTTCCATCAGGGCATTTATTATGATAATCTTGTTTCTTTTTGGCCTTCTGATTCACAGGAAAGGTTTCTGGATTAATACACTACTTTTGGCAGTTATTAGCATTATTTTGATTCGGCCTGATTTTATTGCTGAACTTTCATTTCAGCTTTCCTTCATAGCAGTGTTGTGCATCGGACTGACAACAGAGTGGAAGATTGTTGCAAAAAGCTCTCCTTTGCTTCGATACTTCATTTCTGCGCTGAAAATCTCTCTTGCAGCAACCATAGGCACTGCCCCGCTTGTTGCTTATCATTTTCATTATTTTTCAGTGATATCACCAGTTTCAAATCTTATAATCACACCTGTAATCGGATTTGTAATTCTTCCTCTATCTCTTGTGTTTTCTTTTGTCTTTCTTGTTTCAGGAGCTTTCCCTTTCCACTCTTTTATTGATGCTATTACTGTTTTCGTTCTTGATGTAATAAAACATATGGGACAGTGGAGCTTTATAGATATAAAGATTGCAGCCTTTCCGCCTATACTGTTGCTGACATTTTATTCTGGAATTCTTATTTATGTTTTACTCTATTATTTCACGACTCAATCAGACCATAGAATGACAATTTTAGTGAGAAATGAGGAAAAGGAAGCAGAAAATAAACCTATAGCCTACCGCCTATTGCCTATTACCATTTCTGCCGGAGTTGTGCTTCTCCCTATTGTCTTTTATGCTGGCATTAAACTTTTCGAACATAAGGGGATAAGTATCACCTATCTCGATATTGGGCAGGGCGATTCTGCTGTGATTGAACTGCCTGACAACAAGAAGGTGTTAATTGATACAGGAAGGAAAGGCTTTCAGGTTGCTGAGTTTTTAAAATACAGAGGCATTAGAGTTATTGATGCAATTATTTTATCTCACAGTTCCTCTGACCATACTGGAGGCTTATGGCATCTCATTAAGAATTTTAAGATTAAAGAGATATGGGACAATGGCATGCTGATTTATCTCGAGGAATTGCCTGAAGATATTACCCAGAAAAAACTTAAAAGAGGGGATGTATTTGAAGGAGATGGATATAAAATTGTCATTCTTCACCCATATGATGGTTTTTATACTATGAAATCCAAAAGCGGCTATGAAAATAATGATTCCCTCGTATTAAAGATTGAGGGAGCTAAGAAATCATTTCTCTTTACAGGAGACATAGAAGAAGAGGCGCAGGAAGATTTATCGCACCTCGGCGATTATCTTAAAAGCAATGTTTTAAAAGTCCCGCATCATGGAAGCCGCACTTCTGCATCAGAGACATTTTTGAATGTTGTTTCACCTGAGATAGCTGTTATAAGCGTGGGGAGGAATAATATATATGGGCATCCTAATGTTGAAGTCATTGATATGCTTCGCAATCTAAAGGTATTTAGAACTGACAGGGATGGAGCAGTCAGCATTCGTGAATTAGCCGACGGCAGGATTGAGATCAGGACATGGAATGAATTTCAACTTAAAGAAGCAGCAAATATTAGAGATGAATTATTAAATTTTAAAAAATTATTTTCTGTGTGGTAAAATGCAATTTATGCTTGCTATTGTCGACTATGGAATGGGAAATATAAGAAGCGTTGAAAAGGGCTTTATAAAAACAGGAGCCGACGTCAGAATAACATCTGATCCAAAAATTATTGCTGATGCACAAGGCATAGTCCTTCCTGGAGTTGGAGCATTCAAGGACTGCATGAAAAACCTTGATAACCTAAAACTTCTTGATACCATTACAAAAGAAATTCAAAAAGGCAAGCCCTATTTAGGAATATGCCTCGGCCTGCAGATATTGTTTACAGAGTCAGAAGAGTTTGGTATCTGCAAGGGACTGGATGTGTTTAAGGGAAAGGTCGTGAAATTCAGAAGTCTACAGTCCACAGACCATGGACCATGGACTATGGACTATGGACTATTGAAGATCCCTCACATGGGTTGGAATGCTGTTAAGCTTGTTAGAAAGCCGCCTGTGCTTAATGGTATTGAGGACAACTCATATTTTTATTTTGTCCATTCATACTATGTTGTCCCTGAAGATAAAGAAATTATTGCTGGCAAGACTAATTACAGTATTGATTTTGTTTCTATGATATGGAAAGACAATGTATTTGCAACCCAGTTTCATCCTGAAAAAAGCCAGGAATTGGGCATAAAGATTCTTAAGGGTTTTAAAGATTTTGCTTCGTCAGCTTAGTTGCATTTTTATAAAATTTATTTTGGACAGATATTAAATATCTATAATGCAATTATCCCTAAATATGCGTAATAAAATGAGGCCAGTGTTAATACTAAAGACATTAAACACAAAAGTAGGAAATATAGTGCCCTTGATATATTTTTATTTCTGACATGAAATAGCAGCTTTGGCGCGAGGGTAATAGCGCCATATAAAAGCATAAATCCTATGAGTATCTGCGCAGCAATTCTTGCCATAAAATAAATTAAAATAAATATGCTGAATTAATCAATCCACAGCCTAATCGTAGCCATGGACAGTGAAGCGAGCTGTCGAAGTCGCTCCAATCGGCTGTCGTAATTTATGAATAATGTAAGGCTAATTTGGGATTTTTGCCTTCACATCTAAAGAAATGTTATACTTTTCATTAATCTTTTCAGAGGGGTAAACAGATGCTTGATGACAAGTTGCCTGTGGGTCTAACGTTCGATGATGTCCTTTTATTGCCTGCTAAATCCGATATCTTGCCAAGAGATGTGGATATAAGCACAAAACTTACGAGGAACATTACACTAAATATTCCGATTATCAGCGCAGCAATGGACACTGTTACAGAGGCAAATCTTGCTATTGCTATTGCAAGAGAGGGAGGTCTTGGTATAGTACACAGGGCAATGCCGCCTCAGAAACAGGCGCTTGAGGTCGATAAGGTAAAGAAGTCAGAAAGCGGAATGATAGTTGACCCAATTACTATAGCCCCTGATGCCTTAATTTCAGATGCCCTTGTGCTTATGGAGAGATATAAAATTTCGGGAGTTCCGGTTACCTTAAAAGGAAAACTTGTAGGTATTTTAACCAACAGGGATTTAAGGTTCGAGACGAATGCAAAGAAGAAGGTATCAGAAGTAATGACAAGGGAGCGGCTGATTACGGCCCCTGTAGGCACTACCCTTGAGAAAGCAAAAAAGCTGCTGCACGAATATAAAATTGAGAAGCTTCCAATAGTTGACGATGATTTTAATCTAAGGGGATTAATTACTATAAAAGACATAGAAAAGAGAAAGAAGTATCCCGGCGCATGCAAGGACAGGCTTGGCAGGCTTAGAGTAGGCGCTGCGGTGGGTGTTGGAGAGGAGGCGCTGCATAGAGTTGAACTCCTTGTTAAGGCAGGTGTTGATATTATTGCCATTGATACTGCTCATGGTCATTCAAAGGCTGTTATTGAAACACTCAGGGAAATAAAAAAACAATTTGATATAGATGTGATTGCAGGAAATGTTGCTACTGCAGAGGGAGCTGAAGATCTTATAAAGGCAGGCGCTGATGCAATAAAGGTTGGAATAGGCCCGGGGTCGATATGCACTACAAGAATAGTTGCTGGCGCTGGAGTTCCACAGCTTACAGCTATAAAAAACTGTTGTTCGGCAGCATTAAAATCTAATGTGTCTGTTATTGCAGACGGCGGCATTAAATACTCAGGCGATGTCACAAAGGCTATAGCAGCAGGCGCTCACTGCGTTATGATAGGAAGCCTTTTTGCAGGAACTACAGAGTCTCCTGGGGAGATAATCCTCTATCAGGGCAGGAGTTATAAGGTCTACAGAGGGATGGGATCTCTCGGAGCAATGGAGCAGGGAGCAAAAGACAGATATGGACAGACAGGGGTTGAGAAGGAAAAGCTGGTGCCTGAGGGTGTTGAAGGCAGAGTGCCTTATAAAGGACCTTTAGCTCAGAGCATTCATCAGTTAATCGGCGGACTTCGTTCAGGCATGGGATATTGCGGATGTAATAACCTCGAAGAATTGCGAAAGAATGCCCGCTTTATTCAGATTACAAATGCTGGCTGGAGAGAGAGCCATGTCCATGATGTAGTGATTACAAAAGAGGCTCCAAATTACAGGATAGAACAATAAAAGCAAAAGGCAGGAGTCAAAATAATGGTTGATACCGATAAAATACTTGTCCTCGATTTCGGTTCGCAGTACACACAACTTATAGCAAGAAGGGTCAGGGAAGGCAAGGTATATTCAGAGATTTTTCCATTTAATGCCTCTGTTGAAAAGATAAAGGCATTAAATCCAAAAGGCATTATTCTTTCGGGCGGCCCGTCCAGTGTTTATGATGATGCTGCTCCTGCGCCTGACATGGAGGTTTTTAAGCTCGGGATTCCTGTTTTAGGGATCTGCTATGGGATGCAATTGATGGCATATCATCTTGGCGGGAATGTTGCAAAGGCTGTAAAGAGAGAATATGGAAAGGCCGAATTGATAATAGATGACAGTTCTGATTTATTTAAAGGTATTGACTCTAAACTCCAAACTATTGTCTGGATGAGCCATGGAGACAAGATAGGAAAACTGCCAAGAGGTTTTTCTATTTTGGGTCATACAGATAATTCACCGATAGCTGCAATGGCAAACAAAGAAAAGAAATTCTATGCGCTTCAGTTTCATCCAGAGGTGGTCCATACATCTAAGGGCACAAAGATATTGCAGAACTTTATATATAGTATATGCGGATGCAAACCCACATGGACAATGAAATCCTTTATAAGTACTGCAAAAAAAGAGATAAAAGACATGGTTGGCGACAAAAAAGTAATATGCGGAATAAGCGGAGGCGTGGATTCTGCTGTAACAGCAGTTCTTGTGCATGAGGCTGTTGGAGACGCCCTTACATGCATCTTTGTTGACAACGGCTTATTAAGGGCAGGCGAGGCTAAAAAAGTAGAGGATACCTTGCGCAAAAATTTTCATATGGATTTGCGATGCATAGATGCTGCAGGAAGATTTCTTAAAAGACTTAAAGGCGTTACAGATCCAGAAAAAAAGAGAAAGATTATCGGCAATGAATTCATAAGAGTCTTTGAAGAAGAGGCAATGAAAATTAAGAATGTCGGATTCCTCGCACAGGGGACATTGTATCCAGATGTAATTGAGAGCACTTCTTTTAAGGGGCCTTCGGCTGTCATAAAAAGTCATCATAATGTTGGTGGGCTGCTTAAGAAGATGAGATTAAAACTTATTGAACCTTTAAGAGAACTCTTTAAAGATGAGGTCCGCTTGTTAGGAAAAGAACTCGGAATGCCTGATGAAGTAATTTATAGACATCCATTTCCTGGCCCCGGCCTTGCTATAAGGTGCATAGGCAATGTTATGCAAGAGAGGATAGAAGTTCTCAAAAAAGCTGATGCTATTGTGCTTGAGGAAGTAAAGAAAGCAGGGCTTTACGGAAAACTCTGGCAGGCATTTGCTGTGCTTCTTCCTATAAAAAGCGTCGGTGTTATGGGAGATGAAAGGACATACGAAAATGTCATTGCTGTGAGAACGGTAACGAGCCTTGATGGTATGACTGCAGACTGGGGAAAGATTCCCTATGAAGTGATGGAGAACATCTCTAACAAAATTATAAATGAAGTCAAAGGAGTAAACAGGGTTGTTTATGATATAACCTCAAAACCTCCTGGTACAATAGAGTGGGAGTAATTCAAGATGAAAAAAATCATGATGCGGGGCAATGAGGCCATTGCAGAGGCTGCCATACAGGCTGAATGCAGATTCTATGCAGGCTATCCCATAACTCCACAGAATGAAATCCCAGAGTATATGTCATTGCGTATGCCTGAGGTTGGAGGAATATTTATTCAGGCAGAAAGTGAGCTTGCAGCTATAAATATGGTATTTGGGGCATCAGCCTGTGGTGCCAGGACAATGACATCATCCAGCGGCCCTGGAATAAGCCTCAAGCAGGAAGGAATATCATTTCTTGCAGGCGCAGAACTTCCGGCGGTTATTGTAAATATACAGAGAGGGGGACCTGGTCTCGGCAATATCTTTGCAAGTCAGGCAGACTATTTTCAGGCAGTAAAAGGCGGCGGCCATGGAGATTATAGGCTTCTGGTTTATGCGCCATTTAATCTTCAGGAACTCTGGGACCTGACAATGCTTGCCTTTGATAAGGCTGATGAATACAGAAACCCTGTTATGATACTTGCAGACGGGATATTGGGGCAGATGATGGAACCGTTTTATCCAACACCTTATGTTAAACCTAATCTTCCTGAAAAATCGTGGGCTCTCACAGGGTGTAAAGGCAGAAAACCGAATGTTATAAAATCTCTTTTTATGGGCGAAGGCGAACTGGAGCAGAGAAACTATATGCTCCAGAGTAAATATCAGAAAATGAAGGAAGTTGAAATGAGATTTCAGGCATGCGATATAGATGATGCAGAATTAATCATTGTTGCCTTTGGCATTGCAGCGCGCATTGCTATACCTGCTGTTAGAAAACTTAGAAATGAAGGCCATAAAATTGGGATTTTCAGGCCCATAACATTATTCCCATTCCCTGAGAATCAGATTAATGAGTTGGCTGATAAGAATAAGATATTTATAGTAATAGAATTAAATGCAGGACAGATGGTTGAAGATGTAAGACTTGCTGTTAATAGAAGGTCTGAAGTCATTTTTTATGGAAGGCCTGGCGGTGCAATCATCACACCTGAAGAATTGTATGAAAAGCTGCTTTCAATTTGCACTCTGCAGCTTTATGTCTAAAAACATGGTGGTTTCTAATTCTGATTTAAAACTGGAGAGAGTTTAGCAATGACTTTTTTTTTCGCTGTTTCAAAATCAGTGTTTATTCTGAAGCCCGCAGCGTTTTTATGGCCTCCTCCACCAAATGATGCAGCAATCTGCGCTACATTTATATCATCCTTTGACCTCAGGCTTACTTTATAGTAATTGTCGTTAATCTCTCTGAAAAGAACAGATATGTTGACATTTTTCATAATTCTTGGAAATTCTACAAAATGCTCTGTATCGTCAGGCGATGTTGCTGTCTCCTGAAACATGTTTCTCGTGACATAAACAATTGCAATATTGTTTTCGATGCTTAATGTATTAATCACCCTTATAAAAAGATTGAAACGTCCGGCAGACCAAGATTCATAAAGCTCTCTGTAGATTGCATGCGGTTTTGCGCCGGCTTTTTGGAGTTCTGAAGCAACCTGAAAAATTTCAGGGGATGTGTTTTCGTAGCGAAAATTGCCCGTGTCAACAGCTATTGCAGAATAAAGATTAACAGCCATCTCTTCAGTAATCTCTACCTCAAGATGTTTGATAAGGTGATAAACCATCAGTCCGGTGGCTGCCGAATGAGGCATTATCCAACGAATACTGCCAAATGCCTTTTCTGTTTCATGGTGATCGATCACAGCAGAAATTTGAAATTTGAAATTTGAAATTTGAGATTTTTCTCCAATGCGGTCAATATCATTACAATCTAAGAGGATCAAGTTGAAAGGTTGAAGGTTGAAGGTTGAAGGTTGAAGGCTCTCAAAAGTAATAAACTTCTCTTGCCCTGGTAAAAATTTATATTGTGCAGGTATAGCATCTTTACACAATAAAACTGTTTTCTTGCCTATCCTTTGGAGTGCCATAGAGAGGGCAATAGTCGAACCAAGTGCATCGCCGTCAGGATTCATATGGGTGGCAATAATAAAATTATCTTCACTTTTCAGAAAGCTCAGTAGTTCTTTTGGCGGCAACATATTTAAAACCCATCACTCCAATACTCCATTACTCCGCTTCCTTTCTTTCTTTTATATTCCTAAGCAATTCATCAATGCGGTCTCCGTGATCTATAGATTTGTCAATTCTGAATTCAACGATTGGGATAAATTTTACCTTTAGTCTTTTTGATATTTCATTGCGGATAAGCCCTTTTGCTGAATTCAGTATTTCGAGTGTCTGGTCTCTATCGCCTTCATAAACGCTGATGTATATCTTAGCATTCTTCAGATCTTCAGACATCTCCACATCGGTAACCGTTACAAATCCGACTCTGGGGTCCTTTACCTTGCGCATTACTATGTCAGCGACCTCTTCCCGGAGGAGTATGCTTAATCTTTGTGATCTCTTATATGGATGCATGATTAGCTTATGGCTGATAGCTCATAGCTACGATGAACCATGAGCTATGAACTTATTATAGTTTTGCTGCAATTTTTTCGATAATATAATTTTCGAGTATATCTCCGATTTTTATGTCATTGAAGTTCTCTATCGTAATTCCGCATTCATAGCCTGTTTGGACTTCCCTGACATCTTCCTTGAATCTTTTTAATGAATCAATCCTTCCTTCATAAACAACTATGTTATCCCTTATAACCCTTATACCATCACTTGCACGGTTTATAGTGCCATCTATAACATAGCAGCCAGCAATAGTTCCAATTTTTGATACTTGAAAGGTCTGTCTTACCTCTGCCCTGCCCAAAAAATTTTCTTTAAGGGTTGGTTCGAGCATTCCTTCAAGCGCTTTCTTGACATCTCCTATAGCATCGTAAATTATATTATAAAGCCTGATATCCACGCCTTCTTTTTCTGCAAGCTGCGATGCCTTAATCTCTGGCCTGACATTAAAGCCGATTATAACAGCATTTGATGCAGTTGCAAGCATAACATCTGATTCATTTATGCCGCCTACAGCCGCATGAATAACCCTTACCTTCACTTCGTCGGGGTGGGTAATGCCTTCAAAAGCCCCTTTTATAGCCTCAATAGAGCCTTGCACATCGCCTTTCAGGACAATGCTCAGCTCTTTTATCTGTCCTTCTTTAATCTTTGAATACAATTCGTCAAGCGTGAGTTTTTTGTGTCGAGCTGCCTCTGCAAGCCTCTGCTTCTGAAGACGTGCAAGCGCTATCTGCCGCGCCCTTTTCTCATCCGAAACGCATGTAAATACATCGCCTGCAGTAGGCACTTCTGAAAATCCAATAATCTCTACAGGCGTTGATGGCCCTGCCTCAGTTATCTTTTTGCCGATATCATCTATAAGCGCCCTCACCTTGCCTGATGCGGAGCCTGCAACAAAGGCATCTCCAACTCTCAATGTTCCTGATTGTATGAGCACCGTTGCAACAGGGCCTCTGCCTTTGTCTAGTTTTGCTTCAATAATGGTCCCCCTTGCCGGGCTGTTTGGATTTGCCTTAAGCTCTATAATCTCTGCCTGAAGCAATATCATCTCAAGAAGATGCTCGATTCCTATCCTCTTTTTTGCTGAAACTTCTACAAATATATTCTGGCCGCCCCAATCTTCTGATACAACACCATGCTCGGCAAGCTCATTTTTTACCCTTGATATGTTTGCCTCTGGTTTGTCTATCTTGTTTATGGCAACAATAATAGGGACATTCGCTGCCTTTGAATGATCTATTGCCTCAACTGTTTGAGGCATAACGCCGTCGTCTGCAGCAACAACAAGGACAACAACATCAGTAACCTTTGCGCCTCTTGCCCTGAGTGCAGTAAATGCCTCATGGCCAGGAGTGTCAAGAAATGTAATATCTTTACCTTGAAGCGATACTTTATATGCGCCTATATGCTGAGTAATCCCTCCTGCCTCTGTCTCTGTAACCTTTGTCTCCCGTATGGCATCAAGAAGAGAGGTCTTTCCATGGTCGACATGCCCCATTATGGTAACAACAGGGGATCTTGGCATAAGATTGGCAGCATCTTCAACAATATCTTCAACAATATCTATCTGCTCTGCAGTAACTTTTTCAACCTTCACGCCGAACCCTTCGGCAACAAGCATAGCTGCATCCATATCAACGGGTTGATTGATAGTAGGCATATAGCCCAGTTCCATGAATTTCTTTATTACATCAGGTATTTTCTGCCCTATAATCTCTGCAAACTCTTTTACTGTTGTTCCTTCTTCTAACTTTATTGTTTTTTTTCTGGGAGCAGTTATTAAAGGTGGAAGGACAGGCTCAAATTTTTTGAATTTATCTTTAGGTTTTTTTATAGCCCTCTGGTCAACCCATTTTTTAGGCTCTATT
Organism: Nitrospirota bacterium; assembly: GCA_037441185.1. GTDB lineage: Bacteria > Nitrospirota > Thermodesulfovibrionia > Thermodesulfovibrionales > Dissulfurispiraceae > JBBISP01. The sequence goes on along the minus strand of JBBISP010000008.1, from coordinate 33,075 downwards.
TTCTTAATAGCCTGAAATGCCTTTTGCATTCCTGGCTTTACTTTTATTTTTTCTACCTTTTCAACCTGTAATTCTTTTTTGAATCTGTCAGGTATTGTTATATCTTCTTCTTCAAGTAGAGGGGTAATCTGCGGCTCCTCCGCAGATGATATCTCCTTTATTGTCTCATCTTTGATTACAGGTTCTATTTTAGCTGTTTCCTTTGCAGGGGAAACAGGTTTAGGCTTTTTTTCTACCTTTAGCTCTTTCTTAGCAGGAGCAGCCTCTGCTGGCATTGAGACTTTTTTGGGGCTGAATATCTCCCTTACCTTTTCTGCTTCTTCAGCACTGAGTTTTACATTCGTAGTCCCCTTTTTATACTCTATTTTTCTAATCTTTCCAAGTTCCTTTACTACATCAGTTGCTTTCACTCGCAGTTCTTTTGCCAGTTCAGCGCTTTTTACTTCATTATTAGACATCTATTTTTAACCTCCAGTAAATTCAACCACTTCCCATTTCTTATCTATAAATGTTATCATAAAAAACTTTTTTTATGCAATTAACGAGGAGGATATTTTATGGCAAGCTGTTCTATTTGCGGAAAGAAAAAGGTTGTTGGCAACAATGTAAGCCATGCAAACAATAAGACGAAACGTATATTGATGCCTAATGTTCAGAAAATCAGAATTATGATAGGTGGCGGCACAAAAAGGGCATATGTATGCACAAGATGCATCCGCTCTAAAAAAGCAGTAAAGGCAGCATAAATAGTAAGAACTAAGAACATGAACTGCGGTCTATTTTTAGCTTAGTGCGCAGCGGTTATTGACATGAAGTCGGTAGGCTCGCTCCTTTCTTGCATCTTCAAAGATCTTGGCATTGAGGATAAAATCAAACTCAGCGCAATGCAGGCACAATGGCATAATCTTTTTAATGAACCTCTGTCGCTTCACATATACCCTGTAGAAATAAAGGATGACGAACTGTTTATAAATGTTGATTCCCCTGCATGGCTCGGACAACTAAAATTTTTTACACAGGATATAATAAAAAAACTCCAGGCATACAATGTCCATTCGGTCAGATTCAAATATGGCAGGGTCTATTCTAAAAGATTCAAGGATTCAAGGGATCAAGGGATCAGAGGCGTAAAGCACTTGAATCATCGAACTATCAATCCTTCTGACATTGAATGGATAAATCAAACCGTATCAGATATTGATGACGCTGATCTGAAAGAAGGCATCAGAAAGGCGATTGAAAAGTCAATAAGCACTAAGTAGCATTAAGCAGAAAAAACTCTATTTTGCCCTTTTATGCTGACTCTGCCTGTTTTTCGTATACGAGTATTGGTTTTTCTTTCCTAATTATAGATTCTTCATTAATTATGCATTCTTTTATGTCGCCGCTGGATGGTATTTCATACATGACATCAAGCATAACATCTTCAAGTATGGATCTCAATCCCCTTGCGCCTGCTTTTCTTTCTATTGCCCTTTTAGCTATAGCAGTTAAAGCTCCATCTGTAAACTTAAGGCGGACATTGTCTAATGAAAGCAGCTTTTGATACTGCTTTGTGAGCGCATTTTTAGGCTCAATCAATATTTTAATGAGGGCTGCCTCATTTAGGTCATCGAGCGTTGCTACAATAGGAAGTCTGCCGATAAATTCAGGAATAAGTCCATATTTCATTAAATCCTCTGGTTCTGCAAGGCTAAATATATTGCTCAGCTTTTTTTCTTTACCGCTTAAAACCTCTGAGCCAAATCCTATGCTTTTTTTGCCTATTCTCTGCTCTATTATCTTATCAAGTCCAACAAAAGCTCCGCCGCATATAAAAAGGATATTTTCTGTATTAAGTTGTATGTATTCTTGCTGAGGATGCTTTCTTCCGCCCTGTGGAGGAATATTGGCAACAGTTCCCTCGATTATTTTCAAGAGGGCCTGCTGCACGCCCTCCCCTGATACATCCCTTGTTATTGAAGGGCTGTCTGCTTTTCTGCTTATTTTATCGATTTCATCAATATATATTATTCCCATCTGTGCCTTTTCAACATCATAATCTGCTGCCTGCAGCAGCTTTAAGAGCACAATCTCCACATCTTCGCCAACATAGCCTGCCTCGGTAAGGGTTGTAGCGTCTGCTATCGCAAATGGCACATCAAGAAATCTGGCAAGCGTCTGAGCAAGAAGGGTTTTGCCGGTGCCGGTTGGGCCGATAAGCAATATATTGCTTTTCTGAAGCTCTACATCTGATTTTGTATTGCTGAATATTCTCTTGTAATGATTATGAACTGCCACAGAAAGAATCTTTTTAGCCCTATCCTGACTTATCACATAATCATTCAAAAACCTGTGTATTTCAGCAGGCGCAGGAAGCTTATGCGATGTCTTCCTGCCAGATACCTGTACTTCTTCATCTATTATCTCATTACATAGACCGACGCATTCATCGCATATATAGACCATCGGGCCGGCAATCAGCCTTTTAACCTCATTCTGCCCTTTCCCGCAGAATGAACATTTAAGGGCAGTATTGCTATTTATTTTTTTAGCCATTTAAACCTCCGTGCTCTTACTTCTTGCTTACTTCTTTTATTGTGCCTATTACATCATCTACTACTCCATAATCCTTTGCATCAGCGCCTGACATAAAGAAATCCCTTTCTGTATCAGCCTGAACCTTATCAAAAGGCTGTCCTGTATGCCTTGAAAGGATGCTGTTTAAGGTTTCTTTTATCTGTAATATCTCTTTTGCATGTATCGCAATATCAGTTGCCTGTCCATAAAAACCACCCATTGGCTGATGTATCATTATTCTGGAATGGGGCAGTGCAAACCTCTTGCCTTTTGTGCCGGCGCATAAAAGCAGAGCGCCCATGCTTGCTGCCTGTCCAATGCAGTAAGTGGCAATATCAGGCTTAACATACTGCATTGTGTCATATATTGCAAGTCCTGCTGAAACAACCCCTCCTGGCGAATTTACATAGATATGAATATCCTTGTCGGGGTCTTCTGTCTGAAGAAAAAGCAACTGTGCTATTACCGCATTTGCCACATTGTCATCTATAGCAGTGCCTATGAATATTATTCTGTCTTTAAGCAGCCTCGAATAAATATCATAGACCCTTTCTGTCCTGCCTGTCTGTTCTATAACTATTGGAACTATGCTCATATTTGTCTCCTTTAGGGGCATAAGTTAGTTTGCGCTGCCTCTACTTTTCTGCTTTTGCTTTATCTAATAAAAACCGCAGCATCTTTTTTTCAAAAACGGATTGCTTTAACCCTTCTAAAGAACCATCTCTTGCAATATAATACTTCATAATATTTTCAGGAGAAGCATAAGACATCTGTGCAGTGCGAAGTATATCTTCCTTTATCTCTTCATCAGAGACAGTTATGCCTTCTTTCTCACCTATTAACTCAAGAAGTATTGATGCCTTTACACTCTTTTCTGCATGCGGCCTTATTTCTTCTTTTATTTCCTCGTCTGTTCTGCTATCATTGCTCGCTGCCCTTACTTCACTGATCATTCTGTTGATCTGGGCATTAAGAAGGCTTTCAGGGAGATCAAAACTATGAGATTCTATTAGCTTATCAAGGATTTCCTTTTGTTTGGTTCTGCTTGCTTCTATATTTTTTGAGGCAAGCATGTTTTCTCTAACCTTGTCTTTTAATGAGCTAATATTTTCAATGCCCATATCTTTTGCAAACTCATCGTCAATAGCAGGGATATTCCGCCTTTTGATATCCTTAATTTTAAGTTCAAAATTTGGCCTTTTACCTGCAAACGGCGTCTGCAAATTTTCAGGAAAACTTGCCTCTACAGCAAACTCTTCATCCTTTTTCTTTCCAATAATGGCATCAAAAAACTCTTGAGGATATGGACCGCTGCCTATCTTTAAAACAACATCATTTGCAGAGATGTCTTCATCTTTTACAATATAATCAATTGTTATGAGATCTCCAGAAGCCGCTGCAGCATCTACAGATTCATAAGTTGCTCTTTCTTCTGCAAGCCTCTGCAAAATCGAATCCACTTCATCGGCTGTAACATCCACGGTGACTTCTCTTACAGTTAAACCTTCATAATTAAGATTTTCAACCCTGGGTCTGACCTCAACAGCTATTGTCATAGAAAAAGGCTCATTTCTCTTGAAATCATAAGATTCCTTTATTACAGGAGATGAAATTGGTTTTATATCAGCCTCTTTAACTGCTTTCATATAAAATTCAGGTATTAATTTTTCTAAAACTTCTGCTTCTGCATCCTTGCCGAATTTTTTCTCTATCAAATACATCGGCGTTTTGCCTGCTCTAAAGCCTGGAATTCTGGCCCGTTTCTGGGCATCAATCAGGGTTTTCTTAATTTCAGATTCTATAGTTTCTGCAGGAATCTCTATTTTAAGCCGTTTTTGCGTAGTAGTAACATCTTCAAGCGACTTTAACAATTTGCTCCTCCTTATAAAATAGCTGTTTAATAATGATTTTTTAGTGTAAACTTTAAATTGATGCTTTGTCAATTTTGCGGATTGATTCATTTTGGTGGAGGCGGCGGGAATCGAACCCGCGTCCGAAAGTAATACTCTCAAGCCTCTACATGCATATCCTGCTTATTTTAATTCTCGGATATTTTAGCGCCAACAGGCAGGCCTTACAATATCCTATCCCTTGCCTCTCGCTTCGGAATTAAGGGCTTCATCCGTTGCCAGCCTGCTATATGACGCTTTTTCTAAAGCACAGGCAACTTTAGAGAAGCGTGCTGCTTTTAATTAAGCAGCAAGTGCCAGTTCGTTGTTGGCGTTTGTGTTTTTTCCATCTTTTTAGGTGGTGATGGAGCCACCGCATGCCACTTGAGCCTCATAACCCCCGTCGAGCCCTTTCGCCCCCGATGTGGGTATGTTTTATTATACCATAATTATTTGTTTTTCATAGCCTTTTCTATGTCTCTTTTTGCCTCGCGCTCTTTTATGCTTTCTCTTTTTTCATATTCTCTTTTTCCTTTTGCAAGGCCGATCTCTACCTTGGCGTAAGAACCTTTGAAATATATTTTCAGCGGAATGAGCGTATAGCCTTTTGCTTGCATTTTGCCTTTCAGGCGCTCTATTTCTTTTTTGTGGAGCAGGAGTTTTCTTGTTCTCAATGGCTCATGGTTCATTATATTGCCGTGAGAATAAGGGCTTATATGGCAGTTAAAAAGAAAGGCTTCCATGTCCTTGATTAGGACATAACTGTCCTTCAGATTTGCCTTGCCGTCTCTCAGAGATTTGACCTCTGTTCCAAGCAACTGAATGCCAGCCTCAGCAGTTTCTTCTATGATGTAGTCATAATACGCTTTTCTATTCTGGCATACTATTTTCATATTATTATGATAACAGTATTGTTATTGAACTTTAAAGCCATATTTCATTATAATTGCTTAAAACAGAGACATAGAACCTATTTCAGGAATCATTCTTGCCAATAGCGCGATTTTTATGTCTAAATTTAGGATGATGCAGTTTAATTGACAAATGCGGAGGTTTTATGAAGAAAATTTTAATTGTTATGCTTATGATGATGGTTTTTGTTGCCTCATGCGGCAAAGGGGAGATTAAAAAGGTGTCTGAAGATTCAATAATAGCTACGGAGGCATTTGCAGTTGCCGAGAAAATAAGGGATGCATATATAAAAAGGGATCTTCAAAGCATAGAGAAAAACACAACGAAGGATGGTTTCAGAATCATTAGCAGCGCAATAAAAAACTTTGATTCTGTTGATTTAACTTTTAATCCAGTGTGGGTCGAGATAGCTGGCGATATTGTCAATCTTAACATCTCATGGAAAGGCATATGGCAGAAGGCTGGTAAGACCTTTGAGGAAAGGGGAATGGCTGTTTTTGTCTTAAAGGGCAGGCCATTGAAGGTTGAAAATATACTGAGATCAAATCCTTTAAAGCATCCAGAATAGTATCAATCATCAAACATCAAATGGGCATGCTATTTGCAAGAACTGCAAGAACGTGAACTACAAGAAGATGAAGAGCACGATGATGAAGTTGGATTTTTTACGCCGCTCATTCCGAAGACAGAAAATTTCTTTTCAACGCTATTTGAGTCGCATTTCTGACACTCTATTTTTTGGCTGCTTAAAACGAGCTTTTCAAATTCATGCCCGCATTTACTGCATTTATATTCATAGATTGGCATATTTTTAACCGCTGTTTATCAAATAATTTCTAATATAACATAGTGCTTGCATTATTTGAAAGAATCCTTTAAAGTTTAAGTAATTTGTTGAGATGTTGGAGGCTTTATGACAGGAAAGGGGCAAAATCTTCAGGACGTTTTTTTAAATCAGTTGAGGAAGGAAAAAACAACTGTAGTGATTTACCTCACAAATGGCGTTAGATTAAAAGGAATAGTAAAAGGCTTTGACAATTTTGTTGTTCTTCTAAAGGAAGCTAACGAACAACTAATTTACAAACATGCCATATCTACAATCGTCCCTGAAAAGGACGTGAATATAAAAATAGAAAATATAGAACAACAATAACTTCTAAATGATTTATAAGAAGAGGAGGGTTTAAGATTATGTTAAAGACTATGAGAAAGCATGCAAAGTTTTTTTATTTCTTGTTCGTTCTGGTAATACTGTCTTTTATATTCTGGGGGGTAGGCCCTCTTGATAAGCCGACAGAGGTAAGTGTTGCTGAGATCGGCGATGAAAAGATAAGCGTTGAGGAATACTGGAGGGCTTATGAAAACATAAGGCAGTCCTATAGAGAGATGTATCAGGGGCAGTTAGATGAGGAAACAGAGAAGAAATTAAATCTCAAAGAAACTGTGCTTAACAATTTTATAGAGGAAAAAGTTCTCTTAATTTCAGCGTCTGAATTAGGGATAAAAGTGGCAGACAGAGAACTTCAGGATGCTATTATGAATGACCCGCGATTTATCAGAGATGGTGTTTTCAGGAGGGATGTTTATTTCAGAACCCTTGAATTAAATAGGCTGACACCAGAGATGTTTGAAAACTCCATGCGCCAGCAGCTTACACTGCTAAAAATGAGACGGTTAATAACTTCTGTTGTTGACATAAGCCCGTTAGATATAAAAGATGCAGCAGGCGATGAAAAAAAGATTGCTGAGATAAGACAGGCTGTTCTGATTAGTAAAGGGAATGCCGCTATAAAATCATATGTTAATAGTGCAAAGCAGAAATTAAAGATTAAGGTTAATATGGAACTTATTTCCTAAAAAAACATAATTAAGGCATTGTGCTTTGCCAAAACTTAATAATTCAATTAGTGTCATGGAAATAGTGCTTGCAACAAGAAATAAGAAAAAGATTGAGGAGATGCAGAGGATTCTCAGCGGAATGGATATAAATATTCTCAGCATGGATGACTTTCCATCATGTCCAGAAGTAGAGGAAGATATGGATACATTTGAAGGTAATGCGATAAAAAAAGCAGTATCTGCGGCAAGATTTACAAATAAAATGGCTGTTGCAGATGACTCAGGCCTTGAGGTTTACGCTTTAAATGGAGCCCCTGGTGTAAGGTCTGCCAGATATGCAGGTGAAAGAGCAAACGACAGCGCAAATATTGAAAAACTCCTCAATGAGATGAGAGACATATCAGACGGACAACGAGGAGCGAGGTTTGTTTGCTGCATTGCCCTTGCATTTCCTGATGCCTCTTCTGTTCCCCTCCGTATTAAGGGGGAGCGAGGGAAAATTTTAACATTTTTCGGCTTTGCAGAAGGCGTAATTGGCAGAGAGACAAAAGGAAAGATGGGTTTTGGATACGACCCTGTTTTTTATCCTAAAGGTCATAACAAGAGCTTTGCCGAGATGTCGTCTGAACAAAAGGATGCCCTTAGCCACAGAGGAAATGCCCTTGAAAAATTAAAGAAATATTTAATGAGCTTATTATTTAGTTAGAATATAAGTAATTTTAATGTGACAATTATAATTTTAAACTTGAATTTAATTCCTTCTTCGATTAAGTTATAATGTTTTTCAAATTTCTTCAATAATATGGAGGTTCTCCTATGAGATTGGTTCTTCTCGGTGCGCCTGGAGCTGGAAAAGGCACTCAGGCAAAAATACTCGTCGAAAAATATGCTATTCCTCAGATTTCTACAGGCGATCTTTTAAGGGCAGCTGTAGCTGCCGGAACTGCCCTTGGCAAAGAGGCAAAGTCTTATATGGATAAGGGCGAGCTCGTTCCAGACAGCGTTGTATTAGGCATGGTGGAGGAGAGGCTCAAGCAGGATGACTGTAAAAAGGGTTATATCCTGGACGGTTTTCCGAGGAATACTGCTCAGGCAGAGACACTGGATAAGATGCTGGCATCATTAAATATGGCGCTGACATCAGCCCTTAGCGTTGATGTTCCCTTTGATGACCTTATGAAAAGGCTTACCGGAAGAAGGACATGCAAGGCATGTGGCCAGATGTATAATATTTATTTTAACGCGCCAAAGAAGGAAGGCGTTTGTGACAAGTGCGGCGGTGAATTGTTCCAGAGGGATGACGATAAGGAAGAAACCATAAAGAAAAGGCTTGAAGTATACAACGCGCAGACAGCGCCTCTCATGGACTATTACGGCAATAAGGGGATTCTCAAATCAGTAGCCGGAACCGGAAGCATTGACGACATCTTCAATAAGGTCTGCGTTGCATTAGGGCTATAGGAATTTTGTTTTTATGACTAAGTCATAAATCAAGGTTCATAAATAAATAAATAAAACAGAAGGAGGATGAAGTATGGCATTAGTTAATCCACATGGAAAAGACAAGAAATTAAAGCCTCTCTTGCTGACAGGGGCTGAACTCGAGGCTGAGAAAAAGAAGGCGGCTACATTAAAGAAGATCAACATTGCATCCCGCGAAACAGGCGACCTTATTATGATGGGTATCGGCGGTTTTACCCCTCTTGAGGGATTCATGACCTATGAGGACTGGAAGGATGTATGCGCCGATTATAAGATGGCAGACGGAACATTCTGGCCTATCCCTGTTACAGTGTCGACTGATGAGGATGTTAAGGTTGGCGAAGAAATAGCTCTTTACTCCGAGGAGTTTGGAGAAATAATGGCAACCATGAAGGTCACCGAGACCTACAAGATTGACAAGGAGTACGAGTGCAAGCAGGTTTACCGCACAACAGATATGGAGCATCCTGGCGTAAAGATGGTTATGAATCAGGCAGGCACAAACCTTGCCGGAACTGTAAAGGTTCTCAGTCAGGGTACATTCCCGACAGAGTATCCGGAGATTTATCTTACCCCCGCGCAGTCAAGGCACCTCTTCCTTGAAAAGGGGTGGAGCACGGTTGCGGCATTCCAGACCAGAAACCCGATGCACCGCTCGCATGAATATCTCTGCAAGATTGCGATTGAGACATGCGACGGCGTGTTCGTTCACATGCTTCTTGGAAAATTAAAGCCAGGCGACATCCCTTCAGATGTAAGGCAGAAGGCTATAGATGTGCTTAATGAAAAATACTTTGTAAAGGATACAATTGTTGTTGGTGGTTATCCTCTTGACATGAGATATGCAGGGCCGAGAGAAGCGCTTCTCCATGCCCTCTTCAGGCAGAACTACGGCTGCAGCCATCTTATCGTTGGCAGAGACCATGCCGGCGTTGGAGAGTACTACGGACCTTTTGACGCTCAGAAGATATTTGATGAGATTCCAAAAGATGCGCTCGAGACAAAACCTTTAAAAATAGACTGGACATTCTACTGCAATAAGTGCGATGGTATGGCATCAATGAGGACATGCCCGCATGGAAAAGAAGACAGGCTGCTTTTGAGCGGAACAAAGCTTAGAAAAATGCTTTCAGAGGGCGAAGATGTACCTGACCACTTCAGCAGACCAGAAGTGCTTGCTATATTAAGAGAATATTATGAAGGATTGACCGAAAAGGTCGAGATAAAGGTCCACAAATATTCAGAGGGCGCATAAAGAATAGTGAACAGTGAACAGTGAATAGTGGATAGTGAATGAAAAAACTAAATACTGTTCACTAATAACTATTCACTGCCGTTATGAAAGGGGGTGTAAAATTAAAGGACAAGTATAAATTGTAATAATTTGATTAGGTATCAAAGCAGTAAAAATGAAACTCAAATAAGGAGGTTGGATTATGCCAAGTTTTGTTATTACCGAAAAGTGTGATGGTTGTAAGGCTCAGGACAAGACTGCGTGTCAGTATATTTGTCCTCATGATTTAATGGCTCTCGACAGGGAGAAAATGAAGGCGTACAATCAAGAGCCGGAGCAGTGCTGGGAGTGCTTTAACTGTGTGAAGATATGCCCGCAGCAGGCAATCGAGACCAGGGGTTATTCAGACTTCGTTCCCCTTGGATCCAGCAACATCCCCATGAGAGGCACCGACTCCATCATGTGGACAATCAAGTTCAGGAATGGAATACTCAAAAGATTCAAGTTCCCAATCAGGACAACTGCAGAAGGCTCTGTTGAACCTTATGCAGGCAAGCCAGCGCCTGATTTTGCGGATCTCAAAAAGCCGGGTTTCTTTAACGGGCCGGCAAGAACAGAATAGGAGGGACATGTAAATGGAAAAAGAAACTTGTACATTTTCATATTGTCAGAGACCCGAGGTAACCGAAGTTGAATGTGATCTCCTGATAATGGGAGGCGGCATGGCAGGATGCGGCGCTGCATTTGAGGCTTGCCGCTGGGCAAATGAAAAGGGACTGAAGGTTGTCATGGTTGATAAGGCAGCAACAGACAGAAGCGGCGCGGTCGCAATGGGTCTTTCTGCTATTAATACCTATGTTGGAGAGAATAAAGTAGCTGACTATGTCAAATATGTAAGAAATGACCTGATGGGAATCATCAGGGAAGACCTTGTGTTTGACCTTGGCAGACATGTTGATAATTCCGTGCATCTCTTTGAGGAATGGGGACTCCCAATCTGGAAAAGGGGTGATGATGGTTTCTCTCTTGACGGTTTCCAGGCAAGGGATGCAGGCAAGGCAATGTTAAAGGATGGCGGCACACCTGTAAGATCCGGAAAATGGCAGATAATGATAAATGGCGAGTCATATAAGGTCATCGTTGCAGAGGCTGCAAAAAAGGCCCTCCAGACCAACAGGGAAAAAACAGGCATGGCTCAGAACCATTTTGAAAGGGTATTCATTGTCAAGGCTGTAATGGATACAAACGGGAAGAATGTAGCAGCAGCCATCGGATTTAGCACAAGAGAAAACAAGATTTATTCATTTAAGGCTAAGGCAATGATTTGCTCAACTGCCGGAGCAGTTAATTGCTTCAGACCGAGGTCGGTTGGCGAAGGTATGGGAAGGACATGGTATCCCGTGTTTAGCAGTGGTTCAGGTTATGCCTTTGGAATGCAGGCCGGCGCAGAAATGACCTTAATGGAAAACAGATTCGTTCCAGCTCGTTTTAAGGATGGATATGGTCCTGTAGGCGCATGGTTCCTTTTCTTCAAGGCAAAGGCTACTGACAGCTTCGGAGAGGATTATTGCACGAACAAGGAATATTTTGATGATGCAGTTGCCAGATACGGAGATTATGCAAAAGGTCTCGGTACAGCAATTAGAAATCATCTTATGATGAGGGCAATGAAAGACGGCAAGGGGCCAATCCTTATGAGGACTCATGAGGCTATGGCTGCTATGGGACAGGAGTTCAAAGAAAAGCTCGGTGAAAAAGAAGGCGCAAAGAAGATGAAGCACCTTGAGGCTGAGGCATGGGAAGACTTTCTCGACATGGCTATCGGACAGGCATCTATCTGGGCAGCAAATAATATCGAGCCTGATAAGACCCCTTCTGAAATTATGCCGACAGAGCCTTATCTCCTCGGTTCACATGCGGGCTGCGCAGGGTTTTGGGTAAGCGGCCCTGGAGATTTACCAGGCGCACCAGAGCATTACAGCTGGGGATATAACAGGATGTCCACAGTTCCAGGCCTTTTCATGGCAGGAGACGTTGTCGGCGCATCAGGCCACAAGTTCTCATCAGGTTCTCATGCAGAGGGCAGACTGGCTGCTAAGGCTGCACTGGCATATATACTTGACCATCCGGACTACAAGCCATCTCCAAAGATGTCTCTCGATGAGATTGCGGCTGAACTTTATACACCGTTTGAGATATACGAGAAATATAAGGTCTATACAACAGATCCAGGAGTCAACCCGAACTATATTAGTCCAAAGGCGCTTCAGTTGAGACTGATGAAGATTGCTGATGAGTACTTTGGCGGAGTTGCAACATGGTATATGACCTCAAAGACCATGCTTGAAGAGGGTCTCAAAAAACTTGAGATGCTTAAAGAGGATGCAGCAAAGATGGCTGCAAAAGATCTTCATGAGCTTTTAAGGTGCTTTGAGAACTATCACAGAATTCTGTCGGTAGAGGCTCATGCAAGGCATATCCTCTTCAGAGAAGAGTCGAGGTATCCTGGATATTACTACAGGGGCGACTTCAATAAGATTGATGACGCAAACTGGAAGTGCTTCACAAATTCTAAGTACAACGCAGAGACAAACACATGGGAATTCAAGAAGGTTCCCTATGTCCAGATGTATCCGTAGTTGAACACGGTTTTGGGGAGGGCAACGCCCTCCCCAACCCATTTATTCTGCAGACTGCAAATTGGAGGGTGTAAATGCGATGTTACGCCTTGCAATCTGCATTTTGCATTTCGTTAATCACAAACTGCCCTTAAGGAGGTAAATAATGGCAGAGAATAAAAAGGTTCTTGTTGTAGGAGGTGGGTTCAGCGGCCTCACCGCGGCTGTAGAGACGGCCGAAGCAGGATCAGAGGTGATTATTGTTGAGAAGACCCCCTTCTTTGGCGGCAGGGTAACGCAGTTGAATAAATATTTTCCAAAGCTTTGCCCGCCTAATTGTGGTCTTGAGATAAACTTTAAGAGGATTAAAAATAATGCAGATATTACATTCTATTCACTTGCCGAGGTCGAAAAGGTCTCGGGCCAGGAAGGGAATTTTGATGTTACCCTGAAGGTTGCGCCCAGGTATGTTAATGACAAGTGTGTAGGCTGCAATGCCTGTGCCGAGGCATGTCCAGTTGAGATGCCTAATGAATTTAATTTTGGTCTGGACAAGACAAAGGCTGCTTATATCACACATAATCAGGCATTCCCGTTTAAATATGCTATAGATGGCAAATACTGTAAAGGCGCATCATGCGCGAAGTGTGTTGAGGCGTGCAAATACGATGCGATTGACATTAACATGAAGCCTGAAGCAATCAATCTTAATGTCGGCTCGATCATTCTGGCATCCGGCTGGGACCCATATGATATTTCCAAGCTTGATACACTTGGAAGCGGAAAGATTAAGAACGTTATTACAAATATGCAGATGGAGCGGCTTGCATCTCCAAACGGGCCGACAGGAGGAAAGATCCTCAGGCCATCTGACGGCAAAGAGCCCAAAAACATAGCCTTTGTGCAATGCGCAGGGAGCAGAGATGAAAACCACCTGCCCTACTGCTCGTTTATTTGCTGCATGGCATCTCTCAAGCAGGCGACATATTTGAGGGAGCAGTATCCTGATTCCACGGCGAAGATATTTTATATTGATATAAGAACACCCGGTCGGTATGAGCAGTTTTACTGGAAGGTGAAGGAAGACCCTAACATAACTCTTACCAAAGGCAAGATAGCAAAGATAACCGATGACCAAGTTACAGGTAATCCTATTGTTGAGGCTGAGGATATTCTATCAGGCAAGAAGATCAAAGAGGAATTTGACATGGTTGTTCTTGCTACCGGCATGGTGCCATCAACAAGCGCATCGAAGATCCCTGTTGAGGTTTCATATACTCCGGAGGGATTCGTGATGCCCGCTACCCTCAAGAAGGGTGTTTACGCAGTTGGCTCGCTCAAGAGCCCTGTTGATGTTGCAAAGTCAGTGCAGGATGCGACAGGGGTTGCAATAAAGAGCATTCAGAGCGCAAGGAGGTCTAAATAAACATGGAGAAGAAATACGGGGTTTATATATGCAAAGGATGCGGTATCGGCGAATCCATTAATATAGACAATTTGATTAAGTTCTCTGCGAGGCACGCGAAGATAACGCCTGAAGATGTAAGGGTGCATGATATACTATGCAGTCCAGCAGGCATTGAGATAATAAAAAATGATGTTAAGGAAGGGACTAACACCCTTGTAATTGGCGCTTGTTCCCCACGCGTCAAATTTGAAGAGTTTGATTTTCCTGGCACAATAACGGAAAGGGTGAATCTCAGGGAGTTTATTGCATGGAGCCAGGAGCCTAATACCGCTGCTACACAGAGCGTTGCTGATGATTATATGAGGATGGGGATAATCAAGGTGCAGAAAGGCAGCCTCCCTGAACCCAATATCCTTCAGGACCTCAGCAGCACAATAGTTGTTGTTGGCGGCGGGATATCAGGACTTACAGCAGCTCTTGAGGCTGCAGAAGCAGGTTATCAGGTTGTGCTTGTTGAAAAGCAGGCTGAACTAGGTGGATGGTCTGCAAAGCTCTATAAAGAGACACCGCGTCAATATCCCTATGATAAACTTGATGAGCCGCAGATTTTCGATAAGATCAAGGCAGTTGAGTCGCATCCTAATATTAAGGTTTACAAGTCATCATTGATCGAAAAGACAGATGGACAGCCTGGGTTGTTTGATGTGACTATAAGCACAAACGGCTCAAGTGAAACTATTAGGGCCGGGGCATTTGTTATGGCAGCAGGATGGCAGCCTTATGATGCTTCAAAGCTTGAACGCCTCGGCTATGGCAATCCAAATGTTATTACAAATGTGCAGATGGAGGAGATGGCAAAGAAAGGAAAAATAACAAGGCCTTCAGACGGAAAAGAGGCAAAGAAGGTCGCATTCATACAATGCGCAGGCTCAAGAGACCCTGAGCATCTGCCCTATTGTTCATCATTTTGCTGTGCAACATCTCTCAAGCAGGCTAAGTATGTGAGGGAAAAGGACGGAGATTCAATTGCTATGATATTTTACAAAGACATCAGAACTCCGGGACAAAGCGAGTTGTTCTACAAGAATGCGCAGAATGATCCAGGCATCTTATTGACAAAGGCTGAGGTTGCAGGCATAACAGATGCCGGCAATGGGAACCTTTATATTGAGGCAAACGATACCCTTCTTGGTGAAAAGATAAAAGTAGAAGCAGACCTTGTTGTGCTCGCTACAGGGATTGTCCCGGCGACAAGGGCATCGCAAGAATATCTTGATGGCCTGACAGAGGCAGGCAAAAAGGGCGACGATGCGAGGAATAAATATTTGGAAGAAAATCCGAAACCAGAATTCATATTGAATCTTACTTACAGGCAGGGCCCTGAAATACCTTCACTTGAAGGCGCATATGGATTTGCAGACTCTAACTTCATTTGCTTTCAGTACGAGACAAGAAGAACAGGCATATATTCAACAGGCTGCATAAGGCAGCCGATGAATATGTCTGAGGCTGCCCTTGATGCAGCAGGCGCAGCTTTGAAGGCGATTCAGTGCGTTGAGCATGTGGCAAAAGGCATTGCCGTACACCCGAGGGCATGGGATACAACATTCCCTGATCCTCTAATGATCAAATGCACATCCTGCAAGAGATGCACAGAAGAATGTCCTTTTGGCGCAATTGACGAGGATGAAAAAGGAACACCTTTTTATAGAATAAACCGCTGCCGCAGATGCGGGACATGTATGGGAGCATGTCCTGAAAGGATTGTATCTTTTAAAGATTTCAGCGTTGATATAGTCGGATCAATGATAAAAGGCATTGAGGTTTCTGAGGATGAATTCAGGATAGTTGTTCTTGCCTGTGAAAACGATGCCTATCCGGCGCTTGACAGCGCGGCTATTAAACGCAGCAAGATTAATCCGAATGTCAGGATCATACCTGTCAGATGTCTTGGTTCGACGAACCTTGTTTGGGTCAGCGATGCGTTTTCCAAGGGAATAGACGGGCTTATGCTGCTCGGCTGCAAGTATGGAGAAAACTATCAATGCCACTTTGTAAAAGGCAGCGAACTTGCAAATTACCGCTTCAGCAAGGTGAAAGAGACTCTTGATAAACTTCAGCTTGAATCAGACAGATGCCAGCTTATTCAGGTGTCAATATCAGAATATGACAAGCTTCCAGAGATTATTAACGATTTTGTAGCAAGAATAGAGGAAATAGGGCATAATCCATTTAAGGAATTTTAAAGACAGGACTTAGGGATTAGGGATTAGGGATTAGGGATTTGTTTAAAATACTGATCCCCAAACCCCAGAGCCCAACCCCTTTTTAAAAGAGGAGGAGTAAATGGCAGAACAGGTAGTTAGACCGGATTTGAATTTTGTTAAAGAGGTTTTAGCTTCAGGGGGAGCGGACTTGAAAAAGTGCTATCAGTGTTCCACTTGCACAGTGGTGTGCAATGTTACACCGGATGAAAAACCATTCCCGAGAAAAGAGATGGTATACGCCCAGTGGGGTTTAAAGGATAAGCTTATAAGTAATCCTGATATTTGGCTTTGCCATCAGTGCAGTGATTGCACAGCTTACTGTCCGCGAGGAGCAAAGCCAGGAGAAGTATTAGGCGCGGTAAGAAAGTTGGCAATACAGCACTATTCTCCGACACCGCTTGCAAAGATGGTGAATGATCCCAAGTATCTGCTGATACTCTTTGCAATACCAGTACTTTTGTTTCTTGCTTATATTGTTCCAAAGGGATTTCTCGATTTTTCAGCGATACCGAGGGGTGAGGATGGCGGCATAGTCTATTCCAAATTTGTACCTGTATTCCCGGAAGTTGACGTTACCTTCGCGGCAGCAGCATTGTTTGCGGCTGTTTGTTTTTTTGCGGGTGTAAAAAAATACTGGGCGGATATGTCCGCTGGCCAGGCTGCGGGCGGAAATGTCATGGATAGCATCAAAATGACTATTATGGAAATACTCGCTCACAAGAGATTTAAAAAGTGTGATGTCGCAAAAGACAGGTCATCATCGCATCTCATAGTGTTCTATTCCTTTGTAGGCCTTGCGATTACAACAACACTCGCGATTGTTTATTTATATGGATTCAGCTATGAATCTCCTTACCCGCTCTACGATCCGCTTAAGATCATAGGCAATATCAGCGGAATAGCCTTAATTGCCGGAATAACCTTGGTAGCGACCAACAGGCTCAAAAATGCGGAAAAGGCCGGAACAGGCAGTTATTATGACTGGCTGTTCATTGCTGTAGTGGCTGGCGTCGCGATAACCGGCATGGGCGCCCAGCTTTTCAGGCTTGCGGATATAGCCATACTCGCATATCCAACATATTTCATGCATCTTGTTTTTGTATTTTTCCTCTTTGCATACGCGCCGTTTTCGAAAATGGCGCATATGGTTTACAGGACTACCGCAATGGTATTTGCGAACCATGTGAAGAGGAATTAAGGCTAAAATGCCATTATATTAAGAAATATTTATTATTGAAAAAAGATTGTAAGGAGGTGAAAGAAACAGAATATGTAGGTCAGGGCAGGAAGCATTAAGTATAATTTAAAAAAAGAATAAAAGGAGGAAGAAGAAAAGATGAGTACAATTATTTTATTTGCGCTTATCTGCGGTGCTATTGGAGTGGTATATGCCCTTTATGCCGCGGCATGGATATCAAAACAGGCTGCAGGAACTGAGCGGATGCAGCAGATTTCAAATGCAGTAAAAGAAGGCGCTGAGGCATTTCTCAAAAGGGAATACATCACCGTTGCAGTCGTTGGCATAGTTGTTACTGCAGTGCTTGCATTTATTCTCGGAATTTGGACAGCGATAGGATTTGTTATTGGCGCAGTCGGTTCAGCGCTTGCAGGCTATATAGGCATGATGGTTACGGTTAGGGCTAATGTAAGGACAACCGAGGCTGCAAAGCATGGCATTCAGACCGCTTTAAATGTTGCATTTAAAGGCGGAGCAGTAACGGGATTGATGGTTGTAGGTCTTGCATTGCTTAGTATTGCAGGATTCTATCTGATTGTAACATCAGCAGTGCCTGATCTTAAAGCTGCATTTCATGCTCTCGTAGGTCTTGGATTCGGTGGCTCATTAATGAGCGTTTTTGCTCGTATTGCAGGCGGGATATACACAAAGGCAGCAGATGTTGGGGCTGACCTTGTTGGCAAGGTTGAGGCAGGAATTCCAGAAGATGACCCAAGAAACCCAGCAGTTATTGCGGACAATGTGGGCGACAATGTAGGAGACTGCGCAGGCATGGCAGCAGACCTTTATGAGACATATGTTGTTACACTCGTAGCGGCTATGCTTTTGGCAGGAACGGTTTTTGGTTATGAAAGTCCTTGGGTGCAATTTCCTCTTCTTTTGGGTGGCATATCAATTATAGCATCGATTATCGGGACATTCTTTGTAAAGCTCGGAAAGAAACAGTATATAATGGGTGCTCTTTATAAAGGGCTTGCTGTTTCCGGTGTTCTTGCCGCAGGCGCATTTTATTTTGCTTCGAGTTGGTTTATTAGCGGACTTACAGGCACTGACGCAGAGGTATTCACTGCTGGCAGCGTATTTTTGACAGCGCTTATAGGTCTTGCACTTACAGGGCTTATAGTTATGATAACTGAGTATTTCACAGCAAAAGAGTATGCTCCTGTTAAGCATATTGCAAAAGCAAGTCTGACCGGTCACGGCACAAATGTTATCGCAGGGCTTGCAGTCAGCATGAAGTCAACCGGCGCTCCTGTTCTGGTGATCGCGGGAGCGATACTCGGCGCATATGCACTCGGAGGCGGATTCGCTGGCAATACTGGCGGCGGACTTTTTGCGATAGCGCTTTCAGCGGTTTCAATGCTTTCAATGACAGGCATTGTCGTTGCGATAGACTCTTACGGTCCTATTACAGACAATGCTGGCGGTATTGCAGAGATGGCTGATCTTCCAGACAGCGTTAGAGATGTAACTGATCCTCTTGATGCAGTCGGCAATACCACAAAAGCTGTTACAAAGGGCTACGCTATCGGCTCTGCCGGTCTTGCTGCCCTTGTTTTATTTGCAGAATACTCAAGGTCATTTGAAGATGTTATAGCCTTTGATCTTTCCAATCCAATGGTGCTCGTAGGACTCTTTATCGGAGGACTTTTGCCTTACTATTTTGGCTCGCTTCTTATGGAGGCAGTTGGAAAGGCAGCAGGCGGCGTTGTTGAAGAGGTCAGAAGACAGTTCCGTGAGATAAAGGGAATCATGGAAGGAACTGGAAAACCAGAATATGGCAAGTGTGTTGATATCGTTACAAAATCTGCCATCAGGGAGATGATGCTTCCAGCGCTTATTCCTGTTGTGGCTCCAATACTTGTCGGTTTCTTGCTTGGCAGAGAGGCTCTTGGCGGCGTGCTTATAGGAAGCATAGTCACAGGACTTTTCCAGGCAATTGCAATGACAAGCGGCGGCGGAGCATGGGACAATGCCAAAAAATCTTTTGAAGACGGCGTTACCGATGACAAAGGAGTTATGCATAAGAAAGGCAGCGACGGGCATAAAGCCTCTGTAACAGGCGACACAGTCGGCGATCCTTACAAGGATACAGCAGGTCCAGCAATTAACCCTATGATAAAGGTTATTAACATCGTGGCATTGCTTATCGTTCCGCTTATCTAAAGTAAGCTTAGAGATTGAAAAAACGAAGGCTGGCAGTGATTAAAACACTGTCAGCCTTTTTCCCTTAAACAAGCAACAGAAAATTTTACGCTACCTTGACACTTGACCCTCAGCGCAATTTTTTTTCTACGATACCTCTATCTTTATCTCTTTAGGTTTTGCCTCTTCCTTTTTTGGAAGAACTACTTCTAATATCCCGTTTTTAAACGATGCCTTTGCCTTTACGCTGTCAACCTCAACAGGAAGCGCAATTGTACGAGTGAAGCTCCCATAGCTCATTTCGCAGGCATAGTAGTCTTCTTCCTTTACTTCTTCTTCTTTCTTGATCTCGCCCTTCAAGGTGAGGGAGTCCTTTGTTATGGTCAGGTCTATATCCTCTTTGTTAATTCCCGGCAGTTCTGCCTTCAGCACTATCTCATTCTTTCTGTCGTATAGTTCTATGTTGGGCACAACTACACCTAATTCTGGTTTCAACCATCGCCTCCTCCTTGCCACAGGTGCAAAGAAATCCTCGAAGAGCCTGTCCATGTCTTTTCTCATCTCTTCAAGTTCTTTTAGCGGACTCCATTTTACTATTGACATAGCAACCTCCTAACTTCAAGTTAAGGTCAAGATTAAGCAGCCTCAACCTTAGCCTTTTTATTCTCGGGGCCAAAGACCCCTTATATTACTGACTCTGCAACTTCGAGCTTATTGAATGAAATTTGATTGTCTACGCAATCCACTTCTATTATATCGCCCTCCTTGAATATGTCTTTAAGGAGATTAAATGCAAGTGGGTTGAGTATTTCCTTCTGTATTGACCTCTTCAAAGGTCTTGCTCCGTAAACAGGATCATATCCTATTTTTGCAATATACTCTTTAGCGCTTTCAGTGAGCGTAATGTCGAGCTTTTTTTCGTGAAGATATTTTTTCATCCTTTCAACCTGAATATCCACAATCTGCTTAAGAAGCTCCTCGCTTAATGGATTAAATATGATAATCTCATCAATTCTGTTAAGGAATTCGGGTCTGAAAAATGCCTTCATGTCTTGCATAATCTTGTCTTTTAATTCTTTCTCATTGTCTGTTTCTACACTCCAATGAAAACCTTTTCTCTTTGATCTCTCTTCAAGAAGTTCCTGTATGTGCATGCTTCCGATGTTTGATGTGAGTATCACTACTGTATTTCTGAAATCTACAGTTCTTCCATGTCCGTCTGTTAAGCGGCCGTCATCAAGAAGTTGAAGTAGAAGATTAAAGACCTCTGGATGCGCCTTTTCAACTTCATCAAATAGAATTACTGAATATGGCCTTCTTCGTATGGCCTCTGTAAGCTGCCCGCCTTCTTCATAACCCACATAACCTGGAGGCGCTCCCACAAGTCTTGATACTGTATGACGCTCCTGGTATTCGGACATATCAATTCTTATCATTGAAGATTCATCGTCAAACATAAACTCCGCAAGCGCCTTTGCCAGTTCTGTCTTTCCCACACCTGTCGGCCCAAGGAAAATGAATGAACCGATTGGTCTGTTTGGATCCTGAAGTCCTGCCCTTGCCCTTCTGACAGCATCTGATACTGCTACTATCGCCTCATCCTGCCCAACAACCCTCTGCCGCAGTCTGTCTTCCATATGTATCAGTTTCTGCACCTCTGTTTCGAGCATCCTCGAAACAGGCACACCTGTCCATTTTGATACGACCTCAGCAATGTCTTCTTCATCAACCTCTTCTTTTAACATCTTTCTTTTTGACTGCGTCTCTTTCAATTTTATGTTTTCATCTTCGAGTGCCTTTTGTAGTTCAATCAAACGGCCGTATCTAAGTTCAGCAGCCTTTGTGAGGTCTCCTTCTCTTTCTGCCCTCTCAGAATCGATCTTTGTTTTTTCTATCTGCTCTTTTATATCCCTTATCTTCTGAATAACCTCTTTTTCGCTCAACCATTGCGCTCTTAATGCATCCCTTTTTGCCTGAAGCTCTGCCATTTCTCTGGACAATTTTCCAAGCTTTTCCTGAGCATCGAGGGAGCCATCATCTCTCATCAATGCCTGTTTTTCTATCTCAAGCTGTCTCAGCTTCCTCTCTATCTCATCAAGCTCAACAGGCATGCTGTCTATTTCCATCCTCAGTCTTGCTGCTGATTCATCAATGAGGTCTATTGCCTTATCAGGCAAAAACCTGTCGGATATATACCTGTGCGAAAGCATGGCAGCGGCTATAAGTGCAGAGTCTTTTATCTTTACTCCATGATGGACCTCGTATCTGTCTTTTAATCCTCTCAGGATAGAGATAGTGTCTTCAACAGACGGCTCCTTTATGTAAACAGGCTGAAATCTCCTTTCAAGCGCAGGATCTTTTTCTACATGCTTTCTATATTCATCAACAGTCGTAGCTCCGATGCATCTTAATTCGCCTCTTGCGAGTGCAGGTTTAAGCATATTTGCTGCATCAACAGCGCCCTCTGCTGCGCCTGCGCCAACGAGTGTATGAAGCTCGTCTATAAAAGTTATTATCTTGCCTTCAGACTGCTCTATCTCCTTTAAGACAGCCTTAAGCCTCTCTTCAAATTCTCCTCTGTATTTAGAACCTGCAATAAGACTTCCTATGTCAAGGGCTATTAATTTTTTATCCCTTAATGTTTCCGGCACATCTCCGTCAACTATCCTCTGGGCAAGCCCCTCAGCGATAGCTGTTTTGCCGACACCAGGGTCCCCTATAAGTACAGGATTGTTTTTTGTTCTTCTGGAAAGCACATGAATTACCCTTCTTATCTCTTCATCCCTTCCAATAACAGGGTCGAGCTTTCCCCTTTTTGCAAGCTCTGTGAGATCCTTGGCATAGCGGGCAATCGCCTGATATTTTTCCTCTGGATTAGGGTCTGTTACGCGATGAACTCCACGAATCTCCCTCATTGCTGTAAGAATATTATCAGGCGCTGCACCGTATCTCTTGAGGGCATCAGATGCAGAGCCGTATGCCTTTGAAATGGAAAGCATCAAGTGCTCAACGCTTATGAATTCATCCGTCAAATGAGTTGCTTCTTCAAATGCCTTTTCCAACACAGCCTTTAGTCTTGGAGCTATATAAATCTGTCCAAGAGGTGTTGCACCAGAAACCTTTGGAAATTTCTCTATTTCTTTTTCAATATCTGTCTTTAACGACTTTATATCTACACCGAGCCGTTTAAGCATTTGAAAAGCTATTCCATCTTCATCCTCAAGAAGGGCATACAGAAGATGCTCTACATCAAGCTGCTGATTGCCTTTACGCTCGGCAATTCTCTGAGCTTCCTGTAATGCCTCTTGACTCTTTAGTGTTAATTTATCTAATCTCATACTGAGCCTCCTATTCTTCAAATATCCTTCTTAAGCGTTTTTCAAATTCCCGCCTTATGTCTTCTTCCATGAAACGCATCATTTCCTGCATCTCTTCCTGCATTGACTGCATCCTGTTCCGCATCCGAAGGATTATGTCCACACCCGCCTTATTAACACCGAGTTCCTTTGTGAGCTTGATAACAAGATTCAATCTTTCTATGTCCATGTCAGAATACAGCCTTTGCTGTTTTATCCTGCAAGGGCTGACAAATCCCTCGCGTTCATACATCCTTAATGTCTGAGGATGAACCTCAAGCATTCTGGACACAACGCTTATCATATACACAGGGCTGTTTTTATCCTGTCTTCTTCTGACCATTTTATTGTTTCCTCATCTCCTTTCTCGGGTCTTCTTTATAAAGGGACTCTATTTTATTTATTGCCTCTCTTGCGCTCTCAGGAATATCCTTTGGAACTAATATTTTTATATCTACATATTCATCGCCTCTGTGTTTTGTTCTTGGAGAGATGAACCCTTTTCCTGAAAGCTTAAATCTCTGGCCTCCCTGTGTTCCGGGCGGAAGCTTCATTGCAGCAGAGCCGTCTATTGTTGGAACTTCTATCTTTGCGCCAAGCGCTGCCTCGCCAAATGTCACAGGCAACTGCACATAAATATCATCGCCCTTACGCTTAAATACAGGATGTGGTTTTATAGTTATTTCAAGCAGCAGGTTGCCTGCTGGGCCTCCTCCTATGCCTGCATTGCCCATGCCTTTAAGTTTCACAACAGAGCCATTATCAACGCCTGCTGGTATTTTTACTTTTACAGACTCTGTGTAAACTGTTTTTCCTCTGCCACTGCATTTTTTGCATGCGGATGTAATCTTTCTTCCTGTGCCTCCGCATTCATGACATGTCTGGGCAATTTTAAAAAAGCCTTTGGATGTCTGCACCTTTCCAGTTCCCTTGCATTCAGGGCATGTTTGATGCGATTCAGCGCCGGTTCCATTGCATGCATCGCAATTAATAGTGCGCGTAATGCTTATTGGTCTGGTTGCTCCTGTGAATGCATCAGTGAGAGCAAGTTCGATACCCATAAGGATGTCTTCACCCTTGGCATAATGCTCGGCTGCCCTGATTCTCGTGCCGAATATGTCTTCGAAAATATCGCCAAAATCAAATGTCTCTCTAAAATCAAAACCCTTGAATCCTTCAAATCCAGGAAATTGCTCAAATGTAGTGCCGGCTCTGTCGTATTCTGTCCTTTTCTGAGGGTCGCCGACTACAGCATATGCCTCATTTATCTCTTTGAACTTTTCCTCAGCAGCCTTATTGCCAGGATTCAGATCAGGATGATATTTTCTTGCAAGCCTTCTGTATGCCTTTTTTATCTCATCCTGGGAGGCATCTTTGTTAACGCCGAGTATTTGGTAATAATCTTTTACTGTTGCAGTCATTTTATCGCCGTGTTATAATTCATATAATAACACATTAGTCATATCGTATCAAGTATTTCGAATTGATTTTACGATAGCTCTTTGCCTTTGATGATGATTGAACAATCTCCATAAGAAACCTCTCAAACTTTAAAGCTATATCATCCCAGAGAAATTGAAAGGCATACCTTCGTCCATTTTCTCCGAATTGCTGTCTTAGTATTTTATTTTCAAGAAGAAAGGCGAGCTTTTCAGTAAGGTCTTCTGATGAGCCGCTCTTAAAGGTAAGCCCTATTTTATTTTCACTGACATATTTGATCTCCTGTATATCACTTACTAAAACTGCACAACCGCAGGCAAGAGCCTCGATGATGCTTACAGGGTTTGCCTCATGTCTTGATGGAAGGACGAATATCTTTGCCTTTGATAGTAAATCTATTTTTTCCTTCCCAGATACAAAACCTGCATATCTTACTTTATATCTTAATCTTTCAGGCAGCCTTTCAATAAGCTCTGATGCCTTATTAAATTCATAGCCTGCGAGGATCAATCTTATATCATTAAATTTGTCTGATAGCATTATGAATGCTTTTATCAATATATCCAGCCCCTTTGTATAAGTGTCAATCCTGCTCAAAAATAGAATATAATCGCCATCTTCTTTATTGGCATGAAGAAGCCCTTCATCTATGCCATTCGTTATCACATCAAACCTTAATGCCCTTTTGCTTAGTCTGTCTATATTCACATCCGTAACAAAGATAAATCTTTTGTAAAGAAGAGGATAAACCTTTTCCATGATATACATTGGCAGGCCATAAAGGAGATTGTATTTTTTCAGTGAATGCAATCCCATGATCCCTTGAATCTGCAGTATTACGGGGGTTTTTGTAAGAAATCTGCTGAAAAATGGTGTGGCAGGAAGAAAGTTTTCGATGATTATGTCGAAATTGTTTCCGTGCCTCCTCACATAATGATCTGCCTTCAGCGTATAAGCAGCAACTGTTTTTGTGAGGCTTTTACTTTCTGTGCCTACAAATATATGCCTGAGGCCTTCAATATCTTTATCTAAAGCCCCTGGATATTTCATGCAAAGAAGTGTTATGTCATGTCTATCTTTTAGTCTTTTGTAAATTTCATATGCCCTTACTCCCGCGCCGCCAAATCCAAAAGGGCTGCCATAACTTTCGTATATGAGTTGAAGTATTTTCATCTTTAGTTTCTTTAAGATATTATATCCGCCAATAGGCTTTCCATGCCTGAAACATTAATATATCCCACAAGTAATACTGCCAGTTCTGTCTGCCGGAAATGTGTTCCAGCCATTTCTTTCGTATTGTCTGTGGATTAAAGATCCCATCGCTTTTAAGTCGTTTTTCATTAAGCAACTCCTCGGCCCATTCTTTTAACGACCCCCTCAGCCATACATCAATAGGGACACCAAACCCCATCTTAGGCCGTTCGATCAATTCGCTCGGTACATATTTGTATAGAACTTTTTTTAAGAGCCATTTTCCTTTTTTATTTCTGATCTTCATTGATATGGGCAAACGCCATGCAAACTCTACTACTCTGTGATCAAGATAAGGTGTTCTTGATTCGAGGCTGCAGGCCATGCATGCCCTATCCACCTTAACCATTATATCATCAGGCAGATAGCTGACTGTATCAATATACATCATCAAAAGGATAAAGTTTTTGAAACTTGCATATTGATTGCTATTGAAAATGATTGCAGGCAGTGGGTCAGATTTTAGCACTATAGATGCGCCTTTCCAGTGCGAAATTAATTTTAAATACAGATCAGCTAAGCCATCAAATGACAGAATCTCTGCTGCCTTATGAATCCTGTCTCCCAAAAGTTTCTGTCTTAGACTTTGCGGAAGAAAGAAGCGTATCCTGTGGAGAATGCTATCCCATATATCAGGGGACAAAAGAGTCAAAAGCCTTCCAATCACATTTCTTGCCCTATTAGGTATCCATCCTATCTTTTGCTGAATATCCGAAGCCCAGAGGTAACGGTCATAACCACAAAATAGTTCATCTCCACCATCACCCGACAGGCTTACTGTAACATGGCGACGTGTCAAGAGAGAGACCATGAAGGTAGGTATCTGCGATGAGTCTGCAAAAGGTTCATCGTAAATAAACGGTAGTTTGGGAATTACCTCTATGGCCTCTTTTGGAGTGACATAAAGGTCCGTATGGTCTGTGCCAAGATATTGCGCCACTGCTTTTGCATATTTTGATTCGTCATAGATCCCTTCGTGAAATCCTATAGTAAAGGTTTTTATCGGCTGACTGCATTGTGACTGCATTAAAGCCACTACTAATGATGAGTCTATTCCTCCGGAGAGAAATGCCCCAAGTGGTACATCAGACAATAACTGATCTGAAACAACTTTGTTCAACAGCGCTTCGAGCTCAGACGATGCCTCTGAAGCATCACAGGCAAAGGGGTTTTTCATTCCTGCTATTGCAATATCTTTAGCTGACCAGAATTGATAGGATTGGGGGTCTCTTTTATTTACAGCTTCTTCTGTTAGCAGCAAAACTGTGCCTGGTAGTAGTTTAAAAATGCCTTTAAAAATAGAGTACGGTGAAGGTATGTAATTGTGCTGCATGTAAAGTCCAATGGCATTTATGTTTATCTCACTTTTCCATTCTGGATAGGCGAACAAGGCCTTAAGTTCTGATCCAAAAAGAAATGTCTTGCCTATCCAGCCATAATATAACGGTTTTTCTCCAATACGATCCCTAACAAGGGCTAAAATTCTCAGTTCTCTATCCCACAGGGCAAAGGCGAACATCCCTACAAAATGTTTCAGAGCCTTTTCCAATCCCCAATAACTGATTGCAGCAAGCATTACTTCTGTGTCAGAATGTCCCCGCCATTGAGGGGCGGCCCCTACTTCCTCCAGTTCCTTTTTAATTGATAGGAAATTATATATTTCACCATTGAACACGATCACATAACGGTCGCATGCTGAAAACATGGGTTGATGTCCGCAAGAGGAAATATCTATGACTGATAAACGGCGATGTCCCAGTGCAAGGCCTGTTTTCTGATCCACCCATATGCCTGAGTCATCAGGCCCGCGATGTCGGATGGCGTCGGCCATATCAAGGACAATAGACCGAAGATCATCTTGCTGTTTGCCAGATGCATCCCAGAAGCCTGTTATGCCGCACATTTTTGTCTCATTGTTTTTTTGCTTTAGATGTTACGATCTGTGATAACAACATTTCTGTTTGCTTTACCAGTTGTTTTACGCTAAAGCGCTCCTCTATACGCTGTCTTGATGCCAAAGACATCTCTTTTTTGTCCTTTTTAATGCATTGAAGCCATCCATTTGCCAGCGCTTCAGGGTTTGCTGGAGGCACAATTATACCTATATCTCCTACAATATCTGATGAATCGCCAACATCTGTTGCAACGCACGGCACACCGCACGACATGGCTTCAGCGATAGCATTAGGAAAGCCCTCTACTAAAGAAGATGATGTGGCAATATCAAGGGCGCTATAGACGGCAGGCATGTCATTGCGGCTTCCTGCCCATAAGAGACGGCCTGAGAGTCCCATTTTGTCGCCAAGAGCATGGATTTTTTGACGATATTCATCATGACCATCGCCTATACATACAAACATAACATCATCCCGCATGCCTGATAAAAGTGCGGCTGCTCTTAGAAAGGTGGGATAATCCTTTGTTGGATCTATCCTGGCTACAATGCCAATAAGGATATACGCGTCAGAAATTCTCCATTCCATCCGAATTCTTTGCCGGGCCTGCGGGGCAGAAGAAAATTTGCCAGTGTCAATACCATTGTGAATGAGAACTGTTTTATTTTCTGGGAATCCATGTTCTATTACATAGTTCCATCCTGCCCTCGAATTAACGATTATCAGATCAGCAAAATCTGACAAGCAGCATTCGATCCTGAAAACAAGTCGCTCCAGTTTATCGTTGAGAAAAGTATGAATATTGGAAGCCCGAATACCCCAGATAGAGGATATACGAGGGAAAATGGGCTTTAGCAAAACCGTGAGGACATTAGGTATGCTGAGATAGCCATGAAATATATCCGGTTTTTCTTCTTTCAATAGGCAAATCAGTCGCCACAGACCTTGTGTATTCAAACGGTTTTTGACATTCAGTGATTTGACCTGGATTCTTGCATCACGAAGTTCTCCTTCAAGAGGACCATTTGGGTAAAAGGTTACGACTATAATCTGGTGACCAATCTCGTGCAATCCTTTTGCAAGAGTAACAATCTGACGTTCAGCTCCTCCATAATTAAGGGAAAATGTTAGAAACATTATCTTCATAGTCTTTTAAATACAAATTCATTGCATCCGAGCCCGCCGCCGCAGGTCTTTAATCTTTGAAGCATGTAATTTCTATTCAGGAAAAAATCAAATACCTCTTCGGGTTTTGCAACCTCAAAGGGGAAGCCACCGAGCCAATCTATCCAGTCATGAAATAGCGACATTCCCCTATTTTTCTTATATTCTAAATAGCGTTTAAGAGGATTTTTTCCCGTAATAATGTCAATAGCCAGACCGCTGAAGATAAAAAAAGGTATGAATGTAAAAATTATCCAAAGCCTCTTTATAGCACCAGAACAATAGTAACGTTTTATATGCCGCCATAAGATTGATCTAATGCCCTGATCATTATAAATAGAGATGAACAATCTACCGCCTTGTTTGACAGGCAAAAGGACATTTTTCATTGCCTGCCACATGTCGCCTGTGTGATGCAGAACTCCCCACGAATAGACTATATCAAACTCTCCAAGAGACTTGATATAGTCAAGATCAAAGACAGTGCCATCTTCGATCCTCCAATATGGATCCTCAGGGAAGTATCTCTTTTTGAGTTCAGATGTACAGGCTGTGGATTGCGCATCATAGTCAAAGGAATGCACTTGCGCTCCCAAACGTCTGGCAGCCAGGCTAAAAAGTCCGCTGCCTGAGCCAATATCAAGAAATTTTTTACCTGTTAGGTCTTTGACCTCAAGCATCTGTTTAAGGGATTTTTCCGCCTCAATGATATGGCTTTCATTTAGCGTTTTTAGAAAACGCGCCCAGTTTTTGCCGAATTCAAACCTTTTTCCCTTTGATATCTCTATCTCAGCCTGTCTCATTTATACTCCTATTTGCTGCCTTGCAGCATTTTTTAAAATATCTTCAAAAGCGACAGCCATCTTATCCCATGTATAATCCTTAACCCATTGCCTGCCGCGCATACCCATCTCTTTTCTATCATTTGATGCGAGCAGCTTTTTCATAGACTCAGCAAGGCCTTCATAATTGCCAACTTTAAAGGATAGCCCTGCGTTGTTGTCAATTACAAACTGAGTTTCAGGCAGATCACTAACTATAACAGCCTTTCCACAAGCCATCGCCTCAAGAACAACTATTGGCTGCGCTTCATGCCTTGAAGGGAAAACAACATACAATGCATTGCTTATAGCCTCTACCTT
Organism: Nitrospirota bacterium; assembly: GCA_037441185.1. GTDB lineage: Bacteria > Nitrospirota > Thermodesulfovibrionia > Thermodesulfovibrionales > Dissulfurispiraceae > JBBISP01. The sequence continues at coordinate 3,237 of JBBISP010000008.1, read as the reverse complement.
TTTATCGCCCGAAATCCAGCCCAGCAATTCTATCTTTTGTCTCACATCAAACGACAAATTCTCAATTTCCGCCTTGAATTTTTCTATGTCCCTTCCATCTCCTGCTATAACCATTCGGACATCTGGGAAAGATTTATAGAATTCGTTATAAGCCTTTATTAATATATCAAGACCCTTTGTATAGATATCTATTCTGCCGAAATAAAGAATATAATTACCTTCTGAAAAAAATATATCAAGAAGATCAGCAGATACTCCATTTGATATTATTGAAATATTTTTTTTACTTTTTTGTAGGAATTTTTTAACAGTTTCTTTGTTAACGAATATAAAATTATCATAAAACATGGGTCTAATATTTTCCATAAGATAAAGAATCAGGGCATGAAGAAAATTATATTTTTTAAAATAAAGCTGACCTGTATGGCCTTGTATTTGCAGGATTATTGGTTTTTTTGTAAAAAAATGAAGAAATGTTGGGATAGCAGGAGAGAATTCTTCGATTATAATATCAAAATCATCGCCATGTTTTTTTACGAATTTTGCTGCTTGATAAGAGTATGAAAGCAGTGTCCTTGCAAGGCTTTTGCTTTCAACGCCGACAAAAATATGTTTCAATCCTTCAATCTCTCCATCTTTAGCTCCTGGATATTTCTTGCACAAAAGGGTTATATCATGCCTGCCCTTTAAATGTTTATATATTTCGTATGCCCTTATCCCGACACCGCCAATGCCGAAATAGTCGCCCTTGCTTTCATAAAGCAGATGGAGTATCTTCATTTATCAACCTTATAATGACTTTACAATTATACTTGCTTACATTATATATTTAGTTGTCTATTCAATGCCAGCGGTTCAGAAAAGATGAGCTGCGCTTATACAATTGCTTTACAAAACCTTGAAAAATTGCTTAATCTAAAATCCGAAATGAGTCACAAAAAGGTTTTAATCTCTAATTTTCTATCCCTTTCAGGCATACAGATAGCAAGTTATATCCTGCCCCTGATAACAGTCCCTTATCTCGTAAGAATAATTGGTCCTGAGAAATTCGGTCTTATTGCCTTTACTCAGGCATTTGTCCAATATTTTGTCATAATCACTGAGTATGGATTCAATCTGTCTGCTACAAGGGAGATATCTATTCATAGAAACAATAAAGAGCGAGTATCAGAGATATTCAATTCAGTAATAATTATAAAGACTATCCTTATGAGTATCAGCTTTTTGATATTATGCCTTTTTATTTTTAACATCGGAAAGTTTAAAGCAGAATGGCTTATCTATTTTTTTGCATTTGGAATGGTTGTGGGTAATCTACTCTTTCCGATCTGGTTTTTTCAGGGAATGGAGAAGATGAGGCAGATGGCCATGTTATCTATACTGTCGCAGGCTATATTCACTGCTTGTATTTTTATATTTATAAAGGATCAGAACGACTATATCTATGTGCCTTTGATAAATTCTGCAGGTCTCATTATATCGGGAATATTGAGTCTGCATCTGGTATTTAAAAAATTTGGGGTAAGATTTTTTATTCCGCCTGTTAGCAAGATAAAACATGAGCTTAAAGAAGGCTGGCATATATTTGTTTCTACCGTCGCCATAAGTCTGTATACAGTTAGCAATATATTTATTCTCGGACTTTTTACAAGCAATACTATAGTTGGCTATTATGCCGCAGGATTCAAGATAATAGAGGCTATTAATGGTCTGTTTCAGCCTGCATCACAAACACTTTATCCCTATCTAAGCAGGCTGACGCAAGAGTCTGCAAGGGATGCAATAATCTTTCTTGTAAGGATAATAAGGATTATGGCAGGATTAGGCATTGCCATATCAATAATGCTTTTTATATTTTCAGGGGAGATTGTAAAAATTATTCTTGGTTCACAATATACGGAATCTGTGAATATTATTAAAATATTGTCATTAACTCCATTTATAAATGTATTCTGTACATATGGCACTATTACGCTGCTCGTATTTGGTTTCAAAAGGTTTTATTCCCAGATAATAATTTCTGGCGCACTGTTAAATATCGCATTGCTTTTAATATTAGTGCCTTTTTTTAATCATATGGGTGCAGCAGCAAGTTATATGGGCACAATTATTTTTTTAGCTTTTTTTATTATGGTATATTTGCATAATCGGGATATAAAAATATTGAGTCAGGTGCTGAAATATGGATGATCTGCAGGTAAGGTGTGAATCTCATGAAGTAAAATGGACAGACAAAAAGGTATCCTTGTTTTGGGACTATATTTCATTAAATAAGGGGGCTGAGGGTCTTTATTTCAGCAAATTGGTTGGCAAATCTGTTTTGAGAGCGGTTCTTAAAGAAGTTAGCCTGCAAAACCGCCGGGTGCTTGATTATGGCTGCGGGAAAGGTTTTATTATTGAAAGACTTTTGCAGAAAAAGATATTCTGTGAAGGGGCAGACTTTTCTAAAGATTCTCTCTCTTTTGTGGACGAGAAATTTAAGACAAATTCATTTTTTAAGGGTATTGTCTCGATTATTGATGGAATTATTCAGTCAGAAGATGAAACTTACGATGCTGTCTTCTGCATAGAAGTTCTTGAGCATGTATTGCAGGAGCACATATTTTCTACGCTGAGTGAACTTTACAGGGTTTTAAAAAAAGGCGGCCATCTTGTCATTACTGTTCCAAACAATGAGGTTCTATCAGAACAAAATGTAATATGTCCTGATTGTGGATGTATCTTTCACCGATGGCAGCATGTAAGGTCTTTTAATAAAGACGGACTAATATCTTTTATGGATGGATATGGTTTCAAAAAGGTAATTTGCAAGGAGGTCAATTTTCACTCAGATATGTGGTTAATTAGAAGTCTTTATGATTTTCTTTTTAGGAAACGTCGTTTTTCTTTAATATATATAGGTCAAAAAGAGAGATAAAAAATCACTGCTGTCCAAAATAATCCATCTAAAGGCATATGGCTCAATTTCTTTGCCAAAAAACTACCTCTATACAAGTGCAAATCATTATTTGACCATATTGTCTTTACTTTATAAATTTGCACGGCTTCCGCTGTCGTCTCCAGCCGTATTAAGGTTACCCGTGATTTGGCTGCAGAAATTGCGCCATATGCCTTGCTTCTGTAGCCTATTATAAATTTATTTTGGACAGATTTGGTTTGACAAGGTTAAAAAAATTATTACTACAATTGACACATCCTACCATGCAGTAGTAATATTTTCATAATGAAAAAGGCTTC